>PEAM01000027.1 GCA_002753565.1 Magnetococcales bacterium | reverse complement strand
CTCTTGAGAAAGTGTGATGGGCCGTCGCCAAGCGGTAAGGCCCCGGATTTTGATTCCGGTATACCCAGGTTCGAATCCTGGCGGCCCAGCCATTTTTTTATTAGTTAGAGTCCCCCTCCCACCCCCACCACCCCTCTCCTTGAAAGGGGTCGGATTATACCCCCTGCTAGCCGGCCCGTTTGAGCCCGGAGACATAGTTGTAGATGAGGGATCGGGCCATTTCGTCTTTTGTTCTGGCGTTGACGCCATCGAGATGGTTCTCTCCGGCTTGAGAGCAGATGCCGTGTAGGCTGCACCATAACACTCGGGCGCTGTGGTTGATCTCTCTCTCTCCGCAGCCAGGCAGCAGGCTTTGCAGGATTGTTGCGATGAGATCCAACAGACGCACCAGTCTCTCTTGATACCAATCTGGAAGCGTTTGATTGTTAGGGTGACGGTGTTCAAACAGCAGGTTCCATCTTTGGTTGGTGGGTTGGGTAAACTGAAGATAGGCTGTGATCATCCGGTCTAGTTTGGCCCGGCCTGTACTTTGGTCAACCTTCTCGAAAATCTGCTGGTAGAGATCGTCCAAGGTGCGGGCGTTGAGATGGAGTACGATTTCATCAATGTTATCGAAGAGGTTATAGAGGGTGCCGGGAGAGTAACCGATGCGGCTGGCTATGCGGCGGGCCGTCAAGGCTGAGACCCCTTCGAGTTCGATGATTTGTTGCGATGCGTTCAACACCAAATCGAAGAGTTCATCGCGAGAGTGATCTGTTCGTCTGGCCATTGTTATTTCTCCCGTACTTTAGAGAACAGCGCCAAGCCATGAAACCGTGGCCTGATCAATCCCGTTGGTTGGCTTTGAAAGAGGTGGGGGTGGTTTGGCAGAACATGAAAGCACAAACAGAGGCGTAGAGAATCTTCTAATCGTGTTGATCATGAGGCTACCCATTTTAAAAAAAATCTTTAGCAATTAAAGAATGTTGAGCTTATCAGAACGGCTATTACGGGGCAAGTGTGAAATCCATTCTGTCGGCAAAAAAGATTGCCTACCATCCACAATTGGGAAGAGGCTGTTCCACCAGTTCGGGCCAGAGAGCTTCCCACTCACCGTTGTGGTCCATTTTTTTCTGGATAATCAGCCCGGCACACCCTGTTTTCCCCTGGGCATCGATAAAGCTCTGGGCAATGGAGGTGGGGACGGTGGTATCGGATGACCCGGAAAAGTGGAGTTGGGGGATGGTTTTGATCTTTTCGACCACATCCATGGGGTTCCATGAGCCTGTCAGGGGAGAGACGCCATGAAATTGGGTAAAGGCTTGGTGATCTAGATTACCGGCCAGGGTGCGAATACTCTTGACGTCAGAGCGTTGAGCAGCAGCCAATACTGCGACCGCCCCGCCACCGGAAAAACCCACCAGATGGATGGAAGTGGCCTGGGCTCTTTTTTTGAGCTGGTCTATGGCTTGGTTGGTGGCGGAGATGACCGGCTCGGAAAACCGCTCTTGGGACCAAAATTCACCTCGACAGTTTCGACGGTCATCCCTCTGCACAAACTGGCAGGGGCGGCCCAGGTAGGCTACGTTGGGCGCAAAATCCAAGACAGCCAGCTTGAGTGCTACAGGGATGCGTGGAGTGGGATCTTTGGAGCGGGTGTGACGATTGATCCAGGCTTGACCATCTCCCTCGATGTAGACGGTCAGGGGTTGGTCGGGGCGGGCCAGGCGGGAGTAGGAGAGCAGATTGAAGAGATCGGTACGGATGATCTCGCCTCGAAGGGAGCCGTTTTCCGCTATTTCCCGAGCCAGTTCACGTCGGTTGGTGCTACCCAGGCAGCCGCTGATCAGGAGAGAGGCAAGAAGGATGGCAAACAGGGGGAATGGGATTGCGATGCGGGTGTGCTGTTTTTTCACAGTTTCTCTCCCTTGGCAAAAATAGTGGCCTGTCCAGCCCTTGAAAAGAGCGCGTCTCAGGGTTGTGGCCTGGTCATTTTGTGGTAAGTTAACGAAAATAAAAGACAAGATCGACTAGAAATAACAATGGCGGGGGGGTATAGTCAATCCCATACTTACTAAAAGGGGTAGGTGGATGGCACCACGGTAGCTTGGCAAGGAGTTGGAGACGATGACAGATGATGTTTCGGATAAATTAGCGGCAACCTTTCTCTCTCTTTTGCAAGGAAGAGAAGGAGAGAGGCATGCGGTGGTTTTGCAGGATTTTCCTGACCCTGATGCTATCTCCTGTGGGTACGCCTATCAATTGATTGCCGAAGAGCGGGGCATTGAGACCGATCTGATCTATGGCGGGCGGATTAGCCACCAGGAAAATATCGCCATGATCAACCTACTGCATATCGGCCTGACCAAATGGGGTAAAGAGCCGATTCCGGCTGATCTGTACCAAGGCTCCATTTTTGTCGACAACCAGGGGACCACCTCCAATCTGGTCGACCGCTTGGAGGCAGTGGGGGTGCCGGTTCTGGCGGTGGTGGATCATCATGCCCTTCAAGATCGACTTACCCCTCTTTTTCAAGATATCCGGCCTGTGGGCGCTTGTGCCTCTATTTTTGCCGACTATATCGACAGGGGTGGGTTGGATCTGAAAACCTCCAAACCGGAACACCGGCGGTTGGCGACGGCTCTGATGCACGGAATCATCAGTGAGACCGGCTCCATGATTACGGCCCTTCCGCTGGATTTTAATTCGGCCGCCCAGCTACACCCTTTTCTGGATCATGAACTGCTGGTTGAAATTTTGCATCAACAGCGCAGCCATCGGGTTATGGAGGTGATCCGTCTGGCGCTGGAAAACCGGGTAGTCCGCGAGGGTTTTTGTCTTTCGGGGGTGGGGTATCTCCGCTCCAGCGATCGGGATGCTATCCCTCAGGCGGCCGATTTTCTGCTGACAGAGGCAACCACCCACACCGCCATCGTCTATGGCATCGTCACCCACTCTCATGAGGGGGAATCCATCCATGGCTCCTTACGCACAACCGAGGTGGCTCTAGGGCCAGACAGCTTTTTGAAAGAGGCCTTGGGTCGGATGGAGAACGGGATCTTTTATGGTGGTGGAAAAAGTAACGCGGGGGGATTTGAAATTCCCTTGGGGTTTCTCTCCGGTCAGGATGATACGGAACTATCCCAGTTAAAATGGAAAGCGTTTGATGAGAAAATTCGCCGCAAGTTTTTTTTGAAGATTGGAGTAGATGAAGCGTGACCAACAGCACAGTCCCGTTAAAATCGGCGGACAGTCGGCAGGGGGTGAGGGGTAAGCCGCGCTGGTTGAAGGTCAAGGCGCCAACCTCTCCGGGTTATCTCGCCATACGCCAAATTGTTCAGCATCACGGTCTGAATACCGTGTGTGAATCGGCCTCCTGTCCCAATGTTGGCCAGTGTTGGCATGAGGGGGCGGCAGCGTTTATGATTTTGGGTGATATCTGTACCCGACGTTGCGCCTTTTGCGATGTGACAACCGGTCGGCCCGGAGCCATCGACCCGGAGGAGCCCAGGCGGTTGGCGGCGGCAAGTCGGGTCATGCAGTTGAAGCATGTGGTGGTAACCTCGGTGGATCGTGATGATCTGGCCGATGGTGGGGCTGCCCACTTTGTCGACTGCATCCAGGCCCTCAGAGACCAGGAAAATCCGCCCAGTATCGAAGTGCTAACCCCGGACTTTCGCGATAAAAAGGGGGCTTTGGAGCAGGTGTTGGCGGTTAAGCCCGAAGTGTTCAACCATAATGTGGAGACCGTTCCCCGTCTCTATTCTCAGGTACGTCCTGCGGGCAACTACTCATACTCTCTGGGTGTGTTGGAGCGGGCGGCTCAGGTGGGGGAGGGGGTGATGGTCAAGAGCGGTTTGATGTTGGGGCTGGGAGAGTCTCTTCTGGAGGTGATGGCGGTGTTGGCGGATCTTCGCCGGATTGGGGTGGTCTATCTGACCGTTGGCCAGTATCTGCGGCCCAGCCCAACCCACCACCCGGTTGAGCGGTACTGGACGCCTGAAGCGTTTGATGATCTGAAAACAGAGGCAGAGGAGATGGGCTTTCTTCGGGTAGAGAGTCACCCTCTGGCTCGCTCTTCCTTTCATGCCGAGAAATAGAAAATAGAGCGGGTTGAGCAGGGCGGATCAGGAGCGATAGTGAATAGCCAGGGAGTCGGAGGCGGTCACCTCATGACCCAGCCCGATGACGCCGGCATCTTGAAGAATATGTTCGTCCCGATGGATGAAAAAGGTCTCTCCGCTGTTGGGGGTGACAAAGGTGCCGTTGGTGCTCTGGTCGATGAGGTAGATTCGACCCCGGCGGTATTCGAATTTGGCATGGTTTCGGGAGGACATGCTGTCGGGCACCACAAAGGTGTTGGTCTTGCCTCGGCCCATGGTCACACCGGGGTTGGATCCATTAATCACCCTCTCTTTGCCGCCATAGGAGATGGTCAGAGAGGCGTTCTCGTGGTTGAGGTTGGTCAGGGTGGTGTTGTCCACCCCTCCCATGATGGTCAACTCCTCCTCTTCGCCCCAGGTCAGTTCGCAGATTCGAATGGGATCGGCTTTGCCTTTGACGTGGGCCTTGATAAGTTCCCGACCATCACAGGAGAGGTGCGGACTCATTTGGTCCAGGGTTTCCCCGGAGGTGATGATCTGGTCTCCCTTGGCCTGGGCCGCCATTCGTGCCGCCAGATTGACCGCATCCCCGAACACATCCCCCTCTTCCTCAATGACCTCGCCAAAGTGAAAGCCGATACGGATGTGCAGAGTGGAGCCCCATGAAGGGCTGCTCTCCTCTACCTCCTCCTGCATGCGAACTGACGCCTCGGCCGCCGAGTCTGGGGTGGGGAAGGTGGACATGATCTCATCACCGATGGTCTTGATGACCACCCCTTGGTGTTCGTGGGTAATACGGGACAGAAGATCAAGACAGCTTGATGTCAGTTCGCGGGCTTTGGCGTCACCGACTGTTTCGTACAGTTTGGTACTTCCGGCTATATCTGCAAACAGTATGGCTAAGGAGTTGGTTACTGGCATGATACCCTCAATTCTCTCCGATGGTAGGAAGGTGTCCATCGTGTTGGTTCGTTGTTTAGTATCTCTCTCCCGCTCTCATTTTTTGGATGGGGAGAACCCCTCTTTGATCTGTTTTTGGAGGGGACTATTTAAGAAAATATCCGACAATAACGGAGATATTATCTTTACCGCCTCCCTCTCTGGCCATCTCTACCAGCTGATCAACCACGCTGTCCAGGTTGTCACTGCGGGCGGTGGCCAAGGTGTCTTGGATGGCCTCTATAGAGACCATGCCGGTCAGTCCATCCGAGCAGAGCAGGATGATATCGCCCTGTTCCATCTCTTTAAAATGGATGTCTGGGGTGACATGTTCGGTGGGTCCTACCGCTTGCAGAAGAATGTTCTGGGCGGGGGCCATGCCTTTACCCCCCATGTTAAGCCATCTTTGGTACATGGAGTGGTCTTGGGTCACCTGGGTCATTTTTCCCTGGCGAAAATGATAGAGCCGACTGTCACCCACATGGAAAATAACGGGAACTTCACTGAAAGAGGGAAGCCACAGGCCAACCAGGGTCGATCCCATGCCGGTTCCGTCGGCACAATCCTCCGCACGGTTGATGGTGTTGATGGCTGAATTGGCCGCATTGGCTGCGCTGCGAATCATACCGACGATGGGGTTGGGCATTCGGTCGATGGTGGGTTCGTCATCCCCTTGAGGTGTGTCGTTGTCTTGGGGAGGGGCTGTCTGGGTGATCTCTTGGGGTGGGGTTTTAATGGCCTCTTGAAGCGAGTGGCAGATGGATCGGATAACCTGGGCGCTCGCCACCTCGCCGGCTGAATGGCCGCCCATCCCGTCGGCAATAATCAACAGGCCCAGTTGCTCATCGATGAGCAGGTTGTCTTCATTCAGGGTTCGAAGGCAACCTACGTCGGTTTTCCCGGCAGCCATCAAGGTGTCGCCAATAGATTGAATCATGGTTGAAAACATCTCTTTAACGATGTGTCAGAGTTGAGAAGCTCACCGATCATTTGTAAAGAAACCCACGTGACCGTTTTCCCTGGCCTGGAAAGATATGATATACTCTTCCGAGACTCTGTTTAGTGTTGCCCTGTTGCCAAGGATAATCCGGCTGAGGGCTGTTTACCAGTAGGATAGTATAATATTCTATCTTTTTCGAACCTTATGACCCCCACTTGAGAATTTCATGGCCCAGATCATACACCGTCCCCGCCGATTGCGCAAAAATCCTGCCATTCGCCGCATGGTCAGAGAGAACCATCTGCATCCCGAAGACCTGATTCTACCACTCTTTTTAGTGCCAGGAGAACGGATTAAAAAACCGGTTCTCTCCATGCCGGGGGTGGATCAACTCTCCATCGATCAGGCTATCGAAGTGGCCCGACAGGCCCAAGAGTTGGGGTTGGGGGGGGTTATCCTCTTTGGTATTCCGGCCGAAAAAGATGCTACCGGTGGCGATGCTCGCAGTCAGGAGGGCATTGTGCAGCAGGCCATTGAGCAGATCAAAGCCGCTGTTCCCGACCTCTATCTGATTGCCGATACCTGCTTTTGCGAATATACCGACCATGGTCACTGTGGACCCATCAAAGGGGAGAGCGTTGATAACGATGCAACCTTGACTCTTCTGGGAGAGGCGGCGGTGGTTCAGGCACAAGCTGGTGTCGACATGGTCGCCCCATCCGGGATGATGGATGGCATGATTCAAGCCATACGTGGCGCACTGGACACGGCAGGCTTTGAAGAGGTGCCCATACTCTCTTATGCGGTTAAATACGCTTCCGCCTATTATGGCCCCTTCCGAGAGGCCGCAGAGAACACCCCCTCTTTTGGTGATCGGCGTTCCTACCAAATGGATGCCGCCAACCGGATAGAGGCCCTGCGGGAAGCGGCGTTGGATGTGGAGCAGGGGGCAGACCTGCTGATGGTCAAGCCTGGCCTGGCCTATATGGATATCCTTCGAGACCTCAAAAACCATTTTCAGCTCCCTTTGGCCATCTATAATGTCAGTGGGGAGTACGCCATGGTTAAAGCGGCGGCTCAGAAGGGGTGGATTGACGAAAAGGGGGTTGTACTGGAGACGCTTACCGGCTTCAAGCGGGCGGGGGCTGACCTTATTCTCACCTACCACGCCCTGGATGCGGCCCGTTGGCTTTCTGAAGCGTAAGGATGAGTGAAGAGATGAGTGAAGAGAGAGGCAAGGATGCCACGCGGCCTGTTCGGGCTTTGGGGTTGCTTTCTGGCGGGTTGGATAGCACTTTGGCGGTGCGGGTGTTGCAAGAGCAGGGGATCGAGGTGGGGTGTGTCAACTTTCATACCGGCTTCTGCATCCAGAGCCATACCGGCGCCATTCGCAACCCTAAAAAAGGGGCGGAACCGCCTCGCCACGATGCCCTCCATGCCGCACAAACCTTGGGTGTCAAGTTGCATATGGTGGATATCTCCGAAGATTATGTCCGCATTGTCACCAACCCCAAACATGGCTACGGAAAAAATCTCAATCCCTGTCTGGACTGCAAAATTTTTATGGTTGCCAAGGCTTGGGAGTTGAAAGAAGAGTTGGGTTATGACTTCATCTTTACCGGTGAAGTGATGGGTCAGCGCCCCATGAGCCAGCGCAAGGATACCTTTCCGGTTATCGATCGGGATGCCGGGGTGAGAGGGTGGTTGCTGCGCCCCCTGTGCGCCCAATATATGCCAGAAACCGAACCGGAAAAACGGGGTTGGGTTGACCGGGAAAAACTTAAAAACTTTACCGGACGCAGCCGCAAGCCCCAGATGGCGCTGGCTAAAGCGTTTTCGATTGTCGACTATCCCACCCCGGCCGGAGGGTGCTGTTTTCTTACCGATGAAAACTACGCCCGCAAGCTACAGGATTTATGGCAATTCCGTGATAGCAAAGCCTACAGCATGGAGGATATCGTCCTCCTCAAAGCGGGCCGACACCTGCGTCCAAGGGGTGATTTCAAGCTGATTATCGGGCGGGATGAGTCGGAGAACCATTTTCTTTCCGGTTTTAAAGCGGGTCGAATGACCATTCGTGCCAAAAACCTCCCCGGACCCTTCACCCTGTTGGAGGGCAGCCCTGATAAGGAGGGGCTGATTCTGGCCTGTCGCATAGCCGCCCGCTACGGAAAAGGGAAGAATCGCAGTGAGGTGACCATGGTGGTGGAAGGAGAGACGGGGAGTGACGCTTTTACCGTGATCCCCATGCCGGCTCATCAGGTGGAAAAAGAGTGGCATGTCTGACTCTGCCCAGATATTGGACGCTAAAAATCTCCTCTGTCCTTTGCCGATTCTACGGGCGGAGCAGGCCATTCGCCCGTTGGCGGTTGGGGCGGTTATAGAGATCCATGCCACCGACCCTGGCCTGGTTAACGATCTACCGGCCTGGTGCTCGGTCAATGGTCACCACATCCTCGAAATCAGACACGAGGGGAGGGTGGTGATTGGCTTGGTAAAAAAGGGGGCGTAGAGATGAAAAAGGTGTTCCTCCCCGGAATGACCCCTTGAAAGGGTAGTTGGAATAGCGTGTACCAACTTTTTATTCGACTCTTCGAATTTTCCTCCGTCAAAGCTGGCTGGTCCCGTGCCTTGGAGGGGATGCGTGGCTTGGCTGCCATTGCGGTCTTTTTTGTCCACTACCGAGACCAGATCACCGACTGGCTTCCAGAGGATTCCATTACCCGAATGGTTGCGGAAGTCTTGGGTTTTTTAGGTCATACCGGGGTGGATTTTTTCTTTTTGTTGAGTGGTTATCTGCTCTATGGGATCGCCATCAACCCTCATTTTTTGGCTCTACCCTACTTTAAAAGAAGGTTTATCCGTATCTACCCCACCTACATGGTGGTTTTTCCCCTCTATTTGCTTTTGTACTATCTGGTCCCTACCGACAAGGTGGTGCCGACCGAAATGGGGCCTTATCTGACTTTTTTTCTTGCCAACATGACCCTCGCGCCCCCCTTTATCTATGCGGATGACCTGTTTATCACCGTCGCGTGGTCTTTGCGTCTGGAGGTGATGTTCTATGTGCTGCTTCCCCTGACTGTTTTCCTGTTTCGTCTAAGAGAGAGGGGCCGTGCCCAGCGGTTGCTGATTTTTGTCGGTGTCTGGTTTGCCATTCTCTTTTTTATGCCGGAGCAGCTTAGAGCCTCCATGTTTGTGTTTGGTATGGTGCTTTGGGAGTATCAAAAAGGGGGGGAGCTTGCTGTCTCGACCAGGGGGCTGAATGGTCTTGCTCTGCTGCTGTTGGCGGTCACCTATGGTCTGATGGTGGGGGTTCGGCTGGAGGGGATACCCTGGGAGCCGTGGCGAGAGGTTGCCCACTATTGTCTGTTTGTTTCGGCCTTTACCCTGGCGGCGGCGGCCATGCGGGGGGAGGGGTGGTTGGCGGATTTTTTCTCTTGGCGGCCTCTCTGTTGGGTGGGAAACTTCAGCTACTCTTTTTTTCTGACCCACGGTTTGACCATTAAAGCCTTCTTTGTTGTTCTGGCCTGGTTTTTTCCTCACGCCCAACCGGTGGCCTCCTCTTGGTATTGGCTATTATTGCCGCCGGTTTTTCTGCTATGTTGCCTGGTTTCGGCCCTGCTGTTTCTTCTGGTCGAAAGGCCCCTCTCCCTGGATGGCAGAGGGATCGCTCTTTTGTGGGGCAGGTCGTGATTTGGAGTGTGGACAATCGGGTGTTGAACTAATCCTGGAAACGATCTGACGATAAGGTTCTAATGCGAATACTTCATGTGCTGGACCACTCCCTGCCGTTGCAAAGCGGCTACACCTTCCGCACCCGCTCTATTCTTCTGGAGCAGAAAAAGAGAGGGTGGGAGACCCATCAGGTGACCGGATTGCGCCATGATGACGGTGGGCTGCAACAGGAGGTTGTCTCTGGTTTAACCTTCCATCGCACCCAGGCCAAGGGGGGTGTTCTGGCGAAACTTCCCCTGCTGCAGCAGGCGGTTGCCATCCGGGCGCTGGAGGCTCGACTGGATGCGTTGGTGGAGCAGATCAAGCCGGATATTCTCCACGCCCACTCTCCTGCCCTCAACGGCGTGGCGGCGGTGCGGGTGGGTGCGCGACGGGGTATTCCGGTGGTGTATGAAATCCGGGCTTTTTGGGAAGATGCCGCCGTGAGTCATGGAACCAGTCGGGCGTGGGGGCCTCGGTATCGCCTGACCCGCTGGATGGAGAGTTGGGTTGTGAACAGAGCCCGCTGTGTCACCACCATCTGTCAGGGGCTGCGAGAAGAGATTATCGGTCGTGGTATTCCGGCCGAGAAGGTCACCATCATTCCCAACGCTGTCAACGTGGAGACCTTCTCAACGGCTCCGACTATGCCGGCTGGTTTTGCTGAGCAGGTGGGGGTGGCCGGGAAAAAGGTGTTGGGTTTTATCGGCTCTTTTTATGGCTATGAGGGGTTGCCGGTTTTGGTTGAGGCGATGGTGGCGATCGGTCAGGCCCAGCCGAATGTGGTGCTGTTACTGGTGGGAGGGGGGCCGGATGAGGCGTTGATCAAGAAGCTGGTTGGCAAGCTGGGGCTGGAGGATCGGGTGCTTTTTACCGGGCGGGTTCCCCACGATCAGGCGGCACTGTACTATCAACTGGTGGATATTTTTGTCTACCCCCGTCTGGCTATTCGTCTGACCGATCTGGTCACCCCTCTCAAGCCTCTGGAGGCCATGGCCTGTGGCAAGTTGGTTGCCGCCTCGGACGTGGGAGGCCATCGGGAGTTGATTGAGGAGGGCGAGACCGGCTTTCTTTTCAAGGCGGGCAGCTCGACCGCCCTAGCCGATAAGATGCTTCAACTGTTGGCTCAAGAGTCCGACTGGCCCACCATCCATCAAAAAGCCCGCCTTTTTGTCGAACAGGAGAGAAACTGGAGCCAGTCGGTCTCTCACTATGAAGGGGTCTATCGTCAGGCCCTCTCTTGAGGGTTGCTGGCGTGGCGGGGCAGAACCACAAAAACCGTCAGCTTTTTCCAGAGCAGTACCCGCACTATCCGAAAATGGCGTTTATCCTTCAAAGTGAGAAACAGCCCTTTTTTGCCAGGAAACTCCAGGAGAAGCAGGGCCAGGCCAAAAAAGATAAAACCGGGTCCAGGCACGCCGGGAATGGAGAGAATGATGGCGATTATCAGGCTGAAAAGCCCGATAATCTGCCTTTTGAGGAACGACAGCACAGAGCCCCCCGCTTGGGAGAAAAGGTGGATCCGGCGGATGGGTCTGCCCCGGATTTGGGTGGAGTTCATGCTGTTGGGTCGATGATGGTATGGAAGAGGTCCAGCTGTCCTTGGGTGGTGTTGTCCCAGGAGAACTGCTCGGCATAGCGCCGGGTTGCCTCTCGATCCGGGTTGGATGCCAGTACCGCTTTTACCCCTTGTGCCACCCCCTCGGCTGACCGTTCATCCATCAGCACCCCCGCCGCCTCAGAACAGACCGCCTCTGGGGTGCCCCAGACCCGAGAGGCAACCACCGGGGTTCCGCAGGCCATGGACTCCAAAAGAACGTTGGCCCAACCTTCACGGCTGGAGGCCAGGACCAAAAGATCGGCGGCAGCATAATAGTCTATCAGCTCGGCCTGGGGGAGCTGACCGACAAACCGGACCCGATCTGCCACCCCCAACCTCTGCGCCTGGCTCTGGAGTTGTTCTCGCAGGGGGCCGTCTCCGGCAATCAGCAGGGCCATGCCGGGCAGAGAGGTTAGGGCGGCAATGACCAGATCGTGACCTTTGCGCTCGATAAGATAGCCCACCGAGAGCAGGGTTGGGCCGTTGATACCCAACCGTTTGCGCAGAGAGGAACGCTCTTGGGGGTGAAATTTTTTCAGATCCACCCCGTTACGCAGTACCGTCACCTTCTCCGGCTCCACCCCGATCTCCTCAACCAGACTTTTTTTAAGGGCGCCACAGACGGTGATCATCGCTTTGGCCTCCTTGGCGGCCTGGCGGATCATCTGCCTGGGAAGAAAAGAGCGGGGGATCTGGTTGATGTCTGAACCTCGGGCGGTAATCACCACCGGTTTGTTGAGCATTTTACCCAAGAGGGCTGCTGCTACCCCATCGGGGTAAAAATAGTGGGCGTCGATCAGGTCGAAATCATACCCTTCGGCGATCATTCGTCTGAGAAGAGGAAGGGTTGAGAGTGCCAGAGTGAAGGGGGCCAGATTCATGCTCACTTTGGGGATGAGAAAGTAGCGGGGGTGGTTAATCTCCAGGCCGTGTCGGCTCTCTTTTTTGGGGCAGTGCCTCCCTTGCCAGGCGTAAGGGTTGAGGCGAGGATGGGTCAGAAAAAACCAGGGGAGGGGGGCGACAATTTTAAGATCCACCTGATTGGAGGCGTGGAGATGGCGCAACCGCTCCTCGACAAAAACCCCCAGGGTTGGGTGGCCGGGGTGGGGGTAGAGGGTGGTGAAGGTGAGGATTTTGATTTTTTTCATGGTTTTATAGGTTGAGCACTTTTTTGGCAAAGGGTACCGTCATGCGCTGTTTGAGCTGCATGCCTGCCCGGTCGAGTTGGTCCATGGCCTGGGCATAGGCGGACATGCTGCGGGGTAGGCGCAGATGGAGAAAGTGGATCAACGCCTGGCTGAGGTTTACCTGACGGTCTCGGGCCATTTTGTTGAGAATCTCCTTAAGCTCCGCATCGTTGGGAGAGGAGAGGGTAAGTAGCTCTCCCCAGAGCAGTCGAGAGCTTAAATCCTCCCTTAGCCAAGAGATGGCCTGAGGGGCCAGACGGCTGGCGCAGAGCAGCTTGCCTTGGGAGGCCCGGACCCGATTGAAGAGAAACAGCAGCGCCTCCTGTAGAGCCGGCTCCCCTTCAAGCTGTTCCAGGTGGTCGACAGCCACCAGCGCCAGATTGCCATAACGGCCCAACAGGGTGCTGAAAGCCTGCTCATCCTTTGGGTTGAGTTGGGTTTTTAGCAGGGGCAGGTCCAGATAGACGGCCTGTTGGGAGGGGGATGGCTCTGGGGTGTTGAAATGGTTGACGGCCCCTTTGAGCAGGTGGGTTTTTCCACAGCCGGCCTCCCCGGTGAGAATCAGGCCATGTTCGGAGCCGGTTTTGAGGTGGCGAATCGCTTCGACAACCCGGCGGTTCTCTCCCCAGGCGACAAAAGAGTCGAAAGAGCAGTCCGGTGTGAGGGGAAACTCCAAAATGAATTGCTTGGATTCCACGGTGATATCGGCCTTTTAACCTGTTACCAAAAAAGCGTTGTGGTTGGTAGAATGGTTATAAAATATGGACGACCATACCTCCCACATCAGACTGAACCTGCACACCCAGTCGGGTGATGGCAGAAAACAGGGTGTTGTCCGAACCCAGGTAGTCGATATCGATCACCACCTCCCGAGCCCTGATGGTCTGGTAGCTCATACCGGAAATACCGGGGATAACCTGAAGAGAGTGCAGAAATTTTTCATATTTCAGGTAATTGAAATGATGCACGATGCGCAGAGAGACATGGTGGCGCAGGGTGGGTTCTACAGAGTGTTGGCTGATCCACTGGTCGGATAGTTGTTGCAGCAACTGCTGGGCAATGGCTGGAAAAAGAGAGGCCTGGGCCTGTCGAGGGGAGTCAAAATGGCCTGCCAGGCTGCTCTGGATGGCGTTCTGGCCGGTTTGAGGAGATTTTTCCAGTAGCTGGGCCGAAGCGGTATAGTAGGAGGGTTGACCCGGGCCTCCATCTCGACTCTCCATTTTAACAAAAACAGCCCAGATCTGTTTGATGCCATAGCGGGAGTCAACCCAACTTTGGAACGTGGGAGAGGAGGCGGCAATATTCTCCCAGGTCAGGTTGACCATATCGTCCATATCTCCCAGAGGGTGGCTCAGGGAGATCCCATAGGCTTGGGCTGTCTGGCCGATGGCGTACTGGAATCCGTTCAGGTTGGTCTGGGTGTCGGCTTTGACCACCAGCAGCGTTTGGGGGTAGAGGCTTTCGCCGTGGGATAGTCCGGCCCGGGCAAAGGCTTCGCTGACGGCCTCTTTGGAGAAAAATACATCCACCGTCATCTGGAAGGTGCGCAGACGTCGCCGTTCGGAGCGGACAACACTTCGCTCGATCAGTTTTCCTTTTTCTCGGCGCAGGGTCTGGAGAAAATCTCGATTATACTCTTGGTTGGCCTGGGTCAACATACGGTTGAAGAGCAGGGTAAAGGCTTTGGACTCTGCTCGGGCCAGGCCGACCTTGCGGGGATCTTGATTGTTGGCCCCTTGCAGAGGAATCTCTATCTCAATCTCTTTGACCTCAAAGACCGACGCCTGGGCCGGGCTGGGGAGGCTGAATAGCCCGAACAGAAGCAGGCTTATCCCTAGCAGGGCGGCTCTGTTGGTCTGTAATAGTTTGAATATCGGCTGTCGGTTGACCATGGTTGTAAATAAGCTCCTTTTCTCAGTCCATCCGAGTAGTGTACCCTGCCTTACGTGAAAAAACCAAAGAGAGAAAGGAATTTCCTCCATATCATGGCAAAAGATTCTAAAAACACCCCATCCATGACCTACCGAGATGCCGGTGTGGATATCGATGCGGGTAACCGGGTAGTTCAATTAATTCAAAAAGCGGTCGCCTCTACCCATCGACCAGAGGTGGCCACCGATCTGGGTGGTTTTGGGGCTCTGTTCCATCCAGACTGGAGCCAATATACCGATCCGGTTCTGGTTTCGGCAACCGATGGCGTGGGGACCAAGCTCAAACTGGCCTTCCTGACCGGTAAGCTGGATACGGTGGGTATCGATCTGGTGGCGATGTCGGTCAACGATCTGATTGTTCAAGGGGCGGAGCCGCTCTTTTTTCTCGACTATTTTGCCACCGGTAAGCTCAAGCCGGAAGAGGCGGCAACGGTTATCGAAGGGATTGCAGCAGGTTGTCGGCAATCGGGATGCGCCCTCATCGGCGGAGAGACGGCAGAGATGCCGGATTTTTACGAGCCGGGAGAGTTTGATCTGGCCGGTTTTGCCGTGGGTATGGTTGAAAAAAGTGCGATCATTGATGGTCGAACCATTCAAGAGGGCGATGTTGTGCTGGGTCTGGCCTCTTCTGGGCCACACTCCAACGGCTACTCCCTCATCCGCCGTTTGGTGCTTGGTGAGGGTGGTCCGGGGCTTAAGGCCCCTTTTGGTGACACCACCCTGGGGGAGGCGCTGCTGACGCCAACCCGAATCTATGTCAAACCGCTTTTAGCGTTGGCTAAACAGTGTAAAATAAAAGGTTTGGTCCATATCACCGGTGGTGGGTTTTGGGAGAACATCCCCCGTATTCTGCCGGCTTCGGTGGGGGTGACCCTCTCCAAGGGGCGTTGGCCCCGTCCAGAAATCTTCAACCTGCTTCAACAGTTGGGCAACATTACCGAGGAGGAGATGTTGCGTACCTTCAACTGTGGTTTGGGGATGATTGTAGTGGTTTCGGCTGAGCAGGCCGAGGAGGCCCTGCAGGTGCTAACCCAAGCCGGTGAACAGGCGTGGCAGGTTGGCCGTGTTGTGGCGCGAACCTCTGATGAAGAAGGGCAGGTTACCATCCTTGACTGATTATTCCCCATCCCGTCCCCTGCGTATTGGGGTGCTGATCTCCGGTGGAGGCTCCAACCTTCAGGCTCTGATCGATCTCTGCCAAAACAGCTCGATTGCCGCTGAAGTGGTTCTTGTGCTGAGTAACGTTGAAACGGCCTATGGGCTTGAGCGGGCTCAAAAGAGCGGCATACCCACCCTGGTAATCGATCATAGCCGTTTTGAGGGTCGAGAGGCTTTTGATCGTGCCATGATCGATGGGTTGGATAAGGCCGGAGTTGATCTGGTCTGTCTGGCCGGCTTCATGCGCCTTTTAACCCCCACTTTTGTCGGTCACTACGCCCAGCGACTGATCAATATCCACCCGGCTCTGCTGCCCTCTTTTCCTGGGCTGCATGTTCAGCAGAAGGCCCTTGATGCGGGGGTAAGATTTTCTGGGGCAACGGTCCACTTTGTGGATGAGGGGATGGATACCGGCCCCATCATTGCCCAGGCGGTGGTTCCCATTCTGCCGGGGGATGATGCCAACGCCCTGGGGGCACGCATTTTAAAGCAGGAGCATCGAATCTACCCTCTGGTGGTGGCGCTTTTTGCTCGCAATCGTGTTCGACTGGAAGGGGGGCGGGTTGAGATTGTTGACGGAGGCCAAGAGCCCGACGCCGCTCTGCTCAACCCACCCATGCCTAGCCCCTGATCCAGGTGATGGATGGCGGCCTAAGTGATCAGTGTTCCCTCTTGGGTAATTTTTTTCAGGGCAGCCAGCAGACCGTCCATATCATCGTACCCCTCCAGCCGGATCTTGTTGCCAATGTTGAGCCTGATGGTGATGGCAACCAGCTCGCCTTTTTTTTGCTGCAGATCGATTTTATGGATATTCTCCGGCTTCAGGGTGCTTTTGCTCTCTCCCTTGAAAAAATCCAGCGCCCCATCTCTCTCTTCAATACGGTGTTCTTTAATGAGTTTGAGCCACTGAATGTAGCGAAATCCATTGATAATATTGGCAAAAACCAAAAAGAAGACGACAGATGCCAACAAAAGATCGTTGTATTTGCCAGCATCGAGTCCGTTCATTAAACCGGTGAGCAGAATCAGCCCAACACTGAAGAATAACCCAAGAAAAATATTTTTCCGTCTTTTTACCACTTCTGCGGTTCCAATTGTGAAGGCCATTGTTTCCTCGTTTCATAGGTTGGTTGAACAAGCTGATCCAGATAGATGGATCGTTGTTGGATAAAGGGTGCATACTCCTGACACACTCTCCCTAAAGGGTGTTGATGGGGAGAGTGGTGTCTTTGGCGCAGCGGGCATCGTCTCGATTGGGATAGTTGGTGGTGTAGTGGAGACCTCGGCTCTCTCGGCGGTGAATGGCCGAGCGAATAATCAGGGAGGCGATAAGGGCCAGGTTGCGTAGTTCGATCAGATCTTGGGTGATTTTACTGTTCCAGTAATATTCACTGATCTCCTGCTGCAGCATTTCGATACGTCTTCTGGCCCGTGCCAGACGGCGGTTGGAGCGGACAATGCCGACATAGTTACCCATAAAACGGCGGATTTCATCCCAGTTTTGGGAGATGAGTACCGCTTCATCACTGTGGTCGGTATCGAAGCTGTCCCACGGTGGAATGTTGGGGTGGATGGTGCAGGGGGGGTTTTGAAAGCGTTCGGCAATGGTCCGATAGGCAGACTGGGCAAAGACCAGACACTCCAGAATACTGTTGGAAGCCAGACGGTTGGCACCATGCAGTCCGGTGTGAGCCACCTCTCCGATGGCAAACAGGCCATCCACTTCTGTTGCGCCGGTCAGGTCGGTCTTGACACCCCCACACATGTAGTGGGCCGCAGGGACGACAGGAATGGGCTGGGTGGTAATATCGATCCCCAAAGAGGCACATTTGGCCAGTATGTTGGGAAAATGGTCTTTAAGGAACGCCTCCCCTTTAGCGGTGATATCGAGGAAGACACAGGGTTCCCCAGACCGTTTCATCTCGAAGTCGATGGCTCGGGCGACGATATCCCGCGGGGCCAGCTCTCCCATGGGGTGGTGGATATCCATAAAACGGCTGCCATCTTTACGGATCAGGATGCCGCCCTCACCCCGGACCGCCTCTGAAATGAGAAAGGATTTGGCGTCGGGATGGTAGAGACAGGTCGGGTGAAACTGCATGAACTCCATGTTGGCAACATGGCAGCCAGCCCGATAGGCCATGGCAATCCCATCTCCGGTGGCGGTATCGGGATTGGAGGTGTAAAGATAGACCTTTCCGGCGCCACCGGTAGCCAAAATGGTAAAACGGGCTTGATGGGTGATAACGCGGGAGGTTTCCCGGCTTAAAGCATAGCAACCATAACAGCGGTTTGGCTCGCCGGGCGGGTAGTGGCCCATTTTGTGGGCGGTAACCAGATCGATGGCTACCCGGTTTTGGAAGAGTCGAATGTTGGGGTTTTCGTCCACCTGCTTTTGCAGGGTGTTCATCACGGCAAGGCCGGTGGCGTCGGCGGTATGAATCACCCGGCGAGCAGAGTGTCCCCCCTCTTTGGTCAGGTGATAGGCCCCCGCTTCACCCTGGGTGAACGAAACACCAATATCGATCAGGTGGCGAATGGCCTCGGGGCCGTTCTCCACCACAAAGCGGACAACCTCTTCGTTACAGAGTCCGGCTCCGGCGGTCAGGGTGTCTTTGATGTGGGATTCCAGATTATCTTCCGGGTCCAACACAGCGGCAATCCCTCCCTGGGCATAGCGACTGTTGGACTCTCCGGCGATGGTTTTGGTCAGGAGATCGACAATACCGTGTCGGGCCAGACGAAGAGCCAGGTCAAATCCGGCAATGCCGCCACCAATGATTAAGAAGTCGGCTTGGCTATGGTTTTTTTGCGTAAAATGGGTATTCACTTATAAACCTTAACAAAAATAGTTGCGACAATGCGATCAGTAAACCATCATAGCAGAGATGAGATACCTTGTAACAGCGTGGTATCATCTTCTGAACTTTTTATTAATGGCGGTGTCTACAGTGTATAATAACAACGCAAGCGAAGAGTCCTCCAAGATCAACGAAGGGGATAAGCTGCTTGTCGAACAGGCCAGGAGTGGTGACAAGAAGGCTTTTGAAATATTGGTTCGTCGCTACCAAGGGAAAATTGCCTCTGTTATTTCGCGCTCGGTATCCGATCCAGACAAAGTAAGGGATCTGACCCAGGAATCTTTGATCAAAGCCTATCGTGCCTTGAGTACGTTTCGAGGTGACTCGGCCTTTTATACCTGGTTGTACCGCATTGCCGTCAATACGGCAAAAAATCATTTGATGTCGGCAGGACGAGGCGTCAACCTTAACGACATGGAGTTGGAAGAGGCTGACCGTGTCGCGCCACAGATGCGTGATTACAACACGCCAGAGCGCATGGCCTTACGACGAGAGATGTTGGGAAACCTGGAAAGAGCGATTAATTCGCTGGCACCGCTGATGAAGAAAGCCATCATGATGCGTGATGTGGAGGGGTTCTCCTACGAGGAGATTGCCGCCGAGATGGCCTGCCCCATCGGTACCGTCCGTTCAAGGATTTTCAGAGGACGTCAGGAGATTGTCGATAAGATGGAAAAATATCTGGATGACACTGGATAAACAGGAGGGAAACGTTTAACGTAGGCCGGGTAATAAAAAAAACTGATAGAGAAAAAGAGAATTGATCTCCTTGTCGAGGAAGTGGCGTCTATTTTGCTTGTCCATAACCGTATTGACAGGCGAAATGATCAATCGGTAGAATTTTTTTAATAGGGGACGGAAGATGAGCTGCAATCCAGAGTTGGTGTCAGCATTTATCGATGGTGAACTGGAATCTGTAATTGTCGGTTCAGTAACAAACCATCTGCTCAAGTGTGATGATTGTTGCCGGACCATGGGCCATTTGGCTATGGTACAGGGTGCGGTTTCTGAACAGTTTGCCCTGTGTGATCCTGAAGATTTAACCCGATCCATCATGTTGGCCATCAGCAACGAAAAAATGGCCCCAGCCCACAACCGACTCCGTAATCGACTGATTCACTTTGGTGTACCGGCTCTCCTGGCGACCTCTCTGCTTTCAGCACCGGGATTAACCCCAGAGGCTCAGGCCACCGAGCTTTCAGAGACAGAAATTTCCACCATTCTTCAATCTATTGAGGAGATCGACACAGAGCGAACCTGATCCTGGGTCGTTCGGTACGCTTCCTCATTTCACTCCCTTCAGGAGTTTTAACGTGTTACGTGAAGAGGTGTTAGTTGTAGCTGTGGAGGGTGCATACGCCATGGTGAGCAGTCAGCGTAAAAGTGCGTGCGGCTCCTGTCAGGCTGAGTCGAGCTGTACGGTACTCTCTGGTGGTGGTGGCAAACGCGATACCCGTATCCGAGCCATGAATCCGGTTGGAGCCCAAGTGGGACAGCGTGTTGAGTTGGAAGTCTCTGAACAGCAGTTTTTAAAAGCCTCTTTTCTTGTCTATCTTCTTCCTGTCATCTCCCTCATCTTTTTTGGCATTCTTGGTCGAAGCCTTGCGGTTGGCTTGGGTGTGGCGCCAGATATGGCCGAGGGCGTTGGTGGGTTGGTGGGCGTTGTAGCGCTGCTGCTTACCTTTTTTGGGCTCTCCCGATTCAACGACCATCTGGAAGGGGATGATAGCCGTAGGCCCGTTATTCGCAAGATTTTAACGGGGGCCTCCCGAACGGGTGGGTGTTGAGTTGTTTTATTGGGGCTCCTCTTTTATCCGGTTGATTTACTCTCCTTGAGACTTTGAGCGGAGCTTTGTTCTCGGAAAACCCCTTATCCCTTCCTTCCGTCCTTTCTTTTCTGATATCCTGTACACCTGTTTTCTGCTTGTTTGACCATAATTAAGATAGGGAAATACCAATGAATGAGATAACTCGGCGTGGAAACCCTTTTTTCCTGGCGACGGTTTTTTGTCTGCTCTTTTTCGCCGCAGGACAGCTCCAGGCGGCCTCTTTGCCGGATCTGGTTCCTCTGGTAAAAAAGCTTAAACCGGTCGTTGTCAATATCAGCACCACCCAGACAGCCGCCTCCAGTGAGGAGAAAGAGATGCCCGAAGGGCTGCGTAACTCCCCTTTCGAGGAGTTTTTTCGCCACTTTCTGGATAAGATACCCAAAGAGAGCTTTAAGTCTCGCAGCCTGGGTTCCGGGGTTTTGATCGACGCCAAGGGGTTTATTCTGACCAATAACCATGTGGTGGCCGATGCCGATAAGATTATGGTTCGGCTGTTTGATGAGAGAGAGTTTCCGGCCAAGGTGGTCGGGCGGGACAGCAAGACCGATCTTGCTCTGATTCAAATTGAAGCCGGTGGCGACCTGCCGGTGGCAAAACTGGGTGACTCCGAAAAGGCCGAGGTTGGTTCTTGGGTGGTGGCTATTGGTAATCCGTTTGGGTTGGATGCCACGGTTACCGCCGGTATCATCTCTGCCAGGGGGCGGATGATCGGTAGCGGACCGTACGACAACTTTCTCCAGACCGATGCCGCCATCAATCCGGGCAACTCCGGTGGTCCCCTCTTTAATCTGGATGGCGAGGTGATCGGGATCAACACCGCTATTTTCTCTCGTTCCGGGGGTAGTATGGGTATCGGCTTTGCCATTCCCATCAATATGGCCAAACCGGTGGTGGAGCAGTTGAAAAAAGATGGTCGGGTCACACGGGGCTGGTTGGGTGTGCGGATTCAGACTGTCACGGCGGAGTTGGCCAAGGCTCTGGGGCTGGATCATAAAAAAGGTGCGTTGGTTGCCAGTGTTGAGCCAGACAGCCCTGCTCTGAAGGCAGGGGTGATGTCGGGGGATGTGATTGTGCAGTTCAATGGTCATGATGTGCAGCACATGAAGGAGCTGCCTGCTATTGTTGCCCAGACGGAGGTGGGGAAAGTTGTTCCGATGAAGGTGATCAGAAATGGTAAAATCAAAACCATTCGGGTGGTGGTCGCTGTTCTTGAAGAGGGTGAGAAGAAAGAGGTGAGAGGTTTTCACCGAAACGAGATGACCTCCATAGGGATGACGGTACAACCTCTGACGGCTGAAATGATGGAACGGCTCAACGTACCGGACGGTACCCAGGGTGTGATAGTAACCGAAGTGGATAAAAAAGGGGTTGCGGGAGAGTCGGAGGTCCGTCCGGGGGATGTGATCATCGAAATCAACCGCAGGCCGGTCAAAAGCCTGTCGGACTATAAGCAGTTGACCAAAATAATCAAGCCAGGAAGCAATGTTCTTATCTTGCTGTTGCGGGGAGGAGATCCCCATTTTCTGGCCATCCAGATTCCTCACAAGTAAGAGGGGTGGGCTGGTTGCAGGCTGTTTTAAATAGGGAGATCTCCGAGGCTTGGGTTGCCTCGGGGTATTATTTTTAACAATTGGTAAGGTATTCCTTGTTATTTGGGACAGAATTGTATAGTGTCCCCAGTTCTAATATTGATGCCATCCAGACAAGACTAGGAGTGTGTTTTCGTGAGGATAGACGTATACGATAACAATGTTGACCAGGCTATTCGGGTTCTGAAAAAAAAGATGATCCGCGAGGGTATGTTTCGGGAGATGAAAAAGCGCAAATTTTTTGAGAAACCTTCCGAGAGAAAGCGTCGGAAGCAGGCTGAGGCGGTACGCCGTCTCCGCAAGAAGATTCGTCGCTCCGTTTCCGGATAGTCTCGCTCTCATCAGTTGGTGTTTCCTGCTCTTAATGGATAACACCCCTTTTGATCGTCTATTTCCTTACACGACATAGAGCAAACGGTACAACCAAAACCTCAGCGGGTTTCTCGCTGGGGTTTTGGTGCTTTTGTTTTTTGTTGTGGCGAACCGCACGGCGGTTTTTTTGATCGCTGACCGGCTCAGTTTAGTTTGATATAGTGAGGTTTGGGTTGGATCAACTCTAAGGGTAGTTGGGATCTTTTGGGTTTGTTTGTGGCTTTAAGTTGAGGGATTATGTCTTACCGGGCGCGTTGGCGGACAGAGCAAGGCTTTACCCTGGCACAGATGGCGGTGGTCATCCTGTTGTCGGGGATTCTGATGACCATGGGCATTGTCACTACCCAGGCTCTCAAGGAGCGTACGGCGGTGGCGGTAACCCAAAAACGGCTGGATGGTATTGAGCAGGCTTTCAAAACCTATTTAAGCCGGAGCCAGCAGGAGAATCGGCTTCCCTGTCCCGATACGGTAGAGGTGGGGCGTGGCGGGACTCCGTTTGATGGGGTGGAGGATAGGGTCGACAGACCCAATGGTGGTTGTTTGGTTCAGACCGGTCTACTCCCCTATGTCACCCTGGGCCTGCAAAGGCGTGGGGTTCTGGATGGGTGGGATCACTTTTTTTCTTATACTCTGGACGATAGCAAAGAGCAGGGGTGGGGCACGCCTCGTTCTCATCGTCCCAACCTGGATGAGTCGGGACATCTGACTGTTATCCGCCGCCATCAGAACGGCGTGGCGTCGGGGCGTGTGCAGGATGCCATTCTGGTGGTTGTCTCCCATGGTCGGAACGGCTTGGGTAGCTACACCTTAAAAGGGACTCGGACGGTTGTTTCGAATAACCCTGAACTTGATGAGAGCGAAAACAGTGATGGGGATGATCGGTTTGTCGAGCGGGATCATACCGATAGAGCTGATTATAAGGATGACAAGGGCACGGTCCGAGGGGCGTTTGATGATATCCTTCTGGTGATGGGGATCACCAATCTGGTTGAGGGGGTGGTTACACAGACAAACCGCTCTTTGCAACCGAGTCTCTCCTCCGACATTGCCACAGCCCAATATGACCTGAGAAGACTCAACAAGGCGGCGGATCGTTTTAACCGCTATCTGATCACCTATGTGGATAACTATCCCCAACAGACCAACCCACCCGGAAAAGGGGAGCGGGAAGGGGAGGGCCGGTTGGGTGACCTCTGGGACTCTCACGGGGATGAAAATCAGCTCGGTGGAGATAAAGAGAACCATTTTCTCGATCCTCTCAATAAAGCTTCCCCCTCTATCGACCCCCTGATCGGCCTGAACTTTCTAAGCCAGAACCAGCAGGGTGGTGAGCAGGGAGAGGGGGCTTTGGCTCTTTTAAAAGGGGTCTCTACCGGTGTGGCCTTTATCCCGTCGGCCTTGGCAAACGATCCTTGGGGGGAGGCCTATCTCTGGGACCGGCAGGGGCAAGAGTTTTTTAGCAAGGGGCCGGATAGAGCGTGCCAGGGCGGGGATGATATAACCGTCTCTGCTCAGGGAAAATCGTTGGGTGGGACCCGCTGCAGTCGGGCCAACTAAAACCCACTATGCCTGACTGCCTTTTAGCGGTGAAAAGTGATGAATAGCAGCCTGAACAAGAAGAGAGATGGTTGGTCACAACAAGGGGTAACCTTGGTGGAGATGGCGATTGTCATGGTGATTGCCGGGCTGTTGCTTGGCTCTGGTATTTTGCTGGGGCAGTCGTTGATTCAGAGCATGTACGCCAAGGAGCTGTTGGCTCTGGTTCAGGATCTGTCCAGTGGTGTGAGCCATTTTAAAGAGAAATACCACTACCTGCCGGGTGATCTACCTTTGGCCGGGGATGATATAGGTGGTGTGGCAAAAGACCATTGCCATTTTCCGGTTGAGGGCAACCCTTCAATGGGGGGGAGTGGGGTTGGTAATGGATTGATCAACAACCTGCGGTTGCCGGGCAAGCTGACATCAGAGAGTCTCTGTGTGCGGGACCATCTCTCGGCTGCTGGGATCATAACCGGCGGGGTAGGGGATGGGGTTGCTCCGGTGGGGGGGCAGAGCCATATTGGCAGCCGCTATGGAGCGGTGGTTTTGATTGCCAACAGCGGCACCGGTTTGGTGGAGAATCATTCCCATGTTCGGCTGCCTGCCACTATTCTTAATGTGATCGAATTTTCTAACCTGCCTCGAGAGATCGCCATCCAGATTGACCAAGCGTTGGATGATGGCCATCTGACTACCGGAGCGGTTCGGGCTGACTTTGATCCGGGGGTTGAGGGGGAAAAAAATATCGCCTATTTTGCTGTCCCACTTTAGCGCGGTATGGCAAGGGGTAGCTCTTTTCTCTTCGGTGGGGTTTGGGTTTGCGGTACCAAGGCTTTGCACGGTGGACCTTTCTCTTTACAGCTGTTTTTTTCTTGGCGGTAACCGGCTCAGGAGTGTTCAGTGTCTGGTTTTTTCTCCTCTCTTCAACCCATCAACACCATCGCTTCGCTGACTATCCAGGAGGGGGTTAAAACCCGATTAATCCCTCTGGTCCTGGGGCTTTTGTTTGTGGGTGTGTTGCTGTCCAGCTTTGCCGGAACCCTTGCTGTGACCGAGAGCAGAGAGATTCAGAGCGCCCTGCTGGGCTCTTTTTTGCGACTGGCTGGGGTGTTGGTGCTCTGTCTTTTTGTGCTGAATAGTCAGGTTCGGGAGTATCACGATAAAGGGTTGGAGCTGATTTTGGCTCTGCCTGTTCCACGCAGTCACTATTTTTTTGGCAAGCTGGCCGGTCACGCCTCTCTGGCTTTTTTGATGGTGCTCTCTTTTGCCGCTACCCTGCTGTTTTATGCCCCGGCAGATCAAGTTTTCATCTGGTCGGTCTCCCTCTTTTTTGAGCTGTTGATTGTTGTCGCTTTAAGTCTGTTCTGTCTGTTTACCTTCAATCAGGTTCCGGCTGCTTTTACGGTGGTTTTTGCCATCTATCTGCTCTCTCGGGTTATGACCAGCCTGATTTTGGTGGGCCAGGGGCCGATCATGCCTCAGCAGGTGGTGGTCAACTGGGTGATGAACCAGATGATGTGGGCGCTCTCTTTTTTGCTGCCGGGCCTGGACCGTTTTACCCAGTCCCGATGGTTGGCCTATGGGGGAGCCGCAGCGGATGATCTGCTGTTTGTGGTGGGGCAGGGGACCATCTATCTGCTGTTTCTTGGTGGGGCCGCACTCATTGACCTCTACCGGAAGAGTGTCTAGATGGTTTGGCGGTCGTTAAAGGTTGGGCAAAACCGGCCTCTTTCCCATGTTCCGACCGGAGCCTTTGCCTTGATGGGGGTTGCACTGGTTTTGCAGCTGGTTTTTCATGGGCTGCAACCCGAGCCAAAGGCCAGGCCTGAGCAGCTTTTCAACCCACCCAACGAGAAGGTTCTTCTGGTTGCCAGCTTGGGGGAGCCGGTTACCCTGGCTAAGCTCCTGATGCTCTGGCTGCAGGCGTTTGACTATCAGTCGGGGGTGAGTATTCGCTTGACTGATCTGGACCCTCTGCTGTTGGAAAAATGGTTAAGCCGGATTTTAGCCCTCGACCCAGAGGCCGCCTATCCCCTGCTTGTTGCCAGCCGTTTCTATGCCGATATTCCCAGAGCCCAGACACAACGTATTATGTCGGCGTTTGTCTATCGGGCTTTTCTGCAGGACCCCAATCGGCGTTGGCCCTGGTTGGGTCATGTGGCTATTTTGGCTAAACATCGCTTGAAAGATCTCCCGCTGGCCTTGAAATATGCCCGTGCCCTGGCTCGCCATGCCACGGGGCCGGGGGTTCCTGGTTGGGTAAAACAGATGGAGTTTACCCTTCTGGAGGAGATGGGGGAGTTGGAGGAGGCTCGGCTGTTTATCGGTGGGTTGCTCGCCAGTGGAGAGGTCACCTCCCCCCAAGAGATTCATCTGTTAAGTGAGCGGTTGAGAAGTCTGGAAAACAGGATGGTTGACAGCTCCCCCCCATGAGTTGACCCGCTGCACAGCACTTTTTATTCTCATTTACCCTTGTTGATTGATGTTGAGATCTTTAGTTTACTATGGGAGATTAGTAAGTCGTTATTATGGTATTTTTTCTGGAGTGTGTAAAATGGCTATCCAAAAAACCGGCTCTCAGGCCGGCTTTACCCTCATTGAAATAGCAATTGTTGTGGTCATCATCGGCCTGTTGTTGGGCGGGGTTTTGAAAGGGCAGGAGATGATCAAAAGTGCCCGAACCCATAATGTGGTCGATCAGGGCAATGCCATCAAGGCGGCTGTCCTTGGATTTTCAGATCGCTACCGGGCGCTGCCCGGAGACTATTCGGTTGCCACGGAAAATATTCCTGGGCTCAACGGCGAAAATGGAGATGGTAACCGTCGTATTGGCTATAGTGTCAAGATGACCGGAACCGATACGACTCTGCCAGAGATTGATGCCGCCAATCGAGGGGCCGAAACCGCCTATGCCTGGAAACATCTGGCCCGAGCCGGTTACGTTTCGGGTAGTTTCGACGGCAAGCCTCTTGCCAACCTGGGTACGACCACAGCGGGAGATGTTGCCCTGTGGTCCTGTCCCGCCACAACCTGTATGAGCAACGCCTTTAATGGTTCCATGGTGCTTGTCTACGCTAACGAACAGAGCGGACGCAACACCTCATCGGATGTCGCCATGAGCAACCAACTTTGGACCGGTGCCAACCTGCCTGTGGAGATTATTGCTGAGATTGACCGCAAGATTGACGATGGTAACCCGGCAAACGGCTCCATTCGTGTGGCCGACTCCTTTCTCTCTCCCACCTCGGGGGTAGGGGATGTCTGTGCTGCCAATGCCTTTGATGCCAATGGTGAGATCATCACGGCGGCGACCACCGCCCAGTCCCTCAAAGATATTACGGTTCCGCCCAAGGTTTGGGCTATTATCAGTCAGGTAACCAATTGTGGTGGGGTCTATCTGTTTTAGTCTTTTCATGTGACTTCCATGATCACAGTAAAAAACCCGCTTCAGGCGGGTTTTTTACTGTGATCATGGAACAAAAGGGGCGCCTTTGGTAGGCGTACAGTCAATGACCCAGCCGGTGTTGGACTTTAAGGGGGTTGTTAAAAGCTATGCCGATAACAAGGTACTGGAGGGGGTGGACCTGACGGTTGGGGTTGGTGAGTTTTTTGCCTTGGTTGGTGCCAATGGCCAGGGGAAAACTACCCTGATGAAAGGGCTTCTGGACTTTATCGAGGTGGATGCAGGTGAGATTGAGATCGGGGGTCAGACCCATCGCCTGCCCCGTTCCAGAGAACCTCTGGCCTATCTGCCGGAGCGGTTCATACCACCGCCTTTTTTATCAGGCCGGCACTTTTTGCGTTATTTCATGCGGCTCCACAGCCGCCCCTTTCAAGAAGATGCTGTGGAGAGGTTATTGGAAGCGTTGGACTTTGATCCGGCTGCTCTGGATCAATCGGTAGGCTCCTACTCCAAGGGGATGATACAAAAACTGGGCTTGATGGGCTGTTTGCTCAGTGAGAAACCGCTGTTGCTGTTGGATGAACCCATGAGCGGTCTGGACCCCAAGGCTCGGGTATTGTTGAAACAGGAGCTTTTGCGTTTGAAGGGGAAGGGGGGCAGCCTTTTTTTTAGTACCCACCTGTTGACGGATGTAGAAGAGCTGTGTGATCGGATGGCAATTTTGCACAAGGGCCGACTCCGTTTTGTCGGCTCTCCTCAAGGGTGCCGGGAACGCTTCCCTGCCCAGAGCCTGGAGGGGTCGTTTATCCGCTGTATTGAGTCTGATATTGACTTCCTTTAATCCTCTCTCACAATAGATTACCATGTTTCATTCAAGAAATATTGGCTGCACCACCAACGGCTTGATCCGATCTGAACGGTAGGTCGGTACAGGGAATCTTAACGTTCTATAACCAACCATCAGGTTGAATGACCATGCCTCTATTATCCTCTTTGTTCGAAAACCCCCGCTCTTTTCTTCCGGCAAGGCGGCAGGCGTCTCGCCTTCTGTTACTCTCCAGCCAGGGGCTTGTTTTTTATCGTTGGCTCAAAGGGGGAGCGTTCACACGGGAAGGTCTGTTCAGTCATGATGCCGTGGGGTGGCAGGCCTTTGAAGAGGCCTTGAATCGACAAGAGGGAGACAGCTCACCCCTGTTTGTTCTGGTGGATGTGGTGGAGGAGGAGTTGCGCCGGGAGAGCATTCCTCCCCTGCGTGGAGAGAATCGCCAACAGGTTCTCAACCGTCGCCTGGAGCGGCTTTTTCAGGCAACCCCCTATCGTCGGGCCGTCTCCCAAGGGAGAGGCAAGGATAAACGGGAGAATATTCTTTTTTCTGCGCTGGTAAACCCCGATCTCGTCTCCCCCTGGATGAAGCGACTGCAGGAGCGGCAGGCACCGGTTTTTGGCATATGGTCCCTGCAGTTGTTGAGTCGGGAGCTGCTTCGAGAGATCTCGGTCAGCTACGATTTTACTCTGCTCATCACCCTGCATTCGGATGGCTTGCGCCAGACCTTTTTTCAGCGGGGCCGGACACAAATCAGCCGAAAGACCCCTCTGCCCGGAGCCGAGAGCGGTTCCCTGTTCGACCATATCCGCCTGGAGGTCGCCCGTACCCGAGGCTATCTGCTCAGTCTGCGACTTCTAAACCAGGACCAAACCCTGGATGTCTTCTTGGTGGCGCCAGAGGATCTGGCCGATCAGATGCCCGCCGAAGAGGTGGTGGATGGGGTCTGCTTTCATGGTGTGGCAGTTTCTGAGCTGAAAAAACGGGTAGGGATGATGCCAGGGGGAGAGGAGGGCGGCTCTGAACTACTCTATGGCCACCTGCTACTCCGCCGCCCTTCACGCAACCACTACGCCTGCCCGGATGAGATCCAATTCAGCTCCAGCGGAGTGTTGCGACGACTGGAGGGGATGGTTCAACGCTTTAAAGCCAAACCACCTGTCGAGGTCACCAAAGAGGAGGAGTCGGTCAAGCCGGTTCGACGGTTGGGTGATGTGCTGCTAGAGAAAAAACTGCTGACCCAGGATCAACTTCAGGCAGCCCTGACCGAGCAGAAGGGGAGCGGTCGTACCCTGGGCAAGGTATTAATTGACATGGGGATGGTCAGTGAAGTGGAGGTCCGAGAGACCCTGGCGGGACTTCTTCACCACGAGAGTGTCGATTTAACCGAAGTGCTTCCACAACCGGAAGCGCTGTCACGGGTCACCAAGTTTTTTGCCCAACGCCACTCCATTCTGCCCTTGTTGTATGATGAAGAGGGGGCGGTGCTTACTGTCGCCATGTCCAACCCCATGAATGTGGCGGCCTTGGATATTCTGTTGGCCAGGCAGATGCCGGGGGTGCAGATCAAACCGCTTTTGGCTGGCGAGCGGGCGATTGCCTCTGCCATCGATCGTCTCTATGACAGCCAGCTCTCTGTGGAAGGGGTGTTGCGGGAGTTGGAGACTGGAGAGGTGGCGCTGGATGCGCTGGCAGACTCCTCCGAAGATCCCTTCAGCCACCCCATGGTTCGATTGGTCAACGCCCTGCTCCATGATGCGGTAAAACGCAACGCCTCCGATATTCATATCGGCCCAACGGCGGGCTTTGTCCGCATTCGCTATCGGATCGATGGCATTTTACACCAGATCTACTCCATACACCGCAAGCTGCTTTCCAGCTTGGTGGTGCGGATTAAAGTGATGGGGGATATTAATATTGCCGAGACCCGGATTCCCCAGACCGGACAGATCTCCTTTCCCTACCTGGGACAGACGGTCAATTTTCGGGTCTCCATCCAGCCGACCATCAATGGCGAAAATATTGTTTTGCGGGTGTTGGACTTAAGCCAGGAGATTCGTTCATTAGAGGAGATTGGTGTCTCGGCCTATAATCTGGATGCTCTGTTTACCCTGCTTAAACGCCCTGGCGGACTTGTGCTGGTAACCGGTCCGACCGGCAGCGGCAAAACCACTTCGTTGTACTCCATGCTCAACCACCTCAACCAGGAGGGGGTCAATATCATGACCATGGAAGACCCGGTGGAGTATCCCATGCCCTCTATTCTCCAGACCTCGGTCAACCCAGAGGCAGGGCTGGACTATTCTGCCGGTATTCGTGCCCTGCTCTGGCAGGACCCGGATATTATTCTGGTTGGTGAGGTACACGATAAAGAGACTGCCAACATGGCGCTACAGGCGGCAATGACCGGTCACCTGGTCTTTACCACTCTCCATGCCAACTCCACCCTGGGGGCCATTCCCCGTCTGATGAATTTGGGTGCCTCCAGCGATTTCATTGCAGGAAACATCAACAGCATCCTCTCCCAGCGCTTGGTGCGACGACTCTGTAAAAAGTGCCGCACCCCTCAACCGGTTACGGCTTCCGAGGCGGAGCTGTTAGGCTTGGCGAGCGGGGAGAAGGTGACGCTCTACCATCCGGTCGGTTGCGAAAACTGCTACCACACCGGTTATCAGGGTCGGCTTCCATTAATGGAGGTGCTGCAGGTGGATGAGGCCTTCGATGATCTGGTCTCTCAGGGGGCCACCCTGACCGCTTTTCGTGAGTTGGCGCTCTCCAAGGGGTTCAGGTCCATGGTGGAGGATGGTTTTGAATGGGTTCGTGCCGGGGAGACCACCCTGGATGAGGTGGGTCGAGTTCTGGATACTTCGGCTCACATACGCAATAACTAGGAGTCATCCATGCCACACTACCACTATAAGGCCTCCAATCCTCAAGGCTCTATTCGGCACGGCTCCATGGAGGCGGAAAATGAACGGGATCTGGAGCAGCGACTCACCTCCCTCGATCTGCTGCTCATCAGCCACAAACAGGATGGCGAGCGATCCCTCTCCTTTTTTAGTGCTCTGTTCAATCGGCGGGTGGAGCGTAAAACCCTGATTCTTTTCTGCCTGCATATGGAGCAGATGTTATCGGCGGGCAACTCCATCCCCACCGCCTTGGAGGGGGTTCGAGAGAGTGTGGACTCGCCTCGATTTCAAGAGGCCATTACCACGATTCTGGTGGATATCCAAAACGGGAAAAATCTTTCCGATGCCCTTGGCTCCTACCCTTCGGTTTTTCCCTCTTTCATCTCCAGCCTGGTTCGTGTAGGGGAGCGAACCGGGAAAATGGTTGAGGTGTTTCAGGGGCTGGGCGAAAACCTGAAGTGGGAGGATGAGTTGGAATCCCAGGCCAAACAGGCCATCCGCTATCCCGCCTTTACCGGCGTGGTTATTTTGGGTGTTGGGGCCTTTATGATGGTTTATGTGGTGCCACAACTGATGAGTTTTCTCTCTCAGGTGGGGGATAGCGTCCCTTTTTATACCCAGGCACTGCTTCTGTTCTCCGATTTTTTAATCAACTGGTGGTGGAGCTTTCTGTTGGTGCCGGTCTTGGGGCTGTTTGCCGTTCGCCTGTTCTGTCGGCTTAGTCCGTCGTTTCATTTGAAGGTGGACCGTTTTAAATTGCGGATTTGGTTTTTTGGCCCCTTGATCTACAAAATCTTCCTGGTCCGTTTTACCGCCAACTTTGCCCTGATGTACCGTTCGGGGGTTCCGGTGTTGGAGGCGATTGAGATCAATGGTCGTTTGAGTGAAAACCGAGAGGTTCTCAAGCGGATGCAGCAGGTTGTGGTTCGGGTCTCTCATGGTCTCTCCATCAGCGCCGCCTTCAAGGAGGCGGGTGTTTTTCCTCCCCCCCTACCCAAACTGATGGAGGCCGGAGAGGAGGGGGGGCAGCTCTCTTCGGCCCTGATGAATGCCAGCTATTTTCTTGATCGGGAGGTGCGGGAGAGTGTCACCCGGTTGCAGTCAATGATCGAGCCCATTTTAACCCTGACCATGGGGTTGTTGCTGGCCTGGATCATTCTATCGGTTTTTGCCCCTATCTATCAATCTGTGAGCAACATGAGTTACTAGGGGTTCTGCCACCTCCTCCAAGGGGGGGTCGTCTGCCTTTGGTTCAGTATATAAAACAATGGAGGAGTCAGAAAGCCGATGGCGTGGTTGCAAGCGATAATCCTGGGCCTTGTCCAGGGGGTGACAGAATTTCTCCCCATCAGCTCTTCTGGCCATCTGATCCTGATGCCGCATCTTTTTGGCTGGGAGGATCAGGGGCTGGTTTTCGATGTGGCGGTGAATACCGGTACTCTGGTGGCGGTTCTGTTCTATTTTAGGGCCGACCTTAAAGATCTGCTGCGTGGTTTTTTTCGCTCTCTGCGTGTGGGGGGGTTGCAGCATAATCCTTCGGGTTATCTGGCCTGGGGGGTGGGGTTGGCAACCATTCCGGTGGGGCTGGTTGGGCTTGCCTTCAAAGAGCAGGTAGCTACCCTGGGTCGAGACCCTCTGGTCATTGCTGCGGCCTCTATGGTTTTTGGGGTGGTGCTCTGGCTGTCGGACCGCAAGGTGGGCTCGAGGGTAATGGGGGGGTTGACCTGGAAGGATGCCGTGCTGATTGGGATGGGACAGGTGTTTGCCCTGATTCCCGGCGCCTCTCGTTCGGGGGTAACCATAACAGCGGGTCTTTTTTTGGGGTTTGATCGGGAGACAGCGGCCCGTTTTGCTTTTCTACTGGCTATTCCGGTTGGGTTGTTGGCGGGAGGGTTGGAGTTCATGACCTTGGTGCAGAGCCAACCCTCTCTCTCCCAATGGAGCTTTTTGGCGGTGGGTTTTTTTGTCGCCCTTTTTTCGGCCTTTGGGGTGATTCACTGGCTGCTGGCGTGGGTCAAATCTCGAAACATGACCCTTTTTGTGGTCTATCGTATCCTCTTGGGTCTGTTAATTGTTTTTCTGATCCCTTAACCCTTTCTTTTTAAAAGAAAACAAATAACCATGCACTTTTTCTCTTTTTTTCCCGCTCTTGTTATTGCTGTGACGCTCTTCTCTCCGCTCTCTGGGCTATGGGCGGCAGAGGAGGTTGCCAAACCGGTTGCCACGCTGCCCCTCTGGAAGCAGGAAAAGATCACCTTGGAGGCTATTCGCTCCAGTCAGAAAGAGGTCCAAGAGCAGTTGGATGCCATTCCCTCTGATGCGGCTGGGGAGGGGGTGGAGGCCCGGAAAAGGCCGTTGCTGAAAAAACAGTTGGAGCTGGTAGCAGAGTTGGAGAGGATTGTCAGTCGGGTCTGGCAGTTGGAGAGAGAGGCGAAAGATCGGAAACAGAGAAAAAAAGAGCTGAGCCAAGCGCTTCAAACCGAAAAAAGTCTCAAATCTCCGACTCAACCATCCACACCCAACTTGAAAGAGTTTGAACAGATTAAAGAGAGATTGGGGGTGCGAGGGGAGGAGGTCAAGTCTATCTTGGCGGAGTCGGAAAGCCGATCCAGAATCATGCAGCAGATTCCCCAGCTTCTTGCCAAAGCCAAGGAGCGTCGGCAGGCCTCCCAGGCGGCGATTAAAAAGCTGAAGGGGCTGGAGGTCAGTGTGGGGGGGGTCGAAGAGCGGCTGTTGGCTTGGCAGGTGGCCAACCTGCATCTGGAGGATCGGGTTGCCCTGGAGCAGACCAACCAGTGGGAAAAAGAGCAGGAAGATGAAAAAGAGGCGGCCCCCCTTCGAGAGCTGGCTTTGGAGCTGGCCCGTCTGCAGTATGAGGCGACCGAACAGCGGTTTGCCCTATACGAAGCCGCTCTGAAAAAAAGCCAGCAGCAGGCGTTGAAGTTGACCGAGGATCAACTGCTCGAAAAACAAAAAGCGGTAGAGAGTGCCACAACCCCCCCAGAGCGTATTTTGGCCCTTTGGGAGAGTGAAATTGCCCGCCTGCAGAACAATATTGCCGACCTGAATCAGGCCAAAACCCGGCTGTTAAGCCATATTTCAGATCAGGAAAAACTGCTCAACCGGGATAAGGACGACCTGAAAAACCTGGAAAACCTGGTCAGTCAGATCGGCTCCAGTGGCCCGGCTGCTGACATTTTAAAGACCGCCTACCATCGGGTCATCCAGAGCCGTCAGGAGTTGGGCGCTATTGTCGGTCCGGCTTTCCATGCCCAACAGAATCAACTCCAAGCCCGTCGTATTGAGCTGGATGCCCGGTTGATGGAGCTTCGGGATCGATGGCAGTCGGATTTTGAGCCGATTATTGCCCAGTTGAAGGGCAAAGAGTTGAGCCAGTTTCAACGTCAAGGCAACCTGTTGCTCGATCAACGTCGAGATCTGCTCCGCAAAGAGAAACATCTCATCTTCGACCTGATTACAGAAGGTCAGCGGCTGATCCTGATGCCCATGGAGCGGGAAGAGGCGTTGAACGATTTGGAGCGCTATGTGCTTTCTCGGGTTTTTTGGATTCAAGATGTCCCCCCTTTGGGGGTTGCCATGATACCTCAGCTTTTTTCTGAGATTGGCGGTCAAACCAGACCGTACTCGTTATGGAACTGGTGGAAACGGGTGCTCTCTCTGGAGACCATTGAAGGAATTGCCCGGATTTTAAAAAGTTGGACGGCCATCCTCTACGGAACCCTGCTTTTTATCGTCATTCCCACCACCCTCTATCGCCTGCGGATTCGGCTCTACCAGTATGTGGGAGAACAGAGCCGAAGAGGGCGAGAGCAGAGGCTCAAGCAGGCTGAACGCCTGCCCATCCTTCTGGCCTGGCTGGGTGGCTCTCTGCTGAATCCGGTCTTTTTTCTCTTGGCAGCCCCCATGGTTGCCAACTTGGATCTTCCGGCCTCTCTGGGGCCCATATTAAGCGCCCTGTTGGTCTATTTTGCCCTGTTTCTATTCCTCTGGCTGTTGAGTCGCTCCTTTTTTGCTCCTCAGGGGGTGGCGGTCTCTCTTTTTGGGGTTTCTCATGGGGTGGCCAGACAGTTTTCGTTCTCTATCCGGCTGGTTTTAACCACCTATCTGGCCTGTCTGGTTCCCTGGCTTATTTTTCAACGGCCACCGTTTAATTTTGAGGTGTTTCCCCGGATAGGCTTTCTGCTCTTTGAGGGGGGGGTGGCGCTGGCTATTTATCTGCTGATTCGTCCCGGATCGCCCCTGATCAAACAGATTTTCTCCATTAGCCATCTTCCCGATGCCAAGCCGAGCAGACAGGAAAGATATTGGGCGGCTATCAGTCGTCTGGCGGCGGCCTTTATGGCCTCCATCTTGGTTTTGGATGGAGCAGGGTACCACTTTGGTGCAACCTATCTTTCCACCAATGGGTTGCTGAGTCTGGTGACTGTTTTGGTTCTCTCTGCCATCAGTCGAGCCTCTGGGGTGGCGATACGGCAGTTAACCACCCACTCCCGTGTTGAAGCCAAGTTGCTGAAAAACCGAGCCAAAACCGAAAGCCGGATTCAGATGTTGAAAAACCTTTTGAAGGTCTGGAACCTGGTTTTAGTCGGGTTGGGGCTGTTTTTGGTGGCTAACTATTGGGGATTGAATGAGGGGGCGATTAAATCATTGACCGATATCTCCCTGTTCCAGTCCACCAATGCTGAGGGACAGGTGACGTTTGTCACTGCTGCCGACCTGCTGGTCTCGGTGGCTATCTTGCTTTTCAGCCTCTGGCTTCTGCGTAATCTGTCGGCACTGTATGAGACCATTCTGTTTCCCCTTGTACGTTTTGATGATGGGCTGCGTTATGCGGTACTCACCATCTCCCGCTACCTGATTTTTCTGATCGGAGCGGTATGGATTACGGCAACCCTTCAAATGGACCTGAGCAAGGTGGGTTGGGTGGTTGCTGCCATGAGTGTGGGGTTGGGCTTTGGTCTGCAGGAGATTGTCGCCAACTTTGTCAGCGGTATTATTCTTCTGATTGAGCGGCCCATTCGGGTGGGGGATATGGTGAGTATTGGGGCGGGTATCTATGGGGAGGTGACCCAGGTCAACATTCGCTCCACGACGGTATTAAGCCGGGATCGACAGGAGATTTTGGTGCCCAATAAGGATTTGATCTCCAAGGAGGTGATCAACTGGACCTTGAGCGATTCGGTGGTTCGTCAAAAAATCCTTATCGGTGTGGCCTACGGCAGCGATGTGGAGTTGGTCCGCTCTGTCCTGTTGGAGATCGCCGCTGCCGACCCGGATATTATTGATGAACCACCGACCCGTGCCCTGTTTCTCAACCACGGTGAAAGCTCGCTGGATTTTGAGTTGCGGGTTTTCCTCAACGATCCTCTGTTGCGCCGGATTGTGGTCGATCGGATCAATACCGCCATTAATCGAGAGTTTGCCCGTCACAAGATTGCCATTCCTTTTCCCCAGCGGGATCTGCATATTATCCGTGCCCAAGAGAAGGTAGAGGCGGTTGAGGAAGATCTTCAGGTTAACGCAGACAGCTCTCCCCTTCGCACTGATTAACCTCGACGGTAAGGTGGGAGAGGCCGGAGATAGGGTCTAACAACACTTTGTAGTGTTCCGGCCCTTGAGGGTTGTGGGTTACCAAAGAGAGAATGGCGGCATGGTGTTGGGTGCTGACCCGCCAGACGTGGAGGTCGGCAATGCGGTTGTCGGCATCGGATTCGATGGTCTCTCTGATTTGGGTGGTGATCTCCTCCTTGGCGGTGCTGTCCAACAGCAGGCTGCTGGTCTCCCTTAGGAGTGAGATAGACCAGCGGGAGATAACCACAGCCCCCACCAACCCCATGGCGGCGTCCATCCAGATCCAGCCAAACGATTTGCCAAACAGCAAGGCGACAATGGCTAATACCGAGGTCAAGGCATCGGCCAGCACGTGAAGATAAGCGGCTCGCAGGTTCTGGTCGTGGTGGCCGTGATGGTGGCTATCGCCCTTTTGATGGTCGTGATGGTGATGGTGGTGATCATGGGCTTGGCTGCCGTGTAGAAGCCAGGCACTGACCAGATTGACAATCAGGCCGACAATGGCAACGGTAATGGCTTCGTTAAAATGGATCTTTTCGGGGGAGAAGAGCCGCTGCAGGGAGTCGGCCCCAATCATCAGGGCCACCACGCCCAAGGAGACTGCGCTGGCAAAGCCACCAAGAGAGTTAACCTTACCGGTACCAAAGCTATACTTGGGGTTGCTGGCATTTTGGCGAGTGTAGCGATAGGCGAACAGGGTAATGCTCAGCGCCGCAACATGGGTACCCATATGCCAACCATCGGCCAGCAGAGCCATGGAGCCATAAAGATGGCCCGCGACAATTTCCACCACCATCATGATGGCTGTTAACAGCACCACCCAATAGGTTCTTCTCTCCCCCTCCTGAGCCTCTAAATGGAATTGGTGGTCGTGTTGCCAACGGTCGAGTGTATGGATATGCATGGCCAATTTTCTTTTTTGGGAGTGGATGGGAAATAGAGCAACTATAGAATAAGAATAAGTCTCATTCAACTAAAAAAAACAGACCGCCTCCCCCCATGAAAGAGCGGGGGAGAGAGGGTGGCGGCCTTGGGTCGCTGTTGAGCGGGATCACCCGGAAAAGAGGGGGTGGTTTTTATACATGTGCTGAATCTGCTGGGCAAAGGTTTTAAGAATCTGATTGCGCCTTGGTTTGAGGGTTGGCGTAATCAGGCCATTCTCTACGGTCCAGGGTTCCAGCAGGGGGGAGACCTCTCGGATGATGGCAAAACCGGGAAACCGTTTTAACAGACGTGCCATGCGGGTGAGAAGAATCTGCTGGATCTGCTTGCTTTGCGGGCTATCGGGATGATAGACCGCAGCGGGGTCCAGGTGGAGTTGTTGGGCCAGCTCCCGCCATTTGTCTGGGTTTAACACGGTGAGGGCCGATAGGTAGGGGGCGTTCTCTCCGACAATCAGAACCTGTTCGAAAAGGGGGTCCATCATGAGGGAGGCCTCCAGGTCGGAGGGGGGAATTTTTCTGCCGTTGGCCAGCACAATAATCTCTTTCAGTCGGCCGGTCAGGCAGATATGGTGGTTTTCGATGCGGGCCTGGTCTCCGGTATGGAGCCAACCTTCCGAGTCGATGACAGCACGGGTCGCCTGACGGTTATTCCAATAGCCCATCATCACCGCAGGCCCTCTTACCAACAACTCCCCCTGGCTGCCAATCCGGGTCTCGAATCCAGGCAGGGGTCGGCCGACGGTCTCCGGGCTGTTCTCCTCCAGGGGATTGACACTGATGACCGGGGAGGATTCCGTCAGGCCATAACCTTGAATAACCGGGATATCCAGGCCGATGAAAAAGTGGGCAACCTCTTGGGAGAGGTGGGCACCACCACAGACAGCCGCCCGAATGTTGCCACCCATCTTTGCCCGTATTTTGGCGGCAACCACTCTATCGAGCAGGGGCCATAGCAGAAAAGAGAGTTTCCAAGCTCCCCGGTTCTGCTGATGGAGAAAACGGTCCCAGCCAATCTTTTGTGTCAGATAGAAAAGCCATTGAACCAGAAAAGAAGCCCCTTGCAGCCTCTCCTTGACTTTGAGCAAAATCCGCTCATAAATCCGCGGAACCGAGATCAGCAGGGTGGGTTTGATGGTGGCCATATCTTCTCCCAACTCAGCAATGGAGCGGGCAAAGGCGACGGTGGAGCCTGCCATCATGGGGAGATAATAGCCGGCAGTTCTCTCCAGGGCGTGGGAGAGGGGGAGAAAGGAGAGAAAAAGATCCTCTCGAAAAGCCGGCATGAGCCGCAGGGCGCTGTAGGCGTTGGAGAGAATATTGTTATGGCTCAACATCACCCCTTTGGGGGGGCCGGTGGTTCCTGAGGTGTAGATGATGGTGGCCAGCTTTTTGGGGTCTCCCTCGCCATAGTCAACTGTTTCCCAGCGCTCTGGCAGCCACTGGGAGGCGGGGACAAACAGCCCCCCGCTGGGGCTTTTGGGGCAGTCAGCCATACAGACCACACGGTCCAGATGGGGTAGCTGTTTGCGCTTGGGTGCCAGTTGTTGCCAGGTTTGAGCCTCTTTGATCAGCAACAGACGGGCGCCGGAGTCTTGGAGAATATGGATAATATTCTCTGGGTTGTCATTTAGATAGAGGGGAACCACCACCAACCCCAACCCCATGGCGGCCTGATCGAAAGCGACCCACTCCGGGCAGTTGTTAAGCAGTATGGCAACCCGGTCGCCGGGCTTAAACCCTTCGGCCTTCAGAGCTTTTTGCCAGATACCCATTAAATGTTCCATCTCCAGCCAACTTAATGACTCCCAGGTTTGGGTTGGCGGATGAAAACGGCGATAGGCCCATTTGCTGGGGGTCTCTCTAATGCGCTCCCGGAATAAGTCCGGTAGGGTGTTGACCCGCCACGGGGGGGTGATGGCGAATGTTTTTGTGTTCATTATCGCTCTCCTCAAAGGTGGCTGGGACGGGGAGGTTCAAGGTTTCCCATCCGGGGTGGGGGGTGAAACGGTCTCCGTGGGCTGTTTGTAGTTGGTGCAATCTCTCCAGCCACAGCTCTTTTGTGCTCTGGGCGATGGTCTGCAGGGGGCCACCTCGGAAAGGGGCGTAGCCGGTTCCGAAAACCACACCGGCATCCAGCAGCGCGGCATCCTCCACCACCCCTTCACTCAGACAGGCGACCGCTTCATTGAGCAGGGCGCCAAACAGGCGATGGCTGCCATCTTCCGGCAGGGCACGGTTGGCCTTCAGGCGTGAAGCCGCTTTTTTCCCGCCTGGGTAGGTGTAAAAACCCTGACCACTTTTTTTGCCCAGATGACCTTGGGCAACCAGGGTTTCCAGAAGAGGTGGCAGGGGTTGGCTCTGGTTGGGGTTGAGAATTCTTGCCACAGAGAGACAGATATCCAGCCCCACCACATCCACCAGGGCAAGGGGGCCCATGGGCATGCCAAACTGTTGGGCTGCCCGGTCGACCTCTTTGGGGGCGACCCCTTCGGTGACCAGTTGGATCCCTTCGAAAAGATAGGGCATGAGAATACGGTTGATCAGAAAGCCGGGGCCACTCTTAACCGGCAGCGGAGAGCGTCCTATGGCGGTGGCAAAGGAGCAGCCGATCTGGATGGCCTCTTGGCTGCTCTGTTTGCCGACGACAATCTCGATGAGTGGCATGAGGGCGACCGGGTTGAAAAAGTGGATGCCGATCAACCGTTCTGGATGTTGCAGGGGCTGGGCCATCTCCTCCAGGCAGATGCTGGAGGTGTTGGAGGCGAGAATTGCCCCGTGTTTGAGCTGGGGCTCCAGTACAGAAAGCAGGGTCTGTTTGGCCGAGAGGTTTTCAAAAATCGCCTCGATGACCACATCGGCTTTGGCTACCCCATAGCCTTTCATGTCGGGGATCAGACGATCCATGGCGGCTTGAATGCGGCGGCGGTCTCTTGTTTTTCTTTTAAAGAGCTTCCTGGCCCGCTGTAAACTACCGGCGATCATCTCCTCCTGGGTATCTTGGAGCGTAACCGTCAGCCCTTTCCAGGCACACCAGGCGGCAATATCTCCACCCATTACGCCGGCTCCGATCACATGGAGTCGTTGGGTGGGGTTGTTGCCCCCTTTGCCCAATCTTTTCATCCGGTCTCCCAGATGAAACAGCCGGATAAGATTGTGGGAGGTGTTGCCCATAAAAAGATGGGCGATGGAGTCAATCTCTTGGTCCAACGCGTCACGGGGAGACAAAAACCGGCTCTCTTGCCATAGATCGATTATCCGATGGGGGGCGGGATAGTGGACCTTGGGGGCTTTTTGTTCGATTTTTTTGCGCAGAAAATAGGCGACCACAGAGCGTAGGGGAGACAGGCCGGGCAGACGGTCTATCCAGGGTGGCTGGTGGGGTGGGGGATTTTTTTGAATGAGGGCGAGGGCGGTTCGGTTAAGATGTCGACCCGGCACCAGCCAATCCACCAGGCCAATTTTTTTGGCCTGCCTGGCCGAGAGGGTTTTTCCGGTCAACATGAGGCTTAGAGCTTTGAGGTCGCCGATAAGTTGGGGCAGACGGTAGGTGCCGCCAAAGCCGGGGTGAATGCCGAGCTTGACCTCGGGTAAACCGAGCCGAGTAGCGGGACTATCTTCTGCCACCCGAAAGCGACAGCACAGAGCCAGCTCCAGCCCACCACCCAGACAGAAACCGCTGATTTGAGCCACTGTAGGAAACGGCAGCGCTTCGAGTTGACAAAAGAGAGGCCGCACCGAACGGATCCGATCTCGGGCCTGGGCCACACTGGCGAAATGGTTAAACTCCTTGATGTCGGCTCCGGCGATAAACCCCCCCTTTTTTCCGGAACGAAAGATGGCTCCGACTGGGCGCTCCTTCTCTAAAACAGGCAGAAGCTCCCCCAGTTCCTCCAGCACCGATTGATTGAGAATGTTGGAGGAGCCATCTGCCCTGTCCAGGGTGACCCAGGCTATGGAGAGGGTGTCAATCTCGATGCGCCAGTGGTGACCGTGAAACAGGGTATGGGTAAGGTTGAGTTGAGTAGACATGGGCTTCTCCTTTATAACGCTTCGGCCAACATGGCCCCACCCTGACCACCACCAATACAGAGGGCAGCCACACCACGCTTGGCCTGTTTGCGGCGTAGTGTGTGGAGCAGGTGAAGGACAATCCTCGCCCCGCTGGCGCCAACCGGGTGGCCCAGGCTGATGGCGCCACCATCGACATTGAGCCGCTCCCGAGGGATGGTGCCAAGGGGCTCTGTTCGGCCTGTTAACGCCTGCTGGCAATAGTCTGGGCTGGCCATGGCCTCGGTGCAGGCGATCACCTGGGCGGCAAAGGCTTCGTTGATCTCCCAATAGGCCACCTCTTCCAGGGGAAGGTTCTCTTTCAAGAGCAGTTCACTGATGGCATGGGCCGGTCCCAGACCCATCTGGCTGGGGTCCAGCCCCGCCCACGAGGCTGGGGAGATGCGGCCCAGTGGCTTGAGGTTCCATTGTTCGACCATCTGCTGGCTAGCCAGCAGCAGCCAGCAGGCACCATCGGTAATCTGGGCACTGTTTCCGGCGGTTAACAGGCCGGTGGGGCGATCGAAAACCGGTTTGAGCTTAGCCAGTTTGGCCATTTGACTATTAGGATGCAGCCCCTGATCTTGGCTGATAACCGGTCCAAGAGGGCTGAAAAGGGGGGTAATCTCCTCTTCAAACAGCCCCTCTTCCTGGGCCTGTTTGAGTCGGTTCTGGCTCTCTAGAGCGAAAGAGTCCATGGCCTGCCGAGAGATATCAAAACGGTGCGCCAACTCTTCGGCTGTCTGGCCCATGGAGAGACCCACCGTCGGATCGGTCAACCCTTTGAGCAGAGTGATGACAGGGCGTAAATAGCGGGGTGACAGCTTACTCAAGGCGCGCATTTTGGCAAAAAAGCCGTGGGTTAGACGCCAGTTGACCATCCACTCCACCAATTCTGGACGCCACTGTAGCGGCGCCCGGCTCATGGCATCCACGCCGCCAGCCAGAATCAATCCGGCATGGCCCCCTTGAATGTTGCGAACTGCCGTATCCAGAGCCTGCATGCCCGAGGCACAGTTTCTCTGTACGGTCCAGGCCGGGGTTTTGGGGCCGCACCCCAAGCGTAGGCTGGCTACCCGAGCAATGTTGACCTCGTCTGGGGCGGGAATGACGCAGCCCAGGATCACCTCGTCCAAAGCATCGGCTTCGAAGGGCTGCCGCAGCAGCAGAGGGCGTCCGGCTGCGACAGCCAGATCGGTAGCGCTGAAGGGGTTGGCTCGGCCCCGTGTGGTGAGAAAGGGTGTGCGAGATCCATCCACCACATAGACCGGTCTCTGGCTCGGATGCCCTTGGGTGTGGGTTGGTCTGTTCATGCGGCGTCCTCCCATTGGTGTCCCTTGTGGTTGTGAGGTGAGTGGGGAAAATCATCGACCTGAATCACCTGGCTGCAGAGTTTTCTGGCCTGGATCATCTGTCGACCCTCCATACTGGTGATAACCCGTGCCTTGATCGCCATCTGAATCAGATCGGCCCCCTTATCCATGGGATTGGCCTTGGCAAAGGCCCGCACCAAACGTTCCGGCTTCTCGGTGGCGACACGCTGACGGCAGGCCTCCTCCAGCAGAGCCATCGGCTCTTTTTTGTCTGTGGGCATATAGATGCCATGGGTGAGACGGTCCCGACTCGCCGATGGCGCCAGGAGCAGAGCCGCCGCCTGGAGGGTGATCCCATCCGAGGGAGGAACCATTCGACGCCCCCAGGGGAAAATCAGCCCCTTGAGTATCCAGGCGATGGGTCGGTAGGGGTAGTTGGCTAAAAAGCGGGAGATGGACGCCTCTGCACCATGAAGATTATGGGCCATGCTCCATTGGAGCAGAGGGAGATCAGCCGCTTTGCGCCCCTCATCATGAAACCGTTTCATCACCGCCGAACCCAGATAGAGATGGCTTAAGGTATCGGCCATGCGACCAGAGAGAATCTCCCGACGTTTCAGTTTGCCACCCAGGGTGAGCAGAGCGGTGTCTGAGACCAGGGCAAAGGCGGCAGAGAGACGGCTTAGCTGCTGAAAATAACGCCGTTCAAAACGGTCCCCAGGTACCTTCAGAAACCGGGCCGATGTCAGAGCCAGCCAGAAGGTTCGGGCTAAGGTGTTGACCACAAACCCCACATGACCAAAGAAGGCGCTGTCAAACTGTTTCAGGGCTTGGCGGGGGTCGGTGTGCTCTAGTGCGTGTAGCTCTTTAATTAAAAATGGGTGCGCCCGAATGGCGCCCTGACCAAAAACAATGAGAGTACGGGTGAGAATGTTGGCCCCCTCAACGGTAATACCGATGGGGATGGATTGATACATGCGAGCCAGCATGTTTTTCGGGCCGCGACAGATGGCAGCACCCCCCATGATATCCATGGCATGGTTGACCACCAACCGCATCCGTTCGGTGAGTTGATATTTGGTCAGGGCAGAGATAACCGATGGTTTTTCGCCAAGATCCACCCCCTGGGCGGTAAAGGATCGGGCCGCCTCCATCAGATAGGTCTGACCGGACATCTGGCCCATCACCTCGGCAACCCCCTCAAAGCGACCAATGGGCAGGCCGAACTGTTGGCGAACACGGCTGTAGTTGCCGATAATCCGGCAGGCGGTTTTGGCGGCTCCGGTGCTAAGGGCTGGCAGAGAGATGGCCCGACCTTCCGACAGAGAGTCCATCAACATGCGCCACCCTTGCCCCACCCGTTCCTGACCACCAATGACCCAATCCATGGGTATAAAGACCCCTCGGCCCTGGGTTGGGCCGTTCTGGAAGGGGATGCCCAGGGGATCATGGCGATTACCGATGGTGATGTGGGGGGTGGAGGTGGGAATTAATGCCAGGGTGATGCCAATCTCCTCTTTGTCTCCCAGCAGTCGGTCTGGGTCATAGAGCTTGAATGCCAGCCCCAACACGGTGGCAACCGGACCCAGGGTAATGTAGCGCTTGTTCCAGTTCAGTCGGATACCCAGAACCTTTTTTTTGCCCTGAAAGTGCTCTTGATAGACCACCACCCCCCGGTCGGGCATGGAGCCGGCATCGCTGCCGGCTTCGGGTCCGGTGAGGGCAAAACAGGGTACCTCTCTACCATCTGCCAAACGGGGTAGGTAGTTGTCTCGCTGCCGGTCTGTGCCGTAGTGGCGCAGCAGTTCGGCCGGACCCAGAGAGTTGGGCACCATGACCGTCACAGCGACGGTGACACTTCGGCTGGCTATCTTGGCGACAATGGCAGAGTGAGCCTCGGCAGAAAATCCCTTGCCCCCATACTGTTTGTCGATGACCAGCCCAAAAAAACCGGCTTTTTTCAGATAGCTCCAGACATGGGGCGGAAGATCTTTGCGTTCGGCGGTAATATGCCAGTCATCCACAAGGTTGCAGAGGGTCTCAACCGGTCCATCAAGGAAGGCCTGCTCCTCTTCGGTTAGCTTGGGCGAAGAGAAAGAGAGCAGCTGGTTCCAGTTGGGCTGTCCCCCAAACAGCTGCCGGTCCCACCAGACGGTTCCCGCCTCCAAGGCCTCTTTTTCGGTGGCTGACAGAGTGGGCAGAGCTGTTTTGAACAGCCTCATGATAGGGCGGGTCAGGCTATCTCTGCGCAACCGGTGAAGATGAGCAAACAGAGCCAGCAAGCCAAACACCATCACCACGCTCCAGCGAGAGAGTGGCCACTCCATGGGGTTGGACGGCTCAATCAGCACAAAAATAGCGCTGATCAGCCCGCCCCAGGCTACTGTCCAGCGCAGCCGAGAAGCGTTGTGGTAGGCCAACCACCAAGAGAGAATCAGACCACAGGGAACAAGCCACAGGATAGTGTCCATCATAGCTCTCCTCTATCTCTAGATTTGTTGTTGGGATGAAGCGCCTGTTTCTCTTTGGAAGTGACCTTCCAGGGAAACGGGATAAAGGGGTGGTGCATCAGGCTGCCCAGTTTGGTGGTTACACTGCCCAGACCATGGCGAGCTGTCTTCCAGCCGAGGTTGAACCCCAGGGGCTCCTCCTCCAGGCCGGGAATAAAACAGTCCCCCTCCCTGTTGCAGACCATCCCGGCCGCGTCCCAGGGGAGATTTCGATAGTCGGTAAGGTCGTTGGCGCTGAGAAGAGGATATTTGACAATGTCGAAGTAGGGCGACACATCAAAATCTCTGGGTGTCATGATGCGATAGTTGCGGCGATAGAGAATCAACTCCCCCTCGTCGGTACGTTTTAGAAGCGGCACAATGGGAAAGCTAACCGACATGAAGGCGCGAGCCAGCATGGAGGAGCAGACGGTCTTGTCAAAAGCGGCTTCATAGTCGGCATAGATTCGTGAACCCCAGCGGCGGGGAAGTAGGGGGTAGGGAAGCAAATGGCGGGTTAAATCGAGGAGGTGGCGAAAGTCATACTGAAGCCCCAGCTGGCTGGCGGCAAAGTGCAGCACCTGCAGGGTGTCCTCTGCCGAAAGCCCTGCCGGGCGGCAGATGCGCAGATGGTGGCGACCATACATCTCTTGCAGGTCGGAGACCACCACACCCCGATCCATCAGAGCCTCGATAATCAGCAGACGATGGGGTGGACCATGGTAGTGTTGTTGAATGAGCGCGCGGGTCTGGGGATTTTCTATCTGGTTGAGAGGGCCAATGGAGAGGGCCGCATGAGACCAGGGGCTTTGTGTAGCTATTTTGATGATGGTGCTTGAGCGGCTCCGCCCTTCCACCAACACCACATCACCTGGTTTGATCATGGTTCTAAGACGGCTGAAATTACACAGTGGAACCCCTTCAAAAGGCTTCTCCATGATGAGCCATTTGATGAGTCGATCAATCATCCATTGGGTTATTTTCATTGTCGGCTCCTCCTCCAACAACAGCCTGTTTGTGACAATGCACTCAGGCTGGAACAGCTTTCATCCTCTTCTTTTGGTTGATCTGATTGAAATTAAACCTTTATATGGTTTGATTAAAAAAATTGATAATAAGTTCCTTTTTTCGGTGGCGCCAAGGTGAGTCAAACCAGGGCTGAAACAGGCCCTGAGTTTCGATAACTCCAAGGTTTCCATGGAACAGCGATTTTTCCTGGAATGAATTATCTCATGGCTACAAGAGGTTGGAAATGGTGAGGCGAGGAGGAGCGTGGGTTGGAGAGATCGTTAGGATTTGTGACAAAAAAGCTGAAATTATTTTTGGTAAGGGGTTCGGCGAGGGTCAGTTTTTTTGAACGATGTTCTTTAACTGGCTGGCCTTATCCGGCCTCCCCAGCCGGCGGTACACATCATACAGTCCCTGCAGGGATTGCCGATACTGGGGGTTTTGACTCAAAGCGGTGGTGTAGGCAGCCTCGGCTTCGGTTAATCGTCCCGCTTTGCTGTAGGCTGCTCCCAGATTGTTGAAGCATTGGCTGTTGTTGGGGCTGATGTGGCTGGCTCTCTCTAGCAGGGGGATGGCTTGGTTGGGTCGGTTTTTTTGCAGGTGGATAGCCCCAAGCATCTGCAGTGCTCCGGCATGGTCGGGGTAGGCAGAAAGAATCTGTTGATAGAGCTTTTCAGCCTGATCCAGACCACCTTTTTTATGCAGATGGACTGCCACACTAAACAGAGGAGCCGGAGTGGGGTGGGGAATCGTGGTATCGATTGGTTGGTTGCCTCGCTCCTGGCCTTTTTTCAACCCCGTCTCAAAGGGGCCAATCATATCGGCATATCGGCGCCAGCGTTTTTTTGATGTGGTGTAGATGGGTTGCCGAACCTGCCAGAGACTGGCGGTATTAACCGGCCTGTCCAAATGATGAAACTGTAAAACCCGCTCATTCCACGGTAGTTGAACGTGGTTTAATATTCTTCTGGCACTCTTTTCTGGCTCATCAACCAGATCTTCATAACAGACATCAAGAATTTTGCCGGGAAAAAGCTGGTGCCAATGGGCCATCATTCGTTGATAGTCGGCAATGTGAAGACCAATATGTTCCAGGTCATAAGCAAAGCCCATCCCCTCAAACTGCGCCCGGTAGAGGGTAAAATAGTTGGAGATGGCAATATCTCGGGGTTCTCGAACCAGATTGATGATGGCTGCTTGGGGAAAAAGCAGGTGGATCAGTCCGATGTGTTGAAAATTGTGGGGTAGTTTATCGACAACTCTTTGAGCATCCGGGGCAAAGCGTTGCAGGTCGGCTACCAGCTGCAATGCCAGAGAGTTGGCTTCGGTTTGGGAGAGCTGGCCTAACAGGTCTGGGTAGGTTAGCCCAGACCCCACATGGTTTTCCCAGTAGTTGAGTCTTTGGATCAGGCTTGGAATCTGCCCCAACTCCCCCGCACCATAAACGTCGGGATGGCTGGCGAGAATCTGCTCTACCAGAGTGGTGCCGGAGCGGGGCATGCCCACCACAAAAACCGGTCGTTTATCAGAGATTCCAAACCCGTTGTGCTGGTCGATAAAGGGCTGGGAAAAACAGTGGATGATGCGATCTGCCTTACGTTGGTTGAGCTGGGGGTCGTAGGAGATAAACCGGCTGGCATGCTCTTTGGCCCGTTGGGCCAGGGAAAAGGCTTTAGGATAGTCCCCTTTTTTTTCCCAGGCGGCTGCCAGGCTCATGAGAATTTCGTGCCTGACAGACCCCCTCAGTCCAGGTTGTCTGGCGGCCTGTTCTATTCTATCAAGATCAGCGGTACTCTCAGGAAAGACCCGAGCCTTGATCAGGGCCGCCTGACCGTGGACAAACTGTTGGCAGGTTAGCTGATTGAAAAAGGCGATAGCCTCTTCAATGCGTCCCAGTTGCATTAAAAGATGGCCCAGAGCAGAGAGGGCGGGAGGGAAAAGGGGCGCTTTTTCCAGGGCTTCTCTCAGCCTGCTCTCCGCCTCGGTGTTTTCGCCTGTTTGGGCGAGGATAAAGGCCAATGCACAGAGGGCTTCTGCCTGGTTGTGGGGTTCATCCTGTTCGTTGGCCAGTTCAAGCGCCTGCTCGGCTGTTTTTTTGGCTAAGTTGACTGAACCCTGTTCACAGAGCTGATGGGAGAGTTTTGCCCGGTGGGTGCTGATATGTGGTTCGAGTTTGATCATTCGCCCAAGCAGATGGATGGCCTCAGCGTAGCGGCCAAATTTTTGGGAGATTTGCACCAGTTCATCCATGATTTTAACATCGTGGGGTTTTTTCTTCAGAGCTTGATGCAGGGTGTGCAGTGCCTCTTCGTGTCGATCCTGGGTAGCCAAAAAGAGACCGCAAATTCGCAGGATATCCGGCTGCTGTTCCTCTTGGTGGAGCAGGCCAGAGATCATCTCTTCTGCCTCTTGGTTGCGCTGCAGAGCCAGAAGAGAGACCACCTGAACCTCCAGGGTCACCGGAGTGGGCTTGCCGCCCAAGGTAAAAGATTTTTCAACCTGTTTCAGTGCCTTCTCATACTGGCCAAGCCCCATAAGGGCTTTAGCCATATTGGTTAGAATGGCAGGATTTTTTGGGTAGAGTTGGTGGGTTGTACCAAGATGATAAAGCGCTTTTCTGTTGCGTCGTAACTGCAAAAAAGCAACGCCCAGGCGAGCCTGGGCGGTAGGGTGGTTTGGCTGCTGTAACAAGGCCTTCTCAAGAGGGGGCAGAGCCTGTTGTGGCTGCTCCAGCAAAAGATATCCCCCACCCAGGTCCGCCAAGCCGTCAGCATCCAGCAGGGCAGCGCTGGCCTGGGCTTTTTCCAGATAAGAGCCGGCAGCCTCACATTGGTTTTGTTGCAGAAGCACCACAGCCAGTAGCGCCTGGGCCAGTGGGGATTCTGGTTGGTTGTTCTCTGCCAAGGGGCGGCAGAGTTTTTGGGCCTCTTCCAGACAACCTTTGGCTTGCAGTCGTCTGGCCTCTCCGAGTACTCTCTGCGCTTCACCCTCTCTAAGCATACGGTCCCGGCCCTTCCACATCGTAGTAGGTATCACTGGCAGAGATGACAATAAAATCGGTCAGTGTGGTATCGATGGAGGATGGCATCTGAGTAAAATTGGTTGCAAGGGGCGTGGTTGTCGGCTCTTCTGAATTGGAGACAAAACTGAGATCAAAATCACCTCCTGTTCCTCCCGTCCATTTAAAAACGTCGCCGGCACCACCATCATTATTGGTCGCCAAAAACCAGGTGGTCTTATAGCTCGTACTGGATTCGGACGAGTAACCAGTAAAAGAGCCATCAGTCATCGGTTCACCATCTATGGTTGGGGCGCCTTGAATATCAACCATAGTGTATGTTGAATCGGTATAGGTGTAGACAAAAGCGGTAGCATTTTTCCCGTTCCATACTCCCTCTCCTCCGATGGCAATTTTATCGTTCGAGCTAAAGTTGGACAGATCGATGGGGGCGTCTGGGAGGGAGTCAAAGAGGACGATATAGCTTGTTGAGGCGTCGGAGGTTGATGCCATGCTACCGTCGGCTGGTGTGAGAAGGCCATCAAAACCAAGGGCATAATCACCGGCTCCCAGGGTAAAAATTTTGCTGTTTGCCCCCAAAGATCCCACCTCCCCTGGTGTCGCCAGGGTGAGGTCGGCCTCATTGCCTGCATCGTCTTGAATACTGCCTTCGTTTAAGGAGAGGGCCGAGGTGGAGATGTAGTCCAGATCGGATGTCTCATCCCCGGCTTGAATGGTGTAGGTGAAGGTTAAAACCATGTCGGATTCGTCGATGGAGGTGAAGAGGGCCTCCCGGTCGACGTCACCGGTCTCCAGGGTGAGGGTGGGGGTGCCGGTTACCGTAACGGACTCGGTAAAGGTGACGGTAATGTCGATGGTGTCGCCGATGGTTTTAAATCTGTCGGTTGAGACGGCAGAGACACCGCTGATTTCAGGGGCGGTGGTATCGATCTCGAAGGATAAGCTGGGGCCGGCACTGCCTACGTTCCCAGCCAGATCGGTTGCCTCAGCATAGACATCGTCGTAAGTACCTTCATCCAGTTCATCCAGTTCAATGGTCCAATCACCCGATTCGTCAGCGGTTGTGGTGCCCAGGATGGTGATATCACTGCCAAGAGCGGCGAGGATGGAGATCTCGGAATTGGCCTCGGATGTTCCGCTGAGAATCGGGGTGCTGTCGCTGGTCAGGTTGTCGCTATTGGAGACTCCCAAGTCTGATACCTCCTCCAGGTCGGGAATCGAGGGGGAGTCTGGTGCGTTGGTATCGACAATAAAGTTCATGGAGCTAGGTGTGCCAACATTGCCGGCGGTATCGTAGGGGGTGACCGAGATGGTGTAGTCACCGTCATCTAAAGTGACCGTGGTGAGGGTCCAATCCCCATTGCCATCTACCGTCACCTGGGTGGGGCTGGATTCCCCCCCTTGGTAGGAGATGCTTAACATGGCATCTGCTTCGGCGGTGCCGGAAAAGGTTAAGGTGGTCTGGTTGGTGATATGATCGCTGTTGGAGGAGCCGGAGTCGGAACCGCTCTCCAGATTCAGGGTGGCGGCCTCGGGTGAGTTGGCGTCGATGGTATCGTTATCTTGATCGATATCGGTGGTGTAGGTGCTGGTGTTGCCGGCACTGTCGGTTAGTGTCAGGCTAACCGGAATAGTGCTATCAGCCTCTACGTCGTCACCCCCTTCGGTTACGGTGAAGGAGGCGGTATAGGTGGTGCTGTCAGTCCGGGAAAAATCGAACAGGGTAAAGCCACCAATGGTACCGTCTGTCAAGGTATAGGTATCCCCGCCATCATCACTGACGGTAAGGGTGACCTCGACAGTATCGTCAACAGCCATGGTGTCGTTAGAGATGGAGAGCCCAGTGATGCTGGGTGTATTACCGTCGATGGCGTCTTTTGACTGTGAGATGGCTGTTTCGTAGGTGTCACTGGTATTACCTGCACTGTCATCCAGGGTAAGGCTGACGGAAATATCATCTTCCGTCGAAAAATCACTCCCCCCTTCGGTTACGGTAAAGGAGGCGGTATAGGTGGTGCTGTCAGTTCGGCTTAGCTCGGAAAGAGTATAGCCGCCTATGGTGCCGCTCACGTTGCTGTACGTATCCCCACCATCGTCCTCAACCGTAAGGGTTACCGTCACCTCATCGCCCACCTTCATGGCCTCATCAGGGATGGCGACGTCGGTGATAACCGGCGGGGTGGTATCTACCACCAGATTGGCCTTGGCGCCCAACGAGCCGTTATAGCCAGGAGAGGCCAGGGATAGGGAGGCTGCTTCGTTATCGCCATCGACAATGGAGCCGCCATTCAATGAGAGTGCAGTGGCAGAGGCGTAGTCCAGGTCGGCGGCCGTATCTCCGGCTTGTACCGTGTAGGTAAAGGTCAGTTCGGTTGAGGATGAGTCTCGGGAGGAGTAGGTTGCTTCACGATCGGTATCGCCGGTCTCCAGGGTGAGGGATGGAGCGCCGGTTACGGTCACGGCCTCGTTGAAGGTGACCACAATGGAGATGACATCTCCTTCTACAAAAGCGCCATCGCTGTTACTGGTTGTCACTTTGGTAATGACCGGGTTGGTTGCCACACCCGCTGGAATGGAAGCGTCCAGTCCTGCACTGCTTAAGCTGGAAGAGAAATGGGCCCAGGCTGCCTGCTCTGTCACCAGGGATAAGGTGGTGTTGAGGGCTGTGTTGACGGTTGAGATAAGGGTAGAAACACCCGAAGAGAAGGTGGTGCTGTCTACATCCAGATTGAGGGTCTCTCCCGACATGGTGGTTCGGACCGATTCGGTGATGGTGATACCGTTAGTGGGGTCACCGTCACTGTCCAGAGATTGCAGCAGACGGATGACGTTGGTGACAAAGTCGGAACTGGAGCCCGTAAAAGAGTTGGGCGTAACCGTACCCGATGCCACGGTAGAGCCAAGAGAGACACCGCCAATGGAGAAGGTGACGGTGTCACCCGTTTTATAACTGTAGCTGCCGTCGGCGTTGGTATAGCCGCTCAAACCGCTTGAGGTAACATATTTGACCCCACCCACCGCACTATCTATGAAAAGACCCGAATAGGTGGTCTGTGAAGTTGATCCACTGCCACTACTGCTGGAGCTGCCACTACTGCTGGAACTGTCACTGCCGCTATCGGAACTGTCACTGCCGCTATCGGAAATGTCACTGCTGCTGCCTGCGCTCTCCTGTTTGCCCGTGCCGGTGGTCGGTCCATCGATGGTGGCGACAAGGACCTCGTGGTTATCAGGCTCGTTGGAGACTACCTCCAGCTGTTCTTGTTCAAAGTTGAAAAGATCGGTAGAGCCACCGGAACTCTCTTCTTCTTGTTGGGTAAGAAGGGGATCATCCTCTGCCAAAAGGTCGATCTCTTCGACCATCTTTTCGCGTAGCTCCCTATCCACCAGGAGAGTCTCTGTCTCTTCCTTCTCTTCTGTTGCTTGTATCTTCTCCGTCTCTTCTGTCTCTTCCGTTACCTTTGTCTCTTCCTTCTCTTCTGTTCTGGCCTCTTTTCCCTCTGTCTCTTCACCGCTCTTCTCTTGTTGTTCGGGCGGTTCATTGTCTTCTTTGGTCTCTTCTTCCTGTTTATTCTCTTCGCTCTCTTGGTTCTGCTTGGCTTTGGTTATGTTGAGTTGAGAGTTGAGGTGGTTGAGGAAGGTCTCTGGTGGGCGGAAAATGGGTTGAGGTGTGCCGGCTCCGAAAGTAACGGCTGTTGCGGTTCCAGGTTCCAGCAGGGTGACCATACCCAACCCCTGGGCATCGCTGATGTCTAACACGCCGGAGGTGTGAACTACCGTGGTGCTACCATCTGAGGAGACCTCTCCTTGCAGTTCACTACCCCGGATACCGATGTTGGCGGTGGGGGTGCGAATCAGGGAGTGTTGTCCTTCGGTCAGGTGGGCTAGATCGCCACTGGCATAACGGAAGATGCCTACGGTGACGGTTGCTTCAAAGTTGCCTTCCGAACCGGCGGGGTCATAGATATATTTATCCAGAACCATCCGGCCTTTTTCACCCAGTTGAAACTCGGTATCGTCTCGGAAGAGCAGCTTGACCATCCCCCCTTCCGCGGTTTGAATAACCTCCCCTTCGTAAAGGGGGTCTCCCTCAGAAAGAGGGCGGGCTACCTCGTTTGGCCCTTTGGCGGTCACTTTGCCGAGAAGTTGAGCTACTTTGCCGATGGCGCCGGCCTTGGGAGTCGCCGGAACCATGACCGGCCCTGCCACCAGGATGGTCTGGGGAGTGGGGGTTAGAAGTGCTTCGATGGTTTGCGGCATCAACAGTGCCCCATCGGCTGTTTTCAGGATGGGAGGGGTAGGTGCTGAAAAATAGCCATCAACCTGAATGGTTTCCCCTGCACCGTTGGTGATGATCAGATCATCTCCCGTGCGGGTGTAGTCACCACTGAGCAAAAAATCACTGTTGGGCAGCTCTACCTCTTCCCCTTCTACGGTCAGTGGGGGGTGGTTGACCAATGCGTTCTGTAGGTCAGTGGTTTGGAAATCAAGGGGTTGCGGCTGGAAATTAAACATCTCTACTCCTTATTTTCAGGGCCGATTCATTGTGATGGGGCCGTCATGGAAATCCTGAAAAATGATCTGTTTATTTGCGTTCTAAAGGGGTTGATGGGGAAAGGTTTTTTTAGGCACCGTCGGGGGGGTGGCGTAGCTTCCGCCGAAACTCTATCCCACATCTTGCCAAAATAATATCAAATTGGTATGAATAAAGCACTCAAAATATCTTTTTTTTCCCAATGATACAGTCTGTTACAGATTGTTTAAGTTCGGTTGAACGCTCTGACCGTCATTCACCGTTTTTCACATTAAACAGGCCTGGTCATCAAGAAGCTACTTGGTTGTTTGTCTCCCTTCAGTTACACTGTCGCTCTCACTTTTTCTTAGGTTGGTGTGTGGCCTGCAACATAATCAGTAAGGAACCCGTGCTTGATGAATATTCTGATCGCCGATGATGAATTTAGCAGCCGGCGTTTGCTCAATGGGATTCTCTCCCCCTTGGGCGAGTGTCAGCTGGTGGAGGATGGCAAAAAAGCGGTAGAAGCTGTCACTACCTTTTTTGAGCAGGGCAAACGGTTCGATTTGATCTGCTTGGACATCATGATGCCGGAGATGAATGGACAAGAGGCGCTCAATCTGATTCGAAAAATGGAAAAAGAGCGAGGGGTCGCCTCTCAAGATGAGTCGGTCATTATCATGATTACCGCTCTTAGTTCACTGAAAACCGTTGTAGAATCGTTTGAAGGAGGAGGTTGTAGCGCTTACCTGACCAAGCCGATCACCAAAAAGTCGCTGCTGGATAAATTAAAAAATTATGGTTTGGTCTAACAGCTCCCAACCTCCACGCATCGAGTCGGATTGATCTCGATGTTTCTTTGAACCCGAAGTGATTGAGTAGAGGGCGCCTTAGACGGCACAACCTATGCCTAGACAGCCAAAGACCTATATTAAAATTCTCGAAGCAGCCCTGCCTCTCTTTGCCGCCTATGGCTATAAAGGGGTTGCCATGCGGGATATTGCCAATGCCGTGGGGATCACTGCCGCCGCTCTCTACAACCATTTTCCCAACAAAGAGCAGTTACATCTCAAGGCTTTGGAATATGCCTTCGCCAAGAAGGTAGGCAACCTCTCAACACTCCTGGAGGAGGGGGCCGACAGCCGTGCGCGGCTGCACCGATTTGTCCTTTTTTGGGTGGAATCCTTTGGTAGCGATGTGATTTTGCGCTCGCTACTGCAGCGAGAGCTGGCTGATGCCGACCCAACCCGAATGAAACTGTTGGTCGAACACATCTATCAGCCTGTTTTTGATGATGTAGGGGGCTTTATTGAGGAGATTGCCAACGGTTTGGACCCCCACCTGCTGTTTGTCTCCACCATAGGTCTGGTGATGTATCACTTCGAAATGTCCCCAGTCCGCCAACTGATTCCCGGCTATCACGTCGAGCATGAGAGCCCGGAGCATCTGACCCAACACATCATCTCGCTTCTGCACAACGGCATTCTTTCCCAACCATAGAAAAAGCCTGAAACCCCTTGCGTCTGTACTACCCCTTGGGAGCTACATAAACAGAGGCCCTCAATCGCTGTTGGATACAGGTGCCAGAAAATAGAGCCGTGAGTCAGACTGCTTCATTACCCCGGCCCGCTGTTCAGCCTCTTGACCAAACCCCAAAAAAAGATCGACACGTCCAGCTCCCCGAATGGCGCCGCCGGTATCTTGGTTGACCACAAAGCGAAAGCTCTCCTGCCAGTCGACAATGTGTTGGCCATCCGCAGAAAAGCGGGGCAGGGTGGTTTTGAGCAGTCCGGCCGCCCCTTTGGGAAAAAGCCGATGGTCGGTGGCGATGGATCGTCCGGGGGTTAGCGCCACCTGTATATTGCCATATGGTCCACCGTCCAGAGTGCGAAAAAAAACATAAGAGGGGTTGGCATTGAATAGCCGCTTTTGTTGCGAGGGGTTCTCCCTGAGCCATTTTCTCAAGGCAGGCAGACTCATCTGCTCCCTTTCGATGGCCCCTTCGTCGATTAAAATCTTGCCGATGGAGCGGTAAGGGTGGCCGTTGGCACCGTGGTAACCCACCCGGAGAACCTTGCCCGTATCCAGCTGAATACGACCAGAACCTTGAATCTGCAGGAAAAAAACATCGGCCAGATTATCGACCCAGACCAACTCCAGCTTTTTGTTGGCCAGCTTGTGCTCAAAATCGATCTCTTGTCGATTGTAATAAGGGGTTAATTTTTTGCCGTCAAAGCGGCCGATGATTTTTTTCTTGGCCATCTCTGGCAGCCAGGGAGAGAGATCGATTTTTAACAGGTCATCCGGTAGTCGGTAGAGAGGATATTGGTAGCGACTGCTCTGGGTGTATGAACCGTACAAGAGGGGTTCGTAATAGGCGGTAACCAGGACGTCGCCCTTTTGGTCGCTGCCGACGGAACGAAAAAGCCGGAAATGTTTTTTGAGATAAGCCTGAAAGTTTTTGCCATTACCCAAACGGGCGATCTTGGCCAGCTTTTGGGTGGCACGGGTCATCTCCAGAGCGGTCACCGTTTCGCTACCGAAGCGGAAGGTTGATTGGGGGTTTTTTTTGGCAAAATAGGCCACACTGCCCTCAAGAGCATCCGCCCAACGGTCGAGGGAGCTCTCTTCTTCAAGGGCCTGGTCAATCTCCCTCCAGGAGCTCTGGACCAACACGTTCTCTGGGGAGAGTGAGGCCGTCATTGGTGAGAGAGAAGGGGTGCTTTCGCACCCTGCCAGCAGAGCAAGCAGGGTGACGAAAAACAGCCTATGGAACAGAGAGCGTGGCCTCAAGCCGGAGAACAGGTTCACAGGCTGCCGCGAGCCACTTCACCGGATTGTTGGATAGCAGCCAAAAACCAGTTGGGATCCTGGGCATTCACCGGACGGGTAAAGGTCCAATACTCCTCTACCTCAACCGGCGTGTCCGTTGAGCCTTCCAGATGTTTGCCCGCTATATCCGTCGAGTATTCAATCATGCTGACCAACAGACGGACCGTAATCCAGTTTTCGCCGGACTCCTGCCACGCTTCAGTAATTTCAACGGTTTTAAACTCTATTTTTTCAATGATATCCCGAACCCCTTCCGCTTTTCTTTCCGCAGCCTGGGCTTCGACCATGTTCCACATACGGTCGTTAAGAAGGGGGCGTAAGCGATCCACACTCCAGTCACTCCAGGCGCCTTGGATCTGCTGATAGGCCATCTTGGCCCCTTGCAAAAAGCTCTCTTCCTGGAAAGAGGGGTCCATCTGGGCGATATGCTCCAACCCTTGGGTCACCTCATCCACTGGTTGGTTCAGCGGAATAGCCCCTCCCCCTTGTTGGCTGGGGTGGCCTGGTTGCTGTTCGATGGAGGAAAAATCCATGGGACCACTGTCGATGGAGCCACCCGGAGGCATGCCACTGACTGTACGCATGGAGGCTGGGTTGGCTTGCGCTTTTCTCTGTTTAAGCCAGCGCATGAGGAAAAAGATGCCACCGCCAATCAAGAGGATCTCCAGAAAGCCAATACCTCCGCCACCAGCCGCACCGGCACCACCGCCACCACCAAACAGCATGGAGCCGATCATGCCACCCAGCAGAAGACCGCCTATGCCGCCCATTAATCCCGCACCCATACCGGAGCGACCGCCTGCCGCTGCCGCACCGCTGGCGGGTCGGGAAGCGGTGGTCTGTTTTTGTTGCATGGTCGAGCGTGGGGTAGCCTGTCTGGGGACGGAAAAGCTTCGGGAGCCACGAGAACCAAAGGAGCTTCCCCCACCAAAACGGCGAGCCTCAGCCTCTTCAGGAATAACGGATAGAGCAGCAAAGCCCAAGGTGAGGGCAACGGCAAAAAGGGCAAAAAAACGTATTCTGTTCATGGGTACCTCTCTTTTACTTTAGTTGGGACAGGGGTTTCCAGAGTACTTCAGCCAGGTGTCTTACCGACACATCCATTTCTCTCTCTTCCAAGCCTCCCTCGATGTTAAGCAAGCAACCGGAATTGGTTCCGACAACGGTCTGCGCCTGACTTTCGGCAATCGCATCCAGTTTATCCTCACGTATTTTATGGCTCAGATCGGGATGGTGCAACTGATAATCCCCACCAGCACCACAACAACGGTCTCCTCTGGGTAGCTCCCGCAGGGGACCGGCCAGGTTTTGAATCAACACTCTGGGTGGTTCCAGGATATCCATACCGTGGCGCACCTGACAGTGATCTTGGAAGGTTAGACAGCTCTTTTCTGGTTGATATCCCGATGGTACCATTTTTAGAAGATTTTTTGCTAAAAAGCTCTCCAGATTGTCAATTTTTTCACAAAACTCCTGGGCCAGTGCCGCATACTCTTTATCGGCACGCAACACCCGCCCATAGCTGCGAACGGTTATCTGGCAAACGCTGGTATCACAGAGGATGATATCCACCTTGCCAGCCTTGCGATAGGCATCCAGGGTTTTTTTGGCTTGCTGGATAAATGGCTGCCTCTCTCCCCGCTCTCGGAAGGGTGCTCCGCAGCAGCCGAAACCGGCCATTTCCGTCACGTCAATACCAGAAAAATGCAGCAGGTTAGCCGCCGACGGGGCGACACGAGGGTGAAAAAGCCGAGCCATACAGCCACAAAGCAGAGCGGCTCGTAGCGGGGCCGGCGGCTGATGAGGGGGTGGAAAAGCGGGGATGGGCTCCTGACGATGGACCGGTATCAGACGCTCCAACCGATTGAGGGGAGGCAGAAGATAGAGCAGCTTCCAGCGCCGAACCCATCGCTGGATTCCGCGTTTTTGATAGAACCGGATGGCCCCCGCAGCTAAAGAAGTTAAGCCATGGTGGTTGGTGATGGCGTGGAGAAGACGGGTAAACCGGGAGGGGGGCACCGGCGAGAGGTTGCGAGCCGAAAGAACCAGTTTGGCTGGACGAACCCCCACCGGACAGGCGGCATGACAGGCCCGGCAGACCAGACAGAAAGCCAGGGCCGCACTGCTCTGCTTGGGGGTCAACTCTCCCTTAGCAAGGGCCAAAACAATAGAGACCCGACCCCGAGGGGAGAGACTCTCCTCATTTTCGGCCCGATAGGTAGGGCAGACGGGAAGACAGTATCCGCAGTGGGTGCAGAGGGCGGCATTCTTGAATTTGGTCTTGGTGAGATTCATGGTGTTGGCTCGTGGTTGGACTACTCTTCCGTAGGTCGGAAGATAAAGTCCAGGGAGCGACACTCCAGGCACCCTCTGGGGGGAGGATCGACCGAGGTGGTTTTATAGATGGCCCGTAACACCGAACTATCATAGACGTTGTTGCCGGAGCCTCGAACAATCTGGGCATTTTGTAACGAGCCATCCGGTCCCACCGCCACCCTTACCACAACTTCCAACTCATATTCATTCCTCAGTCCCCCTGGTTTGGTCCAGTTGTTCCGTACCCGAGTGGTCAGTTTGCGCTGCCACAAGCCGATGGTTAAGCGAGAGGCCCGGGGTTCAACTTCTGGTTGGGTGGTCTCACTCTTGGCTGTCTGTTTTCCCTGGTTCAACCGCTTAATGGCCTCGGAAAAGTCGATTGGCGTCGGTTTCTCCTTCACTTCCACTTTTTCCACCGGTTTTTTCTCTTCCGGTTTGGGTGGAGGCGGTGGCGGTGGTTTTTTCTTGGCCAGTTTTTTGGGAGCCGGAGTCGCCATGGGCTTGGGTTTGACCTTGGGGGTCGGTTTGGCGGCCTTGACGGGGCTCTTTTTTGGCTCCTCTTTTACCAATGGTTCCGTGGTCTTCAGCGGAGGAAGAGGTGCCACTTCAGGCTCAGGCTCCGGGACAGGCTCGGGCTCCGGGACAGGCTCAGGCTCCGGGACAGGCTCGGGCTCCGGGACAGGCTCAGGCTCCGGTACAGGCTCAGGCTCCGGTACAGGCTCGGGCTCCGGCACAGGCTCGGGCTCCGGGACAGGCTCGGGCTCCGGGACCGGCTCGGGCTC
>PEAM01000026.1 GCA_002753565.1 Magnetococcales bacterium | reverse complement strand
CACTATATGGCCCGAGCGTTTGCTATAACTTCTTTTTTTTTTTTTTGCTACTTAGGAAGGCTTGCGCTCTATTTTTTTTCCGGTTGATCTAGATGCCCTCTTCGGCATGGAGAGCCAGGGCTTGAATGTTGGGGATGCAGATGACCTGCCCTTTTACCTGGATCAAATCTTTACTGCTCAATTTTTTTAAAATACGTGAAAAGGTCTCCGGTTGAATGGAGAGACGGGAGGCGAGAACCCGTTTGGGGGAGTCCAGATTAACCTGACCGGCACCACTGGCGTTGCCAATGGGTTTAACATGGTCCAATAAAAAGGCCACCAGTCGTCCCGGTGCGGTCTGCAGGCTGAGTTTATCAATCTCGGTCAGTTGCCAGCGCAGACGACGGCTCATGTTGGCCATCATGCGGAAACAGGTCTCGGGCGATTGCCTTAGAATATCGAGAAGTTGTTTGTTATCAAAGGCCAAAACCCGGCTTTTTTTAAGGGCGTCTGCGGCGAGAGGGTAACGTTTGACCTCCATAAACATGACCGCCGTGGCAAAGCTCTCGGATGGGCGCACAATTTCGACAATTTTTTCGGTACCGTTTGAAGAGAGCCGAAACAGCTTGATCTGCCCCAAGACCAGAATATAGAAGTGGTCGGCCGGGGTGCCCATATCAAAGAGGTTCTCTCCACTTTGCAGTTGAATAACCCGCATGCCTCTTCGGACCTCTTCAAACTGCTCTTTTGACAGAGCAGAGAAGAGAGAGCTTTTTTTTAGAACCATTTCATCGGCTTCTAGTGTGGCCATAATTCAAGAGACCTTAAAGCAATATTAAAGTATGACAGGGAGCAGGTAGTCAAGAGGAGCCTGCCAGTCCGATTTTTTTTCTCCGCTCTTTAATCCGCAGAGAGATTCTATTCGCTCTATCCGCCCGGGATGTGATGGTTTCGATACTGCCCAGGTTGAGGGGGAGGGAGCCGTTTCCGCTTACGGGTTGGGACCCCTTTTGAAACGATTTTTTTGTTTTTCCGAGTTTGAGTATTAACTGTTTTGTTAAGGAGAACAGGTTTGTTCCGGCTTTGAAACCCTTCTGTTTTTTGTTGGTGTCCATTGACGACTCCTTTTGGATGGTCAGCAAAGGGTGGCGTTTCAAACCGACAAAAGAGGCCAAAGGGGCAAAATTTGCCTGGACAGCAGGCGGGAATTTTTTGCCTTTCTCCTGGTGATGGCGACATCATAACAGAGAAAAAGGGGCCTGTAATCTCTCTATTGAGTCATCCTGAAAAAATAATCAACGAGGCCAGGGTGAGGGATGTTGTGGAGTAAAAGTGTTAAAAATCATAAGGGTAGATAAATTTTGAATGCTGTTCTTCACCCTGATGAAAGGATGACGCATACGTTTGAAAAAATCAACCATTCAATAATCGGCTGTTTTTTGGCATAGTGCTTGTAATGAATGTGTATGGAGAACCTCTGTAGAGAGGGATGATCACATGAGAGGGAGGGAGGAGCCCTATGGCCTTTACGCCGATAAACTGTCCTGATTGCAATAGTCTGAATATCGTCAAATATGGGAAACAGCCCAATGGTGAACAGCGTTATATCTGCCATAACCCGGCCTGTACCCGGCGGGTTTTTTTGCTCAACTACCGAAACCAGCAAAAGAAGAGCCCGCCCAAAAAGGAGGTCAGCCGTACCCAGATAATCGAAATGGCTCTGAATGGTGTCGATATTTCCGAGACAGCCCGCCAGTTGGGGGTATCCGAACAGGCCGTTGGGGAGGTGTTTCAGTTGCTGTCACGCTTTCAGGCGCCGCCAGCCCGTGTCCGTAAACGTAAGCCCCCTCGCCTGAGAGCCTTGGCGGGTTAAGGTTGTCGGCGGATTTTCTTAAGGTGGTCTTTATTGTAACATATTGATATTTAGCCATTTAACCTTTTTTTGTCGGTATTGAAACCTCTCCAGAAATCACAGCACCCTACTCGGGGTGCTGTGATTTTTTTTTACAACTTTTCCATCCCCCACCCCCCTGAATAAACCGGTAGTGGTGGGTCTAAATCCTCGATTAGTTGAAAAAAAGTCTAAACACTTTGTCTCCAGCGTACGATGATATGGAGTATCTGGTGGTTTTTTTTACTTTTTTTAATGAATGTCAGATGATCGAAAAAGGCAGTGTCATATTGTTTGACGCCCAAGGGTGAGGATGATGTATAAGTCTGTCGACATACAGCAGAGGCTGGTTGGCTTGAAATCCCTCCTGGATCGGATTAACCGCTCCTGGACCAAAGGGGATGCTGAGCAGTTGATGCTGTTTATTGTCGAGATGTTTCCTCGGCTCTTCACCGCAGAACGGTGCAGCATCTTCATCTCCGACCCGGACTCAGAAAATGTCTGGCTTAAGTATGGCACCGGGCTGCAGGAGAAGGAGATTATTGCCCCTAAAGAGGGGAGTATCGTCGGTCGCTCCATTACCAGCGGCGAGACCATCATCCGGGGAGACCTGGATAGAGAGATGGGCTTTCACTCCCAAGCGGATAAAAGTACCGCCTTCACCACCCGCAATCTCATCTGTGTGCCCATCAAGAGCCTGGTTGGCGCGTACCATATCGGTGCGGTAGAACTCTTGAATAAACGCTCCACCGTCGGTTTTACCGAGGAGGATGAGCGGTTGATCCTCAAGGTGGTTAAATTTCTCGCCCTCTCTTTGGAGAACAACACTGTTGCCGATGAGATGATCAGGATCTCTCGGGGGGTGCATGAAGAGATCACCCGTACCGGTAAAAGGCTAGAGGGTAAGCATCAGTTTATCTCCGAGAGCCCTGCCATGCGTCGGGTGGTGGATATGGCCTTGAAAGTGGGGCCGTTACCGGTCAACGTCTTTATTACCGGTGAGAGCGGTACGGGCAAGGAGGTGATTGCCCGGATGGTGCATGAACAGTCAGAAGATCGTCGGGGACGCCCTTTTGTCGCGGTCAACTGCTCTTCCATCCCGGAGACTTTAATGGAGAGTGAGTTTTTTGGCTATGAAAAAGGGGCCTTTACCGGTGCCGCCGCCCCTCGGATGGGTCGCTTTGAGGAGGCAGCTGGAGGGACCCTGTTTTTGGATGAAATTGCCGATATGCCCCTCTCTATCCAACCTAAATTTTTACGGGCCATTCAAGAGAATGAAGGGGTCCGTCTGGGGGGGAGCAAGGTACACCATTATCGTTTTAGAATCATCTCTGCCTCCAGCCGAAATCTGCAAGAGGCCGTGGATAAGGGGGACTTTAGAGAGGATCTGTTTTTCCGGCTCTTCTCCATCGACATCACCATTCCGCCCCTTCGAGAACGTCGGGAGGATATTGTCCCCCTCGCCATGATGTTTTTAAAGGAGGTCAACCACCGCTTTAAAAAGCGGGTGAGTGGCTACACCAATGAGGTGATCGAGTTGTTTGAAAACAGCCCCTGGCCCGGCAATGTCCGTCAACTCCAGCATGAGGTGGAGCGGCTGGTGGCGTTAACCACCGACGGCGAGCAGATCTCTGCCGATTTCTGTTCGTTGCGCTCCAGTGGCGCCCAAGCTTCTCCGGCCGAAGAGGTGTTGGACTCTTATTCTCTTCCGCTGCATAAACGGCGTACAGAAATACGCCTGATCACCAAGGCGTTGGCCCAGACCAACGGCAATAAGATTCAGGCCTCCAAACTGCTGGAGATTACCCGCCAATCCCTGCACAACAAGATTAAACTCTATCAAATCGGCCAAGGTGACCAGGTTAGCTGAAGCAGCCCCCCCGCCAAAAGGGGGGCAAGGCACCCGGAATAGTATTCGGTGGGTGGTGTTAACTTTGCTGGCGCTCTCTCTTTTTGGCCTGCTCCACTATCGTAACCCCCTTCTGCGCCAGGGGGTGCTGTACGGTTTGTCGTCGGCCGGATTTCCTCAGGCTCAGGTACACTCCATCCAACTGGAGACCAACCGGCTCTCCATTAAAGGGGTGACCTTGGGGCCGGGGATTCGCTGGGACTCTCTGGTGATTCAGTGGCCATGGCAGTGGCCTCGACTGGGCTACCTCTCGACAATCGAGTTGGAAAACCTGATGATTGAGGGGGATCTGCTCCCCCAAGGGTTTGTCTTTAAAGGGGAGGAGCCCACACCAAACACCCCCCCCTCCCAAGGGGGGGAGAGCGATTCTCCTTCGGCCCCTCTTTCGGCGGCTCTGCTGGAACAGTATTGGCCGGGAGAGCTCTCCTGTCGGGGCTGTCGGGCTGTGGTGGGGTTGGAGGGGCAGCGTTATCCGTTAGCCCTGGATGTGACCCTGGCACGTCATGAAGAAACCAAAGAGGAGGTGGGAGCCACATCCAGTAGCTCTCTCTCTCATCTGAAGGGGGAGATTGTCGCCTCGGTATCGAACCCCGATCAAAACCCTCTCTCTGCCTCTCTTCTCTCCATTCGGCTACAGGCACAGGTTCAGGATTTTCTCCGCAACCCCGCTATGACGCTGCATGTCGAAGGGGGAGGTAACCTTGCGCATGGCTCGGTCAAACAGGCCCTCTCAACCCTGCCTTTCTGGCACGATAGCCAGGGAGAGCTGGCTGTCAAGGCCAGGGTTGAAGGTCGGCTTCCTGTTTGGTCTAAAGAGGGCGCGCTGGAGGTGGGAGCCGGTCTGTTGGCCCGAGGAGAAGGGAAGGGGGCGCTGTCGTGGTCGATTGCCGACCTGTCCATTCCCAGTCAGCAGATAAGCCAATGGCAGAGCCAAGGTGGTCTGGATGGGGTGTGGCAGGGGGGAGAGGTGGGGATAACCCTGGACAGGCCTCTGATGGCTGCTGTGAATAAAAAGGCGCTTCTACCCTATCTGCCTCCCCCTTTAGGGATCAATTTTAAGGAACGGCTCTCTTTCACCCTTGAGCCGGGGGCTAAACCGCTCTCTTTACGATTCAACCCGGCTAACCAGGGGGTGCGTGGATCGGGTGGTGTGGCGTTGAAGCTGAAGAGTGGTACCTCTGCCGCTCTTTTCATGACTCTGCAAACAGAAGAGAATCGAAACGACCCAACCACACCCGGACCTCTGGACCTCAAGCTCTCTCTGGCCAACTGGCGATGGGAGTCCTATCTGCTCTCCTCTCTTAAGCTGGATTCATGGATTGACAAAGAGGGTGGAAACCGTTGGAGAGTGCGGAGCAGAGTGGTGGGAAGTGTGCCGACCATTCAGGCAGAAGGTTGGCAAATGGACGGCGTTCAATTGCAGGGTGTGGTCGAGATGGCCTGGCAGGATGGGCGGCTGGTCGTTAAGTTGGTGAAGCCGCTTGATGTCGGTGTTGATCGGCTGATGGGGCCACCGTTGGCCCAACCCATTCGCCAGGGTCGCCTGAGCCTGAAAACGACCCAGACTCCCCTTGCGGTCTGGTCTGGGGAGAGCGACCCTGCCAACCAGATCCACCTACAGCTGGCCTCCTCCCAGTGGTCTATTGCTCTCAAGCAGGCAGAGGGTGAGCCGTTACGTTTGCGGGTTACGGCCCCCTCGGTGGTTCTAAGCGGTAATGAACACCGCCTCTCCTGGCTGCTTGAGGGGGGGCAGCTCTCTCTGCCGTCTCTCTTCTGGCAACTGGATGGTGTGGGTAGTCGAGGGGTGTTGATTCCTGGCAAAAAGGTGGGGGAGGGGGAGACTCTTCAGGGTCAGTTGACGGTGGAAAAAATCAGCTCTTTACACAAACCATCCTGGATTCGACCCCTGACACTCAGTAGTCGTTTTCGCCAGACAGCCAAGAAAAACCACTATTTTACCCTCGACCTTACCGAAAAAAAGAGCCAGGCCCTGACTCTCAACCTTCGGGGGGCCTATAGCCTCAACCGTAAAGAGGGGCGGCTTGCTGTGGATCTGCAGCCGATCACCCTGGGTCAAGGTGGGGTGACTCTTCAGCAGATCTCCCCCGCTTTGGCTGCCAAAGTAGAAAAAATGGCCGGAACCCTGGTTTTATCGGTCAAAGGAGATTGGAACCAACAGGGGGTGCGAGATGGCGAGGCTCGAGTGGCGTTAGAGCAGATCTCTGCACACTACGGCTCCATCCAGGTGGAGGGTCTCAGCAGTAAGATTCGCCTGTTTGGGCCAACCCTGAGCGAGAGTGAAGCGGGCCAGTCTGTTACCATTCGCCAGATTACTGCGGGGATTCCCATCAAAAACAGTACCCTGCTGTTTCAGTTGCTGCCGGAAAAAGAGCTTCAGTTGCAGCAGCTCACTCTCTCTCTTCTCAATGCGCTAATTTCGGCTGATCCCAGCGTTTGGAGCCTGACTCCTCCTGAAGGGGAGACCGTCGTGCGACTCTCCGGTCTCGATCTGGCCAAGGTGGCCGAGTTGATCCATGTGCCGGGGCTTACCCTGATTGGTCAACTCTCTGGTCAACTGCCTTTTTCTGTGCAAAAAAAGGGGCTGGTGATCCAAAATGGCCTGTTAAAAACCGATGGCGGGGGGATCATCCGCTTGGCTGGGGAGAATATTCAGGATATGGCCAAGCAGAGCGGCATTCCACCCCTTGTCATCCGGGCCTTGAAGAACTATCACTATCAGACCCTCTCTTTACGCATCGACCGGGATAGTGAGGGGGAGACTCTGGTTGTTCTGCAGGCTGTGGGTAGCAACCCAGAACTGGAGGGAGGAAGAGCAGTCGAGCTTAATTTGAATCTTTCTGGTAAACTGGATCAAATTGCCAGCCGCATTCTGTTTTTAAAAGAGAAGATGGATGGGCTGAACAATATTTTTTCTCAACCGACTGAACCCGATCCGTAGCACCGTTACCTAGTGATTGGTGAAGGTTTTTTCTCCTGGTTTCGTTTGCCAATCGGGGTTTGACGATTCTGGTTTATTATAAAAAGTGGATAAATAATGATGAAAAAACGGATGTTTGCAGGATTTTTTAGCCTGAGCTTGATGGTGCTGGCGATGGGCTGTTCTCCCACCGTGAAGGTGGCTCCACCAGATAAACCGATCGTGATCAATATGAACATTAAAATTGAACATGATATCCGCATCAAGATGGATAAGGCGGTGGATGAACTTATCAGTAAAGATAGTAATCTTTTTTAAGGAGTTGGATCCAATGAAGAACGGTTTTTCAATCCTGGGGGTTGTGGCGTTATCTCTTACTCTTCTATTCTCACACGCTCCGATAGCCCAGGCCGGCGGTTCGTTGAGTGCAGGCCAGGTGAGCCAGTATAAAGAGGCCAAAGCTGCCGGAAAATTGGTTGAGGTGGGGAATGGATATCTCTCCCCTGGTGCGGGTGCCGACGGGGGTCTGGTTGCCCTCATGAACCAGATCAACGCCTTACGCAAAGAGAAATACCAAGCCATTGCCAATACGAACAATGTTCCGCTTCAGGCGGTGGAAATGTCGGCTGGCTCCAAACTGACCGACTAACCTGATGACTTCCCCCCCCCTTTGATCCCCATCCATCAAGGGGGGGATTCTTCTCTAACGATGGTAGGGGACCCGCTCCAGGATGGTCATGGCGCGGTAGATCTGCTCCAGAAGGATAACCCGCACCAACTGATGTGGCAGGGTCATGGGGCCAAAAGAGAGCCTCCACGTCTCTTGTCTTAGAGAGGCGTGGAGGCCGTCGGGCCCGCCGATCAAAAAACAGATCTCGCCCACTCCCTGGTCCTGCTGTCTGCCTATTTTAGCCGCCAACTCCGGGGAGGAGAGCGGGGAGGCGTCTATCTCCAGAGGAACAACCAGAGCCGCAGGGGGGATCTTCTGGCGAATACGCCCCGCCTCCTTTTGCAAAAGCTGTTCTATGTTGCTGCTGCTTGCTGCGGTTCTCCGCTCTTCGGCCACCTCTATCATGGTGACCGGAGCCATCCGTTTCAGTCGCTTGGCATACTCTTCCACCAAGGCCTTAATGGGCTTGGGCGCTCCACGACCGACGGCAATGACATAAAACTTCAAGATGGCTCCTGGCCACCCTCATCTGGCGCGTCATCGGTCTCACTCTGTTGGCGATTGAGCAGCAGGGTCTCTCGACTCCAGAGTTTATCCAGGTTGTACAGCTCGCGGGTTTCCGCTAAAAAGACATGGACGATCACATCAGCCAGATCCACCAGAACCCACTGGGACTCCCGGTTGCCTTCCATGCCGAGAATGGGGTGACCCTTTTGGTGGGCAAAACGGTCCACCTCCTCAGCCAGGGCTGAGACATGGGTGGTGGAGGTGCCGGTGACCACCAGGAAAAAATCGGTAAAGGTGGACCGCTCCCGCAGATCCATCAGCTCGATATCCACCCCTTTTTTATCTTCTAAAACAGCCTGGATCTCTTGAGCCAGCTTTTCACTATCCATCGTTTTACTCACTTACATACAGTTGATTATGATTAATATATTCCATCACCCCATCGGGAGTGAGAAACCGAAGGCTTCTTCTCTGTTTAGCCAGCTCTCTTATCTGGGTAGATGAGATATCCAGGGGTGTGACCGGTAGTTGGGCAAAGCGATAACCGCCGGCTGTCTGGCGGTTCAACGCTTCAGGGTTATTGATCTGAACACTATTCAAAAAACGGGCAACCGGATCGACTGTTGAGGAGAGATCGACAGGAAAGCCGGGGCGAATCATCATGACCAGGTGGGCGTTGGTTAGAATATGTGACCAATCCTTCCATCGGTGTAGTTCACCGAGAATATCGCCACCCACAATAAAAAAAAGCTCCTGATTTTTATGGCAGGCCGCCAGCTTTTCCAGGGTATCTACCGTATAGGAGACACCGGACTGTTTTACCTCCAGATCGGAGACCTCAAACAGGGGTTCAGAGGCGATGGCCTGGCGGGTCATGGCGAGACGGTGAGTGGCAGAAGCCAGGGTGGCGCTTTTTTTAAGCGGGTGTTCGCCGGACGGGGTAAAGATAATCCGATCCAGTTTCAACAGCTCCAAGGCCTCCCGAGCCGAGCGCAGATGGCCAAAATGGGGTGGGTTGAAGGCGCCGCCCAAAATGCCGATCTTTTCACTCTGTGCAACAGAAAAACCCATGGTACCCTTTTGCCGGCTATTGAACTTGGGAACGGCCGTTGTCAGGTTAAAGACGAACCTGCCCTTTACCCAAGACAATATATTTTAACGAGGTCAACCCCTCCAATCCGACCGGTCCCCGCACATGGAGCTTGTCGGTGGAGATCCCCATCTCCGCCCCCAGCCCATACTCAAAGCCATCACTAAACCGACTGGAAGCGTTGACCATCACCGAGGAGGAGTCCACCTCACGCAAAAAACGCATGGCCCGGCTATGGATATCGGTGACAATCACCTCGGTATGGCGGGAGGAGTGCTCTTCGATGTGGGCCAGGGCCGCATCCAGGCTCTCCACGACCCGAATGGAGAGAATCGCTTCCAGATATTCCGTATCCCAATCTTCTGGAGTGGCCGGAATAATGGGCAGGTCGGGGCCGGAGAGCTCGACGGTTTTTTCGCAGCCCCGAATTTCACAGCCAGCCTCCGTAAGACGCCGACCAATCCACGGCAGAAACTGGGCCGCTACGGCCTCGTGGACCAATAGGGTTTCGGTGGCATTACAGACGCCGGTACGGTGCATCTTGCCGTTAAAGGCCAGATCTTCCGCCATTTGTGGGTCGGCATATCGGTCGATATAGGTGTGACAAATTCCATCCAAATGTTTAATCACCGGGATGGTAGAGTCCTCCATTACCCGCTGAATCAACCCTTTGCCACCACGGGGAATAATCACATCCACTTCCGCGTTGCACTTGAGCAGAGCGCCGACGGCGGCTCGGTCGGTGGTGTCGATAAACTGTACCGCCTCCCTGGGCAGGCCGGCCTCCTCCAACCCTTGGGAAAGAATGGCCGCTATGGCCCGGTTGGAATAACGGGCCTCGGAGCCACCACGGAGGATGACCGCATTGCCGGATTTAATGCACAGCGCTGCGGCATCGGCGGTTACATTGGGACGGGATTCGTAGATGATGCCAATCACACCAAGAGGGACCCGCATCCGTCCAATCTGCAGGCCGTTGGGGCGTGGTTTGATTTCGGTAATCTCACCGACCGGGTCCGGCAGAGCGGCAACCTGTCGCAACCCTTCTGCCATCCCTTCGATACGGGCCTCGGTGAGGCGAAGCCGGTCGATCATGGCTTCGGAAAGTCCATTTTTTTCTGCCGCATCCAGGTCGATCTGGTTTTCGGTCTGCAGAGCGTTGGTTTGAGAAACCAACCTGTTGGCCATAATCTCCAACGCCCTGTTTTTTTGCTCTCCGGTCACACACGCCAAGGAGTAGGCTGCCTGCCGGGCCTCCAGGGCGATCTCTTTTACCAAGGTTGTCACATCACGCATGATTATTTACCTTTTATACTGTCCGCACACTGTTCATCCAGGTTTGTCGTGCCACGATGAGTGGTTGAGCCGAGGAGGACCATCTCATTCCTGTGGATGATCGCTGTCTCGCCCAAAAAACCCAGTATACTTTCAAACTCGTCACTATGACACCCCATAACCGACCTGAGGTCTTTGGCGTTATAGTTTACCATTCCCTTGGCGACGGGGAGTCCATCCGGGTCCAGGCAGTTGACCGCATCCCCTCGATCAAAGGTACCTTCCACTGAGATAATCCCCTTGGCTAGCAGGCTTTTTCCCTTACGCAGGGCAGTGACCGCCCCTCTGTCCAAGACCAGATCACCGTGGACCACGCTGGAGTTGGCAATCCACCGTTTGTAGCGGGTCAATGGGTTGTAATCCGGCAGAAACAGGGTGCCTACCGGATTGCGGGAGAACACCTCCAGGATAGGGTTTTTGCGAAAGCCGCTGGTCAAAACCATGCGACAGCCACAGCGAGCCGCCATTTTAGCCGCCTTTAGTTTGGTTACCATTCCGCCACTACCCACCAGCGAGCCACTCCCCCCCGCCAGATTTTCAATCTCTGGGGTGACCTCCTCAACCAGAGGAATCATCTTGGCGTCGGGGTTTTTTCGAGGGTCTTCTTGGTAAAGCCCGTCAATGTCCGATAGCAGGATGAGGAGATCTGCCCCGATCAGGTCGGCAATATTGGCCGAGAGGGTGTCGTTATCTCCAAATTTGATCTGCTCCACCACAACGGTATCATTCTCGTTAACCACCGGAACCAGCCCCCATGTCAGGAGTGTCTCCAGGGTGTCTCGGGCATTGAGGTGGCGCCGTCGGTTGGCGACATCGTCACGGGTAAGAAGCACCTGCCCTACATACAGACCATGATGAGAAAAGGCCTCTTGGTAACAGTTGATCAGGATGCCTTGGCCCGCTGCAGCCGCTGCCTGCTTTTCCATCAGGTTGGCAGGGGGGCGATTCAGGCCCAGGCGAGGAAGACCGGCTGCCACTGAGCCAGAGGTGACAATCACCACCTGCCGTCCTCCTTTGATCAGTTTGGCAATCTCTGCGGCCCGTTTGGCAATCCACTTGCGGCGCAGGCTCTCTTTGCCACCGGTCAGCAGGTTGGAACCGATTTTGATGACAATCCGCTGGGCCAGTCGCACTTGTTCCCACTCTTCGGTCAAGGTCCAGGTGGTTTGACTCTTTTGGGCTGTCTGGCGAGTGGTATTACGGGACCCAGACACACTCAACTCCTTCTTCATCCGCCTCATCGTTTTTCTGGTCGGTTCTGTCTCGCACCGGTTTGATACCGGCCTTGGTGGGTGCATCGTTCAAACTTTTGACCGCCTGTTCATCTTGGGCCGCCCGCTCTTGTCGAACTCGATCACCTAAACGGTCGATAAAGTGCTTGATGCCTTCCGAGCTGGCAGACGAGAGGAGAGTGACCGGTAGAGATTGGTCGGCAGCCCCCTTTTCGGAGAGCATGTCGCCTACCTTTTGCAGAGTCTCATCTCGCAGGGATTGGTCGGCCAGATCGCATTTACTGATGACGATCCAGCGGGGCTTGTCGGCCAGAGTTGGTGAATACGCCTTCAGCTCTTTTTCAATCATGCGATAGTTGTCCAGAGGGTCCGATCCATCTACCGGGGCGATGTCGATAAGGTGGACCAAGATGGCGCACCGTTCCACATGCTTTAAAAACAGATGGCCTAACCCATGGCCCTCCGAGGCCCCCTCGACCAGACCGGGGATATCCGCCACCACATAGCTAAAGTAACCAGACATCACCACACCCAAATTGGGAACCAGGGTGGTAAAGGGGTAGTCGGCAATTTTGGGTTTTGCTGCCGAAATAGTTGAGATAAGGGTGGACTTTCCAGCATTTGGCAGGCCAATCAAGCCGACATCAGCCAAAATTTTCAGCTCAAGGCGCAGCCAGATCTCTTCCCCCTCATAGCCGGGGTCGGCTCGGCGAGGTGCCCGATTGGTGGAGGTTTTAAAGCGGGAGTTTCCATGACCGCCATCGCCACCTCTGGCCGCAATAAAACGCTGTCCGGCTTCGGTAAAATCGTACAGTATGGTGCCGTCGGCATCATCCCGAACCACGGTGCCGACCGGGACCTTCATCTCCAGATCTTCTGCCGAACGACCGGTACGGTCTTTGCCCATACCGTGCATACCCCGCTTGGCTTTAAGGTGCTGGGTGTAGCGAAAATCTATGAGGGTATTCAGGTGGGAGTCGGCCACCAGGACCACATCTCCTCCCCGACCACCATCCCCGCCATCGGGACCACCAAGTGGAATATATTTTTCTCGCCGAAAAGAGACAGCACCATCTCCGCCATCTCCGGATCGAACATAAATTTTGACTTCATCGAGGAAACGCATGGTATAGCCGGTATAACCCAAAACTGTGCACGATTGGGAGCCAGGGACAGCCCATCATGGGTGGATTGCAAGGTGCGCTTACACCTGCTTGTTCCACCCCAATTTCTTGGAAAACTCGTCCCTTATCCTGCCCCAGCTAGCCAACCCCAAGAGGAGACGACAACCTTTCAGTTGTGGGTAGGGCGTGTCCCCAAGGGGCCTCTCCTGTTTAGGCTGTGAACCGACCTGTCGTCAACGTGGCAACCGTCTGTATCAAAGCACGGTCGACAGACTATCAGGCAAATATTGGCTTGGTAGGGAGCGGCGATAGGGGTTGGATGTACGGTAGGATGATTACGACCGCCCCCCCTTTTTCTCGTGACACCAGCGCAAGAAGGTTGTGTGGCTTCTCAGCCCAAAACCTTTTGTGAAGGCGCCAGAAAAAAAGAGGAGCAGTCCGTACTCTTTCGAGAGACCCTGTTAGGGGGTAACCACGTTGACGTACTGCTTGTTGTTCCGAGTGTTGAATGTCACCTTGCCTTCAACAACAGCAAAAAGGGTGTGGTCATTGCCCATGCTGACGCCCTCTCCTGGGAAAATTTTGGTTCCCCGTTGTCGCATGATGATGTTGCCGGGGATAACGCTCTGTCCACCGTACTTTTTTACGCCTAAACGGCGACCAATTGAATCACGTCCGTTCCGGGTACTACCCCCGGCTTTTTTATGTGCCATTGTCTTACTCTCTCTTGGTTGAGACCTCTCTCCCAAGCCCTGCTGGTTTTCATCGACGACCATGAAAACCGGTGGCATCAAACGGGAACCCATCACTCAAGTGAGGGGAGGTCGGCTGTCAATAGTTACTGAATAGCCGTGATTTTCAGCTCAGTAACACTCTGTCGGTGACCATTGGTTCGGCGGTAGTTCTTACGCCGATTCTTTTTGAAGATGAGGATCTTCTTATCCCGTAGCTGGGAGACAATGGTTCCTTTGACCTGAGAGCCAGAAAGGGACTCCCCGGTTTGGATGCCATCGTCACCGCTGACCAGGATAACATCATCCAGGGTAACCTCATCGCCCTTTTCACCGGCGAGAGATTCGACACGCAGGATATCATTCACTGCCACTTTATATTGTTTTCCGCCTGTGCGGACTACCGCGTACATGTAAGGAAAATCCTCCAATTCCAACTATTAGCCTGACATAAGTATAAAAAAATACCCAACTTAAATACAGAATCTATCGCACAATCCAGCTCTTTGGATAGGGATTTGAAAAGCTGACTCAAACCACCCCAGAAAGAGAACTCCGATACCCTGAACCGGCCTATTATCACGGTATTGTCGAAAGAGTCAATTGGAATTTGTCAAGAGTGACAAAGTTTCAAAGAGCGGAAGACCGACAACCGCGGTATAGGAGCCGTCGATTCTTTCGACCATAAAAGCGCCAAACCCTTGAATACCATAAGAACCAGCTTTATCCATCGGCTCGCCGGTAGCCACATAGGCCTGGATCTCCGCCCGAGAAACTTTTTTGAACCAGACAGCCGTTTCAACCACCAGGGCATCGATTTTTTCTCTCTGGGGTTGGAACAGGGCGATGGCGGTCATCACCTGATGGGGCCGACCGGAGAGTCTCTCCAGCATCTGCTCGGCCTCCTGGTTATCGAAGGGTTTACCCAGCACCACCCCATCCAAAACTACGATGGTGTCCGCAGCCAGCACTCTGGCATGGTCCTGATTCATTGTCGATCTGGCTTTAGTCGTCGCCATACGTTTTACATAGTGGCGAGGTGTCTCTCCTGGCTTGATTGTTTCGTCTATTTCGGCTGGGGAGACAAAGGGTTTAATTCCGACCTGTTGCAGCAGTTCTAACCTTCTTGGCGAGGCCGAAGCCAGGCATAAAGGTGACCCGTTTTTAAGCCAGGCCATCTGTTTTTTATCTTCCATTACGGTTTTTTCCTCCCCAATTAGAGGGGTTAGGTATAAAGTATCGCTGATTTGCAATGCGGGTGTGTGTTGATCTCTTGGGGATAAAAGTCCCCTTTCGGTCAGCTTTTTAATAATATATCAGGTGGTGTTTATAGGGTGTATGGTTCTGTTTTACAAGGCCTTATCTTATGTGCAGCCCTGGTTTGCTCTGTTGTTTTCGAGCACTCATCAATCGATAAAAAGCTAAGTGAAGATCCAAACTCCAGAAAGCAATAAACCCAAAAAAGAGCTGCCTTTCGTTTTGGCACAGCTGCACGCTTTGATTCAAAATGATCTGGAGTTGACCAACCGGATTATTCTGGAGCAGTTAGATGCCCAGGTGGAATTGATCCCAACCTTGGGATCCCATCTGATCAACAGTGGCGGCAAGCGACTTCGACCGGCTCTCACCCTGCTGACGGCGCGAATGTTCGGCTATACCGGTAACCAACATGCTCTGTTGGCAGCGGTTGTCGAGTTTATCCACACCGCCACCCTGCTACACGACGATGTGGTGGATGGTTCGGTTACCCGCCGGGGAAGCGAAACAGCCAACTCGGTTTGGGGCAGTAAAGCGCCGGTTTTGGTGGGGGACTTTCTTTTCTCCCGCTCTTTCCAGGTCTTGGTCAGCCACGGGGATCTGAGAATTCTCGAAATTGTTGCTGATGCCTGTGCGGTTATCTCCGAAGGGGAGGTGCTGCAGTTGGTGGTAACCAACGACCTCTCCACCAGTGAAGAGAGATACATGCAGGTTGTCTCCAGCAAGACCGCTACCCTCTTCTCTTCGGCCATGCAGTTGGGGGCTGTGCTGTGCAACCGACCTCAGGCAGAGGTGGACCGAGTGGCCCGTTATGGTCTCCTGTTGGGGCAGGCCTATCAGGTGGTGGATGATGCCCTGGACTATTCGGCAACCCAAGAGACCTTGGGCAAGACCATCGGAGATGATTTTCAAGAGGGGAAGATTACCCTGCCCGTCATCCATGCTTACGAAGCGGGTACAGAAGAAGAGCGGGTTTTTTGGCGGCTCTGCCTGGAGGATACCAACCACCCGGAAGGAGGGCTGCAGCGGGCCATTCAACTGGTGAAGGATCGGGGCTCACTGGACTATGCCATGAAACGGGCGCGGGAGCTGGTCGAAGAGGCCAAGGTGGAACTCCTGGACTTTCCAGCCTCTCCTGAGCGAGATACCATGCTGAAGCTGGCTGATTTTGCTGTTGACCGCAGTTATTGATCCCTCGGTTGTTTCTAGAGTCAGTCAAAACCCATTGGGATAAAGGCAAAGTCAAAGGGTTGCAATCTTGGGCGCTGCCCAAATCCTCGGGGAAGGCCTCCATCTCTTCTCAGACCCATCCGCCAATTGGGTTTGGACTCTCCATACAACATGAAGCCACCTTGAAGGGTGGCTTTTTTTTGTGGGTTGGTTTTATCTGAAGAGATTGAAAAAAAGGAGTGTTTTTTTAAGATGGTGCCGAGGGTCGGAATCGAACCGACACGTTGTTGCCAACGCCAGATTTTGAGTCTGGTGCGTCTACCAGTTCCGCCACCCCGGCAATAAACCGGACACTAACAAATACCCCTGGGTACGTCAACAAACTCTAACCTGTTTGGGGTGGATTTTTACACTTTTCGTTGGAGGGCTGTTTTTTTTCCGATGGGCTGTTGATGCCGTCAAGCTGATCAGCCACTGCAACAGCGGTTTCTTCCTCCATGTTTGGCTTGATAAAGCCTTTGGTCGGCCTGTTCGATAAGCTGCTCTACCGAAGAGTCCGGCGCAGAGGTTGCGATACCCAAAGAGAGGGTAATGGAGGAGAGGGGGGTGCCGTCAACATGGAAAATGTTTCTGTTCTCCACCTCTTTTCTTAAACGTTCGGCCACAACCAGGGCTGCTTCCAGAGAGGTGTCCGGCAGGATGATGGTAAACTCTTCACCACCATAACGCCCGACAAAATCCAGGGGGCGGACCGCCTCTTTCAGCACGTCAGCCAGGGCGACCAAAGCACAATCTCCCCCTTTATGGCCATGTTGGTCATTGTAGGCTTTAAAGTGGTCGACATCACACATGATAACCGAAAAGGGCTTGTCACACATTTGACTGCGGGAGTAAACCCGATTGAGGGTGTTGTCCAGCATGCGACGGTTGAGGAGTCCGGTCAGGCCATCTTGTTGACTGAGCCCCTTGAGATCTTCTACCTCCCGGGAGCGGTCGAGAAAACGTTCATTGTCAGAGATGATCCAGTCGGTAAGAATAAAAAGAAGGTTTTGGGCGATGATGGCCGATCTCCTGATCAGCCGCCACATCACCTCCCGTGGGACCATCAACAGGGTACTGGGAGTCTGAACAACGACAAAAGCGGTGGCCTTGGTCTCTCCCAACAGGGAGAGCTCTCCCACTGTCTCGCCTTCTCCCACATGGCGTATGGGGGGGGAGTCCGATTTTTCCATATGTATGTAGAGGGTGCCGGATAGCACAAAATAGGTGTTTTTATTCTCCTTGCCCACGGTGATCAAAAGATCGTTGGGAGCGGCCTCGAACAGGTGGCATTTTTCCAGTTCTGCCAAATAGTATCCCGGCTTGACCCCGTCAAATAGCTTCGATTGTCGGATGACGTTGGTGAAGGAGGGGGGAAGGTTGGCGGATGGGTTGGCGTTGTTTTGGTTCATCTTGAGGTGGGCTCCTTAGCCTCTTTTTCTGTTATTGAGCACGCTCTTTTTATCTCTTCTGCAAAATCCTTGCCCAGCTTGAGAATAACCAACCTTCTCCAGGCCGGTTTATCCTCAACATCCTGAAAGTCAAACTCTTGAAAAAACCCTTTTTCTTTCAAAAAAAGGAGAGGAGGGGTGAGTCGTTTACAGACGGCCTGGCGCAGAAGAAGGGGTGACATGTCTTCTCCGGGTTGGGTAGCGGTTAGCTGTTGCCATAGAAGGCTTGGGACACAGCTTTTGTTGCGTATTTTTGCCAGAGCTTCTCGTTTGTCCATGAGTAGCAGCTCCCCCTTGGGGTGAGGTCGTGTCAGATGTCATGCTGTAAGGTTAAGGTCTCCTCAATCCTGTCAGGTAGAGAGAGTATCATGCCCTGGGGGGTGGGTTGTGATAAAAAAGGTAAAAGTTTGTAACTGTTATCCTGCTTTTTAGGTAACATGGCCCATACTCAAGATCTACTGGCAATGGAGCCTGCTCTCCCTGGCGGTGTCGCTGGAAAGAGGAAGCCCGCTTTGGCTTGGGGTTTTACCCTCAACGCATCGGCCCTGGTGCTGTTGCTTGAGGAGAGTCTGCGCAATCCGCTCTTTTTACTGGAAGATCCTGTATAAATAGTTATATAATACGCTGGTCCAGAAGCGTGTTTTTTGAGATATTCCCCCCTGGATCTCTCTCGGTCTGATCGTTGGTCGCTTTATGTTTCACCAGATAATATCCCTGTGACGGCAGTGATTTCGGAGTATTGAATGTGATTTGGAACTCAGTGCTGAGTATGACCTTGATCGATGTTATTCTCATCTCGGGAACCATAGCCTCTTGGTGGATCTTTCATCAAAACCGACAGGTTTTGCAGGCGTTGGAGGCAACCTTTCCTGTTATCATGATGTTGGTAGGGCTGCTGATTATCGCCCTGTTCTATGTGGCCGACCTTGTCACCATGTATCTTTTTCCCTTGTACATGCCGATGATGAAGGCGATGGCCGCCATGAAATATCTGCACCTGAATTTACAATGGATTGTCTCTTTGGTAGGGGTCGGTTTGATTTTGGTTGGGCTTCTGCGTCTGATTCACAACCTGTTGCCAAAAATTGTCACCATCCAAAACCAAAACAGAGCAGACCGAGAGGCTCTGCAGCTTAGTGAGGCCCGTCTTCGTTCTGTGATGGAGACGGCGCTGGATGCGATTGTCACCATCAACGAACAGGGGGAGATTGTTGAATTCAACACCGCAGCCGAAAAGCTGTTTGGCTATTCTGCCTCTGGGGTGGTGGGAAAGGATGTTGCCGAGACCATCATCCCACCTCATCTGAGAGAGAAACATCGGCAAGGTCTGGCACTCTACTGTGCCAAAGGAGCGCAGAATATTTTGCGTCAGCGCTTGGAGTTGCCAGCAATCAGAGCTGATGGTGAGCGTATTGATACGGAGATCGTCATCACCCCGATCCAGGCCGGTGGCAAGAAATTTTTTACCGCTTTTTTGCGTGATATTACCGAGCGCAAGCAGATGATCAAAACCATGGAAGAGGCGTTTGAATCCATGGAGTTGACCAATCTGCAGTTGAGCAACGAAATTGCCGAACGAAAACAGGTGGAGGAGGCGCTGGCAGGTAGTGAGCGTCGTTATCGCTCTATCCTCAAGAACACCTCGGAGGGTTTTTGGCTTTTCTCCTTAAAGGATCTGCGTATTCTTGAGGTGAACGATGCCCTTTGTCAGATGTTGGGTTTGCAGGCACAAGATATCATAGGAAAAACACCCCTGGACTTTGTCCATCCCAACCATGAGCAGGGGATGGCGTCGTTGGCGGATCAGATTCCCATCACCAACCATCGGACCTTCGACACAGCCTTTCAAACCCAATCAGGCAAGGATCTGTATGCGTTTGTTCACTGTACGACGGTTCGCAATCCCGTAGGTGAGGCCGAGGCGGCCTTTGCTTTTATAACCGATGTGACGGAACGAAAAAAAGTGGAGATGGCCTATCGGGAGAGTGAAGAGCGGTTTCGGTCGGTCACCTCCTCAATCAGCGATGCGATTATTGCCACCGATTCTGACGGGTGTATCATCATCTGGAACCGTGGCGCGCAGACCATCTTTGGTTATACGGAGGAAGAGGTGTCGGGGCGCCCTGTCTCTCTATTGATCCCTCAAGAGTATGGGGATGCGCACCAACAGGGTTTTGATCGCTATAAAAAAGGTGAACAGGCCCAGTTGATCGGCCAGACGGCGGAGTTTGTCGGGATGAAAAAGGGGGGGCAGGCCTTTCCGATGGAGATAGCCATCAATACCTGGAAGACAGATGGCAGCCAGTTTTTCTCTGCGGTTATCCGGGATATCAGCGCACGCAAACGGGAGGAGCAGAGCATGGAGCGAATGCTCCACTCCCAAGCCTCCATCAACACACTTTTGCAAAGCGCCACCGAGGCCACCTCTCTGATCGAGCAGCTGGAGGTCGCCCTACAACTGATTCTTTCCGGTACCTGGATTACCACTGCGGAGCGAGGCGCCATTTTTCTGCTCAATCAAGAGAGTGGCGAGTTGGAGATGGTGGCCCATCAAGGGCTTCCCGAGCAGCTTACCCATCTCTGTCGGACCATCAAGCCGGGTGTCTGTCTTTGTGGTCGGGTTTTGGAGAGCAGGCAGATTGTGTTTGCCGACCATGTGGATGACAGGCATGACACCCTCTATGATGGGATCGAGCCTCACGGACACTACTGTGTACCGATTATCTCCAAGGGGGCGCTGCTTGGCATTATCACCATGTACCTGCTGGCGGGACATCTCAGAACTCCAGAGGAGGAGGGGTTTCTGCTCTCCATGGCCAACACCCTCTCGGGCATTATTGAGCGGACCCGGATGGATCAGGCGTTGCGAGAGGCAAAAAAACTATCCGATCAGGCCAACCAAGCCAAAAGTACCTTTCTGGCCACCATGAGCCATGAGATTCGCACCCCCATTAATGCCATCATCGGCATGGATGAGCTGCTGCTGGACACCCAGATCAATGCCAAGCAGCGCCAATATCTGGAGGTCTCTTTACGAGCCGGTGAAGGATTGATGGATCTGGTCAACGATATTTTGGATCTTTCCAAGATTGAAGCGGGCCAGTTGAGTCTGGAGATAACCCTCTTCGATTTGCACGAACTGGTTCAGCACACGCTGGATATTCTCCATTTTCGCGCCAAGGAGAAAGGTCTGAAACTGCGGAAACGGCTCTCTAGAGCGGTGCCCAAAGTGGTGGAGGGGGACCCCCAGCGGTTGCGCCAGGTGTTGTTGAATTTAATGGGAAATGCCCTGAAGTTTTCTGAGCAGGGGGAGGTGGTGCTTGCCATCGACAAGGGGGAGGAGGGGATCCTGCACTTTTCGGTCTCGGATACGGGAATTGGTATCCCACGAGAAAAGTTGGAGACCATCTTTCAGCCTTTTTCCCAGGCAGATGCCTCCACAACCCGGCGATTTGGGGGTACGGGACTCGGCTTGACCATCTGTCATCGCTTGATAGAAAAGATGGGGGGTAATATCTGGGTTGAAAGTGCGTTGGGAGCGGGGAGTCAGTTCTCTTTTACTGTTCAGCTGGTTGAGGGGGTTGAAAAAAACTTGAACAGCACTCTGGATCGGCGGCAGATGGAGCGAACCAGTGAGCACGCTTCTGGGCGTCATTTCTCACTGTTGGTTGCGGATGATGCTGAAGATAATCTGCTGGTTATTCAGGGGTTTCTTAATCGGGGGCCTTTTGATCTTCAGGTAGCCAAGGATGGTGTTGAGGCGGTGGAGCTGTTTAAATCCAGTCGGTTTGATCTGGTGTTGATGGATATCCAGATGCCCCGGATGGATGGTTATGAAGCGACTCGAGCTATCCGGGCGTGGGAGAAAAGCCAGAACGCCACCCCGGTACCGATCATCGCCTTGACGGCCCATGCCATGTCCGATGTGTCTGATAAGATTCTCAAGGCCGGTTGCGACCTCCATTTGACCAAACCCATCCGAAAAAAAAGGCTGCTCAACGTTATCCACCAATTTATTGCTCATGGGGAGCCACTGGAGGTTTTTGAGGCTAAGGTGGTGGGGCAGCCTGTTTCGGATGGGCCGCCCAACGCCTCTTCTGCCTCATGACCTGCTGACAGAAGAGAGTGCGGTTGTTGTGAAGGCTCTAAACCGGATACAGGGGAAAAATCTGCCAGCTTGAAAAATGCCATAAAAAGGGTGGCAGACTTTTTGTTGAGAGGAGTATACCATGAAGTTTGCAGGAGAGAGCATTCGAACGGGGAGGGCTGTTTTGGGAGCGCTACTGATGATGGTGGTGTTGCAGCCCAATGGTTGGGCCAGCCCGACAGAAGAGTGGCAGGCTGAGGAGGATCTGGAAAAGCTCCTGGATATCGGTTTTGAAGCGCTGGCAGAAATAACCCTGACAACTGCGGCCCGAAAAGAGCAGCGGCTGGTGGATACCTCCTCAGCCGTTTATGTGGTTGGACAGGAGGAGATTCGCCGTTCTGGCATGACCAGCCTGCCGGAGTTGCTGCGGCTGGTGCCAGGGTTGCAGGTGGCCCGTATCAATAACGATACCTGGGCCATTACCTCTCGGGGATTTAATGCACAATACTCTAATAAACTGCTGATTTTAATGGATGGACGCACCCTCTACAACCCCTTGTTTGCCGGTGTTTTCTGGAATGTTCAGGATATTCTGCTAGAGACCATCGATCGGATTGAGGTTATCCGTGGTCCGGGGGGGAGTCTGTGGGGTGCCAATGCGGTCAACGGTGTCATTAATATCATTACCAAAGAGGCCAGCGAGACCCAGGGGGGGAGGGTTACCCTGGCCACGGGCAATGTTGATAAGGTTTTGGGGGGATTTCGTTATGGTGGCCCCATGGGGAAGGATTCGGCTTTTCGTGTCTATGCCAAGGGGAGCGACCGCAACCACTTCGACTTAACCAGCTCTACCGATTCTGGGGATGCGTGGAATAGCGTTCGTGGCGGGTTTCGGGCTGACTTGAACCTGACCCCAACGCGTACCTTGACCCTGCAAGGGGATCTCTATCAGCAGGAGATGGACAGCAGTCAGGAGGATAGCCACGGCGGCAATCTTCAGATACGTCTGAGCCAGATTCTGTCAGAGACATCCAATCTTTCTGTCCAGGTCTATTATGATCGGGCTGTACGAACCGGAAACGAAGATCGGGATACGGTGGATATTGACTTTCAGCACCGATTCTCGCCTCGGGAAGACCACGAACTGATCTGGGGGGTGGGCTATCGGACCACGCGGGATAAGATGGTCAACAGCCAATCGGTCAGCTGGAGCCCAACCGATACCAATGATGAAACCTTCAGCTTTTTTGCCCAGGACGAGATCTCCTTTTGGGATAAGAGCCTGCGTTTGACTCTGGGTGCCAAGGTTGAAAAAAATGATTATACCGGCTGGGAATATCAACCCAATGCCCGGATTTTATGGCATGTTGACGAAAAACACGCTGTTTGGGGCTCCATCTCCCGAGCCGTACGCTCCCCATCACGGGCCGACCGGGATATTTTCATCTCTTCGGCTACCGGTCCCAACAGCGCCATCCATGTTATCGGCAATCCCAAAACCCGATCCGAAACCCTGTTGGCCTATGAGGTCGGCTACCGGTCCCAGCCCCATCCGAATGTTTTTCTCGATATTGCCGCTTTTTATAATGAGTATAAAAACCTGATATCCTACGAAAACAGTACCACCTTTAGCGGGGGACAGTTGATTGTATCCCAACTTTTCGAAAACCAAGCCTTTGCCTCCACCTATGGTGTGGAGAGTGCGGTGGATTGGCAAATCTCCAAGGATTGGAAGTTGCGGGCCAGCCACACCTGGTTGAAGCTCAACATCGGGCTGACACCGGATAGTACCGATACCACTGTTTTGGCCTCTGATGGTGATATTCCCCGCCACCAATTCCAGGTACGTTCCTATCTTGATCTACATAAGGATTGGGCGTTGGATACCGCGCTGTTTTATGTGGGTGGGTTGGATAACGCATCTCTGCCGGCGGTGGTCCGGTTGGATGTTCGTCTGGCCTGGCGTCCCATGGAAAACATGACCCTGAGTCTGACCGGACACAATCTTCTCGACCGCGCCCACATGGAGTTTTCGAACCTGAACTCCGGCACCACCAATCGTGAGGTTCCACGATCCATTCTGGCCCGTCTGGATTGGGATTTTTGATTGAGCTCATGAACAGATTCCACGCTTCGCTTCTTATGGTCCTGGCCGCTCTTCTTGTTTTTTTTGGTATGAAAGGGGGTATGCTCCTGGCTGGGCCACCCAGTGCCTACCAGCTTAAAACGGCGTATCTTTATCACTTCACCAAATTTGTCCAGTGGCCCGCAACGGTTTTTGCCGATGAACGTACCCCTTTTCGTCTCTGTGTGGTGGGGGTTGATCCGTTTGGCAAGCTGCTGGATGTTCTCTCTCGCAAAAAGGTCAAAGGTCGCTCGATTGTCATCAGGCGGTTAGAGTCTGCGGCGGGGTTGACGGCCTGTCATCTTTTGTTTGTCTCCCAGTCAGAAGAGGGGCAGTGGCAGAAGATTTTTTCAACCGTTAGCCAAAAACCAGTGTTGACGGTAAGTGATACGGAGGGATTTGCCCGTCGGGGTGGGATGGTTAATTTTGTCCGTATTGGCAATAAACTGCGTTTTGAAATTGAAAAGGATCGGGTCGCCGAGGCCGGGTTGAAAATGAGTGCTACCATGTTGCAGGTCGGACAGCTTGTCAAGTCGGATCGAGGATCGCCATGACCTTTCAAAATCTCTCCATTCGCACCAAGCTCACCGGGATGATGACCCTGATCAGCGGCATAACCCTACTGCTGGCCACCCTTACCTTTACGGTCACCAACTATTTTTCTGAGCAACAGAAGTTACGCAAAGATGTCCAAATCCAGACCCGGATTATCGCTCTCAACAGCCGGGCAGCACTGGTTTTTGATGATCCAGATACGGCGAGCAGTATTCTAAGAGCGTTAGAGCCGGCAACCTCCATTGATAAAGCCACCCTCTTTTCAGAAGATAAAATAATCTTTGCCGAGTATCACCGTAACCCCAACGATACAAGCCATGCCCAGGTAACTCTCATGGATAAGGGGGAGACGGTTCGGTTTGAGTCGGATTGGCTGATTATTCAGGAGGAGATTCTGTTGGGTGAGGAGGTGGTTGGCTACCTGGTTATTCAAGCCAACCTCTATGCCTTGCAGGATGAGATTGGCTGGAGTGTACTGTTGGGCACCGGGGTGTTGTCTGTAGCGCTATTGATTGCCCTGATTCTCACGTTTTGGTTTCAACGCATCATCTCCGGCCCTATCGAATCTCTGCGCATGGCGAGTATTGAGGTTGGAAAAGGGCGGTTTGATACTACCATCGAGGTGGATTCTGAGGATGAGATTGGGCAGTTGGCCAAGACCTTTAGAAAAATGGTCTCTGATCTGGCCGACCAACGGACCAAGCTCGAGCAGGCTACACGGGCCAAGTCGGAATTTTTGGCCAATATGAGCCATGAAATACGCACCCCCATGAATGCGGTTATTGGCCTCTCCGATCTGGCTCTTCAAGGCGATATCTCCTCTCAGCAGCGGGATTATCTGACCAAAATTTCCAACTCATCCCGGTCACTGCTGCGGATTATCAACGATATTCTCGATTTTTCCAAGATTGAAGCCGGTAAACTGGAGTTGGAGAGTACCGACTTTTATCTCCGAGAGGTGTTTGAACATCTTTCAGACCTGTTTCGGGCGCAGACAGCAAAGAAACATCTTGAACTGATCCTGTGTGTGAGTGATGAGTGTCGGTATGAGCTTTATGGTGATTCTCTACGACTGGAGCAGGTGTTGCTCAACCTGATCGGAAATGCCGTTAAATTTACCGATGAGGGCGAGATTGAGGTTCAGGTTGCCACTGTTGAGGAGTCCAGTGATCAGGTGGTCTTGCAGTTTTCTGTGCGGGATACCGGAATAGGGTTGTCGCCGGAGCATGCGGCCAAGCTCTTTACAGCCTTTAGTCAGGCCGACAACTCGACAACCCGAAAATTTGGCGGTACCGGTTTGGGGCTGTCCATCAGTCAGCGTCTGGTCGAGATGATGTCTGGCCAGATTTGGGTGGAGTCCCAGACAGGCCAGGGGAGTACCTTCTATTTTACCACCACGTTTAATCGGCGGTTGGGGGGGGAGGAGCATGATATGATTCCCCCGGATGAGATGGAACATCTGCGGGCGTTGGTGGTGGATGACAACCAATCCAGTCGACAGGCCTTGAGCAGAATGTTGACCCTGTTCAGCTTTATTTCTGTTGAAGCCGCCAGTGGTCCGGAGGCCCTGACAGCCATCCATCTGGCTGCTGAGGAGGGGAAACCGTTTCAGTTGGTGTTGGTTGATTGGCTTATGCCGGATATGGATGGTATTGAAACAATAAGAAAAATAAATAATGAGATCCCGAACGGGAACAAAATAAAAACGGTATTGCTTACCTCGTTTGATCAAGAGGAGTCCTATGGCTTGGAGGGGGCTGAGGTGGGTGTGGATGGCTTTGTCGGCAAGCCGGTCAACTGTTCACTTTTGTTTGATACCATTATGGACATATTCGGTATGGATGTGGCGAAGGCCTTCCGTATTCGACAGGATGATGTGGACCCGACCGAGGTGATTAAACAGATTGGTGGGGCGCGGGTTCTTCTGGTAGAGGATAATGCCATCAACCGGCAGGTTGCATGTGAGATCCTGTACGGGATCGGGCTTCAGGTTGAGGTTGCCGAGGATGGTGAGGTAGCCTTGGAGAAGGTGAGTCAAGAGACGTATGATGTGGTGTTGATGGATATTCAGATGCCCAAGATGGATGGCTATGAAGCGACCCGGCTGATGCGATCTGATGAACAGTTGGCCATGCTGCCCATCATTGCCATGACGGCTCATGCCATGACCGGAGATTATGAAAAGAGCTTGGAGGTGGGCATGAATGATCATGTACCCAAACCCATTGACAAGAAAAAGCTCTATGCAGCCCTGATCAAATGGGTGCGGCCTCGTGAAGGGCTTGGTTTTAGTAAGGTGGAGGAGGAGAGTCAGCCTGATGTCGGTCGTGTTGTACCTGAGGAGATGCAGCAACTCTCAGGTCTGGATGTGCAGGAGGCTCTGGATCGACTCAACGGTAACGATAGGCTCTATTATTCCCTTTTATCTGAGTTTTATCGGGACTATGCCGGGGCTGCTGAGCAGATTGGCACCCTGTTCGATGAGGGTGAAAAGAGTGTGGCAGTGGCAAGCCTGATTCATACCATCAAGGGAATGGCGGGCAATATCTCTGCCAACGAACTGGCCAAGCAGGCTTTGGCTCTGGAAAAAGGGTTGGATGACTCCCCCGACCGGCAACGAGAGCTGTTCAACCTGTTTGGTCAAGCGTTGGAACAGGTGATGGATTCCATTGCGCGGTTGAAGCAGCACAAAGAGAAGGTAGAGCAAGAAAAAATCCGCTCTGTAGAGGGTGCAATAGAGGAGGAGGCCGGTTGGGATGCTGGGGAGGTATCCTCCCTGGTGTTGTTGCTCTCCGCTCAGCTTGGTGGGCAGGAGATTGCCTCGGAGGAGAGTTTTCAAAGACTGCGTTCTCTCCTGCTCCCGGCCTCTGAGGAGGTGCAAACCCTTGTGGCTCAGTTGGGGGAGCAGATTGATCGGTTCGATTTTGCCGAAGCACAGAAGAGTTTAACAAAAATTTCAGCCACTTTAGCGCTTGAAACGGGGGAACAGAAATCATGACCAAAGGTGATGAAAAACCAACAATCCTGATTGTAGATGATGTGCCTGGCAACATTAAAACCTTGGCTGAAATCATTAAGGAGCAGTACAGGATTATTGCGGCGACCAGTGGAGAGAGAGCTCTGGAGGCGGTAGAGACGCAACAGATTGATCTGATTCTTCTGGATGTCGTCATGCCGGAGATGGATGGTTATGAGGTTTGTCGACAATTAAAAGCCAACCAGATGACCGCAGAGATTCCTGTTGTCTTTGTAACCGGGCAAAATGAGGAGACCGACGAGACCCATGGGCTGGAGATGGGGGCGGTGGACTACATCACCAAGCCGGCCACCCCCTCCATATTGAAAGCACGGATAAAAAACCATCTGGAAGCCAAACATCAGCGAGACACCTTGAAAAGTCTCTCTCTGGTCGATAGCTTGACCGGTGTGGCCAATCGTCGCCATTTCGATCAATTCTTATCCCAGGAGTGGAATCGGGCAGTCAGGGGGAGTTTGAGCTTGGCGATTGTCATGATAGATATCGACTATTTTAAACGGTTCAATGACTATTTTGGCCATTCCGGTGGGGATGCGTGTCTTAAAAAGGTGGCTGAAACACTGCAAAATACCTTGAAACGTTCGACCGATCTGTTTGCCCGTTATGGGGGGGAGGAGTTTGTAGTGGTGCTGCCTCAGGTTGAGCATCATGGTGGGGCGATTACTTCGGAACGGTTGCGAAAAAGTATTGAAGATCTCCAGATTCCTCATCCCAAATCCGGTATCTCCGACCATGTCACCATCAGCTTGGGGTGTGCCTCCATGATGCCCACCCGAGGCTCCTCTCCCCAACCCATGTTGGATGAAGCAGACCGTATGCTCTATGCTGCCAAGGAGAGTGGACGAAATCAGGTAAAAACCACCATGTTATAGCGGGTAAATGTTAGCCCTGGACCGGTCAGAAGAGATGACACTTGGCGCTTGAGCTATACCGCTGTTGTCGTCTCTAAGATAAAAAGGTATTCAGTTCTCATGTCTAAAAATCTGGTTGCCCGACAGTTAAAAAACCTCCCTGCCGATCACACCCTGCTGACCCTCCTGACCCAGGCCCGTGCCGAGGGGCCTCTGACCGAGGCCACCATCGACCAGTTGGCGGAAGCGCATCATCTGCCCCCTGCCTGGATTCGGGCGACGGCTGAGTTTTATGATACCCTGAGCCCCGGTGCCGACCAGCACCGGGTACAGCTTTGCCAGGGTGAGGCCTGCCGTGGCGCGGAAAAAAAAGGGCTTCGAGAGCGACTGCGACAAGAGAGCGGTCAGCCGGTAGGTCGTGTCACCTGTGTTGGTCTGTGTGCCCATGCTCCGGCGATGTTGATGGATGGAGAGCCGCTCTCTCTGGCTCCGGATGGGGCTGTTACCGCTCTGATTGATTATCTGAATGGTGGCGACCCCCTGACCTTAACCCCTCCCATAACCAACCACTACCTTCAACCTCAACCCCTTGTGCAGCAGCTTATTCCGGCTTTCTTACCAAACAAGACGGAGGATGCGTTGGTTGATGAGGTTGTGCGGATTGTTCAGTCGGTGGTGGACCAACACACCCCGGCATCGGTACGCCGCCAGATAGCCATCAGTCAGCTTAGAGGCCGAGGTGGGGCGGGGTTTCCCATGGCGCAAAAGTTGGAGATGGTCGCGGCGGCACCGGTTAAAGAGGGGGCCGGTGGTCGTTATGTGGTGATTAATGGCGATGAAGGGGATGCCGGGAGCTATATCGATAAGGCGTTGATGGAGGATGCGCCTCATCTGGTTTTGGCGGGGGGGTTGTTGACCGCCTATGGGGTTGGGGCCAAGGGGCTCTATTTGTATGTTCGCCATGAGTACCCTCAATCCTGGCGAAGCATGAGTCGGATAGTCCATGGTGTGCAGGCGCTGCTGCCTCTGAAAGGCCGGCAGGGGGGGGTGGACTGTACCCTGCATCTGGTCAAGGGTCAGGGGGCTTATGTGTGTGGGGAGGAGACCAGTCTGCTGCGCTCTATTGAGGGGTTGCCGCCCCAGGTGAGTGTTCGTCCTCCCTATCCGGCCCAGGAGGGGCTGTATGGCTGTCCGACGGCGGTGCAAAATGTGGAGACTGTCTGCAACCTGCCGACTCTATTCGCCCAGGGGGCTGACCGCTATGCTGCCACCGGTACCGAAAAATCCCGTGGTACCAAATTGATCAGCCTCAACAGTGCGGTCCAGCGTCCGGGGCTGTATGAGGCCCCTTTTGGCACCCCCATCCGTACCATTATCGAGGTGTGGGCGGGGGGCGTTCCGGCTGGGCGGCAGATTCAGGGGGTGCAGATTGGCGGACCTTTGGGGGCTATTCTGCCACCAGAGCTGTTGGATACCCCGCTTAGCTTTGAGCATCTGGCTGCGGTGGGGGGTACGTTGGGCCATGGGAGTATGGTGGTGTTTGATGATCGGGTTGATCTGCTGACCATTGCTCATGGTATTTTTGCTTTTGGGGCACGGGAGAGTTGTGGCAAATGTTTTCCTTGTCGGCTGGGTTCTGTGCGGGGAGAGGAGCTGTTGCGTCAGATGTACCAGAGCGGGATCAATCCAGACAATGTTCAGCGGTTGCAAGGGTTGTGCGAAACCCTTCGGGAGGGCTCTCTTTGTGGATTGGGGGGGATGTTGCCCACAGCTGTTGAGTCTCTTATTCGGTTCTTTCCCGCTCTCTGGTTTATAGATGGAGAGGAGTCATGAGACACTCTTTTGTTCTGGATGGCGAACCGGTTTCGGCAGAGGAAGGTCAGACCATCTTACAGGTGGTGCGTGGCTTGGGGCGGGATCTGCCTAGCCTTTGTCATGCCGAGAATTTGCGTCCTCATGGTGGCTGTCGGCTCTGTCTGGTTGAGGTGGAAGGTTCCCGTACGGTAGCAGCATGCCATACGCCGATTCAAGAGGGGGCAGTCTACACCACCCACTCCCCCAAGTTAAGCCGCTTGCGGCGTAGTATCCTCGAGCTGATTATTACCGATCACCCGCTAACCTGCCTCACCTGCTCAGCCAATGGACGCTGTGACCTGCAGCGGTTGGCCCAGGAGTATGGCGTGCGTGCGCCCGGCTATCTTAACCCGGAGCGGCACCAGCCCGAGCCGGACCATCGCCACCCTTTCATCAAGCTGGAGATGGATAAGTGTATCCACTGTGGGCGATGTGTTCGGGCCTGTGATGAGGTGGAGGGTGCCCATGTTCTGGCGATGGTGGGGCGAGGATTTGCTAGCCGGGTGGTGGCGGGCAACGACCGCTCTTTGGAGGAGGCTCGCTGCCGGAGTTGTGGTCAATGTGTCTCTCAGTGTCCGGTGGGGGCGATTCTGGATGTGGGGCAATTAACTGAAGGGTTGCCGGATCAGACGGTCCAGACAACCTGTACCTATTGTGCGGTAGGGTGCCTTTTTCTGGTCCGGGTGAAAGAGGGTCGGGTTATCCAGATGGAGCCAGACCCCCAAGGGAGTGCCAACCGGGGTCACAGTTGTGTGAAGGGCCGCTTTGGCTATGGTTATGTCCACCACCCGGACCGGCTGACCCAACCCCTTATTCGCCAAGGGGACGGGAGCTTTCAACCCGCGAGTTGGGAGGAGGCGGTGACCCTGATTGCACAGCGGTTGAGCGCCATTCGCCAGGAGGGTGGTCCCCACGCCTTTGGGGCGGTCAGCTCCAGTCGCTGCACCAACGAAGAGAACTATCTGATGCAGAAGTTTACCCGCATGGTCATGCAGACCAACTCGGTGGATAACTGCGCTCGAGTCTGTCACTCCCCTTCGGCGTTTGCGTTGGGGGCCGCCTTGGGTACCGGGGCAGGCACCAACAGCTTTGAGGATGTGGAGCGGTCGGATGTGTTGATGCTGGTCGGGGCCAACCCCACCGAGGCCCACCCGGTTTTTGGCAGTCGCATCAAACAGGCGGTCATGGCGGGAGCCAAGCTGATTGTCTTGGACCCCCGCAACACCGAGCTGGCCCAATGGGCCGATCTCCATCTGGCTCTGCGCCCTGGTAGTAATCTGGCGGTTATCAATGCCCTTCAGCATCTGCTGATTGAGGGGGGCTATCTGGATGCAGCCTTTATCGACCAGCATACGGAAAATCTGGCAGCGGTTGAACAGGTGGTGGCCGAGGCGACACCGGAGTGGGCCGAGAAGCACAGCGGTGTGCCAGCTGATCTGATTCGGCAGGCGGCCCATCTGTATGGTTCGGCCAATGCGGCACAAATTCTTTGGGGGCTCGGTATTACCGAAGCCTGCCATGGTACGCTGTCGGCTCATGGATTGATCAACATGGCCCTGATGACCGGAAATCTGGGTCGGCCCGGAACCGGCTCCAGCCCCATTCGGGGGCAGAACAATGTGCAGGGGGCCTGCGATATGGGGGCTTTGCCGGGGGTTGTCAGTGACTATCGCTCTATTCACGACGCCATCGCCCGCCAAGAGCATCGTCAGGTTTGGGGGGTGGATCTGCCGGTTGAGATGGGGATGAAGGTCCCCGAAATGCTGGATGGCGCCCGCCATGGTGTGGTCAAGGGGATGTGGGTGATGGCCCAGGATCTGGCCCAATCGGACCCGGATACCCAGCATGTGGTGGCTGCTTTGGAGAAGGTCTCGTTTCTGGTGGTCCAAGATATCTTTTTTTCCGAGACCGCCCACTTGGCCGATGTGGTGTTGCCGGGAGCCAGCTTTTTGGAAAAAGAGGGGACCTTTGTCAACAGTGATCGCCGGGTACAGCGGGTTCGCAAGGCGGTTGAGGGGCCAGGGGAGAGTTTGTCTGATGGAGATATCATCAATCGGGTGGCACGTGCCATGGGGTTCGACCTGAACGCCGATGAGGGGCCGGGTAGCCGGGTCAATGCCGAGAAGGTTCTGGCCGAGATCTCTTCTCTTTCTCCCAACTGGCGGGGAATCAGTATGGACCGATTGAACCGGCGGGGTTTTATCCAGTGGCCCTGTCCCGACCCGGACCATCCCGGCACCCCGATTGTCCATGCCGGTGGAGATTTTATTCGTGGTCGGGGGCTGTTTACCCCCACCCCCTGGCAGCCACCTGCCGAGACCGTAAGCGAGGCCTACCCCTTTTTATTAACAACCGGCCGGACCCTGTTTCACTATAATGTCGGTACCATGACCCGTCGTACTGGGATCTCTCAGCTTCAATCGGCTCAGGAGGAGAAGGTTCGTCTCCATCCCGATGATGCGGCGCAACTGGGGGTGACGGATGGTGAGCGGGTGGAGGTCCGTTCTCTTTATGGGTCGGTAACGGTTGGGTGTCTGATCAGCCGTGAGGTCAATCCCGGCACGGTTTTCATGACCTTCCATTTTCCCGAGACCCGGACCAACCTGCTGATTGGCCCGGCAGCCGACACCTATACCAGTTGTCCGGAATATAAACTTTCTACCGTGGCGATTCATCGGCTTGATGTGTGAGTGGATTGTTGTGAAAAAATCTTGGTATTATTTAAGTTCTACAAGGTTTTAGCCTATTTATGCAAGCGACAGCAAGCTTTTTTTGCGCTGCGTTTAAGGATTGACATCAAGAGGAAAACGGATACTCTTAATCGATTAATCCCTGGCAAAAAATGTATTATCCAGCCCTCTTTTTCCACTTTTTGGAGATTGTCATGCGGCAGATTGATCACAACAAACCGGTTCCCATTACTCGAGAGATTCATTGGGTTGGTTTTTATGACCAGAGTGCCAATCTGCACTGCAACCCCTACCTGTTGATCGAGGATGAGGAGGCGGTTCTGTTTGATCCCGGCTCCATCCCCCATTTTCCCATTGTCATGCGTAAAGTGATCGACCTCATCAGCCCGTCGGATATTTCCGTGATCATCGCTGCCCATCAAGATCCCGACGTTTGCGGTAACCTGCCGGTGGTCGAAGATGTCATCGACCGAAGCGATCTGCTGATTGCAGCCCACATGAACACCATCCGCCTGATTCGCCATTATGGGGTTAAATCTACCTTTTATCCGGTAGATGAGAAGGATTATAAGCTCACCTTGAAAAGTGGTCGGGTGTTGAGGTTCATTCCAACCCCCTATCTTCACTCGCCGGGGGCCGTTGCCGTCTACGATCAAAAAACCCGTTCACTGTTTAGCAGCGACCTGTTCGGCGCCATCTATGACAATTGGGCTCTTTTTGCTCGAGAGGGGTATCCCCAGGCCATGGATAGCTGGCATCAGCTCTACATGCCCTGCAACCAGATTCTGCGTCATACCATGGAGCAATTTGAGCAGTTGGAGATTGATCGCATCCTGCCCCAACACGGCTCCATCCTGGAGGGAGAGCGGGTAAAGGAGGCGATTGACCATCTGAAAAATCTTGCCTGTGGGTTTGATCTGATCGATGCACCCTCCCATGATTGAAGGGATAAAAGAGGTCAGTCAGCGCCAGGACCGGGATATCCGGGAGAGTCAGGCGCGTCTGGTCGAGCGCTCTTTACAGATGCGTTGCCTGGCCTATATGGCCAACGCCAAAGCCCAACTGCTCTCTCAGACCATTGTGGAGATCGGCACGGATAAGGAGGATATCAAACACCTTCGCAAGGTGTTGCAAAACCGGGAAGATCTGCTGGCCGAGCGTGAGGCTGCGCTGCTGAATGAGAGCCAGAAGTTGGAGCATCTCAATCTGGAAAAGCTTCAGCGTTCCAACTATTTTTTTCAGGCTTTCGGGATTGGGGTGTCGACGGTTGCCCTGGTTTTGCTCTTGATCCTCTACGGCTGGTTTTCCTTCTCCCGGATTGACGGATTGCAGAAGGGGTGGGAGGAGTCTCACCAGGATACCTCCGAACGGGCCCAAATACTTTTTCAACTGAAGTCCTCTCTGGGTTATGGCGGGTTCATTCACCATTTTAAAAACTATCTTCTCCGTCAGACCAGTGGTATTGAACTAAAAATTCAGCATGATCTGGAGACCTTTGCCAGAGATATTAACCGCTATGCCCGCTACCCTCTCATAGAGGAGGAGCGGGAGGCTCTGGAGGTTTTGAGGCAGGTTTTTGCCCGCTATGTGGCTGCTTTTGAGGTGGTCAAACAAGAGATCGGTGCCGGCACTTCTCCGGCGGAGATCGACAGGTTGGTCAAGATTGATGATCAACCGGCTCTGCAGGCGGTTGATCTGCTGACCCATCATGTTTCGTTGTTGAGTCAACAACATGAGAAAAGTACTCGGAATCGGTTCCAGGAGACGGTTGATTTTATCTGGTGGGGGGTATTATTGGTTCCTATCCTGCTTGCTATTGGGACCATCCTGATCCTGTTTTTAAAACGCACCATGGATACCAACCGCTCTCTCTATACGGCTCGGACGCAACTGGAGAGTATTTTAGATACGGCACCCAATGCCATATTCAGCTTGGATGTGGCGGGGAAAATAGTGCGGGCCAACAAAAAAGCCCTGGCGCTCTCCGGCTACTCCCCAGATCAACTTCAAGGGCTGCCTTTCCAGCAACTTGTTGAGGGGTTTTCGGGTTTGGTGACCAGCTCTACCGATGAGATGTCCCACCAAAAAAGGAAAGAAGCTTTTATCAAGCAGCATGACTATGTTCTGCAGGCTAGAAGCGGCAAGGCAATTCCCATCGATCTCTCCTATGATCAGATTCGTGTGGAGGAGGAGGTCTTTGGCACAGTCATCATTCGAGATATTTCAGAACACAAGCAGGCTGAAGAGGCCCTGAAAGAGAGTGAGCAGCGGTTCCGTCGGGCGGTGATGGGGGCGCCCTATCCCATCATGCTGCATGCGGAGGATGGGGAGGTGATTCTCATCAGTGAGGCCTGGACAGAACTGTCTGGCTACGCTCCCGAAGAGATTCGAACCGTTAGTGAATGGGTCAATAAGGCCTATGGTCTTCCGAGTGGTTCGTTGCTGACTGGGGTTGAAAACCCGTTTGAAATTGAGCAACTTACCTATGGTGGCGAGTTTAAGATTCAAACAGCCAGCGGTAAGATGCGGTTGTGGGATTTTAGTACCGCTCCCCTGGGTCGGCTGGCGGATGGTCGTCAGGCGGTAATCAGCATGGCCAGTGATGTGACCGAGCGTAAACAGGCGGAGCTGGAGCTGCAAAAGCTCAGACGGGCCATTGAGCAGAGCCCGGTTACCGTCATCATTACCGACCAGACCGGCAACATTGAATATGTCAACCCGGCCTTTTCCCAACTGACCGGTTTTGAGCAGGAAGAGGTGTTGGGTAAAAAACCGGCTATTTTAAAATCCGGTCACCACCCCGACATCTTCTACCAACAGATGTGGCAGACCATCCTGTCGGGAGAGGTGTGGCGGGGAGAGATCCATAATCGATCCAAGCATGGCCGTTTTTGGTGGGAAGATGCCACCATTGCCGCTGTTTCGGATGAGGCCGGAAAGATTACCCACTTTGTTGGGATAAAGGTGGATATTACCGAACGAAAACAGGCGATCAAAGAGCTGCACGCCAGTGAAGCCAAGCTGAAGGTTATTACGGAAAATACCCCGGATGCGGTGATCCTTCTCGACCATCAGGGAGGGGTCAGTTTCTGGAATCGGGGGGCGGAAGATATTTTTGGCTATGCCAGGGAGGAGGTGCTGGGTAAAGATCTGCACACCCTGCTGGTGCCAAGCCGTTATGATTCGGTCTTCAGGAAAAATTTTCCACACTTTCAGCAGAGTGGTCAAGGGGCCGCCATCGGTCAGGCCATCGAACTAACCGCCCTGCACCGAGAGGGGCATGAGTTTCCGGTAGAGCTCTCTGTTGGGGCGGTCCAGTTTGATGGGGAGTGGTGCGCCATCGGAATTGTTCGTGATATCTCTCTGCGTAAAGAGAGTGAGCAGGAGCTGATGGAGGTCTCCAACACCCTGCAGCTGGCGACAAAAGCCTCGCGGATCGGTATCTGGGAGTGGGATCTGGCCGATAACCGGCTCAAATGGGATGATCAGATGCGAGAGCTTTATGGCATCAGCGATCAGCGGGAAGGTCATCTCTATAAAGATTGGCGCAACGCCATCCATCCAGACGATATCGCGGCCGCAGAACAGTCGCTGCAAAACTGCCTGAATGGGGTGGGAGCGTTTGATGCCGAGTATCGCATCCGGCTGGAAGATCAGACCATTCGCCATCTGCAATCCTCCGCCATTGTTGAGCGAGACCGGGAGGGCAGGCCGATCCGTTTAATCGGCATCAACCGGGATATCACCTCCATGCGTGCCCAGGAAATGATGCTTAAAGAGGCCAAGGAGGAGGCGGAAAAAGCCACCCAGGCCAAGAGTGAATTTTTGGCCCGCATGAGCCACGAAATTCGTACCCCCATGAATGCCATCATGGGACTCTCTCATCTGGTGCTGCGTTCGGAGTTGACCCATCAACAGCGTGACCATCTGGATAAGGTCCAGATGGCGACCCGCTCTTTGTTGGGGATTATCAACGATATTCTCGATTTTTCAAAAATTGAGGCAGGGAAGCTGGATATTGAACAGATCCCGTTCAGCCTGGATGAAGTTTTCTCCAATGTTACCAATATTGCCGCCTTTTTTGCCGAGGAAAAATCTCTGGAGCTGTTGGTGCATATCAAACACCAGACCCCCACCGCATTGATTGGGGACCCTTTGCGACTGGAACAGGTGCTGCTCAACCTTACCAACAATGCCATCAAGTTTACCGAACAAGGGGAGGTGGAGCTTTACTGCCGGTTGGTGGAGCAAAAGGGGGATCAGGTGCAGCTGCAGTTTAGTGTGCGTGATACTGGAATTGGTATAAGTGGCGAAGAACAGAGCAAACTGTTCCACAGTTTTTCCCAGGCCGACGGCTCCACCAGTCGCCGTTTTGGTGGTACCGGATTGGGACTGGTCATCTCCCAGCGGTTGGTAGAGCTGCTGGGAGGGGAGCCTCTTGCTGTGAAGAGCCAACCAGGAGAGGGGAGCCGCTTTAGTTTTTATCTTTCTTTTCGTGTTCAGGAGGGGGCGCTGAACCAGGTGGATCGTTGGATGCCGCCGGTGTATATGCAGGGGATGCAGGTGTTGGTGGTGGATGACAACCCCCTTGCCCGGGATATTTTCAAGAGCGCTCTGGACGGGTTCGGCTTTGGGGTGACGACGCTCTCCAGTGGCGAGGAGGCTGTGGCACTTTTTAACGACTCGTTGGGGTCGAGCCTGCCCTATCAGTTGGTGTTGATGGATTGGAAAATGGGGGGGATTGATGGTATTGAAGCCACCAGAATAATCAAAATAAACAGAGTCCATCCCCCCCCTTTCATCATCCTGGTGACCGCCCATGGTCGAGAAGAGGCGGTCAAACGCGCCTCGTCGGCCGGTGTGGATCTTCTGCTCACCAAACCGATCAATCGTTCCGCCCTGTTTAATGGCATCATGGCACTGTTTGGCCATCAAGCCGGCGCCGATTACTGCTCTATTTCAGATCAACTGGTGGATGCCGCCACTTTGAAGCAGATTTATGGTCGCAAGGTGCTGGTGGTGGAGGATAACCTGATCAACCAGGAGGTGGCGCAAAAAATTCTGGAAGATGCCGGACTGATCGTCTCTCTTGCCGATAATGGCTGTCGGGCCATGGAGATGTTGGCGGCTCAGCCTTTTGATGCGGTTTTGATGGATATCCACATGCCGCAGATGGATGGTTATGAGACGACCCGTGTCATTCGAGAGACCGCCGGACTTGACGCCTTGCCGGTTATCGCTCTGACGGCTAACGCCCTCAAGGAGGAGGAGAGCAAGTGTCGGGCAGCGGGGATGAACGATTATGTCTCCAAACCCATTGATGTCGCCCACCTCTACACCACACTGGCACGATGGATTGAGGGGCCGCCGGTTGTCTCCTCTCTTCCCCTAGGTGAAGAGAGCCAGGAGGAGGATATCGACCTGATCCTGGAGCTGCCTGATTTCGACCTGAAGTCGGGGCTGAAACGGTTGGGGGGAAGTCGAAAACTGCTGTGGACCCTCTTGAAAAAATTCAGGTTGAACCACCTGGAGAGTGGCGCTCATCTGGATCGCTTGGTCGAGCAGGAGGATTTTGCCGCACTTTTCAAACTGGTTCACACCATTAAAGGGGTAGCCGCCAATTTGGGGGGAGTGGTTTTGGCTGAGAGCGCCCGGCGGTTGGAAGGGGTGGTTGATGGAGGGGACAGGGATCTGATTGTTGTGGAGAAAAATAAATTTAAACAAGATCTTGAGCAGACAATAGAGGCCATTTTAACCTTGGAAGAGGGGGGAGGGTCTCCACCGGCAGAGGGGCTGCTGACAGAGCGGGAGGGTGTGGTTGCCTCAGCAGAGTTAGGACAGACAGTGATTACCATCTACCGTCTGCTCTCTGAAAACAGTCTGGAGGTGGAGCGCCATCTGCCTGTTCTCAAATCCCATTTGGTTGCCATGGGGTTGGCTGGTGACTACGAGGCTCTGGAGTCTGAGGTGCTTATTCTAGACTTTGAAAAAGCGATGGAGCGGCTTGTTCGTCTGGCAGAGAGTATGGGGGTTATCGTTAAATAGAACGTGCATTGGAGACGATTGGCCCTGTGCTGCAGGGCGGTGGAACAGAGAGAGGTCGGCGTGGTTTGCAAGAGAGGGATGGAGGTCAGGGGATAGAAAAGCACCATGGAGTGCTGTTTTTCTACCTTTTTAATATGAATATGTGTTAACCTCTGGGCGAGCTAATCCTTTAAGGTGGGGATTGTCGGCTTTGGCTGATGGGGACAGACCACTGTTTTGTAGGTTTTCATGGGAGCATCAAAATGGCTACTCTCTCTTTGGTTGATGAGCTGGTGATGGAGCATCAAAAACTTTTTGATGCATTCCGTGAGGTCGAGTCCCTGGGTATCAACTCTCCGGAAGGGAGAGAAAAATTGGTTGCCATAGGGGATTTTCTTGGTCACCATATCCGTAAAGAGGATGCCGGGATTTACTCTTTGCTGGAGAAGGTGGCGGAACGGGATTCGGATGTCATGATGCTGCTCTATCGGACCAACCGGGATCTGGAAGATGTCTCTCAGGAGGTCAACGCCTTTTTTAAACGCTGTGCCAACCTGGTGGACAAGAAGATTTCGGATAAACACTATTTCCGTATTAAAAAAAGGCTGAAAGAGCGTGTAGATAGAGAAGAGATTTTTATTTTTGAGACCTTTAACAAAGTTGTCTCCCAATATTTCGATGGTCACCCTGAAGGGATCTCTTGACCCCTCAACACAAATGGATACCCCTCTTTGAATAATCATCCCCCCAACTTTAACACCCTGTTTCGTCCTGGCACCCTTTCTGTTCAACCGTATAGTCCGGGAAAACCCATTGAGGAGGTTCAGCGGGAGTTGGGGTTGGAGGATATTATCAAGCTGGCCAGTAATGAAGATCCGGAAGGGCCCAGGCCAGAGGTGATTGCTGCCATTCAACAAGCGGCCCTGGAGATCAACCGATACCCGGATGGCTCTTGCTACACCCTGACCCAAAAGCTGGCCCATCATCTGGGTGTTGAGCCGGAGAGTATCTTGCTGGGAAACGGCTCTAACGAGCTGCTGAACATGATTGTTCGGGCGTTGATTTCGCCGGGTGAGAATATGGTTTTTGCCCGTCCCAGCTTTGTGGTGTACGACCTGGCCGCCTCCCTGCACTTTGAGTGTGGTCGGCCTGTTCCCCTGGATGAACAGGATCGTCATGATCTGGTCGCCATGGCGGCTGCCGTGGACGAAAAGACCAAGCTGATGATGATCTGCAACCCCAATAACCCCACCGGAACCTACTGCAGTGCCCAAGCGGTGAAAACCCTTCTTGATTCTGTTCCCAGACGGGTGATTGTGGTGTTGGATGAGGCCTATTTCGAGTACGCGTTTGCCGAAGATTATCCCGATGGCCTACAGTTTCTGGCCCACTATCCCAATGTGGTGGTGGCTCGGACTTTTTCTAAAATTCATGCCTTGGCCGGGGTAAGGGTGGGGTATGCGGTTGGTCACCCCGACCTGATCAAGCAGTTTCAGAAAACCCGAGAGCCCTTTAATGTCAATACGTTGGCTCAGGCTGGGGCCATTGCTGCCCTCGCGCTTCCCGATGCCGTTGCCCAGCGGGCTCGGCGCAACCGGACAGAGGGCAAGTGGTTGGCTGAGGCGCTGCTTGGCCTGGGCTTTTCTGTGGTGCCATCCCAGGCTAACTTTCTGTTTGCCCGCCATGCTCTGCCTGCCGGAGAGCTCTGTGCCAGACTGCTCAAGTTGGGGGTGATCATCCGTCCCATGTCAGCCTTTGGCCTGGGAGATGGAGCGGTACGGATTACCATCGGACTGCCAGAGGAGAACCGGCGCTGTATAGCGGCGCTGGAGGAGATTCTCGGCCACTAAAAAAGGCCATGGGTGCCGATTGTCTGCCGATTGGGTTGTGGTATTTCGGCAAAAAATTGTAACAAAGATTGCAAAAATGCAACAGTTCTGCTAGAAGATCTCTCTCCAAGTAGTAAAAGCTCTCGGTAGTTTGGATGGTAGATCAGCTATCCTCGCTACCCAAAACTAATAAAAGAGATCGGCTAAGGTAGGAACGCTATGATGAAAAAGTCAGCTGTTGCAATGGGCCTGCTGTTGTCTGGCATGGCTTGGGTCCCGTCCGGTGGTGAGGCTGCTACCGGTTTTTCCTGGGGTGGTGATGTTCGGGTTCGGCTGGTCAACTGGGATGAAATCCCCATTGCCAAAGGGGCGACCAACCTGACCCAGTGGCAATATCATCGGACTCGGACACGGATTTGGGGGGAATACGGCTTTACCCCGGATATCTCGGCTAAAATTCGCCTGACCAATGAGTTTTGGGACTTCACCGACGGCAAACCGGCCGGTCGTCCCTTGGATAACCAGGAATTTTTCAGCGAGGTTGTCCCGGACAATCTCTACATGGACTTCAATAATCTGCTGGGCGGCAAGCTGAACTTGCGGATTGGTCGTCAGGACATGATCTATGGAACCGGCAAGATTATTCTCGACGGTACCCCGGAAGATGGCTCCCGCACCATCTATTTCAACGCCATCAAGGCCCAATACAAAATAGCCGACGACCTGACCATCGACCTGTTTGGCATGGCCAACAAGGATGAGGATGAGTTGGCCATCAACAGTCAACATCGTCAGGTCTCTCCCGCCGGGATCAACGAGCGGGCCGCCGGTTTCTATGTCAAAAACAAGCACCCCATGTATCCCTCCGAGATATACTACGTCTATAAGCAAGAGGATGATACCACCGGAGCAGACAACGACATTGATCTGCATACAGCCGGCATCCGGCTGATGCCCAAGTTTAATGACGCTCTCTCGGGTAACCTGGAGGTGGCCTACCAAACCGGTGAGATGGAGAACAATACGGTCACCGACATAGGTGGCTGGATGGTGGATGCCAAGCTCGCCTATAAGCTCCCCATGGCCTCTTCGTTCAAGCCGGTTATCGATTTAAGCTACTACTATCTCTCCGGGGATGATCCCAACACCACCACCGACAATGAAGGGTGGTGGCAGGTATTTGGTCGGTGGTCGCAGTGGAACGAACTCTATGTTTACTCCTACATTGCCACCAATGGCGCCCCTCGTACGGGACCGGCTTGGTGGACCAACCTCTCTGTACCTTCTGTCGGCTTGAATATGGCGATTACCGAAAAGGGTAAACTCTCCCTTCGGGCTGCTTGGATGATGGCCGATGAGGACGATGGCGCCGGAACCGGTAAGGACCGGGGGTTGTATTTGACCTCGAAGTTCAACTATACCTTCAACAAGCATTTCTCCGGTCATGTGGTTTATGAACATCTGAATCCGGGCAATTATGACGTGAGTACCGCCAAAAATGCCCATTTTTTTCGGACGGAGTTGATGTTTAAATTCTAGTTTGAGGATGGATGGCTGCTACCCAGCCTGATCGGCCGGATTGGAACAGACTTGCGATGTCATTTTCAGCCCCCTTATTCTCCTCTGTTTGTTTTGGGTAGGATAAGGGGGTTCTCCTGTTTTTTCTCACCCATACATGGAATGAAAAACAATGATGAATAACACACTGAAAGCTTTGCTAAGCGGAATGGTTCTTCTTCTCTCTTGTGCGACGGCTCAAGCGGGGAGTGAGATTAAACTGGGTACTTTCCTTGCGGTCACCGGTCCGGCCTCCTTTTTGGGAGATCCGGAGTTGAAGACGCTGCAGATGTATGTGGAGAAGATCAACCGCGAGGGGGGCGTAAATGGTCGCCAGATCAAGCTGTTCCACTACGATACCGGGGCCAACCCCAAAAAGGCGGTCAACTTTGTTAAACGGCTGATTAAAAAAGATCGGGTCGATTTAATTGTTGGTGGCTCCACATCAGGCACCACCATGGCGGTTATTCCCCTGGTGGAAGCGGCCAAGCTGCCTTTTATCTCCATGGCTGGCTCGGTAAAAATTATCGATCCGGTTAAAAAATGGGTTTTTAAAACGCCCCATACCGACAAAATGGCCGCTCAGAAAATCTTTTTGGATATGAATAAGCGGGGTATTAAAAAGGTTGGCATGATCTCCGGCTCCGGTGGGTTTGGCAAATCGGGCCGAGGACAGGTGTTGGCCCTGGCTCCTGAGTATGGCATCGAGATTGTCGCTGATGAGTCCTACGGTAAAAAAGATACCGACATGACCGCCCAGCTTTCCAAAATTCGTGCTGCCAATCCTGAGGCCATCTTGAATTTTGGCTTTGGTTCCGGTCCGGCTATTGTCACCAAGAATATCGGTCAGTTGGGTATTACCCTGCCTCTCTATCAGTCTCATGGGGTGGCCTCTAAAAAATATATCGAGATGTCCGGTGCCTCTGCTGAGGGGGTACGGCTTCCGGCGGCCTCTCTGCTGGTTGCCAACAAACTGCCAGATTCCGACCCGCAAAAAAAGGTGATCCTCGCCTATAAAACGGCCTATGAAGCCCAGCATGGTGCTGTCTCCACCTTTGGTGGACACGGTTACGATGCGCTGTTTCTTGCTGTTGAAGCCATTAAACGGGCAGGCTCTACCGATAAAGAGGCGGTTCGTACAGAGATTGAAAAAACCCGTAACTTTATCGGTGCCGGTGGTGTTTTCAACATGAGCCCGAAGGACCATTTGGGCTTGGGTCTGGATGCTTTTAAAATGTTGGAGATTAAAAATGGTGACTGGTCCATCGTAGAATAGTCTTATGGGTGAAGTCTTCCTGCAATCCCTGATCACCGGCGTGACGGTTGGCTCGGCCTATGCGCTGGTGGGCTTGGGATTTGCCATCATCTTCAACGCCTCCGATGTGGTTAACTTTGCCCAAGGGGAGTTTGTCATGATCGGCGCCATGAGTGCGGTTTCGCTCCTGGCGGTCGGTCTGCCCTTTGTGGTTGCCATCGGTTTTGCCCTGCTGATTACCGTTGCCATCGGTATGATGTTGGAAAAATTTGCCATCGAACCCGCTAAATCGGCCACCGTGGTTTCGACCATCATCATCACCATTGGCGCCTCCATCTTTTTGCGTGGGGCTGCTCTGCTGATCTGGGGTAAAAACTTTCACAGCCTCCCGGCCTTCTCCGGCGAAATTCCCATTCACCTGGGCAGTGCAACCCTGACCCCGCAAAGTTTGTGGGTGATGGGGGTTACAGCCCTTATGGTACTGCTGGTACGCTCTTTTTTTAAGAGAACCGTTACCGGTAAAGCCATCCTGGCCTGTTCTGCCAACCCCATGGCAGCCTCTCTTATGGGCATTCCGGTTCGCCGGATGATGCTCTTCTCCTACGGGCTCTCCGCCTTTTTGGGTGGGGTGGCTGGTGTGCTTATCGCGCCTATCGCCTTTACCTCTTACGATGCTGGTATGATGCTGGGTTTAAAGGGGTTTGCCGCAGCTATTCTGGGCGGGTTGGGCAACCCCATGGGAGCGGTGGCGGGTGGTGTGGTGTTGGGGGTGTTGGAGTCGTTGGGGGCCGGTTTGATCTCGTCGGGGTACAAGGACGCCATCGCTTTCATCATCTTATTGTTGGTGCTGTTTTTCAAGCCTCAAGGGCTGTTTGGTCGAGCGGGGAGTGACCGGGTATGAGAAGATATGGTGGCTTTCTGGTTTTGGTTGCGCTGGTGGTGTTGGCGCCGATTGTGTTTCCCGGCAACTATTTTGTTACCGTGGTCGGGGTGACCATCGCCTTTAATGCGCTTATTGCTGTTGGGCTGAATCTTTTGATGGGCTATACCGGACAGATCTCCCTGGGTCATGCGGCTTTTTTTGGTATTGGTGCTTACTCCTCTGGGTTGTTGACCACTCTGATGGGGTGGAACGCCTGGCTGGCTCTGTTGGCGGGGCTGCTGGCTGCCTGGCTGGTGGCAGAGATGATCGCCCGGCCCATCCTCAGGCTGAAGGGTCACTATCTGGCCATGGCGACGTTGGGATTTGGCATTATCATCAATATTTTGATGGTGCAGCCTACCCATATTACCGGTGGGCCGGACGGTCTGGCGGATATTCCCACGTTAACCCTGTTTGGCTGGGCCATCGATAGCGATATTCGCTGGTATGGGGTGGCAACCGGTGTCATGCTTTTGGGGGTGTGGCTGGCTCTGAATCTCATCAACTCCCGCATTGGCCTGGCCCTACGTGCTGTTCATGGCTCTGAGGTAGGGGCGCAGATGATGGGGGTGGATATCGAGCGAATCAAGGTGCGGGTGTTTGTGGTCTCTGCTCTGTTTGCGGCGTTGGCGGGGAGTCTGTTTGCCCATCAGCAGGGGTTTATCAGTCCGGACTCTTTCAGTTTTCATTTTTCCATCGAGCTGGTGGTGATGGTTGTTCTGGGGGGGATGGCCTCGACCTATGGGGCCGTTTTCGGGGCGGCTGTCCTGACTCTATTGCCGGAGACCTTGGTGGTTTTTGAGGAGTATGAGGTGCTGATTTTGGGTGCCATCATGATGGGGATCATGATCTTCCTGCCTCAGGGGCTGTGGGTATCGCTAAGCCAGAAGGTTAAACAGATAATCGCCAGCAACCGTTCCACAACCAACCCTTCGGCGATCTCCTGAAATGGCTCTTTTTTTGGAAACCAACAATCTGACCAAAACCTTTGGGGGGGTGGCGGCCATTTTCAAGCTCAGTTTTGCTATGGGTCAGGGGACGGTTTTCTCGGTGATTGGCCCCAACGGCGCAGGTAAAACCACGCTGTTTAATCTGCTATCGGGCATCTATCGCCCCTCTTCAGGGCAGATTCACTTTCGGGGTCAGGATCTGGTCGGCCTCTCTCCCCATGAAATTTCCCATATCGGCATCTCCCGAACCTTTCAGACACCGCAGATTTTTTTTAACATGTCGGTACTGGAAAACTGTTTGGTGGGTTGTCACCGTCATGGTGTGACCGGTTTTGTGGCGGCGGCTCTGCATCTGCCAAGGGCGGTTTCTGAAGCCAAGCGGATGCGTGAGATGGCGATGGAAAACCTGGCTTTTTGTGGGCTGGACCATCTGGCCGACCGAGATTCCGACGCCCTCCCTTATGGGGAGTTGAAGCGGCTGGAGCTGGCCAGAGCCCTCTCTACCCAGCCCCGACTGTTGCTGATGGACGAACCGGCTGCCGGGTTGAACGATTCGGAAACCAAAGAGATGGGAGCGTTGATCTCCCGGTTGTGTGAGACGGGGGTTTCGGTCATGTTGGTGGAACATAACATGGCTCTTGTGATGGCCATCTCTCACCGCCTGCTGGTGTTGAACCATGGTGAATATCTGGCAGAGGGGAGCCCGGAACAGATCCAGTCCAACCCCAAGGTGATCGAGGCCTATCTGGGATCGGGAGATGAGTCGGATGGGTGATGCTGTTCAACCTCTTCTCGCGCTCTCTTCGCTCTCCTGTCACTACGGTAAGACTCCAGCGCTGCGCGGGGTGGATATTGAGGTCAATGAAGGGGAGTTGGTGACCATCGTTGGTGCCAACGGGGCCGGAAAAACCACGCTGTTGCGAGCTATATCTGGTGTTCTGCCCATCCATGGTGGTTCGATCACCTTTGAAGGGGAGTCCATCACCAAAATGGCGGCCCATCACCGCTGCGAGGTGGGGATATGCCATGTGCCTGAGGGCCGTTTGATGTTTGCCGATTTGACGGTAGCTGATAATATCTATCTGGGTGGCTATGCTCACCGCCGGGATAAAAGCTGGATTAAAAAAGGTACAGAGTGGGTCTATGAACTGTTCCCTATCCTTCAAGACAAGGCCCAAGACCGGGCGGGAACCCTCTCTGGGGGACAACAGCAGATGGTGGCGATTGGTCGGGCTTTGATGGGGCGACCCCGCTTGCTGTTGTTGGATGAGCCTTCCATGGGGCTGGCTCCTCTGTTGGTTGCCGATATTTTTCGGGTTATTCGCCAGCTTAACCAAGAGGAGGGGCTGACCTGTCTGATGGTGGAGCAGAACGCCAAGGCGGCCCTTAAAATTGCGCAGCGGGGCTATGTTCTAGAGACCGGCGGGGTTACCCTTTCAGCGTCGGCATCAGATCTTCTGGCCAATGAAGAGATTCGTAAAGCCTATTTGGGCCATTGATGGTTGTCAAATAGGGAGAGAGAATAGACCTTTTTTCGTAGACCATACTCGATAGGGAAGGGTTGACATGTTTGTAAGCCGAATCATGATCCGTCAGGTTGTCACCATCGATGCCAACACCAACCTGATCGAGATGACTCAGTTAATGAAAGAGCATAATATCAACCACCTCCCCGTGTTGGAAAAAGGGCGGTTGATTGGGCTGGTTTGTGAGGATGAGATCAAACTGGCCGCTCCCTCGTCGGTCTCCACCCTTTCGGTGAACGAGGCCAACTATCTGCTGGACAAGGTGACGGCAAAAACCATCATGCAGCGCAAGGTGGTAACCTGCAGCCCCGACACGTTGGTGGAGGAGGCGGGGCTTTCGTTACGGCAGAATCAAATCACCTGCCTGCCGGTTGTGGAGAGGGATCAGTTGGTGGGGATAGTCACCACCGGAGATCTGCTGGACTTTTTCCTCGATATTACCGGCTGCACCATGGAAGAGACCACCCGTCTGGCTCTACATCTGCCGGATAAGACCGGCGAGTTGACGGCTCTTACCGAGTTGATCAACCGCTTGGGTGGCTATATTGCCACCATCGTCTCCCCCGTTCACCCGGATGAGACCGGTTTGCGGATTGTGATTGTCCGCTATCGGGCACAAAACCCCCATCAACTGGCAGAAGCTCTGATAAAAGAGGGGTATGATGTGATTTCGGAACATCGGGTTTTATAAAGCCCTTTTGCCTCCGTTGGCCCGTTAACCAAGAGAGACCAGGAAGAAAAAACGTGGAGAAAAGTTCGACGGATGAGGCCATGAAGGTTGGCCGATGGATGGAGGAGGGGGGGTTTGCTCGCCTGTTGGGGATAGAGGTGGTGGCGGCCCGACCGGGATGGTGCCAGGTGGAGATGGCTGTGACCGATAACCATCTAAACTCTGTCCACATTACCCATGGGGGAGCAACCTTTGCCCTGGCCGATTTTGCCTTTGGTCTGGCGAGCAACGCCAGAGGAGAGACGGCGGTAGGGTTGACCACCACCATGAGCTATCCTGCAGCCAGCAAAAGGGGTGACCGTCTGGTGGCCGAGGCTTTTGAGGAGACCCGCTCCAAACAGACCGGAAACTATCGAGTGGAGGTGCGCCGTCAATCGGACTCGGTTTTGGTTGGCCTTTTCTCTGGCACCGTATTTATTAGGGGAGACGCTGTCTCTCAGTGGATGGAATAGATTATTTTTTTATTAAAAAGGTAGAGCCATGTTCGAACCAGATAAAGAGACCCTCCCCCGAGAAGAGTTGGAAGCCCTGCAGCTTCATCGCCTGCAGACCACGGTCGAAAGATGTTATGCCACCGTTAAACATTATCGTCAGAGTATGGATGAGCTGGGGGTGAAGCCGGTCCACATTCAATCTCTGGCTGATGTCCGTCATCTGCCGTTTACCAAAAAAGAGCATCTGCGGCAAAACTATCCGTTTGGTCTGTTTTCCACCCCCATGAGTCAGGTGGTCCGGGTGCATGCATCGTCCGGTACCACCGGCAAGCCGACAGTGGTGGGCTATTCTCGTCGAGATATTAAAACCTGGGCCAAACTGATGGCCCGCTCTCTGGCTGCATCGGGTCTGCGTCCGGGGGATCGCATCCAGAACGCCTATGGTTATGGTCTCTTTACGGGTGGACTGGGTTTTCATTATGGTGCCGAAGAGTTGGGGCTGATGGTTACCCCCATCTCTGGAGGGCAGAGCCGCAAACAGATCATGTTGCTTAAAGATTTTGAGGCCGATGCCCTGGCTTGTACCCCCTCCTATGCCCTGAACCTGGTTGAGGCGGCTGAGGAGATGGGGGTAGACTTTAAAAGCCTGCCGGTTCGGGTGGGTATTTTTGGGGCGGAGCCGTGGACCAACGAGATGCGCTTTGAGCTGGAGTCTCGGATGGGTATCGACGCGGTGGATGTCTATGGTCTGTCTGAACTGATTGGGCCGGGGGTCTCGAATGAGTGTGTGGAGGCCAAAAATGGGCTGCATGTCTGGGAAGACCACTTTTTGGTGGAGTGTGTGGATTCCGATACGGGAGAACCTCTGCCGGCGGGTGAGGAGGGGGAGTTGGTTTTTACCTCCCTGACCAAAGAGACCTTTCCTATTTTACGTTATGCTACCCGAGATATCTCTCGGCTTGAGTATGCCCCCTGCAAATGTGGACGGACCCATGTTCGGATGCGAAAACCGGCGGGCCGAACCGATGATATGTTGATTATCCGAGGGGTGAATGTCTTCCCTTCTCAGGTGGAAGAGGTGTTGATGCGCATAGAGACCTTGGGACCTTTTTATCAGATTGAGGTGTTTAGAGAGGGGAGCATGGACCGGGTTGTTATCAATGTCGAAGCCAGCCAGCCTCTGTACGAAAAGGGTGCGGAGTCCATCAACCGGGTTGGGGAGCATGTTAAACGGGATATCAAGGAGTTTATCGGGATCAGCTCTCACGTTATTGTTAAAAAACTGGGAGAGGTTCCCCGCTCTCAAGGCAAGGCGGTTCGGGTGATTGACCACCGTAAAAAATAGTCCTCCCTTGATAGCCCCTACTGAAAACGACCGATTCAATTAAGTGCAAGGAAAGCTCATGTTGCAAAATAAACTCGTTCAGGCCCCCGCTGGTACCCGTCTTCTGCTCTCAGGAAACGAAGCGACAGCTCGTGCTGTATGGGAGGCGGGCGCTCGGGTGGCGGCAGCCTATCCGGGCACGCCTTCGACAGAAATTTTAGAAAATCTGGCCCCTTTTCCTGATATCTATACCGAATGGTCGGTAAACGAGAAGGTCTCCTTGGAGGTTGCCATTGGGGCCTCTTTAGCCGGTTCCCGTAGTTTTTGTGCCATGAAGCATGTCGGCATGAATGTGGCCTCGGACGCTTTGATGACCCAGACCCTGGCCGGGGTGGTGGGGGGATTGGTGATTGCCATTGCCGATGATGTGGGGTTCTCCTCTTCTCAAAACGAGCAGGATTCGCGCTATTGGGGCCGGTTTGGTCACCTGCCCATTCTGGAGCCGGCGGACTCGGAAGAGACCCATGCCATGATCAAATCGGCCTTTGATCTCTCCGAGACTCTGAACACACCGGTTATTGTGCGCATGACCACCCGAATTTGCCATGTTAAAGCCTTGGTAACGGTGGGTTCCAGGGTGGATCGCCCAGCAGCTGGCTTTAAAAAAGATCCCAACCGCTGGGTGATGGTTCCCGGAGCAGCCAAGCGGCGACTGCCCATGATGTTGGCACGGGATATCGAGCTGTTGCGAGAGAGTGAAGCCAGTGCCTTTAATCGGTTGGAGGAGGGGAGTGATCGGCGTATCGGTTTTATCACCTCGGGTCCGGCCTACATGCATGTTCGGGAGTGTTATCCTGATATGCCGGTCTTAAAACTGGGCTTCAGCCATCCGGTTCCCATGGAACGGGTTCGAAAACTGGCCGATCTGGTTGAGCGTCTTGTGGTGGTGGAGGAGACCGAGCCGCTGGTTGAACTGGAGCTGAATGCCGCCAAACTGCCGGTTCCCATCCATGGCAAAGATATTCTTCCGGCCACCGACGAGCTATCCCCAGCCAAACTATTGCCTGCCATAGGCGCTTTGTTGGGTGAGGCACCGGCAGAGGTCGAAGAGCCTCCTCCTGCCGTAACCATTGCCCCTCTGTTTCCCCGTCCTCCCACCATGTGTACGGCCTGTCCCCATCTGGGTGTCTTCTATACCCTTTCACGGGTTCGTAATATCCATATTTCTGGGGATATCGGCTGCTACACCCTGGGAGCCGGGCAACCGTGGGAGGCGTTGGATACCACCATCTCCATGGGGGCCTCCATGGGTATTGCTCTGGGGCTGGACAAGGGGCGGGGTGCTACCGATGCCAACAAGCAGATTGTGGCGGTAATCGGCGACTCCACCTTTTTGCATATGGGCATGCAGGGGCTGTTGGATATCACCTATAACCGGGGTAACGTCACCATCATGCTGCTGGATAATCGGGCGGTGGGTATGACGGGTGGACAGGAGAATCCCGGTAGTGGTCGAGATTTGCAGGGATCGGAGACCGGACGGGTCGACTTTCCCAAGCTGGTTGAGGCGTTGGGGGTTCGTAAAGAGCGGATACGGGTCATCGATCCCTATCAACTGCCAGACCTTTTCAAAGCCATTCGGGAGGAGGTCAAAATACCGGAGCCTTCGGTTATTATCACAGACCAACCTTGTGTTTTAATTGACCATTACAAGCCTAGAACCGCTTTTACGGTCATCGATGACAAGTGTACCGGCTGTGGAAACTGTCTGGATGTCGGGTGCCCGGCTATTTTGGTCACCCGCCGGGGGAAGGAGGTCAAACCAAACGGAAAAGAGGTGGATCTCGCCTTTGTCAAGATTGAGACAGCAGCCTGTACCGGCTGTGATCTCTGTCCGAAAACCTGTGCGCCGGTAGCGATTGTGCCGGTTCCTGAATCGTCGAAAGGGTGTATGAGTCATGGATGAGGGTATTACCAATCTGTTGGTGGTCGGTATCGGTGGTTTGGGTGTGATGACGGCTGCGGAAATTCTGGCGGAGACAGCGATCAGTCTGGGTTTTGATGTCAAAAAAACCGAGGTGGCTGGTATGGCACAGCGGGGTGGGGTGGTCTCTTCCCATGTTCGGTTTGGCAAGCGGGTTCTCTCTCCGGTTATCACTCAGGGAACGGCGGATTTTTTAATTGGTTTTGAGGCCGCCGAATCTCTGCGTTGGGTACCCCATTTGCGCCCTGGCGGGGTGGCTTTGGTCAACGATATGCGGATTGTGCCACCGGTGGTTTCAGTTGGATTGTATGAATACCCTGATAATCCGGTCCAGCAGATTCGGGATCTGGGGGTGACGGTCACTGCATTTGATGCTGGGGCTGTGGCTCAGGAGTTGGGTAATGCCAAGTTGGTCAATACGGTCATGTTGGGAGCGGTAGCCGACCTGCTTCCGTTCTCTGCTGATGCGTTGAAAAGCTGTCTGCTTGATCGATTTCGGACCAGAAAGCCCAAGCTGGTTGCTCTAAATGACACCGCTTTCGAGACCGGGCGACGCATCGCCTCCTCCAAGCAGAATCGTTGATATATAGAGATTTCAAACCAAATTGGGACAATGGTTAAGGGCAAAGTCAACACCTTGGGAGGCCTTGCAGGCCCCCCAACCCCACGCTTTTAGATAAAAAACAAAAGCAAAGTCAAAGGTTTATGATCTTTGGCGCTGCCCAAACCCGCTGGGAAGGTATTCATGCCTTCCCAGACCCATCCAGTATTGTTTGGTACCCACTTGGTTTGGAATCTTTATATTAAAAAAAGGGCCATGGATGGGTTTTTATCGGTTGGAGGGAGAGGCCTCTTTTTTTGCGATCTCTTTTTTCTCAGGCTGAAAAAGAGGCAAGACAAAAATAAAGGTGGCACCCAGGTTCGGCCCACTCTCTACCCATATACGGCCATTATGGTGGTCGACAATGCGCTGACAAATGGCCAATCCCAATCCACTTCCTCCCGGCTTGTTCTCCCCAGACTCATCTCTAACCTGGTGAAATTTATCAAAAATTCTTTTGTGCTCCCCCTCCTGGATCCCCGGGCCATTATCCTTTACCTCCAGACCAATAAAAGCCGGCTCCTCCCTCAGTCTAATCTCTACCCTGCCGCTCCCCTCCGGGCTGAATTTAACCGCATTGGAGAGAAAATTGATAATGACGCGCTGAATACGGTCCCGATCAGCCGTTAGAATAATGGGGTGGCTGGGGACAAAATTTTCCAGTGTAACCGAGCGGTTTTCAAACAGCCTGCTGGTTACGTCAATAGCCTCTTGGGTAACCTCCGCCAGGTCCACCTCTGTGGGGTGCCACTCCATTAAACCCGACTCCAGCTTGGCCAGGTCCAACACCTGGTTAACCAGTCGGGTCAGTCGCTCAGTCTCCTTGATGACAATACCCAGGAAGTTTTGTCGCTCCTCTGTAGGAAGATCCTCATTGTCACGCAAGATTTCTGAAAAAGCCCGAATAGAGGTGAGTGGAGTGCGCAGCTCATGGCTGATGGTGGAGATAAACTCATCCTTCAAACGGTCCAGCTCTTGAAGACGGGTATTGGCCTGCTTCAACTGCCGGGTGGCCGCTTCCAACTCGGCCGATTTTTGCTCCAGACGCTGACTGTATTCGATCACTTGGCTGGTCTGGTCCAAAATACGCATGACCCCTTCCAGATCCAACTCCTCTCCCTTGACGATGGAGTGAATCATGATACGGGCCGAGGCGGAACCAATGGCGCCAGCCAGACGCTGTTCGGCAAACGCAACCAGGCTGGAGGGGGCTATGCCATTTTCTGGCAGGATCAGTCGATGTTGCGTGATAAAATGGTCAAAATCCCGCATCGCCCGAGTTGGCCCAACAAAGCGGGCGACCAACCTTTTCAGGTCGACAACCGAAACCGACCCACTCCAAAGATACGCCTCTCCACCTCGGGCACCCTGTTCAAAGACATTAACAAAATTGAGGGCTTGTATGCGCTCAACAGCAGTCTGTCGGTCAAACAGCGAGACGGTGATCAGCAGGCCGATATTGATCAACATGCTCCAAAAAATGGAGTGGGTAATCGGATCGAAAACAGAGAGGCCAAACAGGGCATAGGGTCGTAACCAGGTGATGCCCCAAGGCCCTTCAGTGAGGAAAGATTCTGGTATCCAGCCCGAAATGGCAAAAGAGGCCAGAAGCAAGGTGTGGGCCCAGATCAGAAAGCCAGCCAACAGTCCGGCAATGGCCCCTCGACGGCTGGCCCCCTTCCAGAAGATGCCCAATAGAATGGGCGGAGCAAACTGGGCCGCCGCCGCAAACGAGACCAGACCAATCGTCACCAGGGTATGAGATTCGCCAATCAGGCGGAAATAGATGTAGCCCAGCAGCAAAAGAGCCAGAATAACCCCACGGCGTATGGTGAGGATGATACCGGACAGATCCTCTTGAACCTGAAGATGAAAACGGAGAAAAGCCGGAATAATCAGATCGTTACAGACCATGGTGGAGAGGGCGATAGCCGCCACAATAACCATGCTGGTTGCCGCAGACAGCCCTCCCAAATAGGCAAACAGCGCCAGCCACTGCTGATCACCGAAAATAGGCAGGGTCAAGACAAAAGTATCCGGGTCAGCCGATGCACCGGGAAAAATCAGATTGCCCGCAAAGGCGATAGGGAGAACAAAAAGATTGATAATCAACAGATAGAGAGGAAACAGCCAGGCGGCCTTGCGGATATGGTTTTCGTTTACATTCTCCACCACCAAGACCTGAAACTGTCTGGGTAGAAAAAGTATCGCCATCATGGCCAGAAAAGTGAGGGAAAACCAACTGGAATAGCCCCCGGAGAGGGTACCAAATCCCATTAAACTTTTTAACTTGGGGTCGGCCATGGTCTTTTGGAACAGCTCCCCCGGTCCGTCAAACAGACCAAAGGTGACAAACAGGCCCACCGCCAGAAAGGCCAGAAGTTTAATGATGGACTCAAAGGCAATGGCTGCCACCATCCCCTCATGACGTTCGGTGGCATCCAGGTGGCGGGTGCCGAAAAGAACCGAGAAGAGAGCCAGAATCAACGCCACATAAAGAGCCGTATCTCCCCAGGGAGCCGCCGGATGGCCTGAAGAAAAACCATACTCCAGATGGTGGACCAGCACATCCAAACTGGTGGCAACAGCTTTTAATTGCAGGGTAATATAGGGCATGATCCCCACTACGGCAATCAGGGTTACCATGGCGGCAATCCCTCGGCTTTTTCCGTAGCGTGAGGCGATAAAGTCGGCGATGGAGGTGATCCGATTATCTTTGGATATTCGAATGATCTTGCCTAAAATCGGCCACCAGATGGCAGCCATGAGGGTGGGACCCAGATAGATGGGCAAAAAGCCGATACCACTAACCGCCGCCCGACCCACGCTACCGTAGAAGGTCCAAGAGGTGCAGTAAACGGCAATGGAAAGGGTGTACACATAAGGGTTGCTGATTAAGGAGCGCCCCTGATCCGCCCGCATATCGGCAAAATAGGCCACGGCAAAGAGCAGTCCCAGATAGGCGACAGAGATCAGAGGAACAACCCACTCCCAGGGCAGAGTCATCTTATCGCTCCTCTCCGGGTTCCTGGCCGGTCTCCATAACCAGGGCAATCAAGGAGATGATGACCGCCCAGACCAAAAAGAGATAGAGGAACAGAACCGGGATACCCAGCGTCAGTTCCGCCTGATCAAAGAGGGAGAGCAGGGGGTAGTTCAGGGCGATGAAGCCGGCAATACAGAGGGCCAAAAGCCGCTGTTTTTTCCGGTCGGCTGACTGGTGGTTCATGGTTGTTTCTCCTGTAAACCAACGCGGCCTTGGGTCTTCTTCAATAGGGTGCCGATGTTGGACTAATAGTTTGCTTTGGCCTGCTGTTTTCTGATCTGCAGCATACTTTCAGAAGCCTGAACCGCCAATCCCAAAGAGGATATTCCCTTTACATTCAGGAGTTCAAGAAGCCGGACAAACACCTCAGCAGTTACCATGGCATCACCCATAGCGGTGTGGCGCTCCCGAATTTGAACCCCCAAACGACCGGCAATACCATCCAGGGTGTGGTCGGTTACCTCGTCGTGGAGGTAGACCGAAAGAAGCAGGGTGTCCAGAACCGGATTATCAAACCAGACACCACACAGCTCCTCTTTCAGTTGTAGAAAACGCATGTCGAAGGCGGCATTGTGGGCCACCAGAACCGCGCCGGTGGAAAACTCTTTGAAGCGGGGCAGAACCTCCTCGATGGGGGGGGCGTCCTTGACCATCTGGTCGGTGATACCATGGATACCTATGGAGACCCGTGGAATGGTGCGCCTGGGATTGACCAGAGATTGGAAGGTCTCTCCCTGCAGAATCCGACCGTTGACAATCCGCACACCGGCAATGGAGATGATCTCGTCGCCGTTGCTGGGGTTGAGGCCGGTGGTTTCGGTGTCAAACACCACAAAGGTCAGGTTGGCCAGGGAGCTGGCAGCCAGTCGTCCCAACTCCCGAACGGTCTCCGTACGGGAAAAGTCGTGGAACTCCGGCCTCTCCGGGATCTCCTCTCGGGGCAGTTGCCACTGTCGAGGAGAGGAGGAGACGGGCAGGCGTAGAATAGCCTGTCCACTCGTACGATGAACTTGGCTCCAAATGGCCCCACCATGACGCTCCAGAACATCCCCCAGGGTTAAGTTTCCGGTACTTTCTTGTAGGGGCAACCCCTGCCAGGACTCCACCACACCCGAAGGGATGGGATCACCCGACCAGATAATATCCAGATAGACCCGCCTGTCCCCCATGAGCGTCTCCAGGGTGAGGCTCTCCACCTGGGTGGTGGCGACAATGTTTTCAACCAACGCCTCCAACACCAGCAGCAGAGCCGGTGCATCGGCCTGAATCCATAAGGGCGTACCCTCCACAAGAAGGGTTGGTCCCCGCTTTTTGGTCAGATGTCTCTCCAGAGTGGCAAACAGGTCGGCGGTGTGGGTGTCGGTGAGGGTCCAGTGATCGGAGGCCAAAGCGCGCGCCTCTCGGGAGACCGAATCGAACAGTTCCGAAAGCCCCTTGATCTCCTGGTTGATGATCTGGGTGAAGGTCTCCCGTGTTGGCGAAGGCATGTCGGGGTTTTCCACCAGATTTTCCGCTGCGGCCCGAATGGTTGCCATGGGGGAGCGAAACCGCTCCAGGGAGGTGCGAATCAGGCGGTCATTTCGCTGCAGCGCCTCCATTTTTCGGGTCACTTCCGACAGGGTCATGACAAACATATCTTTATCGGTACCCTGTTTGGGCAACAGAGACATGATACAGTCGAGCAGAAGCTCTCCTTGGGTGGTCGCACAAAAAAAACGGGCCTCGTCCCGTTCGTTATCTTGTGGATTCTCCCGTTGTTGCAGCAGTTGTATCATGGTGGTCTCGACCGGAAGGCGGGCACAGAGACCAAAAAGCGAACGCCCCAACCCCAAAGCCTGATCCTGGTTGCGAAACAGATCTTGAATGGAGGCGTTGTAGAGTAAAATCCGCGCTTCAGCATCGCAGACAATCACACCGACCTTCAACCGTTTGATCACCATCTCCAGCCGCTCAACCCCTTGGGTTCCGGTGGCCAGGGCTTCGTTGATCTCCCGGCGGGCCTGGACCAGGCTGGCCCCCAACTGCTCGACAGATTCCGGCAACGCCCCAAGCCAATGGCCTGAATCCACCTGAATTTTTCGGTTAGGGTCGGCCTTGGCCATGATGCTGATATCACGGGAGAGGGCCTCTGTTGGTTCTAGAAGGGATTTGTCAATCCACGACCAGATCTGACCCAGCACAAGAAACAGTCCAGCCAAAGCAGCCAGGAGGATGCCGCCATGGTGTTGAAGCCAGGCTGTAATCTCGGGGGTAAGCAGGGGCATCTCCGTGGTGGCTCGCCAGATCAGGATGGCGACTACAGCCAGCTCCAACACGAGGAAAAACCCAAACAGTCCCCAATATTTTTTACGGTTACTCATAGTCTCTCAATCCGAATCGACCCAGCTTCGAAAGAGATCGAAGGGGTCAACTCTCGGCAATATCCAACATTTCTCGGACTTTAACAACCAGATCACGGGTAGCAAATGGCTTGGTCACATAATCATCCGCACCCATGGCCAACCCTTTTTCCCGTTCCACATCCCGACCTTTGGCCGTCAGCATGATAATCCGGGTGTTTTTCCACTCTTCACGGGCCCGAATGGTCTGGCACACCTCATAGCCATTGCGTTTCGGCATCATGACATCCAGCAGGATCAGGTCCGGCGCTCTCTCCTCCATCGCCTTGAGGGCCTCATCACCATCGACGGCCACTCGGACGGTAAATCCCTCTTTCTTCATTAAAAATTCAAGCGAAAGCACGATGTTCGGTGCGTCATCCACAATCAAGATATCTCGGGGCATCATGTTCTCCAAACAGTTGAACAGTCCTCAGCTTCTTTGAGTACAGGATTATAAGAGTTCTACGTTCTAACCAAGCGAATTTGTCTGAAAATGTTGTCGTAGAGCGGCCTGCATGGTTTGGGTGACCGAAAAAGCATCTTTCAGGTGATCTCTCTCCATATTGGTCAGCAGCTTGGGCGACATATAGTTATCCACCTTTTTGTTCTCTCTAATCAAGCGAGCTTGATAACGGAGTCGGGTAATGCTGATCAGTTCGAAGGCATCCAGAAGATCTTGACACCCTTCCCGGCTGAGGATGTTGTATTCTGCCGCCAGTTTGAGACGATCTACCGTATTGACCGGATCGGCCCCCGCCGAAAGCGCGTAAATCCGAGCCAGATCCACGATAGGGATTACACCATTCTGCTTCAGGTTTAAAGTGCGCTTGTGCAGACCCTCTCTTACCAGGGTAAAATTGTTGAAAAACCCCAAGGGGGGATGGGATGTCAGGGCGTTGGCCGCCATGTGAGCAAGATAGATGCGGTTTTCCTTGCTCCGTTCGGTGATAAATTTTTCCAGCTTTAAAAAGAGCTTTTTCTTTCCGTAGAGAGAGCGCAGATCAAAAAAGATGCACGAGAGCATCAAGGCTTTGGGTTCAGGCTCCTCCATCCATTTTCTGAAATAGCCCTTCCACACCTTGAGAGGTTGGCGCCATTTGATGTTCTGAGCCATGATACCCCCCGGACAGAAGACATAGCCCAGCTCGTTCATGCCCGTGCAGACATGCTCGGCCAGTTGGGTAAAATAGTCGCCGTGTTTGGCTTCGTCGTAATCGTTATCAAACAGCATAAAGTTATCTTGATCCGATACCGCTGTCTGTTCGCACCGACCTAAAGAGCCGACAACCACCCAATTATAAGAGACCGGAGGAGGTCCAAGGTGCTCTTCAGCCAACTGCAGCAGCCGAATGTTGAGGGCATCGGTGACGCTGGAGACCAGGTGGCCGATATTGTGGGCCGGAATCCAGGCGTCGGTCAAGTCTGCCAGCAGATTGGGAATTTGGGCTGCGATTCTTTTCAAGCCATCCAAGGTTTTGCGGCGATAGGTCTCTCGGACCAGATAGATGGCTGAAGTGGTTGGATTTTGAGAGAGATTTTTCGCGGTCACCACCCCGATGGGCTGGCCCTTGTCGAGAACGGGAATATGCTCAATACCCAGGCTGGTCATCAACTGGGCGGCATCGACGCCCAGGGCGCTGGCATCCAAGGTTGCCGGGTTGGGGGTCATGACTGTCGAGACAGACTCGCCGACGTGATGCCCTTTGGCAACCACCCGACTTGATAGATCATGGTGGGTTAAAATGCCCGTCAACTCACCACCCTTAACCAGCAGCACGTTATCGACCTTCTCCTGATCCATGGCCTCCGCCACTTTTCGTATGCTGGTTTTTTCATCGATAACCAAGGCGCTGCGTGTCACCAATTGGCTCAGGGGGGTGGCGATGATTCTCAGCCCATTCCGGTTGGCCGAATCTCGAAGCAGGGAGCCTCGTACCTGGTTGCTGCTGATGGGAAGAAAGTGGTGGGCAAAGGAGGGAAAATGGTCGCATAACGACTCAAATTTCTCTTGGGGTATTTGGTAGAGAACGGTCTCTCTGTCGGTGCGAATGCTTTTTGGGTGGCGTACCTTCTCTGAAGAGGAGGTGGCCCCAAAGGTGTCCCCTTGCTCCAGGTGCGTCAGCAGGGTCCCCTCAGCACTGCTGACGGAAACCGCACCGGAACGAATCACATAGACCTTTTGACACAGCTCCCCCGGTTTCAGAATCAGCTCTTCGGCACCCAAGGTTCTGACCACAACCAAGCGACTCAACTCTGTCACGGTTTCGGTTGGCAGAAGATCGAAGGGAGGGGAGGCCGAGAGAAAAGGCTGCACCCCTTGTTGATCCGCTTGGAAGGTTTCCAGGATCTGGGGGTCAACACGCTTGGGGTTGTTATTTTCCATGAGACAAATAGTAGCCTTTGTTGAAACGATGGGCAAAGGAAAGTCGCCCCTTCATCGTGCTATTATTTTGCCTTATTGGGCCGAGAAAGGGGCGTGAGACGCTGCCAAAAATAGGGAGATTGAGGTGTTGGGATCGGGTTGAATACTTTTATGGCCCCTTTTTCCATAGAGAATATTTTAGGGCGTTTGCTCTATTGTAATTGATTGTTTTCCGTACTATAACTTGCCGGAAAATAGACTGCCTGAATCCGTTAAATGGATGGATATGTTAAATCAGCCCTTTCCAAAACCCTTGGTAAAGTGGTAGACAGATACTGGCAAAAAACATAACAACTAATTGTACATAGAGAAATATAACGTTTTTGGAGATAGCGTTCAGGGCTTTAGATTGGTTTCCGGAGACGGATAAAATGGTGGGTGTTGAGGGTTGAGATGCCCAGGGGTCAAAATTCTATTTCGAGGAAAAAAAGTCGATGAGTAAAGTCTACCCTGTTCCCGCAGATTTTTCAAAAAACGCTTTTATCAACGAAGAGAAATACCAGCAGTGGTACAAACAGTCCCTGGATGACCCGGAGACCTTTTGGGGAGATCGGG
>PEAM01000025.1 GCA_002753565.1 Magnetococcales bacterium | reverse complement strand
TTTAGTAGGATGGTGTCAATATACCACCTTCTGATTATACTGTCTTCCGGTTAAAATATATTTAGTTATCAAATATTCGTTAAAATGATAATCAGTCTTCCTTGTGCCTGTATGCCTGGGTGTCCTGTCCTGACAATAGTGGACACTATTATCCTACAGATTGATAAAAACGCTGTATGAATCATGCTGGTGATAGATAACACTTTCTTGAGTGTCTTCTTTGACGATTGTAAAAAATCTCAATGTATTCTTGGATTGCAGCTTTAGCCTCTACTCGTTGCGAATTTTTGTAGGAGAACCAACTCATTTTTTAAGGTGCCAAAAAAGCTTTCCATAGGAGCATTGTCATAACGGTTTCCTCTCCGAGACATAGATGCTTTCATTCCGAACTGTTTGACAATTTTTTGGTAGTTATGGGCACAGTATTGACTGCCTCTATCAGAATGATGAATGAGGCCTGGCAAGGTACGTTTATGCTGAAAGGTTCACAAGAGAGCAGAATTTCTAGTGCTGGGTCATCGTCCATGCTGGAAATATAACAGGCTTCTGAGTTGGGCATTCCAACGATGGGGGAAAGTGACTTTCTGGTTCAACTGGCATTGGAGGGAGCTACGGACTTACCCGACACCTTTTATTGACCATAAAGGTGTGTTCGGCCTGTCATTCAGAATAGTGAAATCCGACCACACTGTTTTGGTTTGTCTGGGCATTGCAAAATCTTGAAACTCATGACTATTCTCCAGTTTTGGTGCCAGTGGCTGTTGGCTTCACGAAGAACATTTCAAACTGATCAAAATAAGCATTTCATGATAAACTTTGTTATCATTGTGATATTTAAGTGTGGTCGGGGGTGTGTGGTCGGATTGCGCCGGTCCACACCCTTTTCAGAATATCGGCAGACAGAGAGAAAAACGGGCTGGAAATGAGAGAGTCCGACCACACCAGAGAATTGTTCTGTGTCGGTTGGTTTTACGCTAACTATTGAAATTGTTGGGTAAATAAGGCACAAAAAAACCGCCCCTAGAGGCGGTTTCTGCACGGAATAAATTCCGATTTTTTATAAATGGTGGAGGTGACCGGGATCGAACCGATGACATCCTGCTTGCAAAGCAGGTGCTCTACCAATTGAGCTACACCCCCAAAAAACAACCAATGTGCCAAATATCCGGACTAGACTATCATACCATTTTTTGCTTAGAAACAGGAAAAATACTGTTTGGAGGCAAAAAATGGTGGGCCTAGGTGGATTTGAACCACCGACCTCACGCTTATCAGGCGTGCGCTCTAACCAACTGAGCTATAGGCCCCCCGAGAGCCAGTTTGTATACGCTGCCTGGAGGTCATGGTCAAGGGGTGATTTGAAAAAAGGGGGAAAAAAAGTGTTTTTTTCTAAAAAACGCCAGATGGCCTCTGTTTGGCTTTCAAAACCGTTGACAACGGAAAAAAGAAAGTGCAGTCTGCCCGATCAAATCTGGAGAGATGGCTGAGTGGCTGAAAGCGGCACCCTGCTAAGGTGTTATACTCGTTAAGGGTATCGAGGGTTCGAATCCCTCTCTCTCCGCCACTCTATTCCTACCCCAAAAAAACTGATTAGACATGGTGCTTTTTCGTTCCCTTATTTTGGTTGCTGTCCTGCTGTTTTTTGGCGGCTGTATTCCTGAGGAGCCGAAAGAGAGTGCTTATCTCTCTTTGGAATATAACGAAAAGGGTAGGCTACCGGTCTCTCCCCATATTATCGAAGCGCACGCCAAACCTTCTCAAAGCATGATATCCGAGAGCAGAGAGATTCCGCTGCGCTTTATGATATTGGATAAACGGACCCTGCAAGTTCATCGTCTGATTGTGCCGACTGGTGGTCGGGTGGCGGCCCCCTGGGGGGGGTGGTTGCTTCCCACAGCCTTTGTTCGAGATTTGGTCATACGGGACGGTGTGGCCTACCATGGCCCGGAAGGCCATGTCAACCCGGTGGTTTGGGTTGTTCTTCAAGATAACTCGGAGAGTATCCTCCATGAGGGGTGGCTTTTTGCCCGAGATAGCGCCCTGACCGCCTGGGACCATCCCCGGTATGATCTGAGCTTTTTGGGGGTCGATGAAAGCTCTCTGTAGCATCCGCCAGGATCTGAAATGAAGGGTGAAGGGGTGGCTCTGGATCTGGATCGGACCCACGCCCTGCTGGCCTTGGTTGCGGCGGTTTCAGCTGGAGATCGGGGGGAGGTACCGGTGGGGGCTGTGTTGGTCGATGGATGGGGAAGGATATTGGCAGAGGGGGGTAATCGGCCTGTTTTCCATCACGATCCACTGGGGCACGCAGAAATCATTGCTCTGAGGTTAGCCAGTCGGCGACTGGCCAATTATCGCCTTGCCCAGACGGAAATGACCGTCACTCTTCAGCCCTGCCCGCTCTGTCTGGAAGCATTGAAAATAGCTAGAATTTCAAAGGTTTCCTACTTGGCTGAAGAGACCAGATTGGGGGGTGAAAAGAGGGGGTGTGTCAGGGCTGTTCCCTGGAAGAGCGGGATGGAAAAGGGGGAGGATGACCGGGCGGTTTCTGAATTTTGTTCACGTTTTTTGAGATTTTTCTTTGATCGCAAGAGAGGAATTTGATTAAATCCCCAATCTGTTGAAACTTCCCTGGTCGGCTTTTGGGTTGGCGCAAGGTTAGCTTTGACAGTTCTGGAGAGATGTCCGAGCGGTTGAAGGAGCACGCCTGGAAAGTGTGTGTACTCCACAAGGGTACCGAGGGTTCGAATCCCTCTCTCTCCGCCAGAATTTTTTCCCCTCCCACGGGGACTTTAAGATAGGGAATCAATCGGTCACTGTTGACGGTCGGAACCCGAATAACGAGATCTATGTGGGCGGTGTTGATGATCAGGTCATACGCAACGGAAACTTGTAAACCCCGTCAGGACCGGAAGGTAGCAGCGGTAGCAAGACCTTCGGTGTGCCGTATATCCCCTGATCGGAGCCGCCCTTCATCGTCTTGTTTTTGAAGCCAACCAACGGGACGCATAAGCACAAGGCAGGGTTGTTCATCCCTCCGCACTCCCTGATAATCCAAACTGTCGTTTGATGGCGCATCACAAAGAGGGCACAGGTGGTTTTTTCTTGCCCTTTCATTGTTTTGGAACTGTTGGTATAAAGATAGTTTCTGGCTATCAACTTTTTTTGTTCGTTCTCTCTCATCCCCTGGTAGAGGAGCAGTCGGTTCAATCCCATGTCTTCCTACGTAGTCCTTGCACGCCGCTGGCGCCCTCGGAGTTTTTCGGCCCTTGTTGGGCAGGAAAATGTGATGCGGGCATTGAAGAATGCTCTCACGGGGGGGCGCACCCCCCATGCTTTTCTCTTTACGGGTATTCGTGGCATTGGTAAGACCACCTTGGCCAGACTGCTCTCCATGTGCTTCAACTGCGAGACCGGTCTGACGGCGGAGCCTTGCGGAGCGTGTGGTTCGTGCCGGGAGATAGTGGCGGGCAACCATCCCGATGTACTGGAGATTGACGCCGCCTCCCGGACCAAAGTGGAGCAGATGCGGGAGTTGTTGGACATGGTGGGCTATGCCCCCTCATCTTCTCGTTACAAAGTATTTATTCTCGATGAAGTCCATATGCTGTCGGATAAATCGTTCAATGCGCTGTTAAAGACCTTGGAGGAGCCCCCCTCTCACGTTAAATTTATTTTTGCCACCACCGAATCCCGAAAAATCCCGGCTACCATCATCAGCCGTTGTCAGCGTTACGATCTGAAGCGCGTAACCCAAGAGGCGTTGATCGCCCATATGTCCCATATCCTGGAGGAGGAGAAGGTGACGTATGAGGAGTCTGCCCTGCGGGTGATTGCGCGGGTTGCGGAGGGTTCTGTTCGGGATGCTCTCTCTGTGTTGGACCAATCCATCTCCCATGGGGAGGGAATGGTCAAGCAGGAGGCGGTAGCCGAACTGTTGGGGCTTTCTGACCGGGTGGGTGGGTTGACGCTTCTCGACGCCCTGCTGACCGGGCAGGGTGATAAGGTGTTGACCCTGGCAGAGTCGTTTTATAGCTCGGGAATTGAACCGGAGGCGTTGATCAACGATCTGTTGGATATGCTGCATCATGGGGTTCGGATGAAGGTGGTGGGGGGAGATTCGGAGCAGGATGGGGATGAGCTGACCCTTCGTCTGGCAGAGATCACCAAAGAGGTGAGCCAGGAGCATCTGCAGATGGTCTATCAGGTTTTGTTGCGCAGCAGTCAAGATCTGCGTCTGGCGGAAAATCGGCGGCAATCTCTGGAGATGTTGCTGCTCCGGGTTGCTTTTCTCAAGCCGGTTCCTGATCTGGGGCGACTGATTGGCCTGGTCAAGCAGGGTGGAGGCTCACTGCCAACCCCTGTCGCCTCCTCGACAGGAGGTAGCAGTACGCTGCCATCGGCCTCCCCCGGTTCTTCTGCCTCTTCGGTTGCGCTGCAAAAAGATGTTGGACGAGAATCTTTGACTTCCTGGAACCAGTTGATATCCTCCGCAGAGCGATCTGCGCCGGAGTTGGCGATGAAATTGAAGCAGCAGCTGGCCTGCCTGGATTTTCAGGCTGGGGAGGGGGGGAGACCCCTTCGGGTGGTGCTTCAGTTGGTCAATGACTGTTTTGGCCCGCCGGATCAGGTTGTTCGGCGGCTGGCAGGCTTTTTGGAGAAGATGGGCGAATCGGGAGAGGGGGTGGTTGTTCAGTCTGCCTCGGATGCGCCTCGGCCTGAGACCCTGGGGGAGAGATCGGCCCGGATTAAAAGCACAGCGTTGACCAACCTGACCAATCAAACACGGGAACATCCCCTTGTTCGGGAGCTGTCCGCCCGTTTTCAGGCAGAGATATTGGATGTGGAACCTCTGTCCCATGGAACTGTCCAATAGTGAATAATTGGAGAAAAATAGCGTGAAAAATCTTGGAGATATTCTAAAACAAGCCCAAAAGATGCAGGGCGAAATGGCTAAAATCCAAGAAGAGATGGCGGCAACATCCATCATTGGCCAGTCTGGTGGGGGGATGGTCGAGGTGACCATGGATGGCAAGCAGGAGGTCAAAAGTGTGCGCCTCGATCCGACCGTTGTCGATGCTCGGGATGTGGAGATGTTGGAGGATCTCATCGCCTCCGCCTTCAACGATGCTCAGAAAAAGGTTCAAGCCATGACCCAGGAGAATATGGCTAAAATGACCGGTGGCTTGAATATTCCGGGAATGAAGCTGCCTTTTTAGCATGGTGATCTGTACTCCGGCCTGGATGGTCGGCGCCGAGAGGGCTGTATCAAGATGAAAGGGCTTCCATCGGTTGAGCGGGCGGTAGCTGTTTTCTCTCGGTTTCCCGGTATTGGTCAGAAAAGTGCCCAGCGGATGATCTACCACCTCCTGCGCCACGGCTCGGTTGAGGTGGAACAGCTGATCTCCTCTCTGCAGATGCTTCAAGATCGGGTTCACACCTGCCGCAACTGTTACAATTTGGCGGAGGGGGATCTCTGTTGGGTCTGTGAGGATTCTCGGCGGGATCCGACCCTTTTATGTGTGATTGAAGAGTCTTCTGACCTGATGGCGTTTGAGAAGGCGGGGCTTTTTAACGGCCTTTACCATGTGCTGGGCGGCAGGTTGAACCCACTGGATGGCATTGGTCCGGAGCAGCTGCAGATGAACACTTTGCAGAGTCGTCTCTCTGCTGGAGGGATCAAAGAGTTGATTATTGCAACCAATCCAACGGTTGAGGGGGAGGCAACGGCTCACTTTGTTGCCCAGCTGGCTCAATCGATGGGGTGCAAAGTAACAAGATTGGCGTATGGCCTACCGATGGGGGGAGAGCTGGAATATCTGGATGAGTCGACACTCTACCAGGCTCTGGCAGGTCGCAGAGAGTTTTAAATGGCTGGCATCAGCAGTTTATTGCATCGCAGCACGGAACACATTGTGCGTTGCATATATTCTGTGATATAGATTTACATCTTTCTGGCGATGCCGGTTTTGTATTGACGTTGTAACCTGACCCATGGAGGGTGTTTTTTGTATGGCAACTATGACTGCAGCGCAGGAACAGTCTTTCCCCTATCCTGGTATACCCGGAACGGGAGACGGATCCGATGCGATCTCTTATGTTGAGACGAGGGCGACAGATGGTGCGGCCGCCTATCCAATCACTTCATCAACCATTATGGGACAGCTTTTCCAGGTTGCTGTCGCCAACGGATTCAAAAACGTTTGGGGTAAGCCCATCGTCTGGATGGAGTTGGAGTCCGAACACTCATCGGCTTCAGCCTGTGAAGGGTTTGCTCTGGCGGGCGGGCGAGTAACCAACTTTACCTCAGGCCAGGGGCTGATTCTCATGAAGGAGGTGCTTTATACCATCTCCGGCAAGAGACTGCCCCAGGTGTTGAATGTGGGGGCGCGAGCTTTAACCTCTCAAGGGTTGAATGTTCATGCCGGCCATGACGATGTGATGGGGGTTTCTGATACCGGTTGGGCGATCCTTTTTGCTCAGAGTGTTCAGGCCTGCTCCGATCTCTGTCTTATCTCCCGTCGGGCCTCAGAGGCTTCGTTCACCCCCTTTATGAATGTTCAGGATGGTTTTTTGAGTACCCACACCATCGAAAACCTGAACTTTCCCGAGGACGATCTCATCCGGGAGTACCTGGGTGACCCTCGTGAGAAAATGCGCACCCTGTTTGATGCCGACCATCCGTTACAGATGGGTGTGGTACAGAACCAGGACGCCTATATGCAGGGTAAAATTGCCCAACGCTTCTACTACGACAAGCTGTCCGATATTATCGAGTCCTCCATGGAGGAGTACTATCGCCTGACAGGACGTCGCTATCAGCTTCTGGATACCATCATGATGGATGATGCCGAATATGCGGTGATTGCCATGGGCACCATGGCGGAGACCTGCATTTCGGCCATCGATGAAATCCGTAACAACCTGGGTATCAAGATGGGTGTGGTCAACGTCACCTGCTACCGACCGTTTCCCTCTGTACAGATGGTTCAGGCGATCCGAAACTGTAAAGCGGTCTCGGTTATTGAGCGCTGTGATATTCCGACCATGGTGGACAACCCCCTGACAACGGATATCGAAGCTGCATTGGCTCGAGCCGCCATGGGCGATCCCCTGTTTGAAAAACTGGATACGATACCTTTTGTCTTTTCCGGCTCAGCCGGTCTGGGTTCTCGGGACTCCACCCCCGGACACGTCATGTCCATTGCTCGCAATATGGTGAAAGGCAAAGAGGGTAAGCGGTTCTTTACCTTGGGTATCGATCATCATACCGCCCTATCCCTGGATGGCGAGCCCGATGTGCGTCCCGAAGGCTCCTTTTCGGTGCGGGCTCACTCGGTGGGTGGTTTTGGTTCGGTCACCACCAACAAGGTTATTGCCACCATGTTGGGGGATATTTTCGGATTTAATGTTCAGGCTGCTCCTAAGTATGGTTCCGAGAAAAAGGGTCTGCCGACCAACACCTACTTGACGGTGACCCCTTCCGAAAAAATCATGACCCACTGTGAGTTGCAGCAGGTTGATTTTGTCCCTTTGATGGACCCCACGACTTGGTATATGGGTAACCCTCTGGTGGGACTGCAGGAGGGCGGGATTGTCTTCCAGCATACTGATGAGACCACCCCAGAAGGGCTTTGGGAGTCTCTACCCCCCTATGCCAAATATTTCATGAAAGAGCATGATATTAAGTTCTATGGTGTAGATACCATCGAAATTGCTCGGGAATCCTGTCAATCGGACTCCTCTCTCATTCAGCGATTCCAAGGGGTTGTTCTTCTGGGTGTCTTCTTGAGGGTTACCCCTTTCAGAGAGAATGCCAAGATGAATGTGGAGGATCTCTTCACCCAGGTTCGCAAACCGCTGACCAAATATTTTGGTAAACGGGGCGATCAGGTTGTGGAGGAGAATCTGCAGGCGGTTAAGCGGGGTTATGAGAAGGTGATGATTGTCACACCGGAAATCATGGCTGCGACGCCGGCTGATATCTTGGAAGAGGGTCGATTGGAGTGGGAAGCGAAAGGTAAGGATGTTAACGCCTTCTTTATTTAATGTGAGCAGAAGCCGAGTGCTTTTAATCTGGTGGGGGGGACTTTCCGGCTGATCGGGTTTCCCGACTTGCCAGGACAAAAGTTTGCAGGAGTGAAGTCATGAGTCAAAGAGCCTTAATCTTATCAGGACCGACGCCCAAGTGGTATGACATCGACCGGGCGCGTGAAATTATGCAGGCCTACAACACCGGTTCTGGATCTGGTCAACCGGCCGATCCTTTTGTTGCCAACTCCGTCATTCCTGGCGGAACCGCTTCCTACCGGGATTTTTCCTACATCGCCCCCGATCTGCCGGAGTTTGAGTCGGCTAACTGTGTGGCCTGTATGGAGTGTGTGCAGCAGTGCCCTGACTCTGCGATCTGGGGGAAGGTGGTGACACCAGAGACCTTGGACAAGGATCTGGCTGCTCTGGAGTCGGAGGAGCAGCGGGAGTTTTTGCGCAGCCAGTTTGTGCAGACAACCAAATTTTGGAAAACCTACGAAAAAAAGAGGGAGAAAGATCCTTCAGCCCCTGGTGGTGCTTGGTTTGGCATTTTTGTCGACCCCACCAAATGTAAAGGGTGTGGTGAGTGTGTTACTGCTTGTGGTGACCATGATGCCCTGGGCATGATCAAAAAAACCAAAGATAATCTGGATGGCTATTTTTCCAGTTGGGAATACTACAAGACCTCCCCGAAGACACCGGCTGAGTATATCAATCCCAAGCTGAAGATCGATATCATGCTCAAGGAGGAGGCCAATCAGTTTGTCGGCGGGGCCGGTAACTGCATGGGCTGTGGCGAGACATCGGCTATTCGACAGATTCTTGCCATGACCTATGAAAAGGTTGGTGAAAAGTACGGTATTGTCGCGAACACCGGTTGCAGTACCGTTTATGGTTCCACCTACCCCTACAACCCCTTCCGGGCGCCGTGGGTCAACTCTCTTTTCGAGAATGCGGCTACCGTTGCCATGGGGATTCGGGCTCACTGGGATCAACTGGGCAAGCAGGATCACCATATTTGGGTCTTTGGTGGTGACGGCTCCATGTTGGATATCGGCTTTCAAGCCCTCTCCCGCATGTTGACCTCTGGGATGAACATTAAAGCGTTTGTGATGGATACCCAGGTGTACTCCAATACCGGTGGTCAGGCCTCGACGGCGACTTTTATCGGTCAGGAGGCGAAAATGTCCATTCATGGTAAGGCGGAGCATGGCAAACAGGAGCGTCGCAAGGAGATTGCCAACATTGCCATGATGCACCCACGGGTTTTTGTGGCGCAAACAGTTGGCTCCATGACCAACCATTTCTATAAGTCTATCGAGATGGCGCTGGCTTTTGACGGGCCGGCTCTCATCAACGCCTTCACCACCTGTCAACCGGAGCATCAGGTTGCGGATGATGTCTCTTGTACCCAGTCCATGTTGGCGGTTGAGTCTCGGGCTTTTCCGGTCTTCATCTACAACCCCGATGCTGGCCCCACCCTGGCGGCGCGCATGTCGTTGCAGGGGAACCCTTCGGTCAAGCGGGACTGGCATCGACGCAAGGGTAAGGATGGTAGTGAGGAGGTGGTTGACTTTATCTCTTTCTGCCGTACAGAAGGGCGCTTCGAGAAGCATTTCAGAGACAGTGACGAGCCCACTGAGGTTTTGAAACGGTCTCAGGAAGATCGGCTGGAAAACTGGCGGCTGCTTCAGCAGTTGGCGGGCATTACCAATGTGGATCATGCTGAAGAGATGGAAGAGGGTAAAAAGTCAGGAAAATGAGGATTTTTTCTCTTTACATTCTGTAAAACAACAAAAAAAACCACCTTGCGCAAAGGTGGTTTTTTTTATTTTGCCCCAGGCTCTTTTTTTTGCTGACTTTTGCGGTGGGATAGAGTGAAATAGAACCGGATGTGATCGACTAGTTATTTTTATGGTGTAATTGGATAAAACAACACAATTGGAGGTGTTTATGTCTGTGAGTTCCTCTGCTCCTGAGGCATTGACTGGCCTGTTTGGTGGGCGTTCGGTAAAAATTTTAGATAGGGCCATTCAGGAACGGGACGGACAGTTTGAAGCTGATTTTTCCTCTTATCGGCTCTGTTCTCGATTTCAACGTATTTTTAGTGCTTCCCATCAACGTGGGGTTGGTTTTGAAGCCTTTTTTCGGGCGATTGATCGCAAAGGTGAGACAGTCAGTTCTCGGCAACTTTTTTCTAAAGCGCTCTCGGAAGAGGATCTGGTGCAGCTGGATCGGATGCGGCTTTTGCTCCACGTGAAAAATTTTGCAGCAGCTGGCATTGATGACCGCTGGCTGTTTGTCAATATTCACTCCAAAGTGATGCTGGGTCGGCAAGATCCCGATCTGAACTTTTTAAAAGAGGTGTTGGATCATACCGGTGTTCCTCCCCATCAACTGGTGGTAGCGCTGCGAGAGCATCAGGGTAATTATGAGACAGTGCTCTCTCGGACCATCGAAGGGTTGCAGAAGATGGGCTGCTTGGTGCTGTTTGATGATTTTGGTGGAGAGTCTGCCAACCTGGATCGGTTGTGGCGCTTGCAACCGGATATTGTCAAGCTGGACCGGGACTTCTTGGAAAATGCTTTCCAAGACCCGCGCGCCAAACGGATGCTTTATAAACTGATCTCTCTGGTTCACGCCTCGGGTAGCTTGGTCTTGACCGAGAAGATTGAAACAGAGGAGGAGTCCTTTGTTGCCATGCGGCTCCATGCCGATTTCCTCCAAGGCCGGTTCTGGGGGGATCTGAGTGACAGGCCGGCTCGTCGTGCTGACCATATTCAAGATGAATTTGATAACAATTTTCAGACGATTCGCAAACGGTGTGAAGACTCATTCCATTGTGAAGATCGGCGCCACAATCTGGAGATGGCCAATTTTACCAGTGAGTTTATGGATTGTGCCTGGCAGGTGGCTGACGGAACCCCTCTGGAAGAGGCGGCAACCAAGTTGGTGGAGTTGGAGCGGGTTGAGCGGGTCTATTTGCTGGATAACAAGGGCATTCAGTTGGGGGGCAATGTGTTTCCGGATGGGCGAGAGGTCTACCTGGATATTCGCTACAAACCCATGGCCGATACCGAGGGTGCCACCTGGACCCGTCGGACCCCTTTTCAAGATGCCATGCGAAAACCGGGTGTGGTCCATCTTTCCCAGCCCTATCGATCCAATATCAGCTTGAACGTCTGCACCACCCTCTCGGTGACAGTCAAGAAAGATGATGAGATTTATGTTCTCTGTTGTGACTTGGAGCGGAAAGAGGATGTGATCCTCGATTAAAGCGCAACCTGTTGCAGCCGCACTCAATCTGACCCCCTTCTCTCTTTTATTCAGGTTAAAAGGGTGAGGGGGGTCCCAGCATTTTTACCGTTCCCTGATGAGGATTCTCGCCTTTTTCAGTGGCTCATTCCTGAACTTTTTGACGGCATGATGGCTCTGAACAGTGAGAGATAGCAACGATAAAACAAGAGGCCGGAATGGTTGGTTTTTATTGGAACGGAATAGGGCAGTAGACATGAAAAACGCACCAGCTAATCAAGAGTTGTATGATATTGTTCGCGGTTTGTTAATCTCCATGCGGGTTTTGACTGCTAAAACGGCCACTGCCATCATCAATGGTATGGAGGTGGATGAAGCGATTGCAGGCTTGGGATCAGATAAAATCATGGAGTTGGAGGAGTATGAACTGGAGCTGTTGCTCTCGCCCCTTTTTACTCCAACGGACGATGATCGGGCGGCCTGTGAGTCGGCTCTTCCTCCAGAAGGGATAGATACGGATGCGGTCTGCCATCTTCAAAAACAGCTCTGTCGGGCCAACCTCTCTTGCCAGGTAATGTATGGGGTTGATGTTGGTTCCCTCATGATTCCCAATATCGTTGTCGAGCGATTTGTCAGGCTTTTGGGGTTAAGCAGTCCGGTTGAGAAGGGTGTGGCAGAACTGTTGGAGTCGGTGGTGGCGGTAGATGATCGTCACCGGGCTTTCTCTTTGGCTCGGCGTCCGGTTTGGCGCAATAGCCAGAACAGTCGAGTGTTGGCTGTTTGTCTAGAGAAGATGGCACAAAAAAAGAGCTTTTCGGCAGAAAAGATGGATTTTTTAACCAGCTTTGTCCGTACCTACCGCCCCAAAGAGCCGGAGAGCTTGGTGGACCGCCTGAACAATATGGTGGAGGCGTATAATCGGGATAAAGATCATCCGGTATACAATCGCAATCTGGCTAAAAAGCAGGAGAACTCTCTCATGCCTTTGAGTTGTAATAAAGAGGTGCGTGCCGCAAGGATCTCCATGGCAGATGCTCTGTTGGCAGATTTTGCCATGGCTTCCTCTTGAGCAGGGTGTCTTTCATGAAAAGGGCATCTTTCCCCCCTGTTTTCTCTCTGAAAAACAGAATATTTTAATAGTTATAGTTTTAAATAACAGCTAATAATAACAGTCTGTTAAGCTAGTATATCCCTTGTAAGAGTTGGCTTTTTTTCATGGATTGCCTTGAAAAGCCGGTCGAATCGTGGCATCCTGCGCAGAATACGAAGTAAAATTTATAGATGATAGACTGAGCTTATGACGGTAGGTCAAGGCAAGAGGTTATGCCAAGCAGGTGCTGACAATGGCCGCTTCAAGATTTAAGGGGCTGGCTTACCGTATACAGCAGGACTCAATCGCTTGTTAGATCTTTAGGAGGCCATTGTATGATCCAAGATTCGATCGTCACCAATAGGTTTCTGGCCTGTGGGTTTGATCTCCCTCATGGGGGGCGGTTTTTTTCTTCTGCTGCAGCATCCTGTACTCAATGGAATCGCTGAATGTCTGACACCAACCAACTCGCCATACGCTATGATGACCTGCCCTATCAGGTTAGTGCCGGACGAACCATCCTCTCGGCATTGGAGGAGGTTGGGCTGACCTTTGTTCGTGGTGTTGGTTGTCGGGGTGGGGTTTGCGGTGCCTGCACGGCTCTTTACCGGATCAGTGGCCGGCCGGAATTAAAAGCGGTTCTGCTCTGTCAGGATGAGGTTCGGGATGGAATGGAGATTTTGCCTCTTCCCTATATTCCCCAAAAAAAAGCCCGCCATGAACTGACCCTTTCTGAGGGGGAAACCCCTGAATATCACGTCCGAAAACTCTACCCAGAAGTGAATAACTGTATTATGTGCGGAGAGTGTACTCGGCTCTGCCCGGTTGATATCGATGTGATGAGCTATGTGGGGATGATCAAGCGGGGTGACCTGAGCGGAGCAGCTCGGGAATCTTTTACCTGTATTCAGTGTCAGGCCTGTGTGTTGCGTTGTCCGTCGCAAATTTCTCAACCCAACGCGGCCTTGGCTGCGCGTCGGTTTCATGGCCGTTTCAAGGAGTCCCCTGCTGAACATCTGACTAAAATGATCCATAAGGTGGAAAACAATCATTATAAGCCGATTTTCAGACGGCTGCGTCGTCTGGACCCCGATGAAATACGGGCCTTGTACCAGCGTCGGGAGCGAGAGCCTGAGGAGACCCACCCGGGTACGTGGCTTCCAGATGATCGGAGTTATTTGTAAATGAATCGTGGCGATCTCACCCATCTTGCTGCTTTGCCTCGGTCCATGGGGGAGTCGGCCCGTTTGGTGGAGCGAACCCGCGAAGAGCGGCTGGCCCGTTCTCTGCGTGGCAAGACCTTTCCCGCCCTCTCCTTGTCGGTCAGAAATGCCTGGCTTGCCGATTATCATCCCGACCATCAGCTGGATGGCAAACGACCCCTGAAAGTGGGTCCGGATCGGGGGAGTCAGGTTCCGGTTGAGTTGGCCGACCTTCTGGAGTCCCGCCCCCGAGCGGCCTCGACCCATTTTTTGAACCAGGAGTCGGAACTCCTCAAGGCCGATCTGGTGACCGATGTCTTGGTCATCGGCGGTGGCGGAGCCGGAACAGCGGCAGCCATTGCGGCGGCTGAAGCTGGTGCCAAGGTGTTGATTGCGACCAAATTGCGCCACGGAGACTCCAACACCATCATGGCTGAAGGGGGGATGCAGGTTGCCGATCAGGAGTGTGACTCTCCCGCCCAACACTATGTGGATGTCTTGGGAGGAGGCCATTTTAGTAACAATGCTGATCTGGTTGAGGCGTTGGTGACCGATGGGCCGAAAATATTGCGCTGGCTTGAAGGGCTGGGCATGTTGTTCGATAAATATCCGACCGGACGGATGAAGGTTCGCCATGGGGGAGGCACCTCCAGGAAGCGGCTTCATGCTGCGGGTGATGTGACAGGTCTTGAGATGATGCGGGTGATTCAAGACCGGGCCGATGCACTGGATGCGATAACCGTCAGCCCTTTTACTCCAGCGGTGGAGCTGTTGACCGATGATAATGGTCGGGCGGTGGGGGCTGTTTTGGAGAGAATAACCGGTGGCAAGCCCCTGGTTGTTCATGCCCGCTCGGTGGTGATGGCGACTGGTGGATTGGGACGGCTGCATTTTAACCGTTTTCCCACCTCCAACCACTACGGAGCCACGGGGGATGGCCTGGTTATGGCCTATCGAGCCGGAGTCCCCCTCCGAGATCTTAACTCCTGCCAGTATCACCCAACGGGAATAGCCTATCCAGAGCGCAAGGTAGGGCTGCTGATTACAGAAAAATTCAGAGGGCTGGGCGCACCGTTTTTAAATCGCTATGGCGATGAGTTTGTCTTTGGTCTGGAGACGCGGGATGTGACCACCGCCGCCATTATTCGGGAGTGTGGTGAGCTGGATAACGGTATCCGTACACCTGATGGGGGTGTGGGTGTCTGGTTGGATGTTCCCCTCATCGATCTGATCCATGGTCGGGGCACCATTGAGCGGGAGTTTCCAGGCCGTTTTAAAGAGTTTTTGGGTAAGGGTATCGATATTCGAAAGCTTCCTCTGTTGGCCTATCCAACCCTCCACTATCAAAATGGTGGCATGGTGATCCGCACCAATGGCGGTACCGATATGCCGGGCCTGTTTGCAGCCGGAGAGGTGACCGGTGGTGTCCATGGCCTGAACCGTTTAATGGGTAATGCTCTGTTGGAGATATTGGTTTTTGGATTGCGAGCCGGAGCGGCTGCGGCAGAGTTTGCGCAAGAAAATGCCCGAAGTGATACGCCGGGATTATCCCACTTGCAAGCGTTTATTGAACAGTTGGATCAGGAAAAGTGCGATACCACCCATGTGGGACCGCAACTGTTGCCGACTTATGGGGCAATTAATTAATTCTGAACATACCCATAGGGAAGAGAGTCTGCTAAGCTGTGTGTTGTTGAAAGAGTGAAAAGACTGATTTTTTGTGTGCAATAGCTTTCTGAAGAAAATAGACAGTAGGCGATTGTATTGATATGGAGGGTTTTCAGTCAAGAAGGCTGATAGCCAGTCGGGTAATTCACCATTTGGAGCAGGCGTAAATCCCATGAATATTCATGAATATCAAGCGAAAGACCTCATCGCGAAGTTTGGGGTCAAGGTTCCACGAGGGCACGTTGCCTATACTCCGGCAGAGGCGGAAAATGCTGCGAAGGAGTTGGGTGGCGAACTGTTTGTGGTCAAGTCACAGATTCATGCTGGCGGTCGAGGCAAAGGCGGCGGTGTGAAGGTGGTCAAAAGTATTGAAGAGGTCAAGAGTGAAGCGAAGCGCATGCTTGGCATGACCCTGATTACCAAACAGACCGGTCCCGCCGGTAAAGAGGTGAAACGGATCTATGTTGAAGAGGGGTGCGATATCGCCAGAGAGCTCTATCTTGGTATGGTCATCGATCGGGCCACCAGTCGCATCACCATGATGGCCTCTACCGAGGGCGGCATGGAGATTGAAGAGGTGGCCGCTCGATCCCCAGAGAAGATTCTGAAAGAGGCCATCGATCCGACGGTTGGTTTTATGCCCTATCAGGCACGGAATCTGGCTTTTGGTCTGGGATTGGAAGGGAAACAGGTAGGTAAGTGTGTCCAGTTCATGACGGCACTCTACAACGCTTTTCTCTCTTGCGACGCCTCCCTGACGGAGATCAACCCGTTGGTGGTCACCGGTAATGGCGATATCATTGCGTTGGATGCCAAGATGAACTTCGACAGCAATGCCCTCTATCGCCACAAAGACATTGAGGCCCTGCGCGATTTTGACGAGGAGGACCCCAAAGAGATCGAAGCCTCCAAGCACGATCTGAACTACATCACCTTGGATGGCAGTATCGGCTGTATGGTCAACGGCGCCGGATTGGCGATGTCGACCATGGATATTATTCAGCTCAAAGGCGGTAAGCCGGCCAACTTCCTGGATGTGGGGGGTGGTGCCACAACAGAGGCTGTGACGGCAGCCTTCAAGCTGATTTTGTCCGATGAGAACGTCAAGGCGGTGATGGTCAATATTTTTGGCGGTATCATGCGTTGCGATATCATCGCCCAGGGTATTATCGAAGCAGCCCGTGCCTTGGATATTAAAGTGCCGGTCGTTGTTCGCCTGGAAGGGACCCGAGTGGATGAGGGTAAAAAACTGTTATCCGAGTCCGGTCTCACCCTCATCACTGCCGATGATCTGAACGATGCCGCCGAAAAGGCGGTTGCGTCGATCCAATAAGGAGAACAACCCATGAGCATTTTGATCGACAAAAATACCCGCGTAATCTGCCAAGGTTTTACCGGGGCCAACGGAACCTTTCACTCCGAGCAGGCCATTGCCTACGGAACCAAGATGGTGGGTGGTGTTACGCCGGGTAAAGGGGGCGGAACCCATCTTGATCTGCCTATTTTCAATACGGTAGCAGAGTCGGTTAAACAGACCGGTGCCGATGCTTCCGTTATTTTTGTTCCCCCGCCTTTTGCAGCGGATGCCATTATTGAGGCAGCCGACGCCGGGATTCGACTGGTGGTCTGTATCACCGAGGGGATTCCGGTTCTGGATATGATGAAGGTTAAGCGGTTTTTGCAGGATAAAGAGACCCGTCTGGTGGGTCCCAACTGTCCGGGTGTCATCACCCCAGATGAGTGCAAAATCGGTATCATGCCGGGCCATATTCACAAGAAAGGGGGCATTGGTGTGGTCTCCCGTTCTGGTACGCTAACCTATGAGGCGGTTTATCAAACCTCTGCGGTCGGGCTGGGACAGAGCACCTGTGTCGGCTTGGGTGGTGACCCCATTAACGGAACCAACTTTATCGACTGTCTCTCCCGATTTGAAAAAGATCCCGATACGGAAGCGGTGGTCATGATCGGGGAGATTGGTGGCACCGCTGAAGAGGAGGCTGCCGCCTGGATCAAAGAGAACATGAGTAAACCGGTCTGTGCCTTTATTGCCGGTGCAACCGCCCCTCCAGGAAAACGGATGGGACATGCGGGCGCGATTATCTCCGGTGGAAAAGGAACTGCGGCTGAAAAGTTTGCGGCTCTGGAGGAGGCAGGAGTTCATATTGCCAAATCACCGGCGGAGATGGGTGTAGTGATTAAAAAAGCACTATAAAAAGGTGGGAGGCTCCTCGTAAAAGGGGAGCCTTTTCACTCTGTGACACTTCTCTAGAGGAACAAAGGGAGTATGATTCGATGGCGAAAAAGGACCTGATAATCCGCATTGGCGGTGAAGGTGGCGAAGGTGTCGTCTCCGCTGGTGACTTCATTGCGGCTGCCTGTGCAAGAGCAGGGCTTGAAGTGTATACCTTCAAAACTTTTCCTGCTGAAATCAAGGGTGGTTACTGTATGTACCAGGTTCGGACCAGTGCCGAACGGGTCTATAACCAGGGTGACACCTTTGATGTGTTTTGCGCGTTCAATGGTGAGGCGTACGAGTTAAACAAGCACCTTCTTATTCCGGGTTCCGTTTTTGTTTATGACGGTCCGGGTGGGGACTTTGAGCCGGAGATTCCTGAAGGGGTGACAGCCTACCCCATTCCCATGACCAAAACCGCTCAGGCTCTCAAGTCCAAGCGGTCGAAGAATATGGTGGCTCTCGGGGCCCTTTCAACGCTCTTCAACATTAGCGAAGCCACCTTGAAAGAGGTATTGACGGATAAGTTCAAGAATAAGGGAGAGGAGATTCTCAACTTCAACCTGGGCGCCTTCGATGAAGGCAAGAAATTGGCTGAAGCTATTGAAAAGGTTGATACCTTCCGGGTGGCCGATCCCAAAGAGCCGAAAGATGTCATCATCATCTCCGGTAACGATGCCTGCGGTATGGGTGCGATTTTGGGGGGGCTGGACTTTTTCTCAGCCTATCCTATTACACCGGCAACCGAAATTGCCAAATTTGTTGCGACCCATATTCCCAAAAAAGCGGGAACACTACTCCAGGCCGAGGATGAGATTGCCTCCATTGCTCAGGTGATGGGTGCCTCCTATGCCGGCAAAAAATGTATGACGGCAACCTCCGGTCCCGGACTGGCCCTGATGGCTGAGTTGTTGGGCATGTCCTCCATGAGTGAAACTCCCCTGATGTTGGTGGATGTGCAACGGGGTGGACCCTCTACCGGTATGCCGACCAAGCATGAGCAGTCGGATCTTTTCCTGGCCATTCATGGCTCCCACGGTGATGCCGAGCGCATCGTTCTCTCTGTGGAAGATGTCAACGACTGTATCAATATGACCGTTGAGGCCTTGAATCTGGCCGAAGAGTACCAGTGTCCGGTCATTCTGCTCTCTGATGGCTCGCTGGCCTTCTCCACCCAAACGGTTCCGGCTCCCAAGCCAGAAAACTTTACGATTGTCAATCGGAAGAAGTGGGATGGACAGGGGGAGTACAAGCGGTACGAATTGACAGACGATAACATCTCTCCCATGTGTGACCCTGGTACCCCCGGCGGTCAGCACATTGCGACAGGTCTGGAGCATACCGAGAAGGGCGCCCCCTGTTGGGATCTGCACAATCGGGATCTCCAGATGGATAAGCGTTTTAACAAACTCAGACCCGTGGTCAACACCTATAAGCCGGTAGAGGTGGATGGTGAAGGTGAGGCTGATCTGGGTGTGATTGCCTGGGGAAGCACCATTGGTGTGGTTCGTGAGGCGGTCGACCGGATGCGGGCTGAGGGGATGAAGGTCAAAGGTTTCTATCCCAAGCTGATGTGGCCGATGCCGGTTGAGCAGTATGAGGCGTTTGCCAAAACCTGTAAGAAGATTTTGGTTCCCGAGGTAAACTATCTGGGCCAGTTGTCCCATTTTATCCGGGCTGAGACGTCTATTAGCCCCATTTCCTATCCCATCTGTCAGGGGCTGCCGTTTACCCCTGCCCAGGTCATTGAAAAATCCAAGGAGGTGATCTGATGTCTATTGCTGCACTCAACAAGGTCGAGATGAAGCCGAAAGAGTATAAGTCGGACGTCTCCGTTGTCTGGTGTCCTGGTTGCGGTCACCACGGTATTCTGAATGGGATCTATCGGGCGCTGTCGGAGTTGGGCATCGACCCGGACAACATGATGTCCATTTCAGGAATCGGTTGCTCATCCCGAACACCCTATTTTATCAAATCCTACAAGATGCACACCCTGCACGGTCGGGCCGGACCGGTTGCTACCGGTGCTCAGTTGGCCCAACCGGACCAGTGTGTCATGGTGACGGGTGGTGATGGCGACGGATTCTCCATTGGTGGCGGTCATATGCCCCATATGGCTCGTAAAAATGTCAACCTGACCTATGTACTTTTTGATAACGGCATCTACGGTCTGACCAAGGGACAGTACTCTCCAACCTCACGGCCAGAGATGACCGCCTACACCACCCCTTATGGTGGCCCGGACGAGCCGATGAATCCACTGCTCTATATGCTCACCTATGGGGCAACCTATGTGGCCCAGGGATTTGCCGGCAAGCCGAAAATTTGTGCTGAGTTGATCAAGGGCGCCCTAGAGCATAAGGGGTTTTCCTATGTGAATATTTTCTCCCAGTGCCCCTCTTTCAACAAGATCGATACCGTGCAATACTATCGGGATCTGGTCGCTGAAATTCCCGAAGATCATGATCCTGGCGACTTTGGCTCTGCCATGGAGATTGCCCGGGGACTCTCCGAGGGTAAAGCCCCTATGGGTCTGCTCTACCAGACCAGTAAACCGACCCTGGATGAAAAGCTGGCTGAGATTGTCACCAAGGTCGGTGGTCACAAGGATTATGATCTGAACAAGATTGTGGATCTGTATCGTCCCTAAAGTGAGGAAAAAGAATGAAACGCTTTACCGATATGGCTACCCTGATTGCAGAGTTTGGTGATAAAAAGGGTAGCTTGGAGGATTCGGACCTCTCCTACATACAGGTTGAGGGGATTGATTTTGCTGGCCACTCCTTATCTGGGGCGCAAATTCATGGTAGCGTTTTTACCCATGTCAAACTGGATGGATGCAACTTGAATGGGGCATTCATCCAGGATGGTGATTTTTCTGGGGTGACTTTTACCAAGGCTCAGTTGGAGAACACCTTTTTTCAACGGGTTGATCTCACCGGATGTACTTTCGCTGGCGCCGTTTTACACGGCGTCAGCTTTTTTTTATGTCAGTTGCCCGGCGCCCATTTTACCCAGTGTCAGATGGAGGGGGCTAAATTTCTTGAGACCAACCTGGAGGGAGCCGATTTTACCGGTGCCCATGTGCCCGGTGGGGATTTCAGGGAGTCTGAACTGACCGATGTCCTGTTTCACGATTGCCACTTGAATCAGGCAGATTTTCGTAAGACCAACATTTTTGTCGCCTCCTTTCAAAATATGTCTATTGACGGGGCGCTCTATTACGGAAAATCTCCTTGGGATGGGAAGGCAAAACAAGAAGATTGGAAAAATAAGATGACCATCTTTGATGGAGAGTAGGGGTGGGAGCCACCTATCCTGCGGGTCCGATGACTCCCCTTCAAAAGCAGCTTTTTTTTCAGGCGGCCCGGCGCTCCATGGCGGAGATTGAGCGTATTCTTTCCCGCTTTATCGAGGCGGAGTTAGCCGACCTTAACGATGAGCAGTGTCAGCGTTTTCTCTGTTTTCTCGACCACGCCGACCCGGATATTCTGGATTGGGTGACTGGGGTCTCTTCACCGCCGACAACGGTCGATGCCGAGGTGCTCTCCTGGATGGTCCGCTTTCGGTCGGAACAGGCCTCATAGAAAAAGTTCACCAATGGTCTGTCGGTTTTTTTGTCGTATTCCCACGCTTGAGGATCTTATATAAAAAAAACTGATAAAGAATTCTTGAAAAAGAATGGAGATTTTATTTTTTGTAGGTATCCGCATGGCGTTTGATCATGTATATTTCGCTCGTGTGCGACAATTTTGGTATCTCTTATCGTATAAGGAGCAGTTGAGTGAATCTGATTTTTATGGGTCCTCCAGGGGCCGGAAAAGGTACTCAGGCAAGGCAAATAGCCGAGAAATATAGCATTCCTCAGCTATCGACGGGAGATATGCTCCGGGCTGCCGTTAAAGCCGGCTCTGAGGTGGGGTTAAAGGCCAAAGCTGCCATGGAGAGTGGTGGATTGGTGACGGATGAGATCGTTGTCGGTATTATCGGCGATCGAATCAACGAGGCGGATTGTGCCGGTGGATTTATTCTGGACGGCTTTCCTCGTACGGTTGCTCAGGCCGAGGCGCTGGAGGTGATGCTCAAGGAGAGATCTTTGAAGATCGATCATGTGATCGATATTACCGCTGACAGTGAAGCCCTGGTTGCCCGTATTACCGGTCGCAGCACCTGTTCCAAGTGTGGTGAAGGATACCACAAACAGCATAAAGCACCGGCCAAAGCGGGTATCTGCGATAAATGTGGTGGCGCCCTTGCCACTCGGGCAGATGATAATGAAGAGACAGTGCGCAACCGTCTCTCTGTCTATGAAGCCCAGACCGCGCCGGTTATCGACTTTTACAAGAACGGCGGCTCCTTCAAGACCGTGGACGGCATGCAGAACATGGATGCGGTCTTTCAATCGTTGTGTGATATTCTGGGCTGATTGGTTAAAGCTCGGTTTTTAAAAGAGGCCCGACTATGGGTTTGCTGGTAATTCTATTCTAAGGGAGAAATGTCTATGGAGTTTTCACAAGATGGGCTGACGCTAGCCATCCTGTGTGGGGCAGGTGCCGTTGCCTACGGTCATGTGTCACGCAACTGGATTAATAGCCTGCCGACCGGCACAGAAAAAATGCAGGAAATCGCGGGTGCGATTGAAGAGGGCGCACGGGCCTACATGAAACGGCAATATACCACCATCTCCTATGTGGGTGGGGCACTGTTCGTTCTGATTGCCATGTTTTTGGACTTTACGACCGCTATCGGCTTTGCCGTTGGTGCTTTTCTGTCAGGTCTGACCGGTTTCATCGGTATGAACGTCTCGGTTAAAGCCAACGTCCGTACCGCAGAAGCAGCCAAGGACGGAATCAACGCCGCCCTTCAGGTTGCCTTCCGTGGTGGAGCCATCACCGGTATGCTGGTGGTGGGTCTTGGTCTGTTGTCTGTCTCACTCTTCTTTGCCATGCTGGCCAAGGGTGCAGTAGATGGACAGAGCGCCAACGAGATCCTCAAGCCGCTGATTGGTGTGGCTTTTGGTGGCTCTCTGATCTCCATCTTTGCTCGTCTGGGCGGCGGTATCTTCACCAAGGGTGCGGATGTGGGTGCTGACCTGGTGGGTAAAGTCGAGAACGACATCCCCGAGGATGACCCACGCAACCCAGCTGTTATTGCCGATAACGTCGGTGACAACGTTGGTGACTGTGCGGGTATGGCGGCTGACCTTTTCGAGACCTATGTGGTCACCGTTGTTGCCACCATCCTTTTGGCTAGCCTGTTGCTGCCTGAATTTGGCAATGCGCTCATCTATCCGCTGGTATTGGGTGGTGTCTCCATTGGTGCCTCCATTGCGGGTGCTTATGCTGTTAAGGCCGAGCCCGGACAAAAAATCATGAACGCCCTCTATCGGGGTTTGATTGTCTCTGGTGGTATTGCTGCGGTTGTCTTCTATCCGGTTACCAAATGGATGATGAAGGGCAATGGCATGTATGAAGTGGGGGACATTTATGGCTGTGCCTTGATTGGCCTGGCTTTGACGGCGGCCATGGTGGTCATCACCGAATATTACACCGGTACAGAGTTCAAGCCTGTTCAAGATATTGCCAAGGCTTCTGAGACAGGACACGGAACCAACGTCATTGCTGGATTGGGTATCTCCATGAAAGCGACTGCGGCTCCTGTTATTGCCGTTTGTATCAGTATTCTTGCTGCTTATGACATGGCCGGCCTTTATGGTATTGCCATTGCGGCAACCTCCATGCTCTCCATGAGTGGAATCATTGTGGCTCTGGACGCTTATGGTCCCATTACCGATAATGCTGGTGGTATCGCCGAGATGGCCGAGCTGCCTTCCGAAATTCGTGACATCACCGATCCTCTGGATGCGGTTGGTAACACCACGAAAGCGGTTACCAAGGGTTATGCCATCGGTTCCGCCGGTCTGGCTGCTCTGGTTCTGTTTGCTGACTACACCCACGAGTTGGATCATGCTCTCAAGCTTCTGGGTAGGGCACCCATGTCCTTTGATCTGTCCAACCATATGGTTATCGTTGGTCTGTTTATTGGTGGTCTGCTCCCTTATCTCTTCGCGGCCATGGGTATGGAAGCGGTGGGACGTGCAGCTGGCAGTGTGGTTGTTGAGGTTCGCCGTCAGTTCAAGGAGATCCCCGGTATCATGACTGGTGAGTCCAAGCCAGACTACTCCAAGGCGGTTGACATGTTGACCAAGGCGGCCATCAAGGAGATGATAGTTCCCTCTTTGCTGCCTGTGTTGGCTCCGGTTCTCATTGGTATCATGCTTGGGCCCCAGGCTCTTGGCGGTATGTTGATGGGTACGATCATCACCGGTATTTTTGTGGCGATCTCCATGACCACAGGTGGTGGTGCTTGGGATAACGCTAAAAAGTACATCGAAGATGGTAACCACGGTGGTAAGGGTTCCGAGGCTCATAAAGCTTCCGTAACCGGTGACACAGTGGGCGACCCGTACAAAGATACGGCTGGTCCTGCTGTTAACCCCATGATCAAAATTGCCAACATTGTTGCTCTGATGATCGTCGGTTTGATCGTCTGATAATGTTGCTGTTCGATTAGTCTTAAAAGCCCTTTTTCCGAGCATGGAAAAAGGGCTTTTTTGCTTTCAAGGCTGTATCGATCAGCCTTGAACCCCAAAGGGGGGGCTCTCTCTTTGGCATAAGTTGATGAATGCGGTGGTTCTCTCGATAGGGACCGCCGTTTTTTTTGGATTTATTCTTTATTGAAACCTAACAATGGGATAGTCTGCCAAGGTAGATAGAGATGGAGACGGCAGGTTTCCAGAATCAATCATTTCATTGAGAAGGACGGAATTTATTTGCTCAAGTAATTCGTCCATTCTGTCGAAAAGTGATACAGGTTAGTATAACATTCACTTTTTTAGGAGAGGAAGATATGGGAGTATCTGATTATTCAAGGATTCTCGGCTTGACCCTTGATGCGGCTCGGCCCAACAATCGGGTCTTGGGTATCATCAAGTCGGAGTCCAGTAAGGTGACGCAGATGTTTGATCAAAAGGCTGCCAAAGGCAGTGCGGTTGCATCAAACTATACCAAAACCTTTGCCAGCAAAGCCTATACCATTGAGCTGACGGCAGCACAGGTGCGCAAGGGACCTGTCTACGCAAAGCCTCAATAGCTTTGGGGTGTTGGGGCCGCAAGGCCCCAATATGACACCTTTTTAGCTGTCTCTCTTTTTACTTGTTTTAAAGAGAGGTGGATTCAAATTAAATCATAGTTGAAAAAAAATCATGCAAGAAGAGTTCTACCGCATTAAGCGTCTGCCTCCGTATGTGTTTGCTGCGGTCAACGAACTGAAGTCAGCCGCGAGGAATCGGGGTGAGGATATCATCGACTTCGGTATGGGCAATCCGGACCAGGCCACCCCTGCCCACATTGTTGATAAGTTATCTCAGGTTGCTCAGGAGGGGCGTAACCATCGCTACTCTCTCTCCAAGGGAATCGGGGGATTGCGAAAGGGTTTGTGCGCTTTTTACAAGCGGCGGTTTGATGTGGATCTGGACCCGGATACCGAGGTGATCGCCACCATCGGCTCCAAGGAGGGGTTTGCTCATCTGGCTTTGGCCATGACCCAACCGGGAGATACGGTCCTGGTACCCAACCCTACCTATCCCATTCATGTCTACGGTTTTGTTATTGCCGGTGCCGATATTCATCATGTCCCCCTGTGCAAACACACCGATTTTTTTCAAGAGCTGCGCCGTGCCATGCAGACCACATGGCCTCGCCCCAAAGCCTTGGTGATCAATTTTCCCTCCAACCCGACGGCGATGGTGGTTGATCTGGCCTTCTATGAAAAAATTGTCGCCTTTGCCGAGGAGCATGATATCTACATTCTTTCCGATATCGCCTATTCGGAAATCTGCTTCGATGACTATAAAGCGCCGAGTATGTTGCAGGTCAAGGGGGCCAAGGAGCGGGTTGTTGAGTTTTATTCTCTCTCCAAAACCTATAACATGCCCGGTTGGCGTGTTGGCTTTGCGGTGGGGAACAAACGGTTGATCAAAGCGTTGACCCGGATTAAATCCTATCTGGATTACGGTATGTTTCAGCCGATTCAAATTGCGGCAGCCACGGCTTTGAATGGGCCTCAGGATTGTGTGGAAGAGATTCGCCAACTCTATCAGAATCGCCGCAATGTGCTGGTGGATGGGTTGGCTCGGGCTGGATGGCAGATTGAGTCTCCGAAGGCCACCATGTTTGCCTGGGCAGAGATTCCCGAGGCGTTTCGCAAGATGGGCTCGTTGGAGTTTTCCAAGCTTCTGCTCAAGGAGGCTCAGGTTGCGGTGAGTCCGGGTATCGGCTTTGGGGTTTATGGGGATGATTTTGTCCGTATCGCTCTGATTGAAAATGAGCACCGGACCCGGCAGGCCATCCGCAACATCAAACGGTTTTTGAATGCAGGAAGTGATGTCAGTTCATAACCACTTTTTGTTTGTTTTTTTATCATTTGTTAAGAAGGGTTGAGTCATTGGACGAGCTTCGAATCGGTATACTCGGATTTGGTACGGTGGGACGTGGCGTTGTTACCCTGCTGCAGGAGCAGGGCGAGGAGATGATGAAGCGGACGGGCATTCGTCTGCGTCTGGTTCGCATCGCAACCCGAACCCCTGGCCGGGATCGGGGGGTGGCGTTGGGTGATATTGAACTGACGGGAGATGTGCGCCGGGTTGTGGATGGGGATGATATCGATGTGGTCGTCGAGTTGATTGGTGGGCTGGACCCGGCGGAAACCTTGGTTCGAGATGCCTTGGCGAATGGCAAACATGTGGTGACAGCCAACAAGGCTCTGATAGCCGAGCGGGGGATCCCTCTGTTGGAAACCGCAGCCAAGGCCGGCAAGGATCTCTCTTTTGAGGCGGCAGTAGCGGGGGCGGTTCCTATCGTTAAGGCCATCAAGGAGAGTTTGGCCGCTGACCCCATTGACGGCATCTACGGTATTCTCAACGGTACCTGCAATTTTATTCTGACCGAGATGCGTGAGAAGGGGCTGCCTTTTCAAACCGTGCTGCGAGATGCCCAAGAACAGGGCTATGCCGAGGCTGACCCCACCTTTGATATTGAGGGAATTGATGCCGCCCACAAGTTGGCTATTCTAGCCGCCATCGCTTTTGGCACCCCGCCCAACTTTGCCGGCATTCATGTCGAGGGGATCAGCCATATCTCCGACATCGACATTGGCTGGGCAATGGAGATGGGTTATCGCATCAAGCTGCTGGCTATTGCCAAGCGGATGGCGACCGGGGTGGAGTTGCGTGTTCAGCCAACCTTGGTACCCGATACCAGTATGGTGGCCTCGGTGGAAGGGGTGTTTAACTCGGTTTTTGTTCACAGCGCCTATGCGGGAACCACCATGTACCATGGCCGGGGAGCGGGAGAGAAGCCGACTGCCAGTGCGGTTGTGGCCGACCTGGTCGAGATAGCCCGAAATGAGCGGGTAGGGGCCAAAGGGCGTGTGGCGGGATTGTCGGTCCTGACCGAACATCTGCGCCCTCTGCCGGTGTTGGATATGTCTAAGTTGGAAGGGGAGTATTATCTGCGTCTGGCTGTTAATGACCGTCCGGGTGTGCTGGCGGAGGTGACAACGGTTCTTGCCCGATTCGATATCTCCATTGATGCCATTCGTCAAAAGGGTCGCTCCAAGCGAGAGGCGGTGCCGTTGGTGATTGTCACCCATCGCACGACGGAACAGAATATTCAGGATGGATTGAAGGCGTTGGAAAAGCTGGAGTCTGTTCGGGAGAAACCCCGTTTTATCCGTATCGAAACCGGGTTTGCCTGATCCAACCATGAACCTGCTCCCTCCCTCTCTCTCTTTTTCTTTTCCCCCTCCTCCCATAAAGGAGGGGGTTTTTGTTGGTTTGGCTCTATTGGGATTGCCGGCCTTTTTTCTATCTTTGCGGTGATTGTCTGTTATGTCCGTTTGTATTCTCATTGATGGTTTGTTGATGGAAGGGGATACGGCTCCCGGAATCTTCACCCCGGATGTTGTTCGGATGGCTGCGGTGGGTCAGAGCGGTGTGTTGGATTTGGGGACGGACTCGGCCCATCCGGAGAGGGGAGATATCTATCGGAACCTGCTCTTGGGGCAGGATGAGGCGGAGACGCCAGCGGCGTTGCCGTTGGGCTATCTCTCCGCTTTAGGGTTTGGCTTGGATCCCGACCCTAAGAAGAGTTGGGCCTCTTTGGGGTTGATGCATCTGTTTCAAAAGGCCAATAAACTGCTTTTTTTGCCACCGGACCGAGTTGGCTTGAGTGTGGAAGAGAAGCGGGGGTTGATTGAGGCTCTGAAGAGTGAGTTTGCTCAACAGGGTTGGCTGGTTCACTACTCTGAGGCGTGGGGAAAGGCGGTCATCTCCTCCGAGCAGACGCTATCGGCTCGTGCAACCGCGCCCTCTCTTTTAGAGGGGGCCTCCTTTCATGATTTTCTTCCGCAAGGGGAGGATGCCAGTCAGCTTCTCTCTTTGGTAACCACCGGGCAGATGTTGTTAGCCCGAGAACCCCTCAACAGACAGCGGGAGGCAGAACAGCGCCTGCCTCTGAACACCCCCTGGGTTTGGGGTGTAGGGACAGGAGAAGAGTATCGTTGTCCCCCTTTGTCGGTAGGGCGCACGGGTTGTGCTTGGAGCGGGGACCCGGTTGTGGCGGGTCTGGCTCGGCTTTCGGGGTTGCATCCCAACCATCTTGACGAGCAGCAAGGAATCCAGCTGGCCTGGGTGGAGGAGGTGGCGGAGGTGGCGCTCAGGGAGCGGGCGGTTGTCCATTTTCAGGCACCGGCCCGACTGGCTCGCTTGGGGCTGTTGCCTGAGCGGCAGGCTCTGTTGGAGGAGATCAACCATCGCTTTCTTTCCCCTTTGTCGGAGCGGTTGGCCCAAGGGGGGGGGCAGTTGACTCTGGGTACGCCGGCTCGACTGAACAAGGTGGGGCAGCCGATTATTGCGCCGGTTCCCTGGCTGTCGATCCGAGGCGAGGCGATGCGTGGCAAACAACGTTTTTGGCATCGGAAAAAACTGGGTGAGGGAGAGCCCATCACCGTGACACAATTTTGTGAAGAGTGGACTCTATGACCGAGGTGGATTCTGAAACCAGACTCTCTTTTTCCCAGAAAATCTGGCGACCTCGCTCCCAGGTGACCGACCACTACAAGCAGCTTGCTCGCAACTGTGGATTAAGCCCCCTGTTTACCCCTATTATAGCCTATCAACAGTTGGACGATGAAGAGAAGGTAGAGCGCTATTTCAGGCCGCTGCTCAAACATCTCACCGACCCCGCCCAACTGCTGGACATGGATCTGGCGGTTGCTCGGTTGATCCAAGCCATTGAGGGGGGGGAGAAACTGGCTGTTTTTGGTGATTTTGATGTCGATGGCGCCACCTCTTCGGCTCTGATGGTGCGCTATTTTCGCTGGTTGGGCATTCCCATCCGGGTCTACATTCCCGACAGACTGACGGAGGGGTATGGACCCAACCCTCAAGCCATGAAAACCTTGCAGGAGGAGGGGATCTCTCTGGTGGTCACGGTTGACTGTGGCATTACCGCCTTTGAGGCGCTGGCGGAAGCCAAGAGGCTGGGGCTGGATGTTATTGTAACTGACCACCATCAGGGAAGAGAGAGCCTGCCTGATGCCGTGGCTCTGATCAATCCCAACCGCTTGGACGAAACCTTTCCCCACAAAGAGTTGGCGGGAGTGGGGGTGGCCTTCTATCTGGTGATGGCGCTCAACAGAGCTTTGCGCACCACCGGTTTTTTTACCTCCAGGCCTGAACCAGACCTGCGGGAACTTCTGGATCTGGTGGCGGTGGGGACCATTGTTGATGTGGCCAGTTTGACGGGGGTCAATCGTCCTCTGGTTTCGGTGGGCATGCGGGTGGCACGGGAGAGTAAAAACCTGGGTCTGAATGCCCTGATGGAGACGGCTCGGATTAAGGGAAGTTTGTCGGCCGGTCAGGTGGGTTTTCAGATTGGGCCACGGATCAATGCCGGGGGTCGGTTGGGTAAGGGGCCATTGGGTTCAGAACTGTTGCATACGGAAGATCCCCAACGGGCAGAGCAGATTGCTGCCGAGCTGGAAGAGGCCAACCGGGAGCGGCGGGCCTTGGAAGATAAAATGTTGCGCCAGGCCATGGCAAAAATTGAATTGATGGGGCTTGAGCCCTCAAAACGGACCTTGGTGCTGGCAGAAACCGGCTGGCACTCGGGGGTGATTGGTATCATCGCCTCTCGTCTGTCAGACCGTTTTCACCGTCCGACGGTGATTATTGCTTTGGATGAAGAGGGTAATGGCAAAGGGTCCGCACGGTCCATACCGGGTATTGATCTGCTGTTGGCCATCGAGGCCTGCGGGCCGCTTCTTGTTGGCTTTGGTGGACATAAAGCGGCTGCTGGATTGAGTATCGAGGCTGCTCAGGTTGCTGCCTTTGCCGAGGCGTTTGAAAAAGCGGTGGTGGCAGAGAATCACCCCTCCCTGTTTCGACCAGCCATGACCTATGACGGCCGGTTGCAGATTCCCGATGTCAACCTGGAGACGGTCGGTCGGTTGGAGCGGCTGCAGCCCTTTGGAAGAGCCAATCCCGAGCCGGTTTTCCTGATAGAACAGGTGCGCCTGATGGATGCTCGGGCCATCAAGGAGAGTCATGTCAAGTGTCGTTTGGTCGACCTCCACGACAATGCCATCGACACCATCGCCTTCCGGGTACTGCCGGGTGGATTGGGTGAAGGGCTGTTGCAGCAGGGGCTTTGGGTGGATGTGGTGGGTTCACTCTCCATCAACCGTTTTCGCAATCGGGAGACGGTTCAACTCATTATACGAGATGCCCGTCCGGCCAAGGGGCATGATTTAACGGTAAACGGGAGGTAGATAAAATGGGCCAGGAGAGACCAGACAGTTATTATGATCAATCGGCTGTAATCCCCTATAGAGTGGAGGGAGAGGTGTTGCAGATCTTGATGATCACCTCCCGTAGGAAAAAACGCTGGATCATTCCCAAAGGTATTGTCGAGTCCGATCTCTCCCCAGCCGACTCTGCCGCCAAAGAGGCTTTGGAGGAGGCGGGAATCAAAGGGGAGGTGTGGCCGCTCTCTCTGGGGCGCTACTCCTATCCCAAATGGGGGGGTGTTTGCCGGGCCGAGGTGTTTGCCATGGCGGTCTCTGAGGTTAGGGAGCGGTGGGACGAAGCGTTTCGAGACCGAGAGTGGGTCGATCTGGCGGAGGCTATCGAGCGGGTTAAGGAGTCGGAGCTGAAGGAGATTTTGGCGACACTCCCTGAATTTTTGGCCCAGAACAGTGGCTAACTCTTTTTCTTGGAGTAACCTTTTTCTGGCTCTGTTGGGCTGTTATCTTGTGGTGGCGGCTCTGCTCTATTTTTCGCAAAGCTCTCAAGTCTATCACCCCCCCAAAGGTCACACCGGCACACCGGCCCAATGGGGTATGGATTTTGAAACGGTTCATCTGAATAGTGAAGGTGTCACCCTGGTGAACTGGTGGATTCCGGGTCGGGAGGATAGGCCGGTTGTGCTTTTTTTTCATGGTAATGCCACCAATATCTCGGAGATGCAAGGGCATGTTTCGCTTTTTTCCTCCTTGGGCATGGGGGTCTTCCTGCTAGACTACAGAGGGTATGGTCTGAGTGAAGGAGAGCCTTCAGAGGCGGGAACCCAGGCCGATGCCGAAGCGGCCTGGCGCTATCTGGTAGAGATGAAAAACATCCCGGCCGATCGACTCCTCTTTTATGGTCACTCCCTGGGGGGCGGGGTGGCGAGCGGCTTGGCGGTGGACCATCCTCCGGGATGGTTGGTGTTGGAAGGCACCTTCACCTCCATCCCAGATGTGGCCGCCCAGCTCTACCCCTATCTGCCGGTCCGACTGATGGCTCATATCATCTACCCCAACCTGGATAGGATAGCCCGGATAAAGGCCCCTCTTCTTGTCATCCATAGCTCGGACGATGAGATCATCCCAGACTCCCATGGCAAAAAACTGTTTGAGGCAGCCCATCAGCCCAAGCAGTTTTACCCCGCATCGGGTAGCCACCATAGTGGCTTTTCCTCAGGGGGTAGGCAATCCATTCAGGTGTTGAGCGCGTTTATTTTTCCATCCGAGGGGTGAGGCTATGCTGTCTCGACACTTTTTTAACTCAAATCAAGAGAGCCTGAGCCATGCCACAACCTTCATCTCTTACCGGGCTACTGTTGGCAGGGGGGCTCTCCCGACGGATGGAAAACCAGGAGAAGGCTTTTTTGCCGTTGTTGGATCGGCCCATGTTGGCCCATGTTCTGGCACGGTTGACCCCTCAAGTGGGAGAGGCGGTTCTAAATGCCAACGGAGATCCGGATCGATTCAAGGCTTTTCGTTGCAGGGTGGTAGCTGATCGGCGGCAGGGTTTTTTGGGGCCGTTGGCGGGTGTGGAAGCGGCGTTCTTAACCTTGGCGTGTGACTGGTTGCTCTCTGTGCCGGTCGACACCCCTTTTTTTCCCGAGAACTTAGCCGAAAAGATGTGTGAAGTCGCCCAAGAGGAGGCCATGCCGGTTGTGGCCCAAAGCCTTGGGAGGTTGCATCCGGTGATTACCCTCTGGCCCCGATCCATTCTACCCCAGCTGACCCATGCTCTGGACACCAAACAGCTTAGACTGCATGATTGGCTGGCCAAATATCCTCACAAAGTGTGCTTTTTTGGCGAAAACAGGGAGGGTGAAGACCCTTTTTTCAATATCAATACTCAGGCAGATCGCAGCCAAGCTGAAGAGAGAATCAGGCGCGAAGAGGGGGTTGTTTGACCGGCGAAGAGGAAAAGATGGTCCAATGAAGCCAGAATTCGACACGATGAATTGGGAGAGACGATTGAACCGGATCGGTAGGGTGGCTCTGATGATGATTCTCCTCGTGGTGGGACTCCCTCACCGGTGGGCTGGTGGTGCCACACTGAATGCCGATGCGCTGAGCCAGGTGCTGGTGATAGCGGGTACCGGGGATAGCCAAGCCCTTCTTAGACATGTAGCCAGACGGTTTGAGCAAGATCATCTCTCCTCGGGAATCCTGGTGGATGTGCCGGATAGTATCGGCTCTGGTGGCGGTATTCTGGCCCTGCAGAAGGGGTTGGCTCAGTTGGCCCGCATTGCCCGCCCCATGAAACAGCGGGAGCAGGCCGGCTTGCTCTCCATCCCCTTTGCCATCTCCCCCATTGTTTTTGCGGTACACCCTTCGGTGACAGGTATCGAGAGTTTGACCAGAAGGCAAATTCTCGATATCTATTCAGGGGCGGTGAACAACTGGGCGCAAGTGGGGGGGCGTGACCATAAAATCTATGTCGTCAACCGGGAACGTGGTGACGCCTCCCGAACGGTGTTGGAAAACTCTCTCATCAAAAGGGAGGTGGATTGGCGGGCGGGAAAGATCTTTTTCTCTACCCCTCGTGCGGCCAAAGCCATTGCCAACCACCCTTATACCATCGGTTTTCTGCCCCTTTCGGTTGCGTTTGGATCGGGGTTGAAAATTTTATCCATCGACGGTGTTCAGCCGGGTGAGGCATCGGTTACCAGCGGTGAGTATCCCCACTTTCTTTTTTTGGAGTTGGTGGCCAAAAAGCCGGTGACGGGCTGGGAGCAAAAATTCATGCGCTATCTTTTTGAGCCAAAAATCCGCAATTTCATGAATCTGATCGGCATCTATCCGGTCTCTGGCGGTTTGCCGCCGGGGTTATGAGAGGGGGTGCTATCATGTTGACCATTAGAAAAAAAATTGGGTTGGCACTGGTGGGGTTGGTCGCGCTGGTATCGGCGGCGATGGCTGTTGTGGGCTATGTCACCCTCTCCAACACAATAAGCCAGGTTCAACAGAAAGAGATGAGTCTGCTGGCCATGACCCAGGCTCGGACCATCCATGACCGGCTGAACAGTCTGCGCCGACAGTTTGTGGAGATGGCAACAGCGCGGGAGATTGATGTCTATATTTCTGAGTTTAAAGAGGATATTCTCCGCTTCCATTTTCAACGGTTTCAGCCCACCTTCCCTTTTTTGCTCTATGCCAACCAGAATGGAGAGGTCGAGTTTCAATCGGACTCGGGTAGTCTGGTGGATGGCAACCCCCTGGCCTCCTTAACCGATCTACCCCAGTTTCCCAAAGCAAAAGACAACCCCAACCAGGTGCTTTTTTTTCCCGTTTTGGAGGGGAAGGAGGGGTTTCCCATTTTGCGCATGCTGTATGTGGTTCGCACCTATTTTGATGATTTTGGCGGGGCTATTCTGGGTGAGATGCCGTTATTGGAGCTTTTTTCCGGTTTTGTCTCAGCCAATCCCGGTGAGAGCGGCTTCTCCATGCTGGTGGATGATAAGGGGCGGATTCTCTACCATCAGGACCGCTCCAGACTGTTTCAGCCCTACCAGACCACCTGGAAGAGGTCAGAACCCATTTTTCAAAAGATTCTTAATCGAGAGGAGGGGTTTGGCAGTGCGGAGATAACCGGGCTATCCGCTCTGGTTGCCGTGGCGCCGGTGGCGGACAATCCCTGGTCGGTTGTGGTGGTACTTCCCCATCAAGAGTCGCTGCTTCCGGCCCGGCAGATAGGTCAGCTCTATTTTCTCTTCTTTTTGGGGATCTCTCTGGTCGGCACCTTCATCTCCTGGTGGTTGGCCCACACCATTACCACACCCTTGACCCAACTGGAGGAGGCTGCCAAAGCCCTCTCTGCCGGGAAAATGTCCACCCGCGTGGCCATTCACTCCAACGATGAGGTGGGTGGAGTGATCAACTCGTTTAATAAAATGGCTCACGATCTGGAGGAGGGCAACCGGGAGTTGCAACGGGAGGTGGAAGAGCGAACCCGACTGGAGCAGGCCCACCGTATGGCCAAAAAAGAGGCCGAACAGGCCAATCAATCAAAAAGTAATTTTCTTGCCTCCATGAGCCACGAAATCCGCACCCCCATGAATGCCATTCTTGGTATGACAGAGCTTCTGGGTAATAGCGATACCTCTCCAGAGCAGCGGCAGGCGTATATCCGGGTATTAAAGCGCAATGGTGAGGGGTTGTTGGTTTTGATTAATGATATCCTGGATGTTTCCCGTGTCGAATCGGGACAGATTCAACTGGAGTCGGTGGCGTTCAATTTGAGCGAATTGACGGATGAAGTGTTGAGTACCTTTCAGGTCATGGTTAACGAAAAAGAGATTACTCTCTCTAGAACAATAGAAGAGGGGATGGTGTTGTGGCGGATGGGAGATCCCACCCGTCTACGACAGATTTTGGTGAATTTGCTCAGTAATGCGGTTAAATTCACCTTTGACGGAGAGATCGAAGTGGCCCTGTCAGCCTCTCCGGATGAGAAGGATGATCAGAGTGTACGCATTATGGTTTCAGACTCGGGTATTGGTGTCCCCTTGGAGAAGGTTGAGAGTATTTTCGAGAAGTTTATTCAGGCCGATAGCACGCTGACACGAAAATTTGGCGGATCTGGTCTGGGTTTGAGCTTGTGTCGAGAATTTGTTGAGTTGATGCAGGGAAAAATCTGGTTGGAGAGCAGGGAAGGGGAGGGGAGTCGATTTATTTTCGATATTCGATTACCCCAGGCCACCGCTGAGGCTGTACCCAAAAAGCCCCCTGCCTTGAACCCGACTCAAGAAGATAATTCGGCCCTTTTTGCCAATAAGCATCTGCTTGTTGTGGAGGATTCCGAAGATAACCTCTTTCTTATCCAGGCTTTTTTAAAAGGGTACAACCTTCGCTACACCGTGGCGGAAAATGGTCAAGAGGCGATAGAGTGCTTTAAAAGTGGGTCGTTTGATCTGGTCTTGATGGATATTCATATGCCGGTGATGGATGGCTACTCTGCGACACGAGCCATCCGAGCGTGGGAGAGGTCGCAACAACGCCCCAAAACCCGAATACTGGCACTAACCGCCAACGCGCTGCCTGGGGATGTAGAGCAGACCTACGGAGTTGGCTGTGATGGACATTTGAGTAAACCCATCAACAAAAAAAGCTTTTTAGAGGTTTTGAGCCGTTTTTTGAGTCCGGCTCCCTTGTCTCATGAGCGTTGCAGTCCCACCAGCAGCGAAAAAGATCAGGATAATACGAACATCTTTCCGATGAGAGAGAGTGATCCAGAGCATTGATTGGACACCGACCAACAGCAACCACCTTTGCTTCCAGCTGAGCCTTTTTCCGATTGATTGGGGTGAAAAACTTTGTTTTTCTTGTCTTTGGGCTATGGGTTGACTATCCTTGGGGGTTAGTTGGGGTATGGATGGATTGGGGGCTTGGAATCTATTGACAAAGCGTATCTTTTCACTTGAAATCCATCATCCTGGAAACGGCAGGCAGGGTCTGTTTTTCGACAGGCTGACAAGGGTTGGGATGTGTGATGACTGAAAAACAGCAGAATGGAGAGGGTATGGAAAATTCGGGGAACGGCCTGGAGGTGCGGGTGGCGGCTCTGGAGGCGGAGTTGCAAAGTTTGAAAACCGCTCTGTATGCCATTCCCGGTGCCTTGGAAAAAGAGAAGGCCGCCATGGTAGAGAGTCAAAAAGAGCTGTTAAAGCTACAAAATACCGTGCAAAAAGTTTCCATGGCCAGTCATGAATCGGCTGAGGCGGTATCTCATCTGAAAAAACGGGTTGAGGTGGTCAAAAAAGATTCCACTTCAGGCACTGTGGTGAGTATTGTTATCTTCTCGATCTTGTTGATTATTTCTCTATTTATTCGATCAGCAGCTTAAAGGTGAATGACGTTGGACTGTTGGTTTTTCAAACCATAACGGTGTGAAGAGGTTGCCATGAGAGAGCTAGAAGGTTCAAAACAGCGGGACTTATTAGAGGGGCCAACAGAAAAAAAGTTGGTAGAAGGCCCGCTAAGCCGGATTCAACTGGATGGACCAGGAAAGAGAATATTGGTAGAAGGGCCAGAGGAGAAAGATCGGCTGAAGGGGCCGGGAGAAAAAGTGTTGGTAGAGGGGCCAGAAGGGCGCCAACAGTTGGGGGGACCAAAAAAGAGAGATTTACTGGAGGGACCACCCAATCACCAGCGGCTGGCGGGACCTGAAGGGTAGCCTGCTTTACAGCAATGCTGTGGTAGAGGTGGGAGAGATCTTAGCCAGGATTATCTGGAAGTGATTAGATGTTTATTTTTTAGCCTTAAAATCGAGACCAATACTATGAGTAAAATGAAACAAAAGAAACTGCTGAAGCCCGTCAGGTTCGAATCCGATATGGAGAGTGATTTGTTAAAGGGCGATCTGGTATCCCCCAAAAAAGGTCGCAAGGAGAAAGCCGATTTTCTTGAAGATGGACTGGTTGTTGAGATGGTGGACAACCTGCTTTCTGAGAAAAAAATCAGTGCTGCCGTCAGCTCAGTCAAGAAGAAAAAAGAGCAGAGTATGAAGAAAAAAGAGCAGGAAAAAGAGGCTAAAGTCAAGCGGTTGAAAAAGCAGAAGAAAGAGAAGAAAAAAGAGCAGAACAAACGTAAAAAGGCCCCCAAACAAAAAGGGGGAAAAAAGGGTAAAAAATAGAGAGATACCCACACCCACCCTCAAAAACCTACCATGACTGGAAAGCAGGGGTGGCTATCTTTCCGGTGGGTGAGGGCAACAGCCGTTTCCATAGGTTTACTGTTTAATAAATGAGCGATTTTGGGGGGTGTAATGCCTCCCAGGCATTACGGCACTCTTTTCAAGTGAAACATTGATATGAATAGGAATATGGAATGAAACGTGTTGGTGCCCATGTCTCGATTGCGGGTGGTGTGGAGAACGCCCCTCTGAATGCGGCTGCAATCGGAGCTAAAGCTTTTGCCATGTTTACCAAGAATCAACGCCAGTGGCAATCCAAACCCTTGGAAACAAAACAGATAGATGTCTTTAAGAATAATCTGGAAGAGGGAGGTTTTCGCCCTCAAGATGTGCTGCCTCATGATGGCTATCTGATCAACTTGGGAAACCCAGACCCTGAAAAACGCCAACAATCTCTGGAGGCCTTTATTGATGAGTTGGAGCGCTGTCGGTTGTTGGGGCTGACCTGTTTAAACTTTCATCCTGGTAGCCACCTCAGAAAAATTTCTGTTGAAGCGTGCCTCTCTCTCATCTCTGAGTCCCTCAACCGGGCTTTGGATCAGAGCCAGGGGGTGACGGCTGTGATCGAGAACACCGCCGGTCAAGGCTCTAATCTGGGCCATACCTTTGAGCAGATTGCCCAGATTATCGATCAAGTGGAAGATAAAAGCCGTATAGGCGTCTGTTTGGACACCTGCCATACCTTCACTTCCGGTTATGACCTTCGAACTCCAGAGAGCTATCAGCAGACCATGGAGTTGTTTGGTAGGGTTGTTGGTTTTGACTATTTGCGCGGAATGCATCTCAACGACTCCAAACCAGACCTTGGCAGTCGGGTGGATCGACATCACAGTCTGGGAGAGGGAAAACTGGGTTTGGACCCCTTTCGATTTATCATGAACGATCCCACCTTCGATGAAATTCCTCTTGTATTAGAGACTATTGACAGCACCATCTGGGATCAGGAGATTCAACTGCTCTACCGTTTTGCCGGTGGTGAGGAGGCGTAGGCCCTCCCATCACTCACCAGGCCAGGGTAAGGCCGGTTTTTCTCTATTTTGGTGGGTGAAGCCGATCAAGCCGAAGCCGATGTCGGCTGTCAAATAATCTTCTGGCCCCCAGCCACACCGCGCAAAGGGAGCCAAACCCTGCTCCAGCTGTAATCATGAACATAATCAAAATCTGATATTTTACCGCTGTATCTGGCGAATTTCCGGCTAAAATCTGCCCTGTCATCATACCAGGAAGGCTGACCAGTCCGGCGGCCGCCATGGAGTTGATGGAGGGGATCATGCTGGTGCGTAACGCCTCTTTTCGAAAGGAGAGAATAGCCTCTTGCCAGCTTTGCCCCATGACAAGCCGCGCTTCAATAACCCCTTTGCCCCGCCAGACCTCCCGTGTCAACTGATCCAGTCCCAATGAGATGCTGTTCATGGTGTTTCCCAACATCATGCCCAATAAAGGAATGGCATATTGGGGGGTGTACCAGGGAGTAGGGGAGATGATCAGTTGAAGAGAGAGCAAGGTGATGACAAAGGAGGAGAGAAACATGGAGGTGGTGCCAATACCAAATCCCCAGATCCCGGAAAACCGCCGTTGTTGACGGGCCATAACCTCTCTTCCGGCAATAAAAAGCATGGTAAAGGCGATGAGAGAGATCCAGAGCAGGTGGACCGTTTCAAACAGTGTTTTTAACACGATTCCTATTAACGAAAGCTGGATGACTGTTCGGCAGGCGGCAATAAGAATCTTTTTTCCAATGCCAAGCTGCTGAATGGTTGAAATAACCGCCAAAAGAACAACCAGCAGGGCAGACAGCCCCAACTCTTGTGGGCCTAAGGAGATAATCTCCATTCAGTTGACCTCCAAAAGTTGATTGGACCGAATATCGAAATGGCGATCAGCCACCCGTTTGACCTGATCTAAATCGTGACTGACCCAGAGAACCGGAACGCGATGACGCTGTTTGTAGTCGAGAATAAGGGATTCCACCTGGCGACTGGTTGTCGGGTCCAGGTTGGCCGTAGGCTCGTCCAAGAGCAGAACCAATGGTCGGTTGAAAAGAAGCCGGACAATGGACATTCTCTGCCTCTCCCCTGTTGACATCCGTTCGATATGCCAATCCATCACCTCACGGGTGAGTCCTAACGCCTCCATGACAGGCGTTGCTTCCTGGGGCTTGTCGAAATGGTCTCCCACCCGATCATGCCACCAATAGCTCACAGCTTGGAGCAAGGCCACCTCTCTTCGCCAGAGAGGAGCGGGGGTATCTGACTGTTTGCGGTCGTTAAACCAGATTGTGCCTGCACAGGGATCCAGGTCGGCAATGGCTCGCAGCAACAGGCTTTTCCCAGAACCGGAAGATCCGGTCAGGCAGAGAAGCTCTCCGGCGGCAATGGTCAGGGAAAAAACCGGTCCGGCTACGGCTTGGACATTTTCGATTTTAAGAGAATTTAACATAGGCACCACAGCAAAAAATCAGTAGGTAATGATTAATTTTAAAAAAAAGTAACAAAAAAAGCAAACTACAAATAAAAACAGAAGGATAGTATGGATATCTCTATAATCACACAAAAACTAAAGTAGAAACAATTAATGAAAGTATAAAGGTTGCAATGTTAAGAAAACGAAATAAATAAAAAAACAATTAAATCAATGTGATATAAAAAAGTAATCGATGTCGAAATAAAATATTTACAACGACATCGTCTAGAGTGTATTATTCAGTACAGTTGAGATCGATTGCAACCAGTATGTGCGTCGATCCTAAAATAAATATATGAAATAAAAAAAATTATTCGAACCACAATTTCAGCTAAAAAAAAATGTAGAATAACTTTTAAGTTTTGTTAATATTTTTTGTTCTGGATTGGAACAGTCAACCCCCTTATCTTAAGGAGAATCGAGCATATGGGAAGCTCAAACCCACTCTCCAACTTGTTTGGAAAGTCACCTTTTAAACCCCTTCAACAACACATGCGGCAGGTCGTCGAGTGTGCCAGTGAAATCCCCGGTCTGTTTGAAGCGCTGAATGCGGGCGATCAGGCTAAGATCAAAGAGATTCGCGGGCGTATCGTCGATTTGGAAAACCAAGCTGACGAGACCAAAAATCAGCTCCGTGCCCATTTACCCAAAAGCCTTTTCATGCCGGTTGATCGTCGTGACCTGCTTGAGCTTCTCGATTTTCAAGACGATATTGCCGACCTTGCCGAAAACATTGCCGAGTTGATCTCCGCCCGCAACATGGAGGTTCCTGTTGGCATGGGAGAGCCGTTGGTTGCTTTAACCCAAAGTTGTGTCAAAGCCTGCCAGCAGTCTGCAGGGATCATCGAAGAGTTGGACGAACTGGTAGAGATGGGGTTTGGCGGTCGTGAGTCCACTCGTGTCCTGGAAATGGTCGAAGTGTTGGGCAAGCTTGAGAAGGATAACAGCAAGCAGACCAAAGAGTTGATCAACAACCTTTTTGCTCATGAAGATGAGATCAAGCCGGTTTCAGTTGTTTTTTGGTACCAACTGATCAATTCGGTTGGCGGGTTGTCTGTAAACGCTGAAAAAGTTGGTGATCGTCTGCGCCTTTTGTTGGCCCGATAGATTGAAATTACTTCGTTAAGTATTATTTGGAGAGACACGCATGGAAATTATTCAAGAATCAGGGACTGTCTTTATGGCCCTGGCAATGATCTTCGGGTTCTATATGACCTGGGGAATTGGTGCAAACGACGTCGCAAATGCAATGGGAACCTCGGTGGGTTCCGGTGCGGTTACCGTTAAGCAGGCGATTATCATCGCTGCTATTTTCGAGTTCGCTGGTGCTTTCATCGCCGGTGGTGCCGTTACTAAAACCATCCGTAAGGGTATTATCAATCCTGAATCCATCGTCAATTCGCCGGAGATTCTTGTCTACGGTATGTTGGGTGCACTTCTGGGTGCGGCGGTTTGGTTGATGATTGCCACCGCTCGTGGCTGGCCTGTCTCCACCACCCACTCCATTGTTGGTGCGTTGGTTGGTTTTGCCATGGCCGGTATTGGTATGGATGCTGTTAACTGGGCCAAGATTAGCAAAATCGTCATGTCCTGGTTGGTATCCCCGCTTTTGGGTGGTGTGATTGCCTTTGTTCTGATGATGAGTATCCGATCTTTCATTCTCAATACCGATAACCCGTTCAGAAAAGCGAAGACCTTGGGACCGATCTATGTGTTCCTGGTTGGCTTTATCGTGGTTCTGGTCAGTATGTTTAAAGGTTTGAAACATCTGAAACTGGAATTCACCATGGGTGAGAGCTTCATTATTGCCACCATTGCCGGTATCATTGTTGCCTTCATTGGTAAGGTGATGATTGATCGCGTCAAGATGGATGAGACAGCAGATAAAGAGTTCCATTACGCCAGTGTGGAGAAAGTGTTCACCCCAATGATGGTCTTCACCGCTTGTGCCATGGCTTTTGCACACGGTTCCAACGATGTGGCAAACGGAATCGGGCCTCTGGCAGCGGTTGTCTCCATTGTTAACTCCGGTGGTGAGATTTCTCAGAAATCCGAACTGCCAATCTGGATTCTTGTTCTTGGTGGTGCTGGTATCGTTGTTGGTCTGGCAACCATGGGTTACAAGGTTATGCAGACCATTGGTACCAAAATTACCGAGCTGACTCCAACCCGTGGTTACTGTGCCACCTTGGCAGCGGCAACCACCGTGGTTCTCGCTTCTCGGACGGGTCTGCCGGTTTCCACTACTCACATTGCGGTGGGTGCGGTTATGGGTGTGGGCCTGGCACGTGGTATCGGTGCTCTTGACCTTCGGGTTATCGGAAATATCGTCGTATCCTGGGTTGTTACTCTGCCTGCGGCGGGTATTACTTCTGCCATCACCTTCTTCTGTCTGAAGGGTATCTTTGGCACCTCTGGTTGATTGTCAGACCGGTTAAGTTTCTAAATATGTAGACTAAAAAGCCCCGGATTTTCCGGGGCTTTTTTTGTCATTCTCATTATAAAGATTTCAAACCAAATTTGTACAAAACGATTGCGGATGGGTCTGGGAAGCGCCCAAGCTCCTAAGCCTTTGACTTTGCTTTTTTTAATTATAAAAGCGTGGGGTTTTTGGGGCCTGAAAGGCCTCCCAAGGTGTTGACTTTGCCTTAAACTGTTGTCCAAATCTGGTTTTAACTAATGGAATGGCCCGCCCCGCTCCCAATAACGGTATCTATGTGCCAAGATGGAATTTCTAATAACCATCAAACGGAGTCGGAGTGAACCATGAATAAGAATAGTGTAGAGAAACGAATTGCGGTACTGGGAATTGATTTGGCCAAGCAATCTTTTCAACTGCATGGCGTCAACCGAGATGGCAAGACAGTGTTTCGGAAAAAACTGACACGCCACTAAGCTGATGGAATTCATGGATCGGTTTTGCCTGTCTAACAGTTTGGACAGGCAAAACCAAAAAGAGAGCTTTTCCCTTTTACCGGGAAAAGCTCTCTTGGATAGTGTGGGGCTGATTGAATGGTTGCTGTTCTGTTGATACTGGTGGGTAGAGCCTAATCGGTTTTTTTCTTTCTTTTTTTGCTGTTTTCTCTTTGCTGGATCTCTTTCCAGAGACCTCGGAAACTATCGGCCTCATCTGACTCTCTGGCATAGGTAAAGATGGGGGAGCGTTTGATACCCATGGCCTCGATGATGGTCGACTCGGGAATGGTGTTACGCAAAAAGATGGGGTGTTTGGCGTGGACGTTTTTGGTCACAATCCGGTGGATGGGTTTGGTGGTGTTGACCATGTTGAAAAAGGGTATGACCTGTAATTTTTTTGTCCGGCGCTTGACTAAAAACTGCACCAGACGATTATAGGCCCGTAAAGAGAGTGGTGTGGGAATCAGCGGCACCAACAGAACGTCGGTAACCCGGAACACATTTTCAGTGATGGTTGTCAGTCCAGGAGGGCAGTCGAGGAAAATATTATCGTATTGATGACGCAGAGGGCGCAAAATACGATGAAGACCGTGGGTAGGCTTATCCTCTCTTTCCAGGAATTGATCCATGTTCCGGTAGGAGATATCCGCCGGAAGCAGGTCCAGATTGGGGTAGCCGGTCATCTTTAGGAGATCGTCGAAGGCCGGTTTTTTGCGGATCAGCCCTTTGGCTCCCCCCTTGACTTTGGGTTTGACGCAGAGGTAATAGCTGGTGCCACCCTGAGGGTCCAGATCCCAGATCATGGAGCGAGCCCCAGCGGAGGCCGACAGATAGGCCAGATTGACGGAGGTGGTGGTTTTACCGACACCGCCCTTAATGTTGTAGACGGAATAAATTTTCATAAAGCTATACTTTCCTCGATTTGTAGCCCCGACCGATTGAATACAGGTTAACATCACCTGGAAATTATCAACTATAAAGGCTTTGTCGGTTGAAAGAAAGGCGTAATTGCGGCTATGATCTCTCTTTTGACAGGAAAAAAATCCATATCCTTTATTTGGGGATCGTCGTCAGGGTTGTGTTGATGTCACGGATACTGTTTAACTCTTTGTCAACAATAGTGGCAAGGTAGAACACTCTTCATAGAGGGAGAACCGGTTCATGAAAATAGCCGTAGCCTACGCCGAAGCTAAAGAGCAGGTGGTTTTAACTGTTGATCTGGATGAGGGTGGAACAGCGCTTCAGGCTGTCGAAAAGTCAGGTATTTTAACAAAGTTTCCCATCCAGATTGAGGCAAGCAAGCTGGGGGTTTGGGGGAAAATAGTCGATGGGGATTATCAGCTTTCCGATGGGGAACGGGTAGAGATCTATCGTCCTGCCTTGGGAAAACCGGTTAAAAAAAGTCGGCCTCCCTCCAAAAAGCCGGCAGCAGGGGCTGCGGTTTCACCTGCCGATAAGGTTGCCGCCATGAAAGCCAAGGTAGCCGCCGCCAAAGCCAAGAAGGCCGCTGCTTCTGGTGAGACCACCGAGGTAGCCGCCGAGAGTGGGGTGGATGACAAGGCTGCTAAAATAGCCGCCATCAAGGCCAAAGTGGCCGCCGCCAAAGCCAAGAAGGCCGCTGCTTCTGGTGAGACCACCGAGGTAGCCGCCGAGAGTGGGGTGGATGACAAGGCTGCTAAAATGGCTGCCATCAAGGCCAAGGTGGCGGCTGCCAAAGCCAAGAAGGCGGCTGCAGGGCTTTGAGGGGAACCTCCTTCCATTTAATGGCCACTCAAAACAGCTTCTGGCCATGGCGTTTTTTCTGTCGCTGAAGATGGGCCGTTGGCAAGGTGGCAGGTTGTGGTTTTTAGCTGAGAGTGGCCATGATTAAATTGAAGCTACGATAGTGTCACGATTTCGATTGACATTGGAGTATGATGGCGCTCTGTTTCATGGTTGGCAGATTCAGCCCACGGATGAGACGGTGCAGGGGGTGCTGGAGTCGGCCTTGGCTCGACTGTTTAATGGCAAGCTGACTGTTATCGGGGCGGGTCGTACCGATTCCGGTGTACATGCCACCGCTCAGGTAGCCCATTTTGATACCCCCCGTGACCGCCCAACTCGGGAGATTGTTCGGGCCTTAAACGCCTTGACCCCCCCCGGCTTGACCATTTTAGCGGCTGAAAAGGTAGAGAACACCTTCCATGCGCGCTATTCTGCCTATTACCGAGAGTACTGTTATAAGCTGTTTATCAGGGCAGAGCCGCCGGCGTTGGAGCGTGGGCGGGTCTGGCACCATCCTCGACCCTTGGATGTGTCTGCCATGCGGGCTGGGGCGGAATATCTGTTGGGTACGCACGATTTTTCGGCTTTTCGTGCCGCCTCCTGCTCGGCTCCCAACCCGGTCAGAACCCTCTCTCTTCTGCAGCTTGACCAGGAAGGCCCCCTTCTTTTGGTTAGGGTTGGAGCCAACGCTTTTTTATATCATATGGTCCGAAATCTGGTTGGCAGCCTGGTGAAGGTGGGGTTGGGTGATTGGCAGCCGGATCGAATCCAAGCGGTTTTGCAAAGTCTGGATCGCCAGCAAGCCGGCCCCATGGCCCCGGCGGTCGGGCTCTATTTGACTCGGGTATCCTATCCGGAGGCAGACCAGGTGTTTTGATGATTGTTATTTTATAGTTTATTTATATAATATCAGGCTGTTGTCTGTTAATAGCCCAGGCTGAACAATAGGTGCTGTGGAGTAACGTGAATGAAGCAGTTTATCAAGGGCTCTATCCACTGGGTAGACATGGTTTCGTGGGTGTTGGTTGCGCTCTTCTTTTGTGGGGCGGCTTTTCTTTATGATGGGGATATCCTGGCCTCTTTTTGGGGGGCTTTGGGGGTGGTGTTTATCATGTTTTTGGTGGGAACCTCCATCGAAATTATGATCGAAACCTTGAAAAATGTGCCGGGTATCGGCACCCTGACCGGTTTTTTGACCAACGGTCCGGAGGCGTTGGTGGTGATTGTTGGTCTGATTGGGGGGGATATTCTCTTTGCCGCTTCCACCCCTTTGGGTTCCAACTACATGAACCCCCTGCTGCTGGGCGTGGCGGCTCTGCTGGTGGGGCGGGTTGTTTTGGTTCTTAAGGTGGCCCCCCTCTACTTTTCCGTTACCATGTTGGGGACCATTCTGTTTGCTGGTGGGTTCTATCTGATCGATGCCAGCCAATACTGGCTGTGGGTGGCGCTGTTGGTTCCGATGACGGCGGTGATGTTTCTGAAGCGCCCGGCAGAGGCCGACGCCGAAGAAGAACAGGCGTTGGCTATTGCCAAGGTGTGGATGTGGCCGGCTATTCTTGTTTTAACCTTATCTGGCTATTTTCTGGATCCGGTGGTGGGGTTTGCCTCCGACTCTTCACAAGTGCCCAAAGGGGTGATTGGTTTTGTTATTCTCTCCATCTTGACCAGTTGGCCGGAGTTCAAGTCGGTTTTGGCTTTGCTGCGGCGAGATATGGCGCTGGCTTCGGTGTTGAACATTGTTGTAAGTAATATGACCAATTTGTGGCTGGCCTCGGTGGGTGTGGTTGTTTATCTGCTGATGTAGTCAAGGGTTGGGAAGGGGTGAGAAGTTGATGACGGAAGAGCTCTCGGCAGAACTGACTTTTCAGGCGGCACTCCATCGATATCTGCTCGAAGTCTCCAGCCGTCTCTCCCCTCAGAGCCAGGCCCGAGACGAGCGGTTGGCCTCCATGCTGATCAAGCGGTTGGGGGGAGAGCGTTCTCTGGCCTCTATCACGCCCCTCGTTCTGTCGGAATACCGTGAAAAAAGGCTGAAAGATGCCTCTGCCGCCACGGTCGAGAAAGATTTTGTTTTTTTATCGGCTCTGTTTGAAAGGGCCATGGGGGTGTGGCAGATGGCTGGTCAGGCCAATCCGGTCAGCAGCTTGGGAAGTACAGCCAGAACCCATGGCCGGGACAGGCGATTGCGGCCGGGGGAGCGGGTCAGGCTGTTGGCGGCCTGTGACAAACACCCTAACCCCATGCTGGGGTGGGTGGTCCGTTTGGGGCTGGAGACCGCTATGCGTAAGAGTGAGATTCTCACTTTAAAGCAAGAAGATATCGACCTGAAAAAACGGATCGCCGTGGTTCCCAAAAACCAGACAAAAGCCCCTCGCCCTGTTCCCCTTACCCAAAAGGCGGTGCATATTTTCCAAGAAATTTTTGCTCAAAAAGATCGCCCGACCGATACGCCGCTGCTCTTTTACGGTGAGTTGGGCCGCTTTGAAACCCGCAGGCCTTATGCCATTGATCGGGTTTTTCGGCAGCTATTGCTGACCGCCCGCATGAAGGCGTTTCGTTTTAGTGATTTGCGTTTTGAGGCCATCTCTTATCTGCGAGAGGTTGGCTTGAGCGAGTTGGAGATTATCGCTCTGGCTGGAACCCGAGGTATTCGGGGTCGACGTCGACCGGAGCAGCAACCAGAGGCGTTGGTCAAACGGTTGGATGCCTTGGGGGTGGGCGTTATCAAGGGCAAGGGGGGGGAGAGTGCTGTTGGAGTTCGCCGTAGACCAAAACCAGAAGAGGCTGTCAAGCCCGCTCTCAAACGGGGGTCGGGTCGCCGAGGGGGGCGAGGCTCTTTTGGGGTGCCGGTTGGCGTGGGAAAGAGATGAGGAGGCGACCGACTCTGATCAACCCTTGGCTCTTGGGTGCCTTGATATGGGGAGGCTTTAGCCTGCTTATCATCAAAGAGCATTTTCGGGTGAGTGGAGGGGGTGCGTGGCAGGAGATGTGGTTTTTATGCTCTCTGTTTTGGTTCCAGTTTGGCTTTGGGCGGATTTTGATCTCTCTGTTTAGAGGGCAGCGGCATCAACTTCGTGATCAGCTCCTCATTACCCTGATTCCGCCGGTGATTCTCTATCTATTGATTGCTCCATCCATTCTGCCTGAACCGCCTCACCATGAATGATCTTCTGGCTGTTGTCGGGGCGACCGCTTCGGGCAAGACCGGCCTGGGGGTTGCTTTGGCCCGGGCTCTGGATGGAGAAATTATCTCGGCAGACTCTCGCCAGCTGTTCCGGGGCATGGATATCGGCACGGGTAAGGATCTGCCGGAGTATGAAGAGGTTCCCTACCATTTAATCGATTGTGTTGATCCGGGTGAAAGTTTCAGTCTGTTTGATTTTCAGCGGCTTGCCTATGAGTCGGTGGAGACCATCCGTTGTCGGGGGAAGTTTCCTCTCCTGGTGGGGGGGAGCGGGCTCTATCTGGACTCGATTCTGGGTGGTTATCGGTTGGTGCCGGTACCGGAAAATCCCTCCCTTCGAGAAGCCCTTGCCTCTTGCTCTCTGGCGGTGCTACAAGCACGCTTGAAAGCGGTTCGTCCCAGCCAACATAATGTGACCGACCTGTTGGATCGGGATCGGTTGGTGCGGGCCATCGAAATTGCCGAGGGTGAAAAGCCCCTGTTGGCCAAACTGCCGCCTCCCCCACCGATATCGGCGCTGGTTTTGGGGATTCGTTGGCCCAGGTCGGTTTTGCGGCAGCGTATTACCCAACGACTACGGCAGCGGCTGGCCGAGGGGATGGTGGAGGAGGTGGAGGGGTTGTTGGCTGCGGGTGTCAGCCATGAGCAGCTCTACTTTTATGGCTTGGAATACCGTTTTATCTCCCGTATGCTGCGGGGGGAGTTGGATAGGGAGAGCCTGTTTCAACATCTTAACCATGCCATCCATCATTTTGCCAAACGACAGGATACCTGGTTTCGACGGATGGAAAAGCGGGGGGTGGCTATTGTTTGGCTACCGGGAGGGGAGGGGCTGGAGGCTGCAGCCCTTGAATCGGTCGAACCTCTGCTTGCGAAACGGAAAAAGGGGCAGGGGGTGTTTGACGATAATTATGAGAGGGCCGATTGAGCTTGAAAGCTCTTTTCTGTTACTCTTTCCTTCACCCTGGAGACAGCTTTTGTCGGTACGCCCCTGGTTGCAGCCTATTGACTTCAACCGTAATGGATTGCACCACTGTAGTACGGTCGACCGCTCACTATTTGGGATAATCAATCAACTGTTGCCTGCCGGATGCAAATTTTTGCGTGGGCGAACAGTATTCGGAAAGACAAATTCATGACTAAGTTTGTATTTTTTACCGGTGGTGTTGTCTCATCCTTGGGCAAGGGGTTGGCGGCCGCCTCTTTGGGGTGTCTGCTCCAGGCACGGGGTTACAAGGTAACCATCCAGAAACTGGATCCCTATATCAATGTGGACCCGGGAACCATGAGTCCGTTTCAGCACGGAGAGGTGTTTGTGACCGATGATGGCGCTGAGACCGATCTGGATCTGGGCCACTATGAGCGGTTTTTGAACATCCCCATGGGTAAAGCCAACAACTTTACCACGGGACGGATCTATCAACGGGTTATCCGGAAGGAGCGCCGAGGCGATTATCTGGGGTCGACAGTCCAGGTGATTCCCCATATTACCGACGCCATCAAAGATGCCATTCACAGTGTGGCAGGTGATGTTCAGATCGCCATTATCGAAGTGGGGGGGACGGTGGGTGATATTGAGTCCCTGCCCTTCATGGAGGCCATCCGGCAGATGCGCAACGATCTGGGGCGGGAGCGAACCCTGTTTATTCATCTTACCCTGTTGCCCTACATTCCCACCGCAGGAGAGCTGAAGACCAAGCCTACCCAGCACTCGGTCAAGGAGCTGTTGGCGATTGGTATTCAGCCGGATCTGCTTATTTTACGCACCGACCGGGATGTGCCCTCTGGACTGCGCAAGAAAATTGCCCAGTTTTGTAATGTCTCCCTAGACTCGGTTATCGCCTGCCAGGACCAGGATAGTATCTATCGGGTACCCTTTGCCCTCTATCTGGAGGGGTTGGCCCGCAAGGTGTTGATGTATCTGAACCTGCCTGGCTCCGAACCCAAAATGGAAGATTGGGAATATGTGCTGGAGAAAACCATCAACCCAACCCATAAGGTGACCATCGCCATTGTGGGGAAATATATGGAGTTGAAAGAGGCCTACAAGTCGTTGAACGAAGCCCTCTCCCATGGGGGAATAGCCAATGACAGCAAGGTGCTGGTGCGTTGGGTCGATGCGGAAAATCTGGTTAATGATGATCCCGAGGCCCACTTGAACGGGGTGCATGGCATTTTGGTTCCGGGGGGGTTTGGTGAGCGGGGAACGGAAGGGAAAATTGTGGCGATTCAACACGCTCGGGAAGGAAAAATTCCCTACTTGGGTATCTGTTTGGGGATGCAGATGGCGGTGGTGGAGTTTGCCCGCAATGTGGCTGGTATTCCAAACGCCTGTTCTTCAGAGTTTGATGGGCAGGGAGAGGCCCCGGTTATCGCCTTGATGACCGAGTGGACAGAGGGAGGGAAGATACAGAAGCGGGATAAAAATGCTGACAAGGGTGGCACCATGCGTCTGGGCGCCTACGATTGTCAGTTGGTGGAGGGGAGTTTGACCGCTCAGGCATACGGAGAGTTGGAGATCTCTGAACGGCATCGGCACCGTTATGAGTTCAACAACAACTATCGCCAACAGTTGGTTGAGGCGGGGTTGGTCATAACCGGAACCAGTCCGGACGGTGAGTTGGTGGAGGTGGTGGAGATGGCGGATCACCCTTTCTTTGTCGCCTGTCAGTTTCACCCGGAATTCAAATCCCGACCCCGCACACCGCACCCCCTCTTTTCGGCGTTTGTCAAGTCGGCCTTGCAGTATCGTGGGAGCCAAAAGTGACCTCTGATCCGGTAGCCTCTTCCCCTGTGGTTCACCGAGAGGTGTGGGTTGGGGATGTCTGTTTTAGCAATGCGGCGCCGCTGGCGATTATTGCCGGGCCGTGTGTTATTGAAGGGTCTGGCTATGCTCAGGGGGTGGAGTTTGCTTTAAAGACGGCGGAATCCTTAAAAAAAATCTGTGAAAAAGTGGGGCTACCCCTGGTCTATAAATCCTCCTTCGACAAGGCCAACCGTACCTCGATCCACAGCTATCGGGGACCGGGGTTGGAGGTTGGGCTGAAAATTTTGGATCAGGTCAAGCGGGAGTTGGATCTGCCGGTGGTGACCGATGTCCATGAGATGAGCCAGGTGAGAGAGGTGGTGAAGGTGGCGGATCTGGTCCAAACGCCCGCTTTTCTCTGTCGGCAGACCGATTTTATTCAGGCCGTTGCCATGGCGGGTAAGCCGGTTAACATCAAAAAAGGCCAGTTTCTCGCCCCTCAAGATATGCTTAAGGTGGCTCAGAAGGCGCTGCAGGTTGGTAATGAGTCGGTGATGCTCTGTGAGCGGGGCTACGCTTTTGGCTACGGCGATCTGGTAGTGGATATGCGGGGATTGATGGTGATGAGTGAGACCGGCTTTCCGGTTGTTTTCGATGCAACCCACTCGGTTCAGCAGCCGGGAGGGTTGGGAAACAGCTCAGGGGGAGAGAGAAAATTTGTCGCTCCCCTGGCTCGGGCTGCGGTGGCGGTAGGGGTCTCTGGGGTCTTTCTGGAGTCCCATGCCGACCCGGACAACGCCCCGTGTGATGGTCCTAACATGGTCCCCTTTGATCAACTGCCGGCGTTGTTGACCACCTTGAAACGGCTGGATGAAGTGCGAAAGGGATAGCGTTAAATGGCTCAGACTTCGCTCCATAATCGACATGTGGCCCTGGGGGCCAAAATGGTGGATTTTTCTGGATGGGAGATGCCGCTGCACTATGGTTCTCAGCTTCAGGAGCATCATGAGGTTCGGCGCTGTTGTGGTCTTTTTGATGTGTCCCATATGGGGATTATCGATCTTTTGGGTGAGGGGGGCGAGGATCTGCTGCAGCGCCTGCTAGCCTGCGATGTCGCCCGCCTGCCGGTGGTAGAGCCGGGTGATCCGGTACCGGGGGCTTATGGATTGATGCTCAATGATCGGGGGAATGTGGCGGATGATCTGATTCTTTTCCGTTTGAAAAAAGGGCTTTTTTCCCTGGTGGTCAATGCAAGTACCCGAAAAAAAGATCTGGCCTGGCTTCGTGCCCATGCCCCCTCTTTTGGGGTGCAGGTGGTGCTTCGTCAAGAGTTGGCTATTCTGGCTCTGCAAGGTCCCAAGGCCCCTGATAGTCTGGAACATGCCCTGCCCAGCCATCTGGTGGAGAAGGTGGCGGCATTGAGACCGTTTCAAATGTTGGTTGAAGGGGGGTGGCGGGTTGCCCGCACCGGTTATACCGGAGAAGATGGGTTTGAGCTGATGTTTCCTGCTGAGTGGTCTGAGCGGGTCTGGAATGGGCTGTTGCGTGGGGAGATGGTCTCTCCGGTCGGTTTGGGGGCACGGGACACTTTGCGACTGGAGGCGGGGCTGAACCTCTACGGTACCGATATGGATGAAAAACACAACCCTCTGGAGTCCGGGGTGGCCTGGACCATAGATTGGGAGCCGGAGAGTCGGGATTTTATCGGTCGTGCGGCTTTGAAAAAGTGGCGATATGGTGGGGTTGACAAAAAGCGGGTTGGCTTGATCCTTCAGGATAAAGGGGTGCTTCGCAACCAGCAAAAGGTGCTGTTGGGGGGAAAGATAATGGGTGAGATTACCAGCGGTGGTTACTCTCCCACTTTGGGTAAAGGGATCGCCCTGGCTCGAGTGGCCAGCCATCTGGAGGTGGGAGGTGGCTGTCAGGTGGAGGTTCGCGGGCGCCATCTGGAGGCTCGGATTGTCTCCCTTCCTTTTGTCAAACGGGGTGTGTCGGTTTGGGATGGTAAGGAGGGCTCCTGCTCTTCGCCTTTAACCCGAGAATCATCATGAAACGCCCTCGCTGACCATGCCTTTTATTCCCCATACCCAAGAAGATGTTCAAAGCATGCTCTCGACCATTGGCGTTGAGAGTTTGGATGCGCTGTTTGATGAGATTCCCACCACTCTACGTTCTGCTCCTCCTCGCCTGCCACCTCCCCTCAAAGAGATGGCGATCTCCCGGTTGATGCGAGAGCGGGCGGGGAAGGAGGGGGGTGCGTTGGCTTTTTTGGGGGCCGGAGCCTATGAGCACCACATTCCGGCCGCTGTTTGGGAGATTGCCGGTCGGGGGGAGTTCTATTCGGCCTATACCCCCTATCAGGCAGAGGCCAGCCAGGGCACGCTGCAGCTTCTGTATGAGTACCAAACCATGATAGCCGGCCTCACCGGCATGGATCTCTCCAACGCCTCTCTTTACGATGGCGCCAGCGCAACCGCTGAAGCAGTTTTGATGGCGGTACGCTGTAGCCAAAAACAAGGGGGGTGTGTGGGGATTCCGGCGACGGTCAACCCACGGGTTGTGGCGACCATTCGCACTCTGGTTAGTCAACTGGGGATTGAGTTGGTGGAGATCGAGAGCTGTCCGTTGACGGGTGCGGTCGATTGGCAACGGTTGGCGGGCTACCCTCAGAGGGATTGGCTGGCTTTGCTGATTCCCCAACCCAATTATTTTGGTGTGTTAGAAGAGGTGGATGCCCTGACCAACTGGGGACACGCCCAGGGGGCTCTGGTGATTGGGGTGGTCAATCCGTTGAGTCTGGGGGTGTTGAAGCCGCCGGGGGAGTGGGGCGAGAAGGGGGCGGATCTGGTCTGTGGGGAGGGACAGCCTCTGGGGATTCCTCTCTCTTCGGGTGGTCCCTATTTGGGTTTTTTGGCCTGCCAGACACAGTGGACCCGGCAGCTGCCGGGTCGGATTGTCGGTCGGACAGAGGATCGGCGGGGCCAGGTGGGTTTTGTCCTGACTCTGCAGGCCCGAGAGCAGCATATTCGCCGTGCCAAGGCCACCTCCAATATCTGTACCAACCAGGGGTTGATGACGGTAGCGGCCACCCTTTATCTGGCCCTTTTGGGGCCCACCGGGTTGGCCCGTGTTGCGACAGCCTGTCACCATAACAGCAAACAGTTGCAAGAAAAATTGACAGGGATCGTCGGCGTGGAGAAGGGCTATGATGGCCCGTTTTTTCATGAGTTTGTCCTGCAGTTGGCCCGACCGGTTGAGTCGGTGTTGGCGGGGTTGTTTGATCGGGGTATTATTGGTGGTCTGGCCTTGGCATCAGACCGTCTGCTGGTCTGTTGCACCGAGACAAAAACAGAGCAAGACAGAGACCGCTATGCCCAGGCTCTGGAAGATGTGATGAAGGAGAGCGGCGGGTGAGGGGAGAGCGGGTTATTTTTGAGGAGGGGCAGCCGGGGCGAACCAATCACCAGCATGCTCCGGACTCGGCCAGCTTGAAGGATCTGCCTCCCACCCTGTTAAGGTCCACCCCACCTCCCCTGCCGGAGGTCTCCGAGTTGCAGGTGGTGCGCCACTATACCCGGCTCTCCCAGAAAAATTTTTCGATAGATACCCACTTCTATCCCCTGGGTTCCTGCACCATGAAATATAACCCTCGGGCCTGTCACGTTTTGGCGATGTTGCCGGGATTTTTAAACCGACACCCTCTAGAACCGGACCAGACCGGACAGGGGGTGCTCTCCTCTCTGTTTGAGCTGCAAGAGATGTTGGCAGAGATAACCGGCATGGCCGCTGTCTCTCTCTCGCCCATGGCGGGTGCCCAGGGGGAGTTTGCCGGTGTTGCCATGATTGGTGCCTATCACCGTCAGCGAGGGGATGTGGAGCGTGTTGAAATGTTGGTGCCGGATGCCGCCCATGGCACCAACCCAGCCACCGCTTCGCTCTGTGGCTTTCGGGTGCGGGAGATTGCCACCCAGGCAACGGGTGACCTGGATCTGGACAGTTTAAGAGAGGCTGTGGGGCCGCAAACAGCCGGTTTAATGCTCACCAACCCCTCCACCTTGGGTCTCTTCGAGAGAGAGGTGGAGACAATTATCGATATTGTCCACCAAGCGGGTGGTCTGCTCTATTATGACGGCGCCAACCTGAACGCCATCACCGGTCGTGCCCGTCCGGGGGATATGGGGTTTGATGCCATCCATATCAATGTGCATAAAACCTTCTCCACCCCCCATGGCGGAGGTGGACCTGGTGCGGGTCCGGTGGGTGTCTCCAAGCGGTTGCAGCCTTTTTTGCCAGTACCCATGGTGGGGTGTCAGAGGGATGCCGCAGGGAAAAACCATTTTGCCTGGGTAGGCGCCAGGGAGCGGCCCCAGACCATTGGTCAGCTCTCTGCCTTTATGGGAAATATTGGTGTGCTGCTTCGGGCTTATGTCTATCTGCGAATGGTGGGGGGGGATGGTATGCGTCGAGTGGCAGACCATGCCACCTTGAATGCCAACTATCTGATGGCCAGACTGACCGAGGCCGGCTTCACCGCTGCCTTTGCCAACCGGCGGGCCAGCCATGAGTTTATTCTTACCCTAAAGCCGGAGATGGACCGGTTTGGCGTATCAGCTCTGGATTTTGCCAAGCGGCTGTTGGACTATGGCTTTTATGCGCCCACCATCTACTTTCCTCTACTGGTGCCGGAGTGTCTGCTCATCGAGCCGACAGAGACGGAGTCCAAGGAGGAGCTGGACCGCTTTATTGCCGCCATGGTGGCGATTCGTTCCGAGGCCATGGAGAATCCGGCCTTACTTAAAGAGGCCCCCCATCATGTACCGGTACCGGGAGGGGGGTTGGGCCGTCTGGATGAGACTCGTGCTGCTCGTAAACCTGATTTAATCTGGAAGAAGAGGGATTGAAAAACATGATGAACACAATTATCAGTATCCATGCCCGTGAAATTTTGGACTCCCGAGGCAATCCGACCGTTGAGGTCGATGTGGTGACAGAAGGGGGGGCACGGGGACGTGCAGCGGTTCCGTCTGGGGCATCAACCGGAGCCAGAGAGGCGTTGGAGCTTCGGGATGGAGACGCAAGCCGCTATCTGGGCAAGGGGGTTTCCAAGGCGGTAGAGGCGGTGAATGGCGAGTTGGCAGAGGCCATTATCGGCATGGATGTCACAGACCAGCGGGCCATTGATGTGGAGATGATCCAGCTGGATGGCACCGAGGGTAAATCCCGTTTGGGGGCCAACGCTCTGCTGGGGGTCTCTTTGGCGGTTGCCAAGGCGGCTGCTGAGGCCACTGGTCAGCCTCTGTTTCGCTATCTGGGTGGTGTCAACGCCCATCAAATGCCGGTTCCCATGATGAACATCATCAATGGTGGTGCCCATGCGGATAATAATGTCGATATTCAAGAGTTTATGATTATGCCGGTCTCAGCGACCACCCTGGCTGAGGCGGTGCGTATGGGGGCGGAGGTGTTCCACCACCTCAAGAAGGTGCTGCAGAAGAAGGGGTTGAATACTGCTGTGGGTGATGAGGGGGGATTCGCCCCCAACCTCTCTTCCAACGAGGAGGCTCTGAAGGTGATCCTGGAGGCGATAGAGCAGGCTGGTTATGTGGCGGGAGAGGATATTCTGCTGGCGCTGGATTGTGCCTCTTCAGAGTTTTATGATAAGGAGAGGGGGGTCTACAATCTGGCGGGAGAGGGGCGTATTTTGGACCAGGATCAACTGGTTGCCTTCTACGAGGATCTGTGTGACCGCTACCCCATCATCTCCATCGAGGATGGCTTTGATGAAGCAGATTGGACGGGGTGGAAGAAGATGACCGAAGCCCTGGGAGAGAAAATTCAGCTGGTGGGGGACGATCTGTTTGTCACCAACCCGGATATTCTGGCCAGAGGGATTCGAGAGGGGGTATCCAACTCCATTCTGATCAAGGTCAACCAGATTGGCACTCTGACCGAGACCCTGGATGCGGTCTCTCTGGCTCAGCGTTCAGGCTATACGACAGTTATCTCTCACCGCTCCGGCGAAACGGAAGATACCACCATTGCCGATATTGCCGTGGCAACCAATGCTGGACAGATTAAAACCGGCTCGTTGAACCGCTCCGATCGCATTGCAAAATACAATCAACTGATTCGAATTGAAGAGAGCCTGTTTGGCCTGTCAAGTTATACCGGAAAAGCGGTATTCTATAATCTGTTTCCGGGAATGGAACAGGAATAATTACTGACCTTTATGGCGACATAAAAGTTTTTTTTCGCCCCGAAGAGGAGGATTTCTTCGGGGCTTTCTTTGTGTTTCTGTTTTTAAATCATAAGGATGAGATGGTTCGTCTTATGGTTGATTATGTCAAAATTATAATATTATCATATATTGATGGATGTTGATCTTTCTCTTTCGTTAGTTATATTGTTAATTTGACATGTTTAAATCGATATAAATTTTAGTTAGACCACAAAGGTATGGGTGACGGCAAATGCTGAGAAATTCAGAAACGGATTCAGCCGGTTCAGGGGAGGAGATGGTCAAGATTGGCGTGGTGGCCAAACGGCTGGGAATCTCAATTCGAACCATTCACATGTACGAGCGGGAGGGGCTGTTTATCTCTTACAAGAACGGTGCGGGTACCCGTTATTTTACCGAGGGAGATATTCAGTGGTTGATTGAAATCCGTAAAATGATCAAATCCAGTATCAGCATTGCCGGTATTCGCACCCTGATGTCCCTGATCCCCTGTTGGGAGAAAAAGCAGTGTGGCTATGTGGAGAAGCAGGACTGTCCGGCCATCACTCAACACGATAGCCCCTGTTGGGCCAACAAAGAGAATAAATGCGAGGCAACTTCTCAGGAGTGTCGGTCGTGTGAGGTGTATGACATGCGTTTTTGTGTCAGTGTCTTAAAGAGTGTTGTCGATATTAAACTCAAAAAAAATCAGGGATATGGTGTCACCCCTTCCCCTTGAGGCTTCTGTTTATGAGGATCTTGATCCGTGCATAGTCAACCGCAAACTTTTTTTCCCCAAGAGCCCGCCATCACCCTCTATGATCCTCTAGCCGATCTGCTCGGCGCCGGTGATGGCCATTTCACCTACACCTTTGACGATGCTGTCAAGCTCTCTGGCCATGCCTGTCCAACGGTGGCGGGGGCTTTTTTGTTGGTTAAAGTGGCCTTGGACCACCTCTACCCCAACCAGACCCCTACCCGAGGAGAGATTGGTGTGGCGTTGGCGGGTGGTGAGGAGGAGGGGGTGAACGGACCCATGAGTCAGGTCTATACCCTGTTGACGGGGGCGGCAGCCAGACAGGGCTTTCAGGGTTTGGGTGGGCAGCATGTCCGTAAAGATCTGCTTCAATATAAGGTGAAAGGGGCCGATCTGGTCACCTTCACCCGTCGGGATACGGGGGCGTCGGTGACATTGACCTACTCTCCTGCAGCCATTCCAGCGGCTGGGGATATGGGCGAGGCCATGCGCCAGATCCTTTACGGCAGCAAGGATCCCCAGGTAAAAGAACAATTTTCAACCGCTTGGCGTCAGCGGGTGCTGGCTATTCTGGCGGATGGTGGCAAACGTACCATTCAGGTGGTCTGAGCCTAAAAAGGGGGGAATTGTTTTTTTTCCGGGCGAGACCGCTTTTAAACGGGTAAACTGCGCGAATGGATAAGAAAGAACCCGATTTTATCGACCTGAATCAGCAGGATTCTGCACCCAGTCACTCCCCAGCCCCCCCCGCCTCTACACCCGACGATTGGATGGAGCGGGTAGAGGAGAGCCGGGCGGCGGAGCGTCGTGTTCTGGAGGATCTGCTCCGGGATAACACCCGAGAGCAGCGCCGGGGACGGTGGGGTAGAAACCTGTTTCGTCTGTTTATTGTCGGCTATCTGCTGTTTCTCGCCTGGGGTGCCCACGAGGGTAGCTGGTCGGGGGATGAGTTGGACAGTTTGGCGACCGGTAAAGGCCACACGGCGGTGGTGGATGTCATCGGCCCCATCATGGCCGGCTCACCCTACAGCGCAGAGAACATTATCCGCGGGCTGACAGAGGCCTTTGAAGACCCGGATACCAAAGGGGTCATCTTGCGGATCAACAGCCCTGGCGGCAGCCCGGTTCAGGCTGGTCAGGTTTATGATGCCATGATCCACCTGCGGAAACTCTTCCCTAAAATGCCGGTTTATGCTGCCTTGGAAGATATCTGCGCTTCGGGTGGTTACTATATTGCCGCCTCTGCCCCCCACATCTACGCGGACAAGGCCAGTATGGTCGGCTCTATTGGGGTGATTCTTCAGGGGTTTGGCCTGGAAAAAGCCATGGAGAAAATTGGTGTGGAGTCTCGCCAACTGACCGCTGGTAGCAACAAATCTTTTCTCGACCCTTTCTCTCCGGTCAATCCCAAAGAGTCGGCCCATGCCCAGAGTCTGCTGCGTCGTATTCATGCCCAATTTATCAAGGCGGTTAAAGAGGGCCGAGGCGACCGGCTGAAACCGGGGAATCAAGAGCTGTTTGAGGGGCTGGTCTGGACAGGAGATCAGGCGGTGACCATTGGTCTGGTTGATGGTTTGGGGTCGGCCTCCTGGATTGCCCGCACCCTGATTAAATCCAAACGGATGGTGAGCTATACCTACAAGGGGGATTGGTTCTCCCGGATGGGGCTGCGGGTGGATGCCATGGTTCGCCAAGCTCTTCAACCCTCTACAATCGGTTGGGTGCTGCGTTGATGACGGTTAATCTGGGTGGGGGGGGCTTTGGAGCTTGCACTCCATCAAGGTTCAGTTTATCATGCTTAAAAATTTTTTATGACGGCTCTGATTTATCATCCATAAGAAACGGTGTCTGACGGCCTGCATCAAGAGAGACCCACTGCCTGCCAACATCACCTGTTTCCGGGATAATCCCTATTCGCTTGTTTAAGGAGGAGTTTTGATGCTGGAAGCCTATCGCCAACATGTTGCAGAACGAAAAAAAGAGGGGGTTCCCCCTCTTCCTCTCAATGCCGAACAGACACGCTCTCTGGTGGAGCTGTTAAAAAATCCCCCCGCAGGGGAGGAGGCTGCTCTGCTGGACCTCATCTCCAATCAGGTTCCCCCTGGCGTGGACGATGCCTCTGGGGTCAAGGCAGAATTTTTGGCCCAGATTGCCAAAAAGGAGCTATCTTGCTCGGTTATCGACCGTAAGGCCGCCATCCAGTTGTTGGGGACCATGATTGGTGGGTTTAACGTCAAGCCACTAATCGACCTTCTCGATGACAGCGACATGGCCTCGGCAGCAGTAGAGGCCCTTTCCAGCACCCTTCTGGTCTATGATGCCTTCAACGATGTGGCTGCCAAGGCCAAGAGCAACGCCTCTGCCAAGCAGGTTTTGCAAAACTGGGCCGATGCCACCTGGTTTACCTCTCGCCCACCCATGGTAGAAGAGGTAACGGTGACGGTGTTCAAGGTGCCCGGAGAGACCAATACCGACGACCTCTCCCCCGCTTCCGAAGCTTGGAGTCGCCCAGATGTGCCGGTTCATGCCAAAGCCATGTTGGTGGCTCGGAAAGAGGGCGCTTTAGAAGAGCTGGAGAGCCTCAAGCAGAAGGGCCACCCCATCGCCTATGTGGGTGATGTGGTCGGAACCGGCTCCTCCCGTAAATCGGCAGCCAACTCCCTGATCTGGCACATTGGTAACGATATTCCCTATGTACCGGCCAAACGGACCGGTGGTGTGGTGATTGGTAGTACCATTGCTCCCATCTTTTTCAATACCGCTGAAGACTCTGGCATGTTGCCGATTCAGTGTGATGTAACCGGCTTAAACTCCGGCGATGTGATTACCATCAACACCCGAGAGGGAACCATCACCCGCAATGGTGAGCAGGTAACCACCTTTAAGTTAAGCCCATCCACCCTGCCAGACGAGGTTCGGGCTGGCGGTCGCATCAACCTGATTGTTGGTCGCAAGCTGGTGGCTCAGGCTCGGGAAGCGTTGGGGCTGCCCCCTTCCGACCTCTTTTTACAGGCCGATATTCCCCCTGCCAGCAGCAAAGGTTACAGCTTGGCCCAAAAGATGGTCGGGCGGGCAATCGGTGCCGACGGGGTACGTCCCGGACAGTACTGTGAACCCAAAATGACCACGGTGGGTTCTCAAGACACCACCGGCCCCATGACTCGGGATGAGATCAAAGAGCTGGCCTGTCTGGGCTTCTCTGCCGATCTGGTTCTGCAGTCCTTTTGCCATACGGCAGCCTATCCCAAGCCGGTAGATGTTCAAACCCATCAAACCCTGCCAGACTTTTTCTCCACCCGTGGTGGCTTGGCGCTGGCTCCTGGTGATGGGGTGATTCACTCCTGGTTGAATCGGATGTGTCTGCCGGATACCGTTGGTACCGGTGGCGACTCTCACACCCGTTTTCCCATCGGTATCTCCTTTCCAGCCGGTTCGGGCCTGGTGGCCTTTGCTGCCGCGACCGGTGCCATGCCTTTGGTGATGCCAGAGTCGGTTCTGGTCCGCTTCAAGGGGGATCTGCAGCCGGGTGTTACCCTGCGAGATCTGGTCAATGCCATCCCTTATGTGGCGATTCAACGGGGTTTGTTGACGGTAGAGAAAGCGGGCAAGAAAAATGTCTTTGCGGGCCGGGTTCTAGAGATTGAAGGTTTGCCGGATCTTAAAGTGGAGCAAGCGTTTGAGCTTTCGGATGCTTCGGCAGAGCGTTCTGCGGCGGCCTGTACGGTTCGGCTCAACAAAGAGCCGGTTATTGAGTATATCAACTCCAACATTACTCTGCTCAAAAACATGCTGAAGCGGGGTTATAAAAATCCCATCGCCATTCAAAATCGCATCAAGGAGATGGAGAGCTGGTTAACCAACCCCACTCTGCTGGCCCCTGATGCCGATGCGGAATATGCCGAGATTTTGGAGATCGATATGGCAGAGATCAAAGAGCCGATTCTCTGTTGTCCCAACGATCCAGACGATGTCAAGTTGCTGTCGGATGTTGCTGGCAACAAGATCGATGAGGTTTTTATCGGATCGTGTATGACCAACATCGGCCATTTTCGTGCCGCCAGCCGGATTTTAGAGGGGCAACCTCCTGTTCCCGGTACCTTGTGGGTAGCGCCGCCAACCCGAATGGATGAGCGGCAGCTGATCGATGAAGGGGTGTATAGTGTGCTCGGAAAGTCTGGGGCCAGAACCGAAATGCCCGGCTGTTCCCTCTGTATGGGTAATCAGGCTCGGGTTCGGGATAATGCGACGGTTGTCTCCACCTCAACACGGAACTTCAACAACCGGTTGGGTAATGGGGCGCAGGTCTATCTCTCCAGTGCGGAGGTTGCTGCTGTCACCTCTCTGTTGGGACGACTGCCAACGGTAGCTGAATATATGACGGCGGTCAGTGAGCGCATTACCCCCAAATCGGCGGATACCTATAAATATCTCAACTTCCATCAGATTGAGGATTACGAAAACAGCCGGGTCTAACGAGTTTCACCTCTGTTTTTGATGTAACTTTGGCCCCCGGAAAGCGCTCTTTTCCGGGGGCTTTTGTTTGGTGTTTCCAGAATTATGGGCTAACAACTGCCGTTTCTAGGAGTCTGTCGGACTTTTGCCCAGACATGCTATACTCCACGGCATAAAGAACTCCTGATCAGGCAGTTAAACCATGAATCGGAATTTTCGTCAGTTTGACCGAGAGACATTGTATCT
>PEAM01000046.1 GCA_002753565.1 Magnetococcales bacterium | reverse complement strand
GATCGACAGAGCGATAGCCTTACGAGGGAAGCTACCAAGGCATTTCTGCTGAACTCAGCCAAAATTCTCCAAAACGGTCAGTAGAATCTGCCAGCAGGAGCTCAGTCCGACAGGCTCCTAGGTTCAATCGTCTGGCTGTTCTCCCCATACCGCGTTGATTTTAAGCCAATATGGGCTTAGACTTCCAAGTCTGGGTTTGCGGTGCAAACACGAAATTCATTTTTTTCAAGGAGATGGTTGTGAGAAGTTTTCCCCTGTTACTGTTGGTAGTCGGTGCCTATAACGCCTTGGCTTTTGGTTCTCCGGGTTCGTTAGAGTCGGCTTTGTGGTCGGTACAGTTGGGGTCTGGTGCAACCTGGCGGTTTAGTGTGGATGAGCTGATGGTGGGGTTGGGGGTGATTTTGCTCTATGTTGAAATATTAAAATCGACCCGAACCGGTATCGGCACCATTATGGACCACATGCTCTCCCTGGCCCTGTTTGTCGGCTGTCTGGTTGAGTTTATTTTTATTCCGCAGGTGGGAACCTCCACCTTTTTCATCTTGATTTTAATCACCCTTCTCGATGTCGTTGCTGGATTCACCATCACCATCTCCACCGCCACCCGCGATTTTAACGTTGAGCGCTAAAGGGGGAATGCTCTGTGTGCCGGAGGTGTCTGAGCGAGTATGAACAGCCTTTTTTTTGCCCTGGTATTTATCGCCTTTTTTGTTACAGCCGTCCGGCAGATAGGTTGGGTCCCAGTCGAGGGTGTGGACTCCCCCATGCAGGTGTTGACCTTGGGTATGGTGGATACGGCAGAGGGGTCGGTAACCCTGGCTATTGGGCTGGTGGGGGTGATGGCTCTTTTTCTGGGGCTGATGAAGGTGGCCGAAAAGGGGGGGCTGCTGACGGTTCTGGCTCGTCTGATTCGACCGGTGATGGTGTGGCTTTTTCCTGAGGTTCCACCAGACCACCCTGCCATGGGCGCCATGATTCTCAACATGGCTGCCAACGCCCTGGGGTTGGGCAATGCGGCAACCCCTTTTGGGATTCGGGCCATGAAAGAGTTGGATCGCCTCAACCCCCATAAAGGGACGGCAACCAATGCCATGGCGCTGTTTTTGGCGATCAACACCTCTTCGGTTACCCTGTTACCCACCGGTGTGATTGCCCTGCGGGCTTCGGCTGGGTCGAGTGATCCGGCGGCGATTCTTCCCACCACGCTTTTTGCAACCTTCTGTTCAACCGTGGTTGCCATTTTGGCGGTGAAATCCTACCAACGTTTTTTTCCGGCTCCCAGCGCTACCCCCTTGACAGAAGAGGTAAAGGAAGAGAGAGAGGAGGGGGCTGAAAAAAGTGAGATGGAACGACAGCTGGATGGTTTTCAAGGCTATCCCCGTTGGGTCTCGCTTCTGGTGCTGGTGACGGTTGTGGGGTTTATCCCTCTGACCATCTTTTATGGCAAGGCCATCTCCCCCTGGGTGATCCCCTCTTTAATGGTATTGATGTTGGGCTTTGGCGCTTGGCGGCGCATACCCATCTATGAGGCCTTTGTGGAAGGGGCGAGGGAGGGGTTTGATGTCGCCATTCGTATCATCCCCTATCTGGTGGCTATTCTGGTGGCTGTGGGTATGTTCCGGGCCAGTGGGGCCATGGGCTATCTGGTCAACGCCATGGGCTCTTTGACCAGCCAGATGGGGCTGCCGGCGGAGGCACTACCCATGGCGCTGCTGCGGCCTCTTTCTGGCTCGGGGGCTTATGGGTTGATGGCCTCCATCATTCAAGATCCCCTGATTGGTCCGGACTCTTATACCGGGCTGTTGGTCAGCACCTTGCAGGGGTCCACCGAGACCACCTTTTATGTGCTGGCTGTCTATTTTGGGGCGGTGCGTATTCGTCGGGTTCGCCACGCCTTGGCTGCGGCCTTGACGGCAGATCTGGCCGGTATTATTGCCGCTGTTTTCATCTGTTCGCTGCTTTTTGGTTAGGAGGGGGGGATGAATACGCCATTTTATCCTTTCGATTCCGGCGTTGCCAACAGTCTGGTCTCTGAATGGCAGCAGAACCGGAGCCAACAAAATGCGATGTCGGTCAGAGAGTTGATGGTCCATATCGCCGCTTGTGCCATTGCCGACCCCGATGAGTCGGTTTATCAACTCTTGGATCTTAAGCCCTATCAACTGTTAAAACGCAAAAAATTTACCCGCTACTATCGCTCTTCTCAAGCCTATGTCTGGAAACGGGTTTTGATGGTGGTTCATCCCAATCGGGTTGAGCAGATCATGGAGGGGGTGGATGGGTTGTTGCGAGCATCTGGAGGAGGGGTGGCTCGCAGTGGTGAGCAAACCCGACTGGATCTGCTGCTCTATGATGAGATTGTCGATAACTTCAAGGAAGAGGGCTTTTTGAGTGTTGCCCATCAGGTGGTGATAAGAATCGGCGGAGATATAGAGAAAAAACCGAATAATTTAATCTTTTCCGTACGCTACTCTGACTATCTGGATAGCCAATATCAACTTTTTTTGTCTGAGTTAAGTTAAGGATGACATTACAGTCCAAATTTCTCCTCGCTATCGCTACGGCGATGATCGCTGTCCTCTCCCTGGGGGTTTGGCTTTTGGAACGGGATGGGCAGAAGCAGCGGGATGGTCTGTTGGAGCGAGAGACTCAAGTGGTTCTTGGTTTTGCCCGCTCCTCTCTCCACTCCATCCACAACAGCTTGCAGCCCACTGAAGAGGGAGTGAAAATTGACCTGATCTCTCGTGATGAACTGAAAAAATTTGCTCAATCCAACCGGGATACCTCTCTTCGCCAACCCACACCATCCCCCCTCAATGCATCACAAACGCCGACTTTATTTGAAGCGGGTTTGATTCAGACCTTTCAAGATGATCCCTCTCTGACCGAGTTGAAAGGGTTTTTTCGGGATGGCAAAGAGGAGGTCTACTATTTTGCGCTGCCCAATTATGCCCAAGGGCGTTGCCTGTCATGTCACGGCACCCCTCAACAGCTTAGCCTGGAGGCTGTCTCTCGTTTGGATCTTCAAAAGGGGCAAGGGTGGCAGGCTGGTCAACTGATTGGGGCAACGGTCATAACCATTCCCATTCAGGGTGCGCTAAAAACCACGGCAGATGGTCAACGTTTTATTCTGCTGACCTTTGCGGCCATCTTTCTCAGTCTGGCTGTTCTGGCCCAGTTTTTTTTCCAATCCATCATCGGACAGCGTCTCAAACGTTCAGGCCAGCTGATGCTGGAGATTGCGCAAAGGCCGGATACTAATAAACGGTTTACCCAGAGCGGACCGGATGAGGTGGGACAAATGGAGAAGGCGTTCAACCAGGTGGTTGATGCCTTTCAGGAGACCCAGAGAGCACTGCACAGTCGGTTGCAACAGTTGGTCGAGGAGGAGGATAGATTTCGCTCTTTGGCCAATTCGGCCAGTGACGGTTTTATCTCTGCCGATGAAGATCAAACCATTCTCTCCTGGAATCAAGGCGCCAGCGATATTTTTGGTTATAAGGAGCAGGAGGTTTTGGGCCAATCCATACGGTGTCTGATTCCAGAACGGTATCTGTCGGCCCACCAGCAGGGTTTTGTGCGTATTCTTTCGGAGGGTCGCAATAGCATGGACCGCAAGCCCAAGGAGGCCATGGCCATCCACAAGCTGGGGCACGAAATCCCCATAGAGGTCTCTCTCTCCTCTTGGACCACAGGAGGACGACGCCATTTTTCTGCGATTGTCAGGGATACCACAGAGCGAGAGCGAGCCAAAGAGAAAAGCCAGAGAGAGCTGCTCTCCCGCATTGCCCTCAACACCATGTTGGAAGTGGGTTTGAAGAGTATCTCTCTCAAGGGGAAGTTGGAGAGAATTCTTCAGGTTACCCTGGCTGTTCACTGGCTCTCCATTCAATTTAAAGGGTGCATTTTTTTAATGAACGAAAAGAGTGGTCAACTGGTGATGGCCGCTCAACATGGCTTGGATGAGGCCACCCAGAATCTCTGTCAGACCGTTCCTGTGGGGCGCTGTATCTGTGGTCATGTGGCAGCTTCCCGACAGACTGTTTTTGCCAAAGCCATGGATAGCCGACACGACATCACGTTTGAGGGGCAGGAGCCTCACGGTCACTATTGTGTGCCGATCATGCATGAGGCGCGGCTGCTTGGGGTTCTGAATTTTTATCTGCAACCGGGTCATGACAGCAACCCGGAGGAAGAGCGTTTTATCAAAACCGTCGCCCATACCCTGGCTGGGGTGATTGATCGGGAGTATGCGGCCCGGCGTCTGCGTCAGCTCTCTCAGGCTACAGAAGAGAGCCCCGCCAGCCTGGTGATTACCAGCCCTCAGGGGGTGATTGAATATGTTAATAAAAAGTGTTGTACCGTAACGGGTTATAGTAAGGAGGAGTTGGTTGGAAAAACCCCCGGTATTCTTAAAAGCGGCGAGCTGCCGGATGGGGTGTATCGAGATCTTTGGACAACCATTCTTGCCGGGAAGGAGTGGCGGGGAGAGCTGCATAACCGGAAGAAGAATGGCGAACTCTATTGGGAGGATGTGGCCATCTCTGCCGTACGTAATCGTGGGGGGGAGATCACCCACTTTTTAGCCGTTAAAGAGGATATCACCCAGCGAAAAGAGCTGGAGGATGCCTTGGGGAATCTTCTCAGCACCCTGGACCACCGGGTTGCCGAACGGACCGAAGAGTTGAATGCAAAAATTGAAGAGTTGGGGCAGACACGCAACGAGTTGATTGAGAGCGAAAAAATGGCCTCGTTGGGGCGTCTGGTGGCCGGGTTTGCCCATGAGATCAATACGCCCATTGGCGTGGCGGTGGCGGGATCTTCTCAGATTGAGGAGGCCATTAACTGCCTGGAGCGGTTGGTGGCACAGGATGAGGTGGAGGAGGAGAAAATTCTCCACATTATGGATATTATCCGCGAGGCCTCGGTCCTTACCCTGAACAACCTCCGCCGAGCCGGCTCTCTGGTGGCCAGCTTTAAACGGACCTCTGTCAATCAGAGTACGGATGAAGCCAGGCTGTTCGATATGTTGGAAACCAGCCAGGATGTGATTCGAAGTCTGCATAACGCGCTGAAGAAAACCCGGATCAAGGTCCGTTTGATCTGTTCGGAGCCGATTAAAATATTTGGGAATCCGGGAATCCTGGATCAACTATTGACCAATCTGATCATGAATAGCATCATCCACGGCTTTAAGGATGGGAGCCTGGAAGGTGAAATTATCATCACAATCAACAAGGTTGGCAGCAGGTTGGATCTTAATTTTCGGGATACCGGAGTCGGTATGGAGGAGTCGGTAAGGAGACAAATTTTTGAACCTTTTTATACCACCCACCGTTCTCACGGCGGGAGTGGATTAGGGCTCTATTTGTGTTATAATCTGGTGACGTCCAAATTAAACGGAACCATAACGTGTGGCAGTTCAAAAGCGGGGGGGGTTGAATTCCATATTTCGTTCCCTATTGGGGATAAAATCGTGTGAAGATTATCAGGAAAACCGGCAAGAATACCCGTATCTCTCCTCCCTCCTCTACGGACAGAGAACAGCCTGAAAAGAGTGGCTGGAAAATTCTTGTGGTGGATGATGACCCGGATATTCTGGCTATCACCCGGCTCAACCTGAAAAGTTTTCAGTTTGATGGCCGCGGGCTGCACTTTTTGCTGGCCCAGAGCGCCCAAGAGGCACGAGAGATCGTCCGTCGGGAGTCTGATATCGCCGTTGCCATGGTGGATGTGGTGATGGAGAGTGACGATGCCGGCCTGACCTTGGTGGATTTTATCCGTAAGGAGTTGGGCAATCAGATCATTCGCATTATCATCCGAACAGGCCAGCCCGGACATGCGCCAGAGCGGTATGTTATCGACCACTATGACATCGACGAGTTCAAAGAAAAAAGCGAACTGACCGCCATCAAGCTCTACACCACGGTCCGTTTGGCCATCAAGTCCTTTCGGGACCTTCAGGTTATTGAGAACAATCGCCGAGGGTTGGAGATGATCCTCAAAGCGGTTCCCGGTATGTACCTCCACCCTTCCGGCCTCTCCTTAAGCCATTTTTTTCAGGGTATCCTGACTCAAATCATCAGTTTGTGTCATTTAGGCCCCATGGATGATACCTCCCAGAGCGCCCCCAATGTGAACGGCTGTATTGCCACCTACGATGGAATAAAAATTGATATCAGGGCCGGAATCGGCACCCTCTCCCAGGCGGGGCAGGCTACCCAGGGGCAGGCCGGTAAGCTGGCGACGCTTTTTTTGCAGGCGGTGGAGTCTGGCAGTGACATTCAAGAACTGCCCGATGAGGCGATTCTGATTCCTCTGGAGGTGTTGGATGCGCCGGTTGGTTTTATCTATCTGGAAAATATTAAAAATATTAACGAAGATGATCGTCATCTGCTGCGGCTGTTTACCATTCAGTGTGCCTCTGCGCTGGAGAATAACCGCTTGCAGTCAGACCTGAAAAAAGCCAACAAGAGCGCCCTTAGAATGTTGGCTATTGCGTCGGAATTTAAAGATACCGACACCGGAGATCATGTCAAAAGGCTGGCGAGACAGACCCAGGAGACAGCCGTCGAGTTGGGTCTTTCCGAGGAGCAATCCACCCTCTATGCCGAGGCCAGCTTAATGCATGATTTGGGAAAAATTGGCATTCCCGATGCGGTCTTGATGAAACCGGGCAAGTTGAGTGATGAGGAGTTTCGGGTTATTCAAGACCATCCCAAAATCGGTGCGCAAATTTTGGCGGGGGACCCCAGCTTTAATATCGCCTATCAGGTAGCCATCTCCCACCACGAGCGATGGGATGGAACAGGCTATCCGGCAGGGCTGAAAGGGGAGGAGATTCCTCTGGCAGCTCGTATTGTGGCGGTGGTTGATGTGTTTGATGCCTTGGTAAGCCGGCGGCCCTACAAAAAACCTTGGAGCATCGAAGAGGCGTTGACTGAGATTGAAGCCTGCTCCGGCAGCCATTTTGACCCTCAGGTGGTGAAGGCTTTTTTGCGGCTTCATCATCGACGAGGGGAGGGTCGATCCAGTCTGGCGAGCCAAGCTGTTGAGGCTCGCCGAGCCATGGATGGTTGACCCTCCCCTGTTCGGTTTATTGGGTGCGGGTAATGATTACCTGAATAGAACCCAGATTATTGTCGTAGCGATCTTCCATATCGTTGGCAAACAGGAAAATCTCTCCACTGTGCTGGGTTATCTGCAAGTTGGCTTTTCCTCGGGTGTGGGATAAAACCCGAAACGGCTCCTGCTCTTTTTTGCCGATGACGCCAACCACCTCAAACCATTTGGCTGGTGGGCATCGCCGTTCGTCCTCCATCCATTTGATGGCCATATCCTGGTACCAAGGGAAATCTTCCGAGTCACGGTCCCAGCCATCCGGGCCGCAATGGATGCCGCTGTCAAACCATATCTGATCCCTGTCTATCTGAAAATCGTACGCTTCATGGTTGTTTCGGTTGGCATACACATAGCTGCGATTCATCTTTTGGTTGGCGTAGATGGTGACCAGTCTGGATTCATTCACCGCTAATTTAATCGGTGTCGGAGGACCTTTAACCAGATGCTCTTCCAGCCCTTTAATAACGGTCGCTCTTGCCATGCCATCCGGTCGCCAGACCCTGTGTGGAAGCTGGTTGGTGAGTTGACCGTTTAGGGTGGAGCGACTTAAAGAGATGGGTCGATAGTCGGGGTCACCGTGAATGCGCTCGATGACCGAATAGTGGACCAGGGGCACGGGAAGAGGGGCGGGGAGGGGTTTTTCTTCAAAATGAACCCGACAATCCCGGTCGGTCAAGGTCCACTCCATCAGCCAAGAGCGCTCCTGCTGGTGGCTTTTCCCCAACGGGTTGGGATGAATAGCCAGATCATCAAAGGCCAATCCCAAAGTCTTGCAGTCATCACCACTGAAATCAATATCCTTCGGCATGCGATGATTCAGCCCCAGTTTGCGGTGAGAGAGTTCATCGAGAAGAAAATTCAAGGTGATATCAGCCAGGCCGTCATAACGGTAACTCCCGCCGATGTCGGAGTGGGCGCCGGCAAACCAGATTTCCGTTACCCGTTGCGGATCGTAGGCTATTAGCGTCGGCATGAAAGCGGTTCGCTTGTCATCCAGAGAGACCATGTGCAGGGCCTCATCAACCCAGGGGGAGAGGGTGCAGTTTTCAAACTGAACATCGGAAACCGGCTTTCTGTCATCATGAAGGTTGGGTAGTCCGATGGAGGCGACAGTATCAAAAACCCCAAGAAAACGGATACGAACCGGCGGGGTGTTGGGCGCTCTTTTTTGGCGCCGATCATTGATAATCGAACAAAAGCGCCGGGCGATGGCGGCTCCCCGGCTGAAGCCAAAGACAAAAAGGGTGTCCCCCTCTTCATAATGGTCATAGAGATCGTCCACTGCCCGATTAATAATCCGCCCCACATCCATGTTCGGCAGAGCCAGTCCGGCATTAAACCACTGTAATAACCGGTTGCCATAGGTCCCAACGCCCGAATAGTAAAAACTTTGCTGATCGTCAATATGGCACTCCCCTTTGGTCACCCCCCCACCCAGAAGAAGATGCAATTTATAGACATTACTGATGCTGCTATCCTTCATCTCCATTTTTAAAGTGCTTTTTTGTTTGGCATCATGGGGGTCATTGCTGGTTCCATCAAAGCAGAAAATAATCTTTTTTGGCATGATGTGGCTCCAATAATAGAGGTTTTGCGGTGATTTTAGTGTATAGAATGGATTGTATGGTTATTATTGTTAACCATACTAATATTAATAACAATAGACAAGTTATTTTTCGGGAGAAGGAGAGGGGGGAGTGAATAGCTGGCTGGGAAAAGCCAGCTATTCACTCCAAGGTTGTGAGATGATCGTGGATGGGGCGGTTTATGGGTGGTGAGGGAGCTGTTTTTTAATAAACCGTTGAACCGAGTGGTTGTGTCTGGTGTGTTCCATTATGAGTTCTCTTAAGAACCATTGTTCTCTCGCAAGAAAGGCCGTGGCGTCTTCTCTCGAATGAGTTGATAGAGGTATTCAAACTCCGGCCCGTCGGGTAACTCCTCTTTAAGTATCCCCTTTTGGCGACCTTTCTTTGGAAAAAGAGTGTGTAGAGATTGTCGTATGTCGGTTTTGAAGTCTGAGAGTAAACTGTCGACAGCATCACGAACCTCACTCGATGTTTCTGAAACACCCATTTTTTTGATAAAGGTCTCTGCCAGGTCAGGAGAGAACATGTGATGAATGGTGCTGATAAAGAGTAGCCAAAATGGATAGTTGGGTGAGAGTTGACTGACGGAATTACCAGAAGCTTCTTTA
>PEAM01000045.1 GCA_002753565.1 Magnetococcales bacterium | reverse complement strand
AATTCCATCTCCCAAGAATAAACGGCCAACCGGCACAAAAAAACCTGATCCAAACCACTCTACGCTGCCCAAACCAGCTGGGGAGGCATGCATGCCTTTCCACAGCCCCATCCATCATTGTAAAGCAGACCCATTGGGTCGGTTTCCCAAGCAAAGCAAAAGCCTCCTGAAGTCAGGAGGCTTTTGCGTTAATCAAGGTTGCGTTTAAGTGAGGCTAGTTTGTATCAGGCAAGCTCTTCATCGCCATCAGCGGCACTGTTTTTTAAATATCCATAAATGCCCACCCCAACGGCTGCTACACCTACCAGAGCAACCGGACCCCAGGCTCCCAGCCCCAAACCCAGGCCAAGGCTCATGCCTGTTCCGTTCCAGATGGTGCCACCCCCGGCAGCCTTAGCAGCAACAGCCGACTTTCCTGCCAGACCAGAACCTGCCGCTGCATTGCCGGTGCCTGCCAAGGATGAACCGGTAACCCCTTGCTGAATGGTTGTGGAGTTTTGAGCTACGGCACCGATACCATTACCTTTGAGTGCAACCGTGGTCGCCACCATCCCTTTGGAAGCAACACCTGCAACCGGCTTGAAGGCCAGCCATTGGTGACCACCAGCGCCAGCAGCCAGTGGAGCTTTGCTGATGGTGAAGCTTTTTCCGATCATGGAGGAGGCTGTTTTGGTGCCAACGGCTGCATTAGGCACATTGAGAGCAACGATATTCTCACCGGCAACACCCACACCTGCAGCGGGCTTAAGGAACATCCAGCTGGTTGCTTTTCCGCCCATCATGGGGGGTTTCATGACTGTGAAGGTTTTGCCCGCCATGGTCGAAAAATCAACAGCCTGACGACCGCCTTCCAGTTTGACAAGGACCATCTCTGAGGCTGTTTTGCCTTGAGCGGCGGTAGCCGCTGCTGCCCCAGTTGCGGCTACGGCGGTGCCTTTGCCGGTGGTGAGAAGAAGCATTTTTCCGGTTCCACCAACAATGGCCGGACTTTTGCCGACAGTGACACTTTTGCCCGCCAGACTGGAGAGGTGAGCAATTTGATTGGTGCCTTCAATTTTCAAGGCAACAGAACTTTGGCCCGCTGCCGATCCGGTTGGGGTGAGGAAAAGCCAGTTGGCCAAGCCGCCGTTGGCTGTTGTCGATACGTTTCCTACCGTAAAAGATTTACCCGCCAGAGCAGGAAGTTGGGAGGTTTGATTAATCCCATTGATTTTGAATAAGAGTGTTTCAGTAGCAGCCATGCGATTATTCCCCATCTATGATTATTGCGCCTAAATGGAAATTATTTCTATTTAGGCTTTATTTATAGCTTTTTCCCTAGGGAGAAATTAATACAACTTGATTCAGATTGCAAAAAAAATCGCATGGGAGTGTGGTTAAAAAGCGTGTTGCAGACAAACAGTCTGACTCATCCCTCTCTTTAGGGTGGTGAGGGGGGACTCTGCAGGCCCTTTTGAGTTAGATGGGTTTTGGGGCTTGGGTAGATCGGGCGGCTTGCAGGTTATCCATCACCTGGGGAGGCTGAGCCTCCTTGGCCAGGGTTGACGCAAGCTTTTGGCGAGCTGGTTCCAGCCCTTGAGAGGCCGCGGCCTTGTACCAGAAGATGGCCTGCTGCCAATCTTGTTGAACCCCACGACCCTCCTCATACATCTGACCGACCATATATTGGCCATAGGCATGGTTGTCGGCTGTTAATTGGCTAAACCATTTCATGGCTTTACCATAATCTACGGCTGTCCCTTTTCCATCGTGAAAAATAAGCCCAAGCTTAAGGTGTGCCCAAGCCAGCATTTCGGGGGTTAGCTGATTATCTTTCTGTTGTGACTGGGTCGATTTTAATAACCATGAGAGGGCTTTGGCATCATTTTTTGGGGTTCCAACCCCCAACTGGTAGAGGGTTCCCAAGTTGAACTGAGCCAGCTTGTTTCCGCCCTTGGCAGCCATTTGAAACCAGTAAAAGGCCTGCTTGGGTTGATGCAGATCCCCTTGACCATTGAGAAAAAGCGTCCCTAAAGCTGTCTGAGCGCGAGCGTTACCTCTGTTTGCCAGGTTCAGGTAGGCGGAAACAAAGGGATCACTTTGCACCTTGAGAGCATTAGGGGGTTTTCTTACAGGAGAAGGGGTCGGCGTGGAGATTCTCAACAGATTTGGACTGTTTGAAAAGCGAGCCGTGGAGCTGTGACCCTCCAAAGGACTACTCAGGGAGAGGCAGGAGGCCAAAAACAGAAGGGATAACAATCTGGATGAGTGGTTCATAACGTGACACCTCTTAATATCAAAATCGGCCTGCTTGAAAATTGAACATCTCAGCCTCATCCCCACCTTGCAAAAGAGAGATTGAGGTAAAGAAAATGAGCTTAATTATAATATTTGCAATAATCAGGCCAGGAGTCGTTTATTCAATCAGATATGCATGATATCAATTGGATAGGTTCTATCTGTGGTGGCTGGCAGGAGATTGAGATCATCTCGTTTTGCTGACGATTCGTGTAAGGCGCTGAAAATTATGGTAGATGAGTTTACAATAGTAAAAAAATATTTCATTCTGTCGGTTTTCTTTTGGCAGGGGTGCCACTCTTTTCATCTGGGGAGCAGATTTTTATGGCGGCAAATTGTTGTTTTAGAATTACGTTAATGTTAGAGTCAGGGTTTGCGGTTGGGGTGGTGAAAAAGGGGACAGGTTAATCAAAAATCTCGATGGAGAGGCCGTAATGCTTAATTGGATGCTCAACATGGTCAGCCACCCGTTGGTACCTTGGGTTCTGACCAGCTTGATTCTGCTTTGGGGAACCCTCTCCTGGCTCTCTTTCCGCTCCAAGGTCGGAGCGCTTCTCAAGGGGTTGGAGAAGGCCACCATCGCCATCGAGGGATCCACCTCCTCCCGTCAATTTGCCGTCGGTTTTAAAAAACTGGATAAAGAGCTCTCTCAACTTCAAGATATCCGCGTTCCCTGGAGCCGGTTTCGCCGCACCCTCAACCACACCTCCAACCAAGCTGTCCAAGCTGCTCAAACCCCAGAGACCTTTTTCACCTTCGATGCCGTGGTTCTGCCCCGTCTCGACCTGCGCTACTATCAGGCTCTGCCCGGCTATCTGATCGGAATGGGGCTGGGCTTTACCTTTATCAGCTTTATTGTCGCCTTATACTTTATCTATCGTGGCTTGTCCTCCCCGGATGTAGCCATTGTCAAAGAGTCATTGAGCAGCCTGTTGAACACCGCATCTTTAAAGTTTTCCACCTCTATTGCCGGACTGTTTGCCGGGCTTTTTTTCTCTTGGGGTGAGCGGACTGCCGGTCGTCAACTAGAGACTCAAATCACCACCCTTTGCACTCTTCTCTCAGACCGGGTTGTGTGGGATGTCAACCGTGAAACCTCTACCCAATCAGCCGAAGAGCATGAGGCCATCCGCTCTCTGGTCTCTGACTCCGAAGCGTTGAAGGTGGCCTCTCATCGTATGGACCAAACCCTGGAAAACCTGAATAAAAAAGTATCTGACCTCTCAAGCCGCTCTCTGGATCCGATCATCCAGAGCGTCAAGGCCGAGGGGGCTCAGCTAAAAGAGCAGCTGCAAAACCCCGCTTTTGTTGCCCCCCTGATCGAAACCATACAGGTTGAAAACCGGCAGATGACCCAATGGCTGAAAGGGGAGGTTGAGCAGATGGGAGAGCAGGTGGGTCAGCCTCCCTATCTGGCCGATCTTTTTACTCAGATCCAAGCGCTTGCGGCGCATCGTCAGGTTGGAGAAACCTTTTTGCAGTCGGTCGCCGAGCTGTTAAAAAAGGAGGGGGCCGAGCAGGAGCAGCTGTTTAAAAAGCTGCTGAACGAGCAGCACCAAGGATATAGCAGTCAGGTTTCTCTAAGGCAGGTTGCCGAGGGTGATAAGACAGGGTCGGAGCAGGCTCTGGTGGTTGAACAGCATCAGATGGCGCCTCTACTCCATGCCATGCAGCAGGAGGGGAAGCGGGTTGCCGGGCAGATGAACGGTTTGGTGGACTCTCTTCGTCAGCAGTTGGGCCTGCTGGTCCCAGAGCAAGAGAAGAGCCTTCAAAAAATAGCCACAGAAACTGCAGAACAGCTGATGCAAAAGCTCTCTTTGCCATCCTTTCTCAACTCAATTAGAGAGGAGAGCGCCCAGCTTACCCAGGGTCAGCTGGAGATTATCTCCACCCTTGAACGGCACTCTGAATCTCTATCGGATCGCCTGGACCAGATTGCCCTGGAGCTTTCGGAGCCGACGGAGGCAGCAGAGAGAGAGAATAACGCTCTTCTTGAAGGGGTGAAGGAGCAGGGAGATCAGCTGATTCAATACCTGCAAAGTCAGGCTTTCATGGCGCCGGTCATCGAGACGGTCAAGGGGGAGACCCGAGAGGTCTCGGCCCTTCTGCGCGATCAGCTTTTTGTTGATCCTGTTATCGACTCCATCAGGAGAGAGACCGCACAGATTTCTGAACAGATCAGCCAGCAGGCTTTTGTGGCTCCTCTTATTGCCGAAATGAAAGGGCTCTCCTTGAAACTTTCGGCAGATCAGAAAGCAGCAGCCCAGACGGCTCTCTCTGCAATGGTTGAGGGGATGGGAGAGCCTGTTTCCCGCTCTTTGCAGCCGGTTTTAGAGGCAGTGCGGCAAGAAGGGGAGCGGGTCTCTTCGGCCATCTCCCAAATGCGGGAGAGCCTTAAGGCGGAAGGTGGACCGTTTGCTGAGGGTCGTGAGCTGGCCCTCCTTGAAGCGGCCACCCAGCTGGCTGCTCCTGTCGACCGCTCAGCCGAGATAGAGCCGATCATCCAGACGGTTAGAATAGAGATGGAGCGATCGTCCGACCTCCTCCAACAGTTGATCGATCTATCCCAACAGCAACGAGAGCTGCTGGAGAGCGGTGTACTGAAGGGGAAGGCTGCCGAGTTGGCAGTCGAGCACACCAATCAGCCTGCTGTGGGTCAGGAGGGCTCTGAGGCGATAGACTTTAGCGAAGCCAGGGCGTGGGCTGAAAAGTTAGTGGAAGATAGTCAAGCTGAGGGTGACGCCTCGGATGAGACGCCGGTGGTCGAGTCGGGTATTGAAACGGTCGATGTTAATCTGCAGGCTTTTGCAGGGCGTAATAGAGAGCGGTATTTTTTTGGGCTGCTCACCAGCATCTCCAGCCAGTTGCGGGGAGAGAAATCCATTGTCAGCAACGGTCTGGAGAGTACCATCAACGATTTGGTCCGCTTTGTTCGAGAGGGGGCACCCATCTCTGACCCAAGAGAGATATTGGGGTTGGTCAAGTTGGGTGAGCAGATGGACCAACTGGATTTTTCCGTAGCCCAAACCGGCTCCCTGCAAGGGTTGGATGAGGCTTTTATGGGGCTGGCCAACTTTTTAAGGGGATTCCTTAAGACAATCGATGTCGGCTCGGATCAGACCTCGATGCCCCCTTCGCAGGAGGAGGATCGTCTGCCCGTATCTACCACGCCAGACCCCCCTCCCCCCTCCGCCGCCAGCACCTCTAAAGCCGACCTGCCTGACTCTGCGCCACAATCGGACGATCTAAAAGCGCTGATGAAGGCTTTTGAACAGCATAAAAGTCGACAGCGCCCTGCTGGAAGCCACAGCAATGCGGGGCAGAGAGTCGCTCCTCCGGCTGCAGACCCAAGCTCGGCTGATGAGCAGGGTGGGGAAGTGGCGCATCGACCTGGTTACCGATGGCGGGGAGTAGCGTCGGCCAAAGAGGTTGAGCCGGTTGGGGCCGATGAGCAGATCTCTCTTGAAATGGCGACCCTTTTAAAGGGGTTCAAGCAGGAGCCCCCCCAGCAGAGCTAACCTCTGTTCCTGTCAATTCTGGTCACTGGTGGCGTTGGTTTTTAATCTTGAAAATAAGGGTAAGTTGAAAACACACTAATATGAAGTCATCTGACAAAACCATACCGATTGTACTGCTTGAGCTGGTAGCCGGGGTTTTTTTTCTGCTGGTTATTCTGGTTATGGCCCCGTTGCTTTCGGATCGGATTGACGCCCTCTCCACCGCCAGATCCCCAGAGTTGGCTGGACCACCGCCCATCCTCTCTCTGCAACAAGCTGCAGAGGCAGAGATACCTGCTATTGCGGCCATGAATGCCCTGGAAAAAAAAGTGGATGCACTTCTTAACCAGCGTCGTGAACCGATGCTTACGTTGAGCGAGCCGAAACCAGGCGAGTATGAAGCCCTGATTGAGGGGTATCTGCAGCAGTTTGCTGAACGGTTTGAGGCGTTGGAAAAAAATATGGATGCTCGCTTGAGTAATCCCGAAGACCCTTTGGCGATCCAATTCAAACTGTTAGAGGATAAGGTGAATGCCCTGGTTGGCGTAGAGGGCCCCCAAAAAAGCCCGAAACTGGATGACTTGAACCGACGGGTCGATTTTCTCCTCCATGAGAATGAGACCAACACGCTCCCGACCTTGGGTATTCTGAGCGAAAAAATCGATAAACTGATCCAAGAGCGCAGCCAAAGAGATACTCTGGCCAGAGAGCAGGCCTACCTTGAGCCTCCCCCCGCGCCCCAGCAACCACTCTCAGATCCGGCCCGCCCGGTGTTACCTGCTCTATCTGCTGTGGGAATGACCAAACAAGAGCCTTTGATAGACATTGAGCAGATTCCATCCACCTTTGATGAGCCTCGGGAAAAAGTGCTGCGTTCGGTGCAAGCGGTACTCTTCGACCATCAGATTGAAACCTCCATCAACCATCAAACCAGCTCCATTCAACTCCCAGAATTTTTTGATTTTAGTTTGGGCTCATCCACGTTGAGTAGTGAACAGGTGGACAGGCTGGCTGGTTTGGCTGATGCATTGGCTGACCTTCTTCCGTGCTATACACAATCGTCTCAGCGCCTTGTTCAAGAAAAATGCCCTTATGGTCGCAACTCGGTTCCGCTGGACTTTATTCTGATCAACAGCTACTCCATCGGTGGCAATGTGGGTACGTTGCGGATCAACTACAACTCACGACTGGCCAATGCCCGGTCGGTCTATATCTTGAAAACCTTGGTAACGGCCCGCCCGGATTTGCTGAGCTTTTTCAATAAAGAGGGGAACGCCCTGTTTGATGCCGTGGGAAAACTGGCTCCGGTAGGAGAGAGGCGGTCGAGGCGGACGGTCATACAGTTTGTCATGGAGAATAGAGGGGGGTGAGTCCGGTTTAAAAAGATTTTGAAATATTGCCAACTCCCTGACCTTGTGCTAGAATTACCGGTCTTTAAACCTAAAAAAACAGCATGGGGTGCGGACCGTTTGGTTTTTTCCCCTGTTATTGAGTGCCAACCTTTATTTTTATCAGGCAGAGAGAGAATATGAGCGAAACAATCCCTTCTCAGGATTCTGCCCCAGACCCCAAGGGGCTGGAGGAAGAAAAGAGCCAACCTGTCACACCACTCAAGGGTGTAGAGGCTTTCAAGGAGGTGGCTAATTCGTTGGCCAGACAGCAAAATCTCACCTCTTCATCCAGCGGATTTTCACCCAAGAAGCGGACAGAGATCAAGCGCCAGTCGTCGGACCTCAAATCGTGGGAACTACCCGAAAAAGAGCCCAGCAAAGCCCCCCCTGTCTCTTCTCCTTCTCTGCAGGTTAAGCAGGCGACTACCCCTCAGCGGATCTCTCCGGCACGTATCTCACCGGAAAACTATCAATCTCTCCTGGAAAAAATGGCAGGGGAACAGGGGGGCACCATGCACACCCCTCCCTTGACTACAACCCAAAAGGCTCCACCCAAGGAGAGCCCAAAACCTCAAGAAACGGTTCCGCGCCAAGAGAGTGTTCGGCCTCAAGAGGCTGTTCAAAGCTCTTCTCTGCTTTCCAGCGGTGTCTCTTCCCCCCCTATCCAGCCTTCCAGTGCTGTACGGGCCGATGGGATTGAGTGGCCTGCTCCTGCCGGCAAAAAAACACCGATCAGTCGTAAACGAGCCATGAAAAAAGCGGCGGATCTTCTGTCCATTTTCTCTTCCCAGCCCTCACCGTCCCTCCCCTCTTCGGGCCATAAAGCCTCACCAAAAAAGGTTGAAGCCAAAGCAAGCCCAGCCCCTTCTGCTCCCCTGCCAGGGGTTCAGGCTTCCTACGAGGCACGCTGGGATGGTGGCGAGGAGCAGGATGCCCTGGAAAGTGAGATGATTCCGGCGGGCAACACTTTTATTCAGCGGTCAGCCTCTAGCGCCCTTGAGGGCGAAGGGGTGTGCGAAGTCTCTATTGAATCCCTGGGTGGCGGTATTGTTTCAGCTCTGGGTTCTGTTGTGGGCGGTGTGGTTGGAGCCGGGAAATCTCTGGGTCGGAAAGGTCAGAGCAGGCAGACACGGAATGGCCACTCCGATACCACTTCTGATGGCTCCTCGCCGGTTAGAGAGAGAGCTTCCGGGCAGGGTCTCAACGAGCAGATGGGAGGCAGGGTGACCGGTGGGGTGTGGAGTATTTTCTCTGGTGTGGGTCAGATTGCCGTTGGGGGTACCAACATTGTCGTGGGTACTTTGGGCTGTTTTGGCGGCGCCTTGGTCTGTGTCTCCAGCACCCTTGTAGGGACCACACTCTCCTCAGAAAAAAGGAAGTTGATAAAATCCCGGAATGGCGCAAAATAGTTGCGTTTGTACCGGACAACCAGACAACCTGAAATGATGCGATAAAGGTGATTTAAGATGGCAAACCCCCCTGATCAAAACCGGACACTTTTTTTGGGAATCGACCTTGGCACCTCCCGGACGACAATCATGTCAAACCGTGGAGCCAAAGAGGTCGTTCGCTCTGTTGTTGGTTACCCCAAAGATATTATTGGCGTCAAACTGCTGGATCGGACCAGTATTGTCGGTGATGAGGCTCTGGAGAAAAAGTCCTATGTAAATCTTCACTTTCCTCTGGAAGATGGTGTCTTGAAAGAGGCCAGTGAAAAAGATACTCAAGCAGCCAAAGAGTTGCTGCAACATGCCATCTCTCTTGCACAGCCTCAACCGGGTGATAAGGTTTGTGGTATTGTCGGCGTTCCTGCCAGAGCGTCCATGTCCAACAAAAACCAACTTTTGCGTATTGCAGATGAGCTGTTGGATTTTTCGATGGTTGTCTCCGAGCCGTTTATGGTTGCTTATGGCCTGGACAAACTGACCAACGCCATCATCATCGACATCGGCGCCGGCACCATTGATATCTGTGCCATGAAGGGAACGGTTCCCGGACCCGATGAGCAGATTACCCTCATGAAGGCCGGCAATCATATTGATGAATATCTATCCAAGGCCATCAAAGAGTCCTATCCGGGGGTTCAGATTACCCCGCTTCTGGCCAGAAAAATCAAGGATCAGTACGGCTTTGTTGGGCAGCCTCCGCAGGATATTGTCATCAACTTGAGGTCTGAAGGTAAACCTCAGCCCCACGAGATCACCAAAGAGGTTGGTATGGCTTGTGAGACAATCTTGGCGGATATCATCGAAAATGTTGAACAGTTAATCACCACTTTCGACCCTGAAGATCAGGAGGAGGCCGTCTCTAACATTATCCTTGCTGGGGGTGGATCTCGCCTTGTTGGTCTGGATGAGTTGTTGGCGGATAGTTTGAGTGAGTATGGTCCGGTTAATGTTTTACGCATCTCTGACCCTGTTTTCGCGGGATGTTCCGGAGCATTGAAAATGGCAACGGAACTTCCTGTCGATTATTGGAATCAGGTAGGTGACGTCATCGGTAGTTGATCGCGTTAGGGCCGGGCGGCGAGGTTGTTCTTTGCTGCTCGGCCTTTTGATATCTTTTCTCTTTTCTGCACCAAACAGCTCTTTCGTCTTTTATCGTCAAAGCAACATGCCTGCGCCCACGGTTCCAAGCCTTTGATGGCGCCTTTATTTTTACCTTTATAGAGATCCCAGCCCCATCCATCATTGTTTGGTACACACTGGGTTTGGGATCTCTGCCCAACCTTGGCCTTTTCCCCCTGTTTTCCTGATAAAAGAGTCGTTTAAGAATGTATTTTGTCTGTTTTTTCAG
>PEAM01000024.1 GCA_002753565.1 Magnetococcales bacterium | reverse complement strand
CAGCCCCCCCCCTGCTTTTTAGATATGGGGCTCTGCCCCAAACCCCGCCGGGGACCGTGACGGTCCCCGGACCCCTGCAATCGTTTTTATGTCGAGTTGATCTACTTCCAACTGCCTGCCACTCTTGTCATGGTTCTGCCGCGACATCAGATGATCCGCCTGATTTCGTCAAGATTGTATCTATTCCTCACCATCATTTCCTGCTCCAACTGTCATATGATTGTCTTTTGTCGCTTTATAAGTAGCTGAAATAGTAGGAAGGTGAACAATGCAAGCATATTAATGAAAGTTTTGACGGTCCAGATTTCTAGGTTGTGGAAAATATTTATTATCGAAACTGTTTGTGAATAGATGGTTTTTTCTGTTTTGTTCTTTTCTGGCTTCTCTTAATAATCAATATTGGCAAGTCAGTTGCATTAATGACGCTTAGGTAGCACTTGAAAGAGAAGGTTGAAGTAAGAAGGTAGAGCAGAAAAACGATTACAATAGAATGAGTGTACAAAAAGAACATCGGGATAAAATTAAGTAAGGGACACCAATCAAATGACGACTGAGGAACTGCGAGTAGCAGGGGAAAATCTTTATGGGAATGGGTTGATCAATCGGGTCTATATCCGGGCGTTGGCCAGAGATCTCCAGACCTCGGAATCGACCGTACGCAAATGGTGGTACGGGCTTCTTCCCGGTATTCCGGTCGAAGCCCGTATGACCATCGATGCCATCAAAAATGAGAGGGGGCGCTTCTAATGACTTTTTGTAAATTGAATCCGACCATTCTATTCCCTAAAGGGGGCAAAAGGCTTCCTTCCGTCAGTCGTCCACTGGACCCACCACCCAGAGAGATCAGCGCTTCCCATTCTGCATTGTCTCAGCGACCAAGAAGGCGATATCAAGGCTCTGCGCCGCGTTGAGGCGAGGATCGCAGGTGGTTTCGTAACGGTCCTTCAGATCGTCTTCAAACACCTCCTGAGAGCCGCCAACACATTCGGTGACGTTGGTGCCGGTCAGTTCGAAGTGGATGCCGCCGGGCAGGGTTCCTTCTGATCGGTGAATCAGGAAAAAGTGGTTGATTTCAGCCAGGATATGGTCGATCGAGCGGGTTTTGAGTCCCGAGGGTGAGGAGTAGGTGTTGCCGTGCATGGGGTCACAGCTCCAGATAATCTCTCTGCCCTCCCGCGCCACACCACGAAGAAGGGCCGGGAAGGACTCTTGAATTTTTTCATGACCAAAACGGCTGATAAAGGTCAGGCGACCCGGTTCGTTGTCCGGGTTGAGGCGATCACAAAGGCTCAAGAGATCCGAGACGGTGGCTGTTGGACCGATTTTTACCCCGATGGGATTTTTTACCCCACTTAAAAACTCCACATGGGCACCGTCAACCTGTCGGGTTCTCTCTCCAATCCAGAGCATATGGGCTGAGCAGTCATAAAAATCACCGGTGAGGGAGTCCCGCCGGGTCAGAGCGCTCTCATACTCCAGAATCAACGCTTCGTGGCTGGTAAAATATTCAATTTCGTGGATGGCCGGGGTGTTGACAGCATTGATGCCAACCACCTGCATGAAGCGGAGTGCTTCACTCAGCTTATCTGCCAGCTCACTGTAGCGTTTTCCCTGAGGACTTTTTTTGACAAAATCCTGGTTCCACTCATGGACCTGATTCAGGTCGGCATAGCCCCCACTGGTCAGGGCGCGGAGCAGATTCAGGGTGCTGGCTGATTGAAAATAGGCTCGCTCCAGACGGGTGGGGTCAGGCTGTCTGGCCTCCTCGGAAAAGTAGGGGGCATTCACCGACTCTCCTCGAAAGCTGGGGAGAGAGACGCCGTCCTGGGTTTCGGTATCGCTGGAGCGGGGCTTGGCAAACTGTCCGGCAATCCGTCCCACCTTGACCACCGGCTTGGATAGCCCCTGGGTGAGAATGATGGACATCTGCAGCAATACCTTGAGTTTATCCCGGATGGCGTCGGCAGAAAAGTCGTTGAAGGACTCCGCACAGTCACCACCTTGAAGCAAAAAAGCCTCCCCTTTGGCAACCTGGGCAAGGTGGGCCTTCAAGGAGCGAACCTCCCCGGCAAAAACCAGGGGCGGATAGACCCCCATTCTCTTGGTGGCCTCCTCCAGCGCCGCCTGGTCTGGCCAGTTGGGCTGTTGGAGAGCAGTAAATTTTTTCCAGGAGTTGGGATACCAATTATTGTTGGTCACTTTGAAAGACTTCCTTATTAAATCGTTGGCATAGTAGTTCCATAGCGAGGAGCAACCATACCCTCTTTTTTTCTAAGACACCATGAAATATGATGAAAAAGAGTGGATGGTTGCGTTTAATTAAGCGCTTCGATTGCCTTACGCAAGGTGCGGCGCAGCCCTTTGAGCTTATGCTCTGCCAGCTTGAGCCCGAAGAGATCTCGAATATAGAATACATCCACCGCCTTCTCTCCGTAACTGGAAATTTTGGCGGTGAGAATTTGAATGCCCTGTTTTTGCAGCTCCTTGGTAATCACATAGAGTAGACCAATCCGGTCCATGGCCGTTACCTCCAACAGGGTGAAGAGTTCAAAGCTGTTGTCGGTACGGATGGAGACCGGAACCCGGAAATGTTCCGGTTTAAAATCGCTCTCAGCACTGTTGGGCAGCAGGGTTTCGATGCGAACCTTCCCCTGCAGAAGGGCAATGAGAGACTGTTCGATCCGATCCAGTCGCCGCTGGTTTTGAATGGCTTTCCCCAGAGAGTTTTGAAAGATAAAGATGTCCAGCGCCATGCCGTCTTTGGTGGTGGTAATGTCGGCAGAGAGAATGTTGGTCCCTTCAGAAGCCAACACACCGGATATGGCGGCAACCAGGCCGTGGTGATCTTGGGTGTGGAGGAGGAGTTCTGTGGTGTCGGAGTCCTGTTCCCGTCGGAAGATGATAGCCAGGGGGTCTGTTCTGTGGGGGTATAGCGCCTGAAAATGTTCCGCCAGGGTTTTAGCCTCGTAATGGAGAAAATAGTCGCTGGAAAAACGGTCGAAATGAGCTTCAATTTCGGCAGGTTCGTACTCTCCGGAGAGCAGTTCGATGGCGTCACTTTTTCTCATGTCCGCCTGCAGCAACATACCCTCCGGCTTAAACTCGCCCTTCTCCAGAGCCTCCAAGGTTAATATGTAGAGCTGGCGCAGCAGAGAGGCCTTCCAGGGTGTCCAGACCCCCGGCCCCACCGCTTGAATATCGGCTATGGTCAAGAGCAGAAGATGTTTGAGCTTGGTGGTGTCCTCCATCTTGGCGACAAATCGGGCGACAGTCTCCGGGTCGCCAATATCCATGCGAAAAGCGGTTCGAGAGAAGATCAGATGTTTTTTAACCAGCCAGACCACCAGGGAGATCTCCCGATCTGGCAGTCCCAACCGATGGCAGACCTCTTTGGCAATGACCGCCCCTTTATCTTGATGTTTGCCCCCCTGTCCCTTGGCAATATCGTGGAACAGAACCGCCAGGATCAACACCAGAGGGTCACGCATGTTTTCCATGATCTGGGTAGCCAGGGGCAGCTCTTCCGAAAATTTTTTCCGCTTGATGCTTCGCAGGGCCTCAACGGCCTGCAGCGTGTGTTCGTCAACGGTAAAAACATGGAAAAGATCGTGTTGGGATTGACCGATAATGCGCCCAAACTCTGGGATATATCGTCCCAAAACCCCGCTGGCGCTCATCCGTCGCAGTACCCAGGCCACCGCCCGATTGTTGCGCAGAGTGGCCAAGAAGATTTTGGCATGCGCTTTATCCTCTCGAAAGCTACGGTCGATCAGCCCCAGGTTGCGGGTAATCAGACGCATGGTCTCCGGGTGGATGGATTTGACGTGGCGTTGGGCCACCTCAAAAATTCTTAAGAGTAGAGAGGGGTCGTTAAGGAAAGCTTCGGAGTTTGACACCGTCACTTTTCCGCCGACCAGAAGAAAATCCCCTTCCAGGCGTCGTCGGTCCCACCAATGGAGCTTGCGATGCTCCTCCTGGTATTTTCTCAGGAAGACCATGGAGAGATTGCCAACCTGTCTGGCGACCTGATAGTTTCGGCGCATGAACTGTTCCACACCCCGAATACCGGGCCGATCCTTATAGCCAAACTCTTCGGCAATTTCCAGCTGATATTGAAAGGTTAGCCGGTCTTCTCGACGGCCGGCACGGTAGTGGAGGGCATTTCTTACCCGTCTTAAAAAGGAGCGGCTGCGGATAAAAACCCGGTACTCCTCCGGGGTGATGATGTTCTGGGCGATGAGATCTCGAACCTTCTCAACTCGAAAGCGATATTTGGATATCCAAAAAAAGGTTTGGATATCCCGCAATCCCCCTGGATTCTCCTTGATATTGGGTTCCAGATAGAAATGGGTGTTACCAAATTTTTCGTGGCGTTTGCTCTGTTCGATAAGTTTGGCACGCAGAAACCCGGCTGGATTTTTTTCCAGAACTTTGTTAAACAACGTTTTTTTATATCTTTTAAACAGCTTTTCATCCCCGGCAAGAAAGCGGGATTCCAACATGGATGTTCGAATTTCCAAATCTTGGCGTGCCTGTTGCACACACTCGTCAATAGTACGGACCGCATGACCAATGTCCAGACCCAGATCCCAGAGACAGTAGAGCATGCGTTCGACCCTCTCTTCCTGCTGTTTGGAAACCTCATGTGGGAGGAGGAAAAGAAGATCAATATCGGAGTAGGGGGCCAGTTCCCCCCGCCCATAGCCGCCGGTGGCAACCAGCGAGAAGGTTTCTGTTCCGGGGTTGGCATTGAGCAGGCCATGAATGCGACGTAAGACCGCATCGACCAGTTGCGTGCGACCTTCGACAATCTCCTGGCCGGAAGCGCCAGCCAGGTGAAGTCGGTTCAATCTTTTTTGGCCGGCCTCCAAGGTTTCACGAAACAGAGAGATCAGTTGACCACGGCTCTCCTGATCGACCGGATGGCCCTGGGATGAGAGGGCGATCGCTCTCATTCGCCGATCCAGACCGATGGCATCAAAAAGCTCTCGAACCTGGAAAGAGTCGGGGCTTTTGTCCGATGTTGCACTTTTTTGGCTGTTTTTAATCACGTCACGTTACACTTGGCTTGATGAGGTTAAGGCCGATATGGTATTCATTAATGTTCTTTTCGGATCTTGGATCGTTTGTGCGGCATCGCTCCACATTTCGGTGTAAGCCGGGATGTCTGTGATCGGGAATCGTGGCTCCTTCCAGGAGCTTGTTGTCATAAAGAGAAGGACGCATTTGGCATATGTTCAATATGTTCAGGAAATTAAAAGGGTTGTTCTCCACCGATATGGCCATCGATCTGGGTACGGCCAACACCTTGGTCTATGTTCGAGGCAGTGGAATCGTCCTCTCTGAGCCATCGGTGGTGGCTATCCATGAAAGTCCTCGGGGTGGGCGCAAGGTGCTCTCTGTTGGTAATGAGGCCAAGCGAATGTTAGGCCGAACTCCCGGCAACATCGTCGCCACCCGACCGCTACGGGACGGGGTGATTGCTGATTTTACCGTCACTGAAGCCATGTTGGGCCATTTTATTCGTAAAGTCCATAAACGTAAATTGTTTTATTCTCCCCGCATCATCGTCTGCGTGCCGTTCGGTGCGACTCCGGTGGAGCGTCGGGCTATCCGTGATGCCGCCGAGCGGGCAGGAGCGCGGGAGGTTTTTCTGATTGAAGAGCCCATGGCGGCAGCCATTGGAGCCGGTTTGCCGGTGACCGAGGCCAGTGGTTCCATGGTCATCGATATCGGTGGCGGTACCACCGAGGTGGCCATTATCTCCCTGGGCGGAATCGTCGCCTCCCGCTCGGTGCGGGTTGGGGGGGACAAAATGGATGAGGCGGTTATCGCCCATGTGCGACGTAAATACTCCCTGCTCATTGGTGAAGGGACGGCAGAAAACATCAAAATTCAGGTCGGTTCCGCTTTTCCCCTTACGGAACGGTTGGAAGTTGAGGTAAAAGGTCGGGATCTGATCAATGGCGTGCCGAAACATCAGATTATCTCAGATCCGGAAATTCTAGAGGCATTGAGTGAGCCGATCAACTCCATTGTCGAGGGGGTAAGGGTTACCCTGGAACGGACACCGCCGGAGCTGGCGGCGGATATTGTCGATAGAGGAATTGTCCTGACCGGTGGCGGTGCGCTTTTGCGGGGGTTGGATCACCTTTTGGCAGAAGAGACCGGCCTGCCGGTCATTATTGCCGAAGATCCTCTCTCCTGTGTGGTGATGGGATCAGGTCGCGCCCTGGAAGAGTTGGATGCGATGTCGGATATCTTGATGGATAAGTAGGGCGCTCTTTTTCGGGGTGGCATGTCGGGAAAAAATGGCTCAATCCGGGTGGTTTTTTTCTGACAGACCCTTAGGTGAAGGGCGGTGATTTTTTCTCATGGTAGAGCTTTTTGCCCTTCTCAAACAGTATCGAAATGGCCTGGTGGCAATCCTGGTGTTGGTTGTCGCCCTGGTTTTGATGCTCTCTGTTCGTTCCCACGATCCTGGTCGTCGAGATCTGATCAGTGATACTGTTCTGGATGCCGTTGGTCCCATTCAGCGGGTACTCCTCTCTCCGGTGGTTGTCTACCGCCAAACCCAGGCCCGCATTACCGAATTAAGGCAGCTTGATCAGGAAAACACCCGCATGAAGGCGGAGCTGAAACGGCTGCGCCCTCTAGGGACGCTTCTTGAGGAGCTTGCTCAGGAAAATCGGCGACTTCATCAGCTTCTGAATATTCCTGTCGACTCCAGCTATTATCGGATTGCCGCCCGAGTGGTGGGAGACTCCTCTTCTGCGTTTGCCCGCTCTCTCCTCATCAATGCCGGACGGGAGGAGGGGGTGGTGGTCAACGCAACCGTTGTCGTGCCAGAAGGGTTGTTGGGGCGGGTGGTTCGAGTCGGTGCCCACACCTCTCTGGTTCTCACCTTGCTGGATTTAAACTCACGGATTCCGGTGGTGGTCCAGCGCAGTCGGGAGCGGGCCATTGCTGCGGGCTTTAACGGACGAAAACTACAGTTGGAGTTTGTCTCCAAGGTGGCAGATATCGAGATGGATGACCGGATTATCACCTCGGGTACCGGAGAGGGGTTTCCCAAGGGGCTGGTGGTGGGGCGGGTTCAGCAGTTGATCTCGGGTGGGAGCGGTCTGTTTCGTCAGGTAACCGTGGTGCCGGCGGTGGACTTTGATCGGGCCGAAGAGGTTGTTCTCCTCATTCCCCTACAGACAAAGGAGGCGGAAGCGTTACCCCTGCCAGACGATGCGCTCCCCTCAACACCTTGATCTCCTCCCTACTGATTCCCTGGGTGCCGGCCATCTCGGTTTGGTTTGCCCTGGTTGTGCAGGAGATGGCCCTCCCTTTTGAGTCCTGGTCGGTTTTGCGCCCGGATCTGGTCTTGATCGCCCTGTTTTACTGGCGACTCTACCGCTCGGACCTCTGTGGCCCGGTGTTGGCTTTTGCCGTGGGACTGCTGTTGGATCTTCTCTCAGGCATGCCTTTGGGGTTGAATGGTTTTTCAAAGGTGGTTATCGTTCTGTTGGTGGGTCACTTTGGTATACGCTTGAGGGCGGCGGATTTTCTGCATCTTCTGCCGGTGGTTTGGCTGCTGGTTTTGTTGGAACAGGGGATACAGTGGCTCTTTTTCTCTCTGTTGCGAGGCAGTAGCTTCTACCTTCCTCTTTTTATTGGTCGCCCCATTGCGACCATGTTGGTGATGCCCGTGGTGGTTTTTTTTCTGATTCGTATCCATAAATCCTGGCTGGAGGACCGTTGATGCTAGACGACGAACACGAACGGTTTCAGGTCGATGCCCAGAGGCGACTTTGGTTGATCGGGGGTGGATTGCTGGGGGGGTTCTCGATTTTGGGCGGGCGGCTTTTCTATCTTCAGGTGATGAAGGGGGGAGAGTATCGGAATCTGGCAGAGAATAACCGCATCTCCCTGCAGCCGATTTCGGCACCTCGGGGGCGTATTTTTGACCGTAACGGGCAGATATTGGTGGACAATCGCCCCGATTTCCGTCTGGCGGTTACCCCGGAGTTGGCCGGTGATTTTTTAGGTCTGATTGATCGCCTTCAGCCCATCATCAACCTTTCCGAGGGGCAGCGTAACGCCATCTTCAAACGGCTGCACAAACAGCGCTCTTTTCTCCCCTTGCAGATTAAATCCCATCTAACCTGGGAAGAGGTGAGCCGGATTGAGGCGCAGATTCACACCTTTCCCGGTGTTACCATTCAGGTTCAATCGATTCGAGATTATCCCCAGGGGGTCTCTGCGGCCCATCTGTTGGGCTACATCGGCGAGGTGAATGAGCGGGATGAACAGATTTTCCCTGCCATCCATTTTCGATCTGGCGATTCGGTCGGAAAAAGCGGTATGGAGCGCCAATATGAGAAAGAGTTGCGGGGCCGTGAAGGGGTGCGGGAGATGGAGGTCAACGCCACGGGCCGGCAGATTCGAGAGCTGCGCAAGGGGCCGCCCCGGCCGGGTCAAGATCTGAAATTAACCATCGATCTGGGTCTGCAGCAGGCTGCAGAAGCGGCTCTGGCAGGCCAGTCCGGTGCTGTGGTGGCCCTGGACCCACGTAATGGTCGGGTTTTGGCCATGGCCAGCCAGCCCTCCTACGATCCCAACCAGTTTATTCGAGGTTTCTCCTCCGAGGAGTGGAAAACGTTGATTTCTGACCCGGATCGACCGTTGGGAAACAAGGCGATTCAGGGTCAATATCCTCCCGGATCCACCTTCAAGATGGTGGTGGCCCTGGCGGCTATGGCGGAAGGAAAAATGGATGATAAGGAGCACTTCTACTGTCCCGGCCATATTATCCGAGAGAAACATAAGTTCTACTGCTGGCGTCGGGCCGGTCATGGTCAGGTTGGGCTGGTGCAGGCGTTGGCCCAATCCTGTGATGTTTTTTTCTATAAATTGGCCGAGAAGGTGGGGATTGATGCCATTGAGCGTCAGGCTCGTCGGTTGGGGTTGGGAGATGTAACCAATATCGGTATGGCGGGGGAGGGGGCCGGCCTGGTCCCTTCACGATCTTGGAAGAGGGCGATTCAAGGGATTGTCTGGTATCCGGGAGAGACCCTGATTACCGCCATTGGTCAGGGATATCTGCTGGCAACGCCACTGCAGATGGCCAACATGATTGCTGCCATCGCCAATGGTGGAACGGTCTACCGCCCCACACTGGTGGATTGGGCAGAGGATGAACTGCCGGAGGTGTTGCAGTGGGGGCGGATCAACGAGTCCCATCTGGCCTTGGTAAAAAAAGGGCTGGAGGAGGTGGTTCACGGTCGGGCCGGAACGGCAAAACGGTCCAAGTCCGAGTGGGTTCGGACTGCGGGAAAAACCGGCACCTCTCAGGTGGTTCGCCATAAAAGAAAAGAGTCGGGTATGATTATCAAGTCGGACAACGATCGACACAAGGACCACGCCCTCTACGTCAGCTACGCCCCGGCCTCACCCACGGAGGAGGCGCAGCTGGCTTTAGCGGTTGTCATCGAGCATGGCGGTCACGGTAGCTCTGCGGCGGCTCCGGTAGCCAAAAAACTCATCGACTACTATTTTGCCCCTCCGGGAGAGAGGGACACAGGTTCCAAGCCTGATGAGGTTGGGGAGAGTGAACTTGACGCTGTCGGATAGAAGAGGGCTGTTGAGTCTGGGGGGGGAGTCTCCCTTGAGCTGGCGGGAGCGTTTTATCCGTTTTCCGTGGAGTCTGTTTCTGCTACTGGTTATTTTGGCATCGGTGGGTTTTGTCATTCTCTATTCGGCGGTTGGCGGGGAGGATAACATTCGACTGCTTTTCCGCCAGATGGCCCGATTTGGCGTAGGATTGGTCATCATGCTGGTGTTGGGGCTGATGGGGGGGGAGAAGATCTATCGGCGTTATGCCTATCTCTTTTATGGGATTACCCTGGCCCTCCTGATTGCGGTGTTTTTTGCCGGAACCATTGGTATGGGGGCCAGACGTTGGCTCTCTATCGGGGGGTTTCTGCTGCAACCCTCGGAGCTGATGAAGGTGGCGCTTATCATGGCGTTGGCCCGCTATTACCATGACCGTTCCGCCACCATGCGGCTGGGCTCTGAAGATCTGGCTATCCCGCTTGTGATGATTGCGGTTCCGGCGGCCTTTATCATGAAACAGCCGGATTTGGGCACCGCCATCATGGTGATTGCGGTCGGGGCTGTCATCATGGTAGTGGCGGGACTCTCCTGGCAGTTGATTGTGGGAGCCATCACCGTTTTTGGTGCCTCTTTCCCCTTGGCTTGGAACCTGCTTCACGACTACCAAAGACGTCGTATTACCACGCTTTTTTTCCCCGAGCAGGACCCCTTGGGGGCTGGATATCATATTATTCAATCGAAAATTGCCATCGGTTCCGGGGGGGTGACAGGCAAGGGGTTTATGGGGGGGAGTCAGAGCCACCTGGATTTTTTGCCGGAGAGACATACCGATTTTATTTTTTCGGTACTGGCAGAGGAGTGGGGCTTTTTGGGGGGGATGGCGCTGCTGCTGCTGTATGGTTTGATTATCTTCCGCACTCTGATCATCGCAACCCAGGCCAATGATCGCTACGGAGTTCTGGTTTCGGTGGGGATGACCTCTCTTTTTGCCTTCCAGGTATTGGTCAATATTGGCATGGTCATTGGACTGCTGCCGGTTGTGGGGATTCCCCTGCCGTTTGTCAGCTATGGCGGCAGTTCTCTTTTGACCTTGATGATGGCTATGGGATTTTCAGCCCATATTAGTCTATACTCCAAACACCATGGTCGATCCGTCTGAATAACAGCAGATCATCACCTCCATTGATATTGATAAGGAATGTTGGCTTGTGAAACTATCTGAATTGGCGCAGAGCCTCGGGTTGGAGCATCGGGGGGCGGATCTTCCGCTCGCCTCGGTGGCACCGGTTGAAGAGGCGGGTTTGGACCAGCTCTCCTTTGTGACGGCTAAAAAATGGCTGGCTCAGGTCGAGCCAATCGGCGCGGTGGTGGTGCCGTCCGACCTGGCTGATGAGCCGGAACTGGCCGACAAACCCCTGTTGATCAGCCGTTGCCCTCCTCTGGATGCGGCCCGAGCCGCGCGTCTTCTGGGTCAGGCGCATCTCACCTTTTCTGGCATTCACCCAACGGCTGTGGTGGCGGAGTCGGCCCAGATTGGGGCGGGGGTGGTGATCGGAGCGGGTGCGGTGATAGGGGCAGAGGTGGTGGTGGGGGACCAGACCGAGATTCATGCCGGTACCGTTATCTATGACCGCTGTGAGATTGGTTCCCGCTGTATTCTCAAGGCCAACTCGGTCATCGGTGGAGAGGGGTTTGGTTATGAGTTCATGGAGGGGCGCCTGGAGCCGATCACCCATTTTGGTACGGTTCTGATTGAGGACGATGTGCATGTTGGCTCCGGTACCACCATCGACCGGGCCAGGTTTGGGGAGACCCGTATTGGTGCGGGAACCCGTATTGACAATCAGGTGCAAATTGCCCACAACGTACAGATTGGGCGGTGCTGTATCATTGTCTCCCAGGTGGGGATTGCCGGCTCCTGTATCATTGGGGATGGGGCTGTTTTGGCGGGGCAGGCCGGGTTGGTTCCTCACACCACCGTGGGGGCCGGCGCGCGGGTTGGTGCATCGACAGGGGTCGCGACCGATGTGCCGGCTGGGGCCACCTGGACCGGCTGGTGGGGGCAGTCCCACCGAGAGAGCATGATGCAGCTTTCGGCTATGCGCAAGCTGCCGGCCTTTATGAAAACAGTGCGAGATTTTATGAAACAGAAGAAGGAATAGTCTATCATGGAAATGGAAAAACATGTTCGAGATCGTTATTCGGAAGGGGCAACGCGGGTTGTTGAGGCCCTCTGTTGTCCGGTCTCTTATGATACGGATCTACTGAAAATCCTGCCTCAGGAGATCATCGATCGGGATTACGGTTGTGGTGACCCTTCCCGCTATGTTCAGCCGGGTGATACGGTTTTGGATCTTGGCTCGGGTGGGGGAAAAATCTGCTATATGGCGGCTCAACTGGTGGGGATGGGAGGGCGGGTCATCGGTGTGGACATGAACGATGATATGCTGTCTCTGGCCCGACAGTACCAACAGGAGATTGCCGAAAAACTGGGGGAAGATCGGGTCCTCTTCCATAAGGGGCGTATTCAAGATCTGGCTCTCTCTCTGGATAAGGTGTCGGACTATCTTGCCACCAATCCAGTCACCGATCTAGCCAGTGTTGACCGGTTCGAGCAGTGGATGGTTGCCCAGCGTAGCCAAAACCCCATGATTGCCGATGGCAGTGTCGATCTGGTCATCTCCAACTGTGTGTTGAACCTGGTAGACGATGCGTTCAAACAGCAGTTGGTGGAGGAGATTTATCGGGTGGTCAGACCGGGTGGACGGGTGGCTATCTCCGATATTGTCTCCGATGGAGTGATTCCCGACAGTTTAAAGGCCGACCCGGCGTTGTGGAGTGGCTGCATCTCCGGGGCTTTTGAAGAGTCGGAGTTTGTTCGGCTGTTTCGGGAGGTGGGCTTTACAGGGGTGGCTTTTGATAAGTGGGATGAAAAACCGTGGCAGGTGGTGGAAGGGATCGAGTTTCGCTCGGTCACCCTGACGGCGGTAAAAGATGGGCTGTCGGCTCAGACCGAGCAGAGCGATGGCGGTCATGCGGTCATCTATCGTGGCCCCATGGCGGTGGTGGAGGATGATCTGGGTAACTGGTATCCGGCCGGAGTACGGATTGCGGTCTCTCAGGAGATCTACCACCGATTGGGAAAAGCCCCTTTTACCAATGATTTTATCCGACTATCCCCACAAACCCCCAAAGAGCCCACCCCCTATACCCTCCCTCCCGGAACCTATCGTCCCGCCGAGGAGACCCGAGGCGGTGGGGCCTCATCGGATGGGGAGAGTGGAGGGTGTGGACCGACGGGCTGTTGCTGACCTCTCTGGAGATTTTGGCCCGTGCCCCTCTGGTGGGGCAGGTCAAAACCCGCTTGATTCCTGCTCTGGGCCCTCGGGGAGCCGCCCAGGCCCATGAGCAGCTCCTGAGCCATGTTCTGACCATCGCCTTGTCGTGGCAGGGGGTAAAGGTGGATCGGGGACTGCATCTTTGGTGTACCCCCGACAGCAATCATCCCTACTTTGACACTCTTTTGCCGCTCTCCCATCGCCGTTGTCAACCCTCTGGCGATTTGGGTCAGAGAATGGCCACCATTGTTGACGAGAGCCTGAAGAGATCTCGGCAGGTTATTCTGTTGGGGGGGGATGCCGCTTCGATCTCAACGCGGTTGTTGGATCAGGTTGAGGCGGCTCTGCAAGAGGTGCCTGTGGTGATGGCTCCGGCGGAGGATGGGGGGTACATTCTGTTGGGCTTAACCCGATCGGCGCCAACTCTCTTCTCCTCTATGCCTTGGGGTACAGAGCATGTGGCGGAGCAGACCCGCTCTCGATTGAGAGATCTCGGCTGGCCCTGGCGAGAGTTTCCTGGTCAATGGGATGTGGATCGAGGCGAGGATTGGGACCGTTTTCGCCGGCAATTCTTGTGAAAAAATCTTCCTCTTCAGGCCTCCGGGCTTAATAGTTGATCGCCCAGCGGTTCTTTGGCCCGGTTATTGAATTGTTGGTAGGGGTGAAGACCTATATGCCACAGGGGTAGGGTTAGATTTTAAAAGAGAATAGTGTGGACATTCCATTGAATCGTCTGATTCCGATCATGCTTGCTGTCTTGCTCATTGCGGCTCCTCGTTCGGCGGAGGCTGTGGTTGATATCCACTGGTGGCATGGGATGAGTGGCAAGCTGGGTGCCAAGGTGGATGCGTTGGCCAAAGGGTTTAACAGCAGTCAGTCGACCTTCCGAGTGGTGCCAATCTATAAGGGTAACGCCATTCAAACCATGACCGAAGGGATTGCTGCCAGCCGATCCAAACGGCCTCCCCATATTCTTCAGGTCTTTGAGGTTGGCACCGCAACCATGATGGCGGTCGGTCATGCCATTCGCCCTATTGCCGATGTGATGTCTGATGGTGGCGAGCCGTTTGATCCTGACCACTATATTCCAACCATCTCCAGCTATTATACCAGTAAAGATGGTCGTCTGCTCTCTTTGCCCTTCAATAACGCCACCCCGGTTCTCTATTATAACAAAAGCGCCTTTAAAAAAGCCGGCCTCAATCCAGATCACCCTCCCAAAACCTGGGAGCAGGTAGGGCTTGTTTCCCGTCAACTACTGAAGGCCGGTTATAGCTGTGGTTTTTCCTCCTCCTGGATCTCCTGGATCCATCTGGAAAACCTCTCTGCCTGGCACAATGTCCCTTTTGGTACCGGGGGAAATGGTTTTGAGGGGATGGATACCCGCTTGACCGCGAATGGAGCGGTACAGATTAAACATCTTGCTCAGTTGGCGGCCTGGGAGAAGGAGTCTATCTTCTCCTACGGGGGTCGGCAGGATTTGGGGCGCCGTAAATTTATCGATGAAATCTGCCCCATGTATACCGAATCATCAGCTGGCTATGCTGATTTTAAAGAAAAAGCCTCGTTTGATTTGGGTGTCAGTGAGCTTCCCTACTGGTCGGATGTGGTTAAAAAACCCCAGAACACCATCATTGCTGGAGCCAGCCTGTGGGTCATGGCAGGCCATGACCGCAAGAGTTATCTGGGGGTGGCCCGGTTTCTCTCCTATCTCTCCTCACCGACCGTTCAGGCCGATTGGCATCAGTCCACCGGCTATCTGCCTGTTACCAAGGCTGGCTACCGTTTAACCAAAGAGTCGGGATACTACCAAAAAAATCCCGATAGAGAGGTAGCGCTGCGACAGATGGTCGACGTGCTGCCGACGGCGTACTCTCGGGGGTTGCGATTCGGCCATATGGTTCGCTTACGGGATATCATCTATAACGAGATGGAGTCGGTGATCTCTGGCAGGAAGTCCGCCAGTATTGGATTGGATGCGGTGGTTGAGCGTGGAAACAAGTTGTTGAGAAAGTTTGAAAACTCAAGTCAGGCCAGAAAACGACCCTGAGGGAGTCTTTCGTTATTTTTTGTTCAATCTGCCGAGGTTGAATCTGGCAACGGTAGTTTTCAGTATGAAAATCCTTCAGTTTGAAAAGATTGGACTTTTTGCTTTTATCAGGGGAGGAAAATCTTCTTGTATTAAAAAATGTGGCAAAAAACGGTTGTTTTGTCTCTAATCGTCAAAGGTTTGCGGTCGAATCGTTGACGATGTCAAAGAGCTAACCCTGCCTGTTTTTAAAAATCCGGCGATGATATGTCAAGAAAAATTATTGTACACCCTGTTGTTTTTATGGTGAAATCACACTTTTTTCCTTTTAGTGAAAGTCAGAAAACAGGTAGATGGCACGTTCCTTGATGAAGGGCAGGTAGAAGATGTGGATAAAACGGTTCCAGTCACAACTTGCTCTTCTCGAATCCAGGTTTAATCGGATTTCTACACCAGGAGGAATACATGCACACTTCAACACAACGGGTCAGAGCGACCTACCAGGGGGTGCCGCACCAACCCAGCTATCCAACCGACTTTTGTCTGGGTAAGGAGAAGGGGTACGGTTATCGGAATGGGCTTTTAGTCACCTGGAAAAAAATACATGACAGCGCCAAAAGAGTGTTGGGCAGGCAGCAATCTCGCTGCCCCGATAATGAGGTTCATCACCCTTCGGTCTGTCAGCGTGGTTGGCGTGGTGAAATCTGCAGCAACTGCCCTTCTTGCGGCATCTGACCGGCTTTAACTCTTGCGAATCTCTCGCCAGGAGTAAGATAAAACTTCCTGAACAGATGAGATATCGGTTAAGTCGGAGAGGATCTTCCCCAACTCTTCCGGCTCTTTCCCTGTCAACTCCAGGTTGATGACATAGAGGGTGGCCGAACGGCTCTGCCCCTGAATGGAGTGACCATTTATCTCCTTCTTGGCGAGCAGTTCAAGTACCGGTAGGAGTGTGCCATGGCTGTGGAGAATGGTAAAGCTCACCCGAAGCATCAACTTTTTGCTTTTAGAGTAGGACCAAACCCCCGAATCCCACTGTCCGGCCTGTATTTTGGCGCAGTCACTCCGGTGCACAATCCAGCGGCCTTCGTCGGAGAGACGTCCGACGATGGGGTCGGTAGGGATGGCCTGACAACAGCAAGACCAGAGGATATCTTCCCCAGAGAGGGAGGTGAGTTGGAAGGTGCCGGGTTTATCCCGCCGAACCCCTTTAACCTGAAGGTTTAGATCTTTCAAGGCCTGTTTGATCATGGTTCTGGCCCGAGCGGTTTTAACCACATTCAGCCAGATGCGTTGGGGTGTGGCGTTCTTGGCGGTTAGGATGTGGACCACATCACCGTCGGAGAGAGGGTGTTCGGGAGGACGGTTGACACCGTTTATCTTGGCGCCGATACATCGATGCCCCAGCTCGGTGTGAACCAGATAAGCAAAATCCACCACCACCGATCCCACCGGAAAGGTGAGACGGTCTCCCTTGGGGGAGTAGATGTCGAGGAGGTCCGGCAGAACATGGGCATGGACTTCAGACATGCGTAGATCACTATCTCCCAGGGTGCCCAACAGCCGCATGTAGCGGGTGGTGTCCGGTCCGCTCACACCCCACTCAGCCAGAATACCCATCCGGTTGGCCTCGTCATCCCGAAGTCGGACCACCTGGACATTGACCGGGTGACCATCCCAGAGGATGCGGGTTGTCAAGGCGCGGAATCCGTTGATTCGGGGTGCGTTGAGATAATCTCTTATATGACGAGGCATCGGCCCGAACTGGCTGTGCATTTTACCTAGAACTCGCCACGCCACATCATCATTGCGCACCAGTATGCGAATTCTGAAAATAGGCCACCCCACCCGCATCAACCGACCGGTACCGGGCTTTTCCGTCAGATAGAAATAGTCTGCCAGGGTTCTTTTTTCAACCTGGACCTCTTTGGCCATCTTATGACCGACCAGCATGTTAAGCTGTTTGCGGAGCAGGTCGATGCTTGGTTCACACTTGATGGCCAGTTGGTCGAGGGTTTTCTGGGCGCGCCCACACTGGACCGGCATCAGATGGGGCAGAATCCGGTCGATAATGGCGTCGGCCAGGGCCATCATGCCCAGTCGTCGGGCAGCACCCACATAGATGAGGGCCAGACTGGCTTTGTTTTTGGCTTTGACCCGGTTATGGACCTCTAAGGATTCTGAGTTGTGATAGACATCGAAAGCCTTGATAATCAGCACCCGGATATCTTTGCTGGCTGCCCCCAGAATGCGCCGGTAGGTGGCAGGAAGATCTCCGGCACCGGTGTTGAGATTTCTGATTTTTGAGAGAGCTTCGACAATTTCGTAGATGACCGGGTCAAATTGGGTAATGCGGAGAATAGGCTCCATTTCGGGAGGGGCATCTTCGATGGAGTCGTGGAGGAGGGCGGCACAGACCGCCTCTGCATCGTCCAGTCCCCAGTTGAGGCAGTCATAGGCCACGCTGACACAGTGGGTGACGTAGGGGGCGCCATCCAGTTTACGGGTTTGTCCCTTATGAAACTCCAGGGCCATACTGACAGCCCGGCCCACCCGTCCGACAGCTTTCTCTCCCAGACGCCCGCGCGCTAACTCAAGCAGGTCGGATATTTGTCTATCCAGGTCGCGCATTCTACTTGTCTCTCTCTCCCCTTGGGATAGTACCAGTTTTCACTCTCTGCCCGACAGGGTATCGGATGATGGGTTGCAACGCCAGTGAAAGAAAAGGGTGACGTATGGATTCTAAAGACAGGTTAGATTGTTGAATTGGCTTTCCCAACACAGAAGAATCGAGGTATATTGGCCCTCCATTGATGGATGAAGATCTCGCGAACAGGAGGGGGAACAGTATGGTTTTCCAGTTTTTTGGTTGGTTTTTCAGGACCTTTACCCCTTATCTGCTCGGGGTCTGTATTGGTGTCGGTTTTTTTTTCCTCTTGGTCAAATTTGTCTCTGGTCCCCAAGGATTGATGTGGGAGACCAGCCTGCTGAGTCAGTCGGAGTCGGTAACCGCGGCAGAGCACATTTCTGAGCCCGTGGAGGAAGGGGAGGCCCTTTCGACCTCTCCGGCTGCTGCTACCAGCCTCCTGTCCCAACCTGTTGAACCTCCTACACCGCCTCCAGAAACCGGCAAATCGTCCGTCATGGTCTCCTCGTTCGTCAATACCCACGAGGAGAAAACCAAACAGGAGCCTGTTGCCCCCCTATCCAGCAAACAGGAGGCCTCTCCACTCCATATCCCGAGGGAAACCCTCACAGAGCCACCCAAAAAAGAGCAGCGCCCAAAAGCGGTTGTTCCATCGGCCTCCTCCCAACCCAAAGCAGCTCCAGCCTCTCCATCGACAACAGAGTATGTCAACTGCGGTTATCCGCCCCGATTCAGCGGTCCTGAGATGGACCGTTTTCTGGCTTGCCAACAGCGTAACGCCTGCCTATCCGTTCAGACGCGAGGGAAGCTGATGCTGGAGCAGCAACGGAATAACTGTGTCATGTCGGGACAAGACCCGGTTGTTTGCCGGGACTATTATGCCGCCAATAGCCCATATTACTCTCTTGAGTCCTGTAACAGGCCCCAAGCAGGATACCCCTCTCGGCGTTGGTAGGTGCGACGCTCCGGCTTTTTTTCTGACCGGAATTCAATAGCCAGACCAGACAGAAGGGCATCCCGTCTGGTTCGGCCTCTTGTTTGCCGCCGTTGATGAGCAGACGCCTCCTGCCTGAGGGGGAAACAGGCCAAGCTACCCTTCAGCAGGGCGTTGGGTGGATAGTTGTCGAGAAAAAGGGGAGAAGTTCTGTTGCTATCATTCATGGGGCACCACTATAGTTGGGTATGATCCAGACCTCGCTCAACGGCTACGCCGCTCCAGACCGGAAGAGTCCACTGTGTGTTGACAATCACCGGCTTGCTGTGCAGGGCAATCAGCCGGTCCAACGCGAGCCATTGTGTGTTGGTTTTTGTCAGGCCTATACTGCCTTTTATCTTTTGTTGACCATTGGTAAGTTCTTGACAAAGAACGAATAACCTGGGGAAATTCTTCATATAATCTTTCAAGATGACCAGAGGGGGTTGGTACGGACTACGGAGCTTCGGCTCCTGTTTTTTGTGTTGATGAGGGGAGAAGTTGCATTCGTCATGCCAGGATAGAACTGGATAGTGAAGGACATGACAAAACAGCTAGTTGGGAAGGTGTTGCTGGTAACAGGAGGGGGAAAATGGGGCGGTCAGGTGGCAAAATCTTGGTGATTCTGTCACAAAACGAAACAAACCGGCAGCAGATTTTGCCTCTCTGGTGGGCTGAATCAACCTGGAACCGGCAGTTGTCAGCACGCCCAACTGCCGGTTCCAGGATCAGCCTCTTGGCCTTCGTACCCGCTGGGGTCTGGTTTAGTGGACTTTATTGAGCTCTTCCGTACGGACAATCCCGGCCTTTTCTCCCCAGCGCTCTTGAATTTCCAGGCTTTGAGTGGTTAACTCTTCCTCAGGGATGTTGAGATAGCTGGACATGATGGCGAGGCTCCAGTGTGGTTCTCCATCATCGGTATAGCCGGTGGGTGGTGGGTAGGGGCCGAAGGTCTGTTCCATGGCTGTTCGCATGGCGTGGCGGATGCTGGGGTTCTCACAGAGGGCCAGATACTCCCAGGCCAAATCGTACTCAGGATGTTCAGGCCCCGCTTCTACGATGCCCAGGGCATCTTGAATGGTATTTTCGGTCTCTTGTGGTTGGATCTGGATGGCGGTCACGGTATTCTCTCCCAAGAACTTTCGAGGCGTTCAGGCCTCGGCTTAAATGGAACTGACTACGGTTGATCAGCTGTTGGTTGTCTTGCTTGCAATAACTATACCTAACTATCGAAAGCTGGTTTTTTCGTTGTTTTTGTTCATGTTTCACCTATCTTCCCCCGGTAGGGTCAGAGTGGAGGGGATAAAATTGCCCGGTGAAATTTTCCCCCTCTCTCTTTTTCTGTCGTTGGCGGAGGATGGATCCAGCTCTTTCCAGGTTGAGAGGTTGTGTTGTGTTGAATTTTTTTAAAAAGCTGTTCACCTCTGCCCATCAAGAGGCGGTGGTTGTGCCGCAACAGATTCTCAATCCACGGGTGCCCGACGGGGTTCGGGTCTATGTGGTGGGGGATATTCATGGTCGGCTGGATCTTCTCAACCAGATTCATGAACAGATTGCCGCAGAGGTCTCTGAGCTTCCCAAGAGCCAAAAAAAGATTGTCGTCTATCTGGGAGACTATATTGATCGCGGGGAGGAGAGCTTTGGGGTGGTGGACCTGCTGATCAACAGACCTTTGACGGGATGTGAATCGGTTTTTTTAAAGGGCAATCACGAGATGGAGATGGAGAGCTTTCTGGAAAGCCCCCGCCCCAACCATGTGTGGGCCCAATATGGGGGAATCGCCACAGCCTTGAGCTATCAGGTGCGGGTTAAAGCCCAGATTTCGGCGATGGATCGCATGCGGTCGTTGCGAGATCAGATGGTGGAGATGTTGCCAGCTGAACACCAGGCCTTTTTTGCCAATCTGCAGATCTTCTTTGAGATTGGCGATTATTTCATGGTTCATGCCGGGGTTCGGCCCGGCGTCCCGCTGCTGCTGCAGAACCCTGTGGAGATGCTCTGGATTCGAGACCCTTTTTTAAACCACACCGGCCCCTTCGAAAAACGGATTGTTCACGGTCATACCGTCACCCCTCAACCCATCACCCTGCCCAACCGGATCGGTATCGATACCGGAGCCTACCACTCCGGGCGGCTAACCTGCCTGGTGCTGGAAGGGGAGGAGAGTCGGTTTTTAACCACCTGATTGGGCTGGTTGCAGGTCGTCTCGACCGCCTCTCCCCCCTCTCCCTTTCTGCCCGCTAGACGAAAAACTTTTCTGCATATTGACAGAGCAGTCGCACGCCGACACCGGTCGCCCCTTTGGGAAAGTGGGGCTTGGAACCGCTCATATCCCATGCAGTTCCGGCAATATCGATATGGGCCCATCTGCGCTTTTCGTCGACAAACCGAGAGAGGAAGCAGCCCGCCGTACTCGTGCCTCCCCCCGGACCACCAACATTTTTGATGTCTGCCACCGTCGATCGGATCTGCTCCTGGTAGGCATCAAAGAGGGGTAAGGGCCAGACCCGATCCCCGCAGTTATCACCTATTTTCTGAATCGACCTTAAAAGGGTGTCACTGTTTCCCATGATCCCGCTGGCATGAGAGCCCAAAGCCACCACACAGGCACCGGTCAGGGTCGCCAGATCGATGGTGACGGCTGGGTTGAAGGATTCGGCATGGTGGAGGGCATCAGCCAGAATCAATCGACCTTCGGCATCGGTATTGATCACCTCGACAAACAGGCCCTTGGCGGTTTGGATAATGTCTCCTGGCCGCTGGGCCGTGCTGGAAGGGAGGTTTTCGGCAGCAGGAACAATGCCGACGACGTTGAGGGGGAGCTTCATCTCGGCAATGGCCTGCATAAAACCAAACACCGCTGCCCCCCCGCACATATCAAATTTCATCTCCTCCATTTTGTTGGCCGATTTTAAGGATATGCCGCCGGAATCGAAGGTGACCGCTTTGCCCACCACCGCCAAAAGAGGCTTGTCTCCACCCTTTCGATACTCCATGGTGATCAGTCGAGGGCTGTTCTGGCTCCCCTGACCCACGGCGAGAATGCCGTTCATCTTTTTTTTGATGAGGGCTTTTTCCGTCAGCACCGTTGTTTTGATGGGGAAATTGTTTGCCAGGTTGACGGCCTGCTCGGCAAGAATCTGAGGGGTAAGCAGGTTCCCTGGTTGGTTGCCCAGATCCCGTGCCAGATAGACCCCACGGCAGGTTGCTGCCACCTTGTCGAGCAGTTTTCGGCAGCGGGCGCTACGCTCCTGACAGATGCTGAAGAGGATTTTGCTTGGTTTGATTTTTTTGGACGCCTCCTTTTTTTCAGCGCAGTAATGGTCGAACCGGTAGCTCCCCAGCCAGACCCCTTCGGCCAGGGCCTCCATCACCTTCCACCGCTTGATCTGATTGTGTTTGTCCAGATTGATGAGAAAATTGAGGGTGCTGATCTGATGTTTATGACAGAGGGCCGCCAACTGAGCCCCCAAGCCGCGAAGGCTCTCTGGGTTGATCTTTTTCTCTTCTCCCATACCGACCAAAAGGAGTCGTTTAGCCAGGATGGCGCTATCGTTGGGTGCGGGTATCAGCAGTGTTTCACCGGCTTTTCCCTTAATCCACCCCTCTTTTATCAGACGTAACACCTCTTTTTTCACCTCCTCTCCACACTCGGAGAGCGCATCCTGGGGGTGTCCATTGTCGTAGAGGGCGATGGCAAGGGTGTTGCCACGCCACTTTTGCGGGGTGGTGGTGGTGACATCCATTTTTATGGGTTGATCAGTCATACGTTGCATACAATCCCTCTCTTCAAAACGGTCAAATGAGAAACCGTACCGTTTTTTTACTAAGGTGGCTACCGTCACAGCACGGAAAATTGCTATAATACTGCACTATGAACCGTCTTTCCCGATATCTTTTTGTCGAGTGCGCACTTTCTCTGCTTGCTGCCCTCCTGATTCTCACCTTTTTAGCCATGTTACCACGGGTCTTGCAGTTGGTTGACCTTTGGGTAAACAAGGGGGTATCCATCGGCGTGTTGGGCCACATGACCCTGCTGCTGATTCCTCAATTTATTGTTGCGGCCCTCCCCATGGCTGTTTTGACCGGTATCCTGTTGGCCTTGGGTCGACTCTCCCAAGATAGTGAAATGGTCATCATGAAGGCCTGTGGTATCAGTCTCTATCAAATGTTGCGTCCTATCTCCCTGTTGGTAGGGTTTTGTGCGTTGGGGGCCCTTTTTTTTGAAACAATCTGGGTTCCTCACGCTTTTCATCAGTTTCACCAGTTACGCCTGGCGGTTCTCTCCTCGACCACCCTGACCCTCAAACCCCAGACATTTAGCCATGTGGTTCCCGGTTTGACCATCTATATCGACACCCAAAATCAGGCGGCCCGGACCATGGGTGGTATCTTGATCTATGACCAGCGCCAAGCCGATGCGCCGGTTACCCTGATCGCCTCCAGTGGTCGGCTGCACACGTTGGACAATGGCAACGCAGCCCTGTTTCTTACCGATGGCAGCCGTCATGAACGCAAGAGCGACGGTCGCTATCGACAGCTTAAATTTGCCACCTACGATCTGGAAATGGGGGTCTCCTTTGGGTTGGGTGATGAAGGGAGGGAGAAAGGGTTGGAAGAGTTGAACGGGGCGGATCTGGAAAAGATGATCCAAACCGGTGGAGAGGAGGTGGCCTATTTGGCACGGTTGGAGTGGCATCGACGATGGGCTTTTCCCATGGCGACCCTTATTCTTGGGGTTTTAGCTCTGCCTTTGGGGCTTCAGCAGTCTCATCGTTCTGGGCGTAGCTATGGTCTGGTGGTGGCGATATTAACCCTGATCGTGCATATTTTTCTGCTCTCTCTGGGGGAGGCGATGGCTAAAAAAGGGCTTGTTCCGCCCCTGGCCGGGTATGCCCTGCCTACCCTGATCATGGCAGGGTTTACCCTCTACATCCTCATCAATACCGCCCGTGGTCGTCCTTTTAAACTGGCGGTTATCCTGGTTCATACCATGGCCTCCCTTCCGCTCAAGCTGTTGCGCCCAGGATCGGCCATCGGAAGGAAAAGCTGATATGCCGGTACTTTTCTATTATCTTCTGCAACTGTTTCTACAGGGGTTTGCCCAGATCATGGGTATTTTTCTGGGTCTGTTCATGCTCATTGATGGGGTGGAGAGCATTCGACGCTACTCCGATAAGGTCAACTTTAATTGGCTGGATCTCTCTCTCCTGATGTTGAGCCGTCTCCCTGCCTATATCACCCTGTTGCTCCCTTCCATCGCCCTGTTGACCACCTTGGTGGTGCTGACCCGACTCTCCCGTCAAAACGAGATTACGGTCATGCGGGCCAGTGGTATCTCCCTTTACCGAATCTTGATCCCCTTTTTGATGGGGGGGGTGTTGGTTGCGGCGGTTCATGTCATTCTCCAAGATCAGATCATCCCCCGAACCAACCGGACCTTCTCTACCCTGCAAGACCACCTGCTGGATCGTCCGGTCCCTTCGGTAACCGAGTCGGGAAATCTCTGGTATCGCAGTGGGCAGCAGATTATCCACGCCGAGAAGGGGAGCCTTTCTGAACAGAGTTTGAGCCGTGTGATTGTCTTCCGTTTTGATGAGGCTCGTCATCTGGTCAGTCGGGTAGAGGCCAAAATGGCTCACTATGAAGAGGGTCGCTGGTATCTTCGTGATGGGGTTGAGTATGTTTTTGGTGAGTCGGTGCAGGCGGTTAGCTTTGTGGAGCGGCCGTGGCGGGTCATGCTGGACCCCAATCGACTGGGTAAAAAGCCGGATGATCCCCAATTTCTCTCCATTAACCAACTCCGACTGTTGGCAGAACGCCTGGAGAGAGAGGGGGCAGACGCTACCTCTCATTGGGTGACACTGCATCGCAAGTTGGCAGATCCGGCGACCACCATTGCCGCCATTTTGCTGGCTTTTCCCTTCACCCTGCGGCTGCCTCGGGAAGGGGGGATCAGCCGTTCCATCCTTTTGGGTCTGCTGATGGGGTTTGCTCTGTTTGTTGTGGTCGATCTTTCAACCGCCCTGGGGTTGGGGGGGCGGCTGCCGGCTGCTCTTTCGGCCTGGGCGCCGGTTGTCTTTTTTATGGGTATTGGCGGTTTTCTCTTCCTCCATCTGGCCGATCCGCGGCAGAAGGGGTAGAATCAGCCTCAGGAGGAGCAGCGGATTGGATTGATTCTTGCTTTTCCTTGTTCAGGGTTCAGATTAGGCGCAAGGCTTGAGAGAGGGGTTGGCTGACTATGGATACGGTAGAATCTTCTTCTGACCGATCATTTGGGTTTGTTTTTACGGTGGTTTTTCTGTTGATATCCGCCTGGCCCTATTACGATCGGGGTGCGATGCCCTTGGGATGGGCCGGGGGGGTCGCTCTACTGTTTTTGCTGGTGGCCCTGATTAAACCGGTTCTGCTGGCCCCCCTCAACCGGCTCTGGACCCGTTTTGGCCTGTTATTAAACAGAATAACCTCCCCGCTCATTTTGGCGCTGTTCTTTTTTGGCATACTGTTTCCCCTCTCTTTGATGATGCGGCTGTTTGGCAAACGCCCCTTACAGCTCTCTTTCGATAAAGGGGCGGCAAGTTATTGGATTGTCAGAGAGCCTCCGGGACCGGAGCCAGAGACGATGAAACAGCAATTTTAACGGTTTTTCGCCCTTTTAGGATAGAGCATGTCTTTTTTTTCTGAACTTTGGGCCTTTATGAAGGCCCGAAAAAAATTTTGGTTGCTGCCCCTTTTTATTATCGCCATCCTCTTGGGGGCCTTGATGGTCTTCAGTCAGGGATCGGCAGTCGCACCGTTCATCTATACGCTTTTTTAATGAGGGTCGATTCATGAGAATCCTGGGGCTGTCGGCCTATTACCACGATAGTGCAGCGGTGTTAATCCGTGATGGGGTGATTGTTGCCGCCGCTCAGGAGGAGCGGTTTACCCGTAAAAAACACGACCCCGACTTCCCCGAAGAGGCCATCAGCTACTGTCTGGCGGAGGAGGGAGTCTCGTTAGCGGAGGTGGACTATGTGGTGTTTTATGATAAGCCTTTCCTAAAGTTTGAACGGCTGCTGGAGACCTACCTGGCTTTTTCCCCGCGAGGGTTCAGCTCCTTTCGTCAGGCCATGTTGGTCTGGATCAAGGAGAAGTTGTTCCAAAAAAAGATGCTCTTGGATGCGCTCACACAAATGGACCCAGATTTTGCCGGGGCTGAGAGGCTGCTTTTTACCGAGCATCACCAAAGCCATGCCGCCAGCGCCTTCTATCCCTCCCCTTTTGAGGAGGCCGCTGTTTTAACCCTGGACGGGGTAGGGGAGTGGACCACCACCTCGGCGGGAATTGGCCGGGGAAATCGGTTGGAGCTGATCAAGGAGATCCATTTTCCCCACTCTCTGGGACTTCTCTACTCGGCTTTTACCTACTACACCGGTTTTCGGGTTAACTCTGGGGAGTACAAGGTGATGGGGCTGGCCCCTTACGGAGAGCCTAAGTACGCCCAGACCATTTTTGACCACCTTATCGACCTGAAAGCCGATGGCAGCTTTCGGCTCGATATGAGCTATTTCAACTATTGCACCGGTCTGACCATGACCTGCGATAAATTTCACACCCTCTTTGGTGGCCCCCCTCGACAGCCGGAAGAGCCGTTGACCCAAAAGCAGATGGATCTGGCCGCCTCGATTCAGGTGGTTATCGAGGAGGCGGTTTTGCGTCTGGCACGGGGTTTGATGGCTGAGAGCGGCAGCAAAAACCTCTGTCTGGCGGGTGGGGTGGCACTCAACTGTGTGGCTAACGGTAAACTGCTCCGTGATGGGGCGGTAGAGAATCTGTGGATCCAGCCTGCAGCCGGGGATGCCGGTGGCGCGTTGGGGGCGGCGTTGGCGGCCTATTATTGGCATCTGGACCAGCCTAGGCTCTCTTTGGGTGGCAGGGATCACATGCAAGGCTCCTATTTGGGGCCGGCCTTTGAGCAAAAGGATGTTGAGGCTCGCTTGATGGCGTTGGGGGCCAAATTTGAGGTGTTGGAGGAGCCGGAGCTGTTGCTGCGGTGTGCCGAGGATCTGCAGGCCGGTCGAGCGTTGGGATGGTTTCAGGGGCGGATGGAGTTTGGTCCTCGGGCTTTGGGAGGACGCTCCATCCTGGGGGATCCCCGTTCGGCTTCGATGCAGTCGGTCTTAAATCTAAAGGTAAAATTTAGAGAGTCCTTCCGCCCGTTTGCCCCGTCAGTTTTGAGGGAAGATGTGGCGGCGTGGTTTGAGCTGGAGGGGGATAGCCCCTATATGCTTTTGGTGGATGGGGTTGCCCTCAATCGACGCCGAAAGATGACCGACGATGAGGAGGCGCTGTTTGGTATTGAGAAGCTCCATGTGCCCCGCTCAGAAATTCCTGCTGTTACCCATGTGGACTATTCGGCACGGATTCAGACCGTCCACCGGGAGACCAACCCCCGCTATCATGCGCTCATCTGCCAATTTAAGGCGTTGACCGGTTGCGCGTTGGTGGTCAACACCAGCTTTAATGTCAGGGGGGAGCCTATTGTCGCTTCCCCGGAAGACGCCTTCCGCTGTTTTATGGGTACTGGAATCGAGACTTTGGCAGTGGGCAACTGTCTGCTGAGAAAAGAGGATCAGGATTCTCGGTTGAGTCAGGATTATAAGGATACCTTCGAACTGGATTAGCCTGCCCTCTCTCTTGTTGAGTTAAAGACAGTATCAATCTGATATTATGGAAAATTTCATTTTTATTCTGCTCCTGCTTTTTTCCGGCATGGGTCTGCGTCGTCTGGGGCTGTTTCACGAGTCGGCGGCGCTGTCGTTTAATCAGTATGTCATCTATCTCTCCCTACCGGCCCTGATCTTGATTCAGGTTCCCAAGTTGACCTTCTCTACCGAACTGTTGACACCGATTCTCATGCCGTGGCTGATGATGGGGTTTTCGGCTGGGGCTGTGGTGGTTTTGGGGCGCTTTTTGGGTTGGAGCCGCTCGATTGTCGGCGGGCTGTTGATGGTGGTTCCGTTGGGGAACACCTCCTTTTTGGGGATTCCCATGATCGACGCGCTGTTTGGCGCCGACTTGGTGCCGTATGGGGTGCTGTACGATCAGTTGGGCACCTTTCCGGGTCTGACCATTTATGGTGCCTTGATTCTGGCTGTCTATTCGGGCGATGGTGCTGTTTCTGCCCGAAAAATTATCCATAAGATTCTAACCTTTCCCCCTTTTCTCGCCCTCCTGGCTGCGGCCATCATCGCCTCTCAGGGGTGGGTTTTGCCAGCGATGGTGACCTCTATTCTAGAGCGATTGGCGGCTACCTTGGTGCCGGTGGTGATGGTGGCTGTGGGGTTGCAGCTGACTTTTCATCTGGAAAAACAGTATGTCAAACCCCTGTTGGCAGGGTTGGGTTTAAAGCTGTTTATTGCCCCCCTGGTGGCGTTGCTGGTCTGTAGCTGGCTTGGTCTGGAGGGAGACCCGGCTCGGATTGCCATTTTTGAGGCAGCCATGCCCTCCATGATTACCGCCGGCGCTTTAGCCATTGCGGCGGGGTTGGCGCCGGATTTAATGGCCGCCATGGTTGGGGTGGGGCTGTTATCCTCTTATGTTACCCTGCCGATCTGGCGGTTTTTTCTGTAGAGGCCGATGGGGTTTGCTGCGGTTGTTGGTAGATATCTGCCAGGAGAACCGGGTGAAACGGCCCGTTTTTTAATTTTTTTCGAAGGGGAGAAAACCCCTCTCCGGTCACAAGAAAATGGGCTGGACAGCGGCAGTCGGAGGAGCCAATGCGAGGGGCGGGAATGTCAACTCCGGGTATCTTTAATAAGGCCAGATTGGTGCGGCACTCCCGGTTTTGTTCGCTGATCCATACCTCCCGGACAGAGGCCCCGTCTGCCCCCAGTATGTAGTCGATATGCCACCGTTTTTTCTTGTTTTTCTGACAGTGTCTTCCCACCCGTTTTTCCCAATGCTTCCGAGCAGACCCCACATAAAGATAACACCCTTGCGCCAAGAAGATCTCCCCTCGAGCGCCGACGGTAACGGTCTGGTTTTTTGTTAACTGAATAAGCAGCACATAGGTGGCCAAGAGAGGGGGCTCCTTCAGGCAAAAACAACAACTCGACCCCTCCACTGCTGAAGGGAGACACGGGGTAATCCAATCACCAATCTGTTTTGTTGTTCCTCAATAGAATCCGTTGGTTGCGGAAAGAGAGATAACCCCTTATTGAGGAGAGAGCAACGTGGGAATAGATCCAACCCATTTTCGCCACTATATCATCAGACCAGCCCTGACTCTATTGGCAATGGAGGGTCGGGGAGCAGAGGCTTTGCTTTTGGGCACCGCCGCGCAGGAGTCGGCATTGGGGCGCTATCTGCGTCAGTTGGGGTCGGGACCAGCCTTGGGGGTGTTTCAGATGGAGCCAGCCACTTATCGGGATATTTGGCAAAACTATCTGGCGTATCAACCCCGTATTGTCCAACGCCTTGCTGTTCGCTGGCCCAGGGAGCCTGAACCAGAAGAGATGGTGACAGATCTGCTTTTGGCTGCCGTCATGTGTCGGCTGCACTATCGCCGTGTCGCAAGGGCCCTGCCCGATGAACAGGATGTGGCTGGGTTGGCGGCCTATTGGAAGCGATATTACAATACCGTGTTGGGGGCAGGTACCGAGGCTGAATTCAGGCAAAACTGGCGCAGCCATGTAGCTGGGGGTGGGAGAAGATGAAAGGTCAAGCGGTAAATAATCAGGCGGGTATCCTCCATGATCTCCTCTTGGCAATGGGTAAGATGCAGGGGGTGTTGGAGACCATTCAACGCCGACAGCAGGAGCAGACCCAGTGGATGGGCAAACTGGATGAGCGGTTGCGTACGGTCGAACGCAAAGCGGCCCTCAACGGAATGCTGGCAGGGGGGATGATTGGGGTGGTGATGGGGATTCTAGGCCACTTTTTCAAATCGTTGTTGGGGCTTGACGGTTAAGCCAGACTGTGTTGGGGCCAGGCTGAAAGGGGGGTTATTTCCCTTTTTTACCATTGATGATGCGCTCCAAACTGTCTTTGCCGATCTCCGTCGGAGTTTTGAACTCCTTGAACATCTCCCGGCGTCGTTTGATCAGCCTCAGTTGAGCCGTAGCGACCAGGGCCTCCAGTTCACGCATGGCAGAGTCATACTGTTCGAACTGGAACCGGGCCCGGTAGTAGAGTACCTCATCAATCACTTGATGTTCGATAATGGTTGCTTGGGTGTTGCAGTTGATTTTTTGCGATTTCCACTTGAAATGGCAGACCACGTGCCCACCATTGATAATGGAGGGGAGTGAGCCTTTGGGTTGGAAATAGACCCCACCACTGCTGATGTTGAGCAGATTAACCGGAAAGGTGATGCCGGCATCGCGGGTAACCTGGGTTTTGAGGCCCCATTTTTTATCGATGGAGACACGTATGGCAGCCCTTTTTTCGGTTCGAACGGTCATCTGATCGGGAAAGGAGAGCTTAAGAATGTTCCGCTCCACCATTTCGAGAAAGTCGACATGAAAGGCGAGGTTATAGCGGCTGGTGTTCATTTTCAGCACCACTGAATCGCATTTTCGAATGCGCAGATTGCCAATAGCCGGGTCCAGGGCATCGATCATGAGAAACAGATTGGCTTCACTCTGGATACCGCCGATAATATCCACTTTCAGGAAGGAGTGGTAATCGAAAATTTGATTGCCAATCTTGACGTGGATGGGGAAATCTCCCTCCATGGTCATGAGAGTCAATAGCTGCATGAGGTTTTTTTTGTTATCAAGAATGACCGCATCGTTGGGCGCCTTGGATAAGCCGATGCTTTTGGCTTTGGGAGCGGATTGATAGAGAAAATCGAGATATTCCATTTGGTTGATACTCCAATATCCTGGCGGTGCAGCCTGGGAATGATGACAAAAATCCATCATGTATAAAGAGATGGTGTCTCATCAACGCATCACGAGTGACAGTTGGTCAAAAGACCGCCCATCACAGTAGACGACTCCTTGACAGGCCCAAGGCCGAGTGAACCCTTGGTCTTGGGCCTGTACCGTATTGAGTGACTGATACGAGAGATGCAATTATTATACCTATCATTCAATAAGCTCATGATGACGGTCTGTTTTCCCTTGGCAAGAGGGGGCTGGGTCAATCCAATAATGTCTTGGCTGCGGCGGTAATGCGACGAAATTCAGTCGGATCACCCCCTCGGTCGGGGTGATGGGTTTTTGCCAGCTTGCGATAGGTTTTTTTAATCTTCTCCCGACTGACCGGCTTTTCCAAACCCAGCACCACCAACGCCTCATCTCCCCCCTCCCAGTGGGTAAATGCTGTCCAGAAATCAGCCATCATCTTCTCCACATCCTGGCGTTCGGTCTGCTCCAACTGCTCACTATCCAGATAGTAACTTCGCAGAGGGTCCACCTTTTCCAGCGTATCGTTATGGTGAGGGTTCCACGGTTTGATTTGGATGTTCAGGCAGTGAATGTCAAGATCTTTGCCTTGGCTGCTGCGAAGGTGGTCTTGAAGAGTGTAGAGCAGGTGAAAGAGCAGAAAATGGCATCGAAACAGCACCAGGGGGTCGGTAAGAGAGCCTTCACAAAAAGGTTGGATACCGGCTTTTTTCAGCTGTTGATAGAGTTCATACTCTTTGATGCCCTCTGGGTGGCGAGAGAGGAGGGTGGTGAGCTGGGCGAGCAGTCGCTCTCGGATATGCCCGGAAGGGGGGATCATGATGGGACAGAGCGGATGATAAGGCGCCCCTGTTGGCTGGCGAGGTTGAGAGCAGGCCGGGCTGCTTGGGCAGCCCGGCAAGAGGGTAAGGCTAGTTGGCCTGGAATGATTTTAATATTTCGCTGAGTAAAAAACCATCCGCCGCCACCAAAGAGTGGCCGGTGCCGGTGGTGTAGACAACCGATTTTCCTCGAAGCTTTGGAATATTGTTCATATCCTGGCTGCCGGTTGGCACAACGCTGTCTCCCCAGATCATGAAGGAGTGACCCCGGAGGATGGAGATATATTGGATATCCGGGTGGGGGGTATTGTTGAGCCAATAGAGCAGGGTGCCAGGCCAGGGGCCGGAGATATCCTGGTAGAGGCTTCGGGAGGATTTGAGGGTGCTGTAGGGGGGGCCTCCGAAAATATCTTTGACCACTTCAATGGGCCAGGGGGCATCGGTAAAGTCCAGAGCCTGCCCGGCACGGGGGGTGCCTAAATGGGGGGAGGCGATGGTAATGAGCGCTTTGGGGTTGGGAACAGCCCCCTGAACCAGAGCCAGACGGGCGACAACACCGCCGACGGAGTGTCCCGCCAGGATGAAGGACTCCTCGGGATGGCGCTGCTTTAAGAAGGCCAGGATTAACTGCAGGTGGTTGGCCTGAAACTGCAGAGGAGCGATGGAGGGGAGGGCGGTGATATAGACCTTGTTGGCTTGTTTTTGACCCGCCGGGGCCGGAAGCAGGTGAACACCCCCTCCCGGATCGGTGCTGACAATACCGGCCCGGTACCAGCCGTTACTCTCCAACACCGAGACCATACCGCTCTCTTCCCAACTTCCCGGATCTCCCAGATAGCCGTGAACCAAAACCAGAATGTCGGCTCTGGCTGCACCGTTGAAACCCAGTATGAAGAGAGCCAATAACAAACCCATCAATTTTTTCATGATCTTGCCCTTTTTGTCCGGATGGCTGATAATGTATCGAATAAAGCCAAATGGCCTTCACTACCGACTTTAATTAATTTATAATGATTATTAAATGGTTTAATCGTAACAGGTGGATCCTCTTTACAACGTGACCACCTCTCGACCCTCTATCTTCCATGTTACCGGGTTATGTGACACTCATACAGAAAAAAAGTTTCAGGATACCCTCTGATGAATATGAATAAAAACCTAAAAAAAGCCGGCCTGAAAGCCACGCTGCCTCGTCTGCGGGTTATGGAACTTTTCTTGAATGAAGCCGGAACCCACTTTACCGCAGAGGATGTCTATAAGCGCTTTCTTACCGAGGGGGATGAGATTGGTCTGGCGACCATCTACCGGGTGTTGACCCAATTCGAACATGCCGGGCTGCTCCAACGGCACCACTTCGAAACCGGTAAGGCGGTCTTCGAGCTTAACGAAGGAAACCACCATGACCATCTGGTCTGTATTGAGTGTGGCAAGGTGGAGGAGTTTCTCGATGAGGGGATCGAAAAACGCCAGAAGGAGATCGCCGCAGAGAGGGGATTTGCTGTACAGGATCATGCTCTCTACATTTATGTCGACTGTTTGAGAGAAAACTGTCCCAACCGGGCTGCTAAATTATCCCATACCAAACCCCTATAATTTTCATGTTGCACCACTCTGCATCCGTGGTGCGCAACCGTTAGATGTTTCTCTAAAAATCACTCAATGATCAGGGAGGATTTGCCAAACATGGGTAACAGACAAAAGTATGAAGAGTTTTATCGTGAATCAATTGATAACAAAGAAGATTTCTGGCGAAAACAGGCGGAGTTGGTTGAGTGGGACACCCCTTTCAATGAGGTTTTAGACTACAGCAACCCCCCTTTCGCCAAGTGGTTCCCCGATGGAAAAATCAACCTCTGTCACAATGCTGTCGATCGTCACCTGACAGAACGGGGCGATCAAAACGCTCTGATTTGGGTATCCACAGAGGAGAACAAGAGTGTAGAGATTACCTACCAAGATCTCCACGATCAGGTCAACCAGGCCGCCGCTGTTTATCAGAGTCTGGGTGTGGGAAAAGGGGACCGGGTTCTCATCTACATGCCGATGATTCCCCAGGCTGTTGTCGCCATGTTGGCCTGTGTTCGCATCGGTGCGGTTCATTCGGTTGTTTTTGGTGGCTTTGCCGCCCACGCACTGGCCTCTCGTATTGATGACGCCACCCCGAAGGTTATTGTCTCGGCTGATGCCGGATTGCGTAACGGCAAACCCATCCCCTACAAGCCGTTATTGGACGCCTCTTTCGAACAGATTACCACCCCCAAGCCCAAGGTTCTGATGGTCAACCGGGGCTTGGCCCAGGGGTTTACTCTGGGGGAAGAGGAGTATGATTGGGATGGGGAGATGGGAAAAAATATTGGTAAGCGTGTGGCCGCTGTTTCCGTAGAGTCAACCCACCCTTCCTATATTCTCTATACCTCTGGCACAACCGGCACACCCAAAGGGGTGCAGCGGGATACCGGTGGTCATGCGGTCGCCATGCGGGCCTCCATGAAGCATATCTACGACCTGCAGCCAGGAGAGACCATGCTCACCGGTTCGGATATCGGTTGGGTTGTTGGACACTCCTACATTGTCTATGCCCCCCTTCTGACAGGTGCGACCACCATCCTTTATGAGGGGCTGCCCATCCGTCCTGATCCAGGCATCTGGTGGTCTATTATCGAAAAATACAAGGTCAGTGTGATGTTTACGGCCCCGACGGCCATTCGACTGCTGAAAAAAACCGGTGAGGAGTGGATTGAAAAATATGATCTCTCTTCTTTGCGCTATCTGTTTCTGGCAGGTGAGCCTCTGGATCGTGAGACCCACCGTTGGATCTCCGGCACACTGACCGGTTCGGTGGTCGATAACTATTGGCAGACAGAGACCGGCTGGCCCATTCTAACCAACTTTGCTGGCTTGGGGCTGATGGAGACCAAGTTTGGCTCACCGGCTCTACCGGCTTATGGGTATGATGTTCAGTTGGTGGATGAACAGACCGCTCAACCGGTAAAGGCCAACGAAAAAGGCTCTTTGATGATCAAGCCTCCTCTGCCGCCAGGGTGTATGACCACTATCTGGGGGGATGACAAGCGCTTTGTCGAGACCTATTTTTCACGCTTCAAAGAGCTGATGTATGCCTCTTTCGATTATGCCATGCACGATGACGACGGCTACTATTTCATCATGGGACGAGATGATGATGTGATCAATGTGGCGGGTCACCGTCTGGGAACCCGTGAGATTGAGGAGATTCTCTGTACCCATCCATCGGTTGTTGAGGTCGCTGCGGTTGGGATTAAAGATGAGTTGAAAGGCCAAGAGGTGGTCGCGTTTGTGGTGACCAACCAGGATATGGGTCCGGCTGGGGAGGCCGATTTAAAAGCACTGGTCTCCCGTGAGATCGGTCCGATTGCCCGACCAAAACATATCTACATGGTCAATGGCCTCCCTAAAACCCGCTCTGGCAAGGTTTTGCGGCGGGCGATTCTCTCTTTGGCAGAAGGGGATGATCCGGGAGATCTGCCGACTATTGATGATGCATCGGTATTGGACGGTATCAAGAGTTCTCTTAAAAAGCCTTGAGTATTCTCTAAGTTGATGGGTTTGATAGAGATCCCAAACCAAATTTGTACCAAACGATTGCGGATGGGTCTGGGAAGGCATGGATGCCTTCCCAGCGGGTTTGGGCAGAGCCCAAGGTTCTAAGTCTTTGACCTTGCTTTTATTTTTCACCTTTAAAAGCGTGGGGGCCTGCAAGGCCTCCCAAGGTGTTGATTTTGCCTTTAACCGTTGTCCAAATTTGGTTTTAATTAACTATAGTTGTGCAAAAAAGGGTTTATCCGACAGACAGGATAAACCCTTTTTTGGTTGAGGAGGATTGAGCCTGGAAACAGCCCACCCTCTCAGATCAGGCCTGCTCCAGTTCGGTCAAGACGCCGTCGTTATCCTTGGGGTGGAGAAAGACGACCGGCTTGCCGTGGGCGCCGATTTTGGGTTTGGGGTTCAACACCCGCAGGGTGCCATCGGCCAACAGGGTGGCGACGGCCGCTTCGATGTCCTCCACCTCATAACAGACATGGTGCATCCCCCCCGAAGGGTTTTTTGCCAGAAAGGGAGCGACCGGACTCTTCTCTCCAATTGGAAATAAAAGCTCTACATTGGTGTTGGGAAGGCGAACAAACACCACCCGCACACCATGTTCCGGCAGATCTTCCGGGGCTGTAACCGTGGCCCCGAGAAGATCCCGATAACGGCTGACCGCACGCTCCAGGTCAGGTACCACCATGGCAACATGATTAAGCCGACCAATCATCTTATTCAAACTCCATTAACACAGCGTCTGCCTCAACCGCCTGCCCCGGTACGACATGAACCTCCTTCACCTTGCCGTCGTTCTCAGCCCGCATGGCATTCTCCATTTTCATGGCTTCCAGAACACAGAGAGGTTGACCAGCATTGACCACTTGACCCTTACCTACCATCACCTTCAGTACCATGCCCGGCATGGGTGAAACCAACATGCGGCTCATGTCTTTGGGCAGTTTTAAGAGCATATGTTTGGCAAGCTCATGGTGGCGACGGGTTCGGGCTATGGCCGTTACGCTGCGACCACCCTGAGAGAGCAGATAGCCCTCGGGTAGTCGACGAATGCGATAGGTGCCGGAATAGTCGGGAATATAAACCTTGGCCAGACGGGCGCCGGGACGGAAATAGAACTCGACATTCAGCGGGTCGCTGCCCTCAAAGGTGATGAGGCGACTGCCTTGATTGTGGGCAATGGTTAACTCAATCTCCTGGCCATCAACCGTGACAACATAGGACTGTACCGGGGGAATGTCGTTAAAAAGAATGCTCTCTTCCTGTTCGACAATGGCTGCGGCAATGGCAAACGCCTGGGTACTCTCCAGGGTTGGCTTGGCCCCGTGAAAGCCGTCGGCAAACTCCTCGGCAATAAAGTTGGTGGAGATATCCCCCGACTGAAAACGGGGATGACGGATAATGGTGTTGAGCAGATCCAGGTTATGCTCTGGACCCTGGATAAGATAGTCATCCAGAGCGGTCTCCATATGGGAGATGGCCTCATCCCGATCTCGCCCCCAACTGATCAGTTTAGAGATCATGGGATCGTAGAACATGGAGACCTCGCCCCCTTCGAAAACACCGGAGTCAACCCGGATTCGGGCATCTTCAGCCGGAGCACGATAGTAGACCAGGCGACCGGTGGAGGGCATGAAGTTCCGGTAGGGGTTTTCAGCATAGACCCGGCACTCAATGGCCCAGCCCCGGAGCTTCACTTCACTCTGGACAAAGCTCAACTCTTCTCCGCGTGCAACCCGGATCATCTGTTCGACCAGATCCAGTTCAGTAATTTTTTCGGTGATAGGATGCTCTACCTGGAGCCGGGTGTTCATCTCCAGAAAATAGAAGCTCTTATCCGCCCCGACAATAAACTCCACCGTACCCGCCGAGACATAGTCCACAGCCTTGGATAACATGACCGCCTGCTCACCCATGGCCTGACGCATTTTGGGGTCGACAAAAGGGGAGGGAGCCTCTTCGATCACTTTTTGGTTGCGCCGCTGGATGGAACACTCCCGTTCGTTGAGATAGAGGGTGTTGCCAAAGGTGTCTGCCAGGATTTGAATCTCGATATGGCGAGGGTTTTCAATAAATTTTTCGATAAAAACCCGGTCATCGTTAAAGTAGGAGCGCCCTTCGTTGGAGGCGGTCTCCCACCCTTCACGGGCCTCTTCATCGTTGTGGGCAACCCGCATCCCCTTACCGCCGCCACCCGCCGACGCTTTGATCATCACCGGATAGCCGACCTGATTGGCAACCTCGACCGCCTGATCCTGGCTGGTAATGATGCCGTCATAGCCTGGAATGGTGTTGACCCCCGAGGCTTCGGCAATGCGCTTGGACTCAATTTTGTCTCCCATGGCCTGAATGGCCCGAAGACCAGGGCCAATAAAGGTGACGCCCCGCTCCATCAACGCCTCACAGAAGGTGGCATTTTCGGATAAGAACCCATATCCCGGATGGACGGCATCTGCCCCGCTCACATCGATGGCATTGAGAATGTTCTCTACCACCAGATAGGATTCGGAGCTGGCAGCCGGACCGACACAGATGGCCTCGTCGGCCTCCCGGACAAACAGGGTCTCTCTGTCCGCTTCGGAATAGACGGCTACCGTAGCGATACCCATTTTTTTGGCGGTACGAATCACCCGGCAGGCGATTTCACCCCGATTGGCTATAAGAATTTTATTCATGATCTCTCCAACCCCGACTAAAGAGGAATGTTTCCGTGTTTTTTCCAGGGATTCTCGACCTTTTTATTGGCCAACATCTCCAGCCCCCTGATGACCCGCCAACGGGTACGGCTTGGTCGAATCACATCGTCAATATACCCCCGCTGAGCGGCGATAAACGGGTTGGCAAAGCGGTCTGAATACTCATCGGTCTTCTCTTTGAGTTTGGCTTCGGGATCGTCGGCAGAACGGATTTCGTTACGGAAAATAATCTCCGCCGCCCCCTTGGCACCCATCACGGCAATCTCGGCATTGGGCCAGGCCAGGTTTAAATCCCCCCGAAGATGTTTGGAGGCCATCACATCGTAAGCCCCCCCATAAGCCTTGCGGGTGATGACGGTTATTTTGGGTACGGTACATTGGGCGTAGGCATAGAGCAGTTTGGCGCCGTGTTTGATGATACCGCCCAACTCCTGCTGTTTGCCGGGCAAAAATCCCGGTACATCGACAAAAGTGAGAATGGGAATGTTGAAGCAGTCGCAAAATTGCACAAAGCGCGCCGCCTTGATGCTGGAGTTGATATCCAGACAGCCCGCCAACACCATGGGCTGATTGGCAACAATACCGACGGTTTCACCCTTCAGCCGACCAAAGCCGGTGATGATATTCCGGGCAAATCCTCCCTGAACCTCCATAAAGTCATAGTTGTCCACCACTTTTTTGATCAACTCGGACATATCGTACGATTGATTGGGGTCGTCGGGAATCAGGTAGTCGAGGGATTTTTCATGGCGGTCCGCCGGATCTCCGGTGTTGACAACCGGTGCTTTCTCGCGATTATTAGAGGGGAGAAACGAAAACAGTCGGCGCAGTTGGCGCAGCAGAACCATGCCGTTGGGAAAAGCAAAATGGGAGACGCCCGACTTGGTAAAATGGGTTTTGGCTCCCCCCAACTCCTCAACCGTTACATCCTCGTGGGTGACGGTTTTAACCACCTCCGGCCCGGTGACGAACATGTAGGAGTTGTCTTCTACCATCATGATAAAATCGGTCAGGGCCGGTGAATAGACCGCGCCACCGGCACAGGGGCCGAGGATGGCTGAAATTTGTGGAATAACGCCAGAGGCCATGACGTTACGCTGGAAAATATCCGCATAGCCACCCAAAGAGGCAACACCCTCTTGAATACGGGCACCTCCCGAGTCATTCAGACCGATAACCGGCGCACCCACCTTCATGGCCATATCCATGATCTTACAGATTTTGGTGGCGTTGGCCTCGGATAGAGAGCCGCCAAAGACGGTAAAGTCTTGGGCAAAGACAAAGATTCTCCGTCTGTTGATGGTGCCATAGCCGGCTACCACGCCATCTCCGGCTATATGTTGCTTGTCCATGCCAAAGTCGATGCAACGGTGCTGAACAAAGGTGTCCAGCTCTTCGAAGGAACCATCGTCGAGAAGAACCTCAATGGCCTCCCGAGCCGTCAGCTTGCCGCGGGCATGTTGGGCATCAATACGCTGTTGACCTCCGCCCATTCGTGCCTCTGCTCGGAGTTCCACAAATTTGTTGAGAATTTCCTGCATGGGTTTCCCTACCTCGCTCTATAACTAAAAGGTGAAAACATGCTCCTGGAAAACCAGGAAAATCAGCGTTTTTCCCTAAACGCCTGCAATAGTATCGTGGCTGCAGTCACCGGGGTTGTTCTGCCCTCTCCAACCGCCTGGCTTAAAGCCGGTAGCTGCAGATGAACCCGAGGATGGTGAATAAATTGGTCCTTCAACTCATCCATCACCATTTCCCACATCCAATTTTTATTCTGTTGCTGCCGTTTGATGATCAGCTGCCCACTCTGGCGCATCTGGCTGAAAAAATGTTGCATGGTCTGCCAGCATTCAGCAATGCCCAATCCGGTTTGGGCGCTGGTCAGCAAGACCGGCGTCTGCCAGCCCGGATCGGCTGCCCCCAGCAGTTGCAGGGCTGACTTCAACCCTCGTGCCGCCTGATGGGCCGCCTCTTGGAGGGGGCCGTCGGCCTTGTTGACCACCAGGGCATCTGCCACCTCCATGATCCCCCGCTTGATCCCCTGAAGATCATCCCCGGCGTTGGGTAGATGCAGCAGAGTGAAAAAATCGACCATGCCCGCCACCACCGTCTCACTCTGACCCACCCCGACGGTTTCGACCAGAATGGTGTCAAAACCGGCAGCTTCCAGGATTAAAATGGTCTCGCGGGTTTTTCTGGCCACTCCGCCCAGGTTTTTTCCTGTTGGGCTGGGCCGGATAAACACCTGCCGATTGCCCATCAGCCGCCCCATACGGGTTTTATCCCCCAGAATACTGCCGCCGGTTCGTTGAGAGGAGGGGTCGACAGCCAAAATGGCGACCCGTTTTCCCTGGGTCAGCAGGTGCAGCCCCAACGCCTCGATAAAGGTACTTTTTCCCACCCCCGGTGGGCCACTGATACCGACCCGAAAGGAGTCGGAAGGGGCCTGTTCGGCAAGAGCGGCCAATAACGTCTGGGAGAGGGCCCGGTCAGGTTGGCGGGTACTCTCGACCAGGGTGATGGCCTTGGCAATAGTCCGTCGGTTCTGTTCCCGAATACCGGATAAATAGGCCGGGAGCGTAAGAGAGCCCATGGTTGGGGTTATGCCCGTATCAAGAGGTTTTTGATAGCCGTGCTGTGATGGCACGCACCACCCGACCGGCCGAATCCACAGCCGAGGTACCGGGGCCAAAGATATCGGTTACACCGGCCTCTTTCAACTCTTCATAGTCCTGTTCTGGAATAACTCCACCCGCTACCACTAAAATATCGTCGGCTCCCTGCTGTTTTAAATCCTCTATCAATTGGGGGATCAGGGTGTTGTGCGCCCCAGCCAGGGTAGAGACCCCCACCACATGCACATCATTTTCAATCGCCTGGGCCGCCACCTCTGCCGGTGTCTGGAACAGAGGGGCCAGATCCACATCAAACCCGGCATCGGCAAAAGCGGTAGCAATCACCTTGGCGCCTCGGTCGTGACCATCCTGCCCCATCTTGACCACCATGATCCGAGGTCGACGCCCCTGCTGCACTGCAAAAGATTCTACCTCATTTTTCAGGTTAGACCAAGCCGAGTCATCTTCCCACACCTTGCCATACACCCCTCGGATGGTATCGGTTGAACCCTGATGGCGACCATAGACCTTCTCCAGAGCTGAAGTAACCTCGCCCACGGTAGCCCGTAGCCGGATGGCCTGGATGGAGAGATCCAGCAGATTACCGCTGTTCTCTTGGGCGGCCTGGGTCAGAGCGGTCAGGGCGGCCTCCACCTTGGCACTATCCCGGCTGGACCTGATCTTCGCCAACTGCCTGACCTGGGAATCCCGGACCGCATTGTTGTCCACCTTGAGGACATCGATGGCATCTTCTTGATCGAGGGTGTATTTGTTCACCCCGACAATGGTCTCGATGCCCCGGTCGATACGGGCCTGCTTGCCGGCCGCCGCCTCTTCGATGCGGCGTTGGGGCAGGCCGCTCTCGATGGCCTTGACCATCCCGCCTCTCTCTTCTACCTCTGCCATGATCGAACGGGCCTTTTCGGCCAGTTCGTGGGTGAGGGACTCCATCATGTGGGAGCCGCCCCAGGGGTCGGCAACCGGTGTGATGTGGGCCTCTTCTTGAATAATCAGTTGGGTGTTGCGGGCAATGCGAGAGGAGAACTCCGACGGTAGGGCAATGGCCTCATCCAGGGCGTTGGTGTGTAGAGATTGGGTGCCGCCAAACACGGCAGCCATGGCCTCGATGGTGGTTCTTATGACGTTGTTATAGGGGTCTTGAGAGGTCAAACTCCAGCCGGAGGTCTGGCAGTGGGTCCGCAACATGCGGGATTTGGCCTTCTTGGGGTTAAACTCATCCATCACCTCCGACCAGAGCAGTCGGGCGGCTCGGAGTTTGGCAATCTCGACATAAAAGTTCATGCCGATACCAAAAAAGAAGGAGAGCCGACCGGCAAAATCATCGACCGACATGCCGTTGTGGATGGCGGTACGGACATACTCTCGGCCGTTGGCCAGGGTATAGGCCAGCTCCAGAGCGGCATCGGCCCCGGCCTCTTGGATGTGATAGCCAGAGATGGAGATGGTGTTAAACTGGGGCATATGGTCCGAAGCATATTGAATGATATCGCCAACAATCCGCATGGAGGGGGTCGGAGGATAGATATAGGTGTTGCGCACCATAAACTCTTTGAGAATATCGTTCTGAATGGTGCCTCGCAGCTGATTCTGGGCGACCCCTTGCTCTTCGGCTGCCACCACATAGCCCGCCAAAATCGGCAAGACTGCGCCGTTCATGGTCATGGAGACGGAGACTTTGTCCAGGGGGATCTGGTCAAAAAGCACCTTCATATCTTCCACACTATCGATGGCAACCCCCGCCTTACCTACATCCCCGGTCACACGGGGGTGGTCGGAGTCATAACCCCGGTGGGTGGCCAGATCGAAGGCCACCGAAACCCCTTGTCCCCCCGCTGCCAACGCTTTGCGGTAGAAGGCATTGGACTCCTCGGCGGTAGAAAAACCCGCATACTGTCGAATGGTCCAGGGGCGACCCCCATACATGGTGGGGTAGGGGCCACGGACAAAAGGGTCCAGACCCGGATAGCTCTCTTGGTGGGGGAGGTTGGCGGTATCTTGGGCGGTGTAGAGGGTTTTAAGGGTGGTGCCGTCGGGTGAGGTCCAGTGGATGTCTGAGAGGTCCCGACCTTTGAGGGAAGCCTCTGCCAGTCTTTTCCAATCATCCTGTGTCGATTTTTGCATCTTGGACATCAAACCCGCTCCTCTTTGAAGTTTAGAAAATAGAATCCCTGTCAGGGAACCCAAAAGCACCATCCGTTTGGCTTGGTATGAGTGTTAAGGCCCCTGAACAATTTCCCCGTTACTTATGCCATTTTTTGCTGCGAAGGTGAAGAATTTGTTTTTTTTATTCCCTTATCCAGAATTTTTTGGCACAAAAAGTGTCGATGGCAGGGAAAAAATGCTAAACAGGTAGGTGTTATCACAAAAAAAAAGAGGTGCATTGATTGCGCTTATCTCACTCAATAAAGGGAGCTTGTTTACGATGTCCGATACATTCAAGGCCCTGGTTCTAAACCAGGAAAATGGCAAAACCACCCACTCTTTTGAACAGCTGCGCACCGACGCACTACCCGAGGGCGAGGTGGTGGTCTCGGTCAGTCACTCCTCCCTCAACTATAAAGATGGTCTGGCGATTACCGGGGCAGGCAAGATTATTCGCCAGTTTCCCTTTGTTGGTGGTATCGATCTGGCGGGGGTGGTGGAGTCGTCGGAGTCGGACCAGTACAAGCCGGGTGATGCGGTTTTGTTGACCGGTTGGGGGGTGGGGGAGCGCCATTGGGGTGGTTTTTCTCAAAAGGCCCGCTTAAAGGCCCAATGGCTCACCCCTTTGCCGAGCGGATTAACCCCAGAGCGGGCCATGGCGGTGGGCACAGCGGGATTTACCTCCATGCTCTGTGTGATGGCTTTGGAGGGGTACGGCATCAAAAAAGAGAACGGGCCGGTTCTGGTGACCGGGGCCAATGGTGGGGTTGGAAGTTTGGCGGTAAGCCTGTTGGCCGCGTTGGGCTATGAGGTAACCGCCTCGACCGGTCGGATGGAGGAGAGCGACTTTTTAAAAGGGCTGGGGGCTACCCATATTCTGCCAAGAGACGAATTGAGTCGTGACAGTAAACCACTGGAGCGGGAGACCTGGAACGGAGCGGTGGATACGGTGGGAGGCAAACCCCTGGCAACCCTCCTGTCTCAGCTTCAATATGGAACCGCTGTAGCAGCCTGTGGTCTGGCGGCGGGTGTGCCTCTGCCGACCACGGTTTTTCCGTTTATTCTTCGTAATATCGGCCTGCTGGGGGTTGATTCGGTCATGTGCCCACCAGACAAGCGGCTGGAGACTTGGAGACGGATCACCGCCATTCTGCCCATGGATAAACTGGATGATCTCACTGAAGTCATCCCCTTTGATGCCCTGCCCAAAGCCGCAGAAACCATTCTTAAAGGGGGTATTAGGGGACGGACGGTGGTTGATCTCAACCGTTGAGTGTCTGACCAAAAAAGCAGCCTGGAGGATGGAGAACAGGTAGGCAGGGGGGCGGTTTCCCCCTGCCGGATAGGGGCCGTGGCCCACCCTCTTACTCCCACGCCTTGGCAAAGGTTCGCCGATCTTTTTTGGTGGGGCGACCGCCAGGGTTCGGCTGGATCTGGGCACGCATGCCTATTCGGGTTCTCTCCCGTTTTTCCTGGCTCTCCACACTCTCTTCATAGAGTAAAACCGCCTCTTTTGCCGGGCCTCGGCGGTTGGATAGGGCCAGGATGGTGACGGTGAAAAGATAGGGCCCTTTGCGAATCTCCAACACCTCCCCAACCGACATGGCCCGCCCCGGCTTGCAGCGTTCCCGGTTAAGGTGCACCTTTCCCCCATTGATGGCTTGCGTAGCCAGGGTTCGGGTCTTGAAAAACCGGGCGGCCCAGAGCCATTTATCCAGACGGCATTTTCCATCCATCATCAACTTACCTCCCTTTTGAAAACGGTATCTACCTACCTTTGGGACTGACAAGAGTTCAAACCTAGAAACGGGAGAGAATCCGTGTCAGGTTCTGGTCATGCTGGGAAAGGGTTTTGGCGTGCTGATCAACCGTTTTACCTGAGCCGGCCAGTTGGGCGCTGTTCCCCTCCAGGCTGGTGAGGGTGGAGCCAGCCTGCTGGGCTGTATTGACCATCGCACCTATCTGTTCGGCCAAGTGATAGCCCTTTTCTGTCACGCTCTGGGCCTTCAGGGTGATGGTCTCAACGTCACAGGCTCCGATGGAGTCGGTCATGCGGACCATGCCCTGGGAGATGTCGGTGATGGCGTCGCTGACGGAAAGAATGCGCAGGGTCGACTCGTTAAGGCCAGCGGTTGTCTGCTGGGACGCTTGGGAGAGGGTGGTCATGGTTTGGGCGATGGTCATGATTGTCTCACCTTGAACATCCATGGCGTAGAGAATCTCATCATTGGTACGGTCAATATGGCCAATACGCTCACTGACGTGATGGGCCTGTTGTCGAACCTCCTGGGCGTAGGTTTGAATCTCCTCCGCCTTGTCAAAAATCATCTGGGTGGCGTTGGCGGTCTGCTTGGCCAACTCTTTGACCTCGTTGGCCACTACAGCAAACCCCTTGCCTGCATCACCGGCCCCGGCTGCTTCGATAGAGGCGTTGAGTGCCAGCATGTTGGTCTGTTCGGCAATATCGTTGATCATCTCGACCACATCGCCAATCTCACGGGCAGAATCGGCCAGTTGCTCCATGACAACCCGGTTGTTCTGGGCCAACTCGTTGGCTTGACGCGACTCTTGGTGGGCTTTTTGGCAGAGAGCGCTGACATGGTGCAGTTCCGAGGCGACACCATCTACCGATTGGGCGGTGTGAGAGAGGGTGTTCTGAGACTGCTCGGCAGCTTCACGAATCTGGTTCATCCGCTCTTGAACGCTGAGGGTTTCGGAGATGATCGAGGTGAGGCCGGTCTGAGCCTCGCCGGTTGAGTTGGTGATCAGCGCCATGGTCTGGCCCATCTGGCTGGAGATTCCGGTCATCTGATCCAGTTGATCGGCTGTAGTGTGGGCCAGTTGCTGGATAGATTCAGCCTGACTGTTCAGGGTGAGCAGAGTGCCGGACATCTGCTTGGTCTGCTCAGCCAGAGCGCTATTCTGATGGCTGATGGGCAGAGAGAGCCTGGAGAGACCCTTAACCTCAGCAGAGATTTTTTTCAGTTCACCCATGGCCTGGTTTGAGGTGGACTCCAGGCTGTCGAGAACGGTATTGATCTGGTTTGCCAGCAAGCCCACCGGACCCGAAACCGGCGGCAGACGTCTGCTTAGATCGATACGACCGTTGCGACGGCTCAATTTCTCCAGAGAGCAGACCAGGGTCTGGGGGCCCTTATCGATACTGCGGCTGGAGCTCCAGGCAATAAGCGCCCCGATCACAAGGCCCATTCCACCCAACCAGGGCGCCCAGTTGGTGCCTTGGGAGAGAGAGGCCTCGGGATAGCCTTCTTCTGCCACGGGTGAGCCTTCGAAGCTGGCTGCCGGGGCGGATACGGTAAACAGGTTGAGGCTGTTTACCGGCTCCGGGCCGGGGGAGGGGAGAGGTTTCAGGTTTGGCTTGGGCAGAGATTCCAGGGAAGAGAGCTGTAAGGTGGTAAGGGGAATAGGCTCAATATCGAAGCTGGGGAGTGCGATTGTCTGGGCAACGGACCCATCAACCGGTTGGCTTGCCTCTTGTTGTCTGCCCAGGGTTCGCGCCATTTTTTGGAGAGGATAGGCGGTATAAACCGGGTTGTTCCGAGTGGGGTGCTTTTTCTCTTCCTGCTCGACCACGCTCTCCATGAGTTGAGCGGTTTGTTGGACGGCTGGGTTGAGTCCGTCCACAATCCGCACCATCTCCTCTTCGTACTGTTTTTGCTGTTTGAAGGCGGTATGAAAAGTGGTCAGAGCCATATACAGCTTTTTTTTCTCGCTGCCTGATAAGGGGGTTGACGCAATGGCAGATCGAAGATGGGCAACCCCCTGGGCCAATGGTTGGCTCTGGTTGGCGGTGGCCAGTTGTCGCAGCTCTGAGAGGAGCCGGAAGCTTTCGGGAATCCGCTGCTGGGCAATCTGCTTCTCCATGGCATCTGCCCGGCTGTTGAGCTGCTCGATGGTGGTTTTTTGGGCCTCACCGGTCTGATTTTCCCGCACAAACTGTTTAAAGGCCTGCTGATAGGCTGTCACCTTTTGATGGAGAGTTGCCAGGGGGGCGCCGATGGTTTGCAGCTGTTGGTGTAGTTTGTCGGTCAGTTTTTTATGTTTTTGCCGATATTTTACCCGCCAATGCAGGCGATACTCCTTTTCTGATCGGCGGATCTCCACAACCTGGGCGCGGATGCCATCCAGGTCGTAGGGTTGCAGGGCGGTCTCCAGTTGTAACAGGGTACGATGCAGCTGGCCTCTCGATCCATCCGAAGGGGTCAGCCCCCATTTTTTTTGTGCCGCTATGATGGCTTGAAAAAGATCCTGCTGTTTTTGGATCGATTGGGAGAGAGCCTGGGTTTGGGGTGAGGGTGAGGGGAGCTGTTTGATGGCCTCTTGTGCCCGTTTGGCCTGGTTGGCAAAAAGGGTGGCACTCTTGTTGTTGTGTCTGGCCAGATAGATGGCCGCCGTCGACGCCATCTGCTCCACCGCCTGCTGCAGAGAGGCCAGATAGTTTTGGGTTGCCAGGATCTCTTCTGAAGCCGTCTTGCTGGGCTCCTGTTGCTGGATATGTTGGAACTGTTGCCGAACTTTCTCAGCCTGCTCCTGCACTTTTTGGTTTTGCTGAAGGATGATGGCGTGCTGCTGAGACTGGTGTTGAGCCAGAAGTTGACGCTGCTTTTGAAACTGATTTTGAAGATGTTGCCGGTTTTTCTCGCTGTGGTCCATCAGAAGAGAGATCTGTTCCTCTCGATCCTGCAGAGCGGTTTTTTGCAAGGAGATGTAGGCCTGCTGCTGCTTGACGACATTTAATCCCTGCTCAAGCTGTTTTTCCAATTGAAAGATTTGGTTGGATAGTCCACCATCGCCTCGGCTGGATGGGGATGGGCTGGTTGAGAGCGAGCGGAGCTGTTGTTGATATTCCCCCAGGGTCTGGTGATAGCTCAGGGTGGAGGCTAGCGTAAAAATAGCGATCACACCGACTATCAGACCGATTTTTACACCGGTCGGTAAAGGATCAAAACGGTTCATTTGTGACTCTCTAGAGACCCCCAACTCATAAAAAATCGACCCGGTTTTTTATCAAAACGGTCCTCTTGAAGGCGAGGATCCTGGTTGATTTTGCTACCGGTTTCATACTTTCATTCGCGGAGTTTAACGAATGTTGGATAGACAGTCTATGTTTAACGAACGTTTGATATTGCATTTAATGAATGTTGGATAATCTGTCTGTTCCTATCGACTTGGATTTGTTTTCTCTGACCAAGAGCCGGAGGTTTGTATGCAGCGGTTGGATTTTTTGGTCTGTTTGGGGATTTTTTCTCCCCTTTTTCTGCTGTTAGGTGTCGTTTTTTAAAAGGATAAAAGATGTTGGAGCTGAAGGGGTTTCAGAAAAAATATCTACGGGGGTTGGCCCACTCTCTCAAGCCGTTGGTGTTGATTGGTCGAGAGGGGATGACGGTAACGGTTATCGATTTTATCAACCAGGCTTTGTTGGATCATGAGTTGATAAAAGTTCGCTTTAATGACTTTAAAGAGGAAAAAAAGAGCTTTTGCGCCCGCATTGTCGAGGAGTCCAAGTGTGAGTGGGTGGGCATGGTAGGTCATGTGGCTATCTTCTATCGGCCTCATCCCAATCCAAGTAAACGCACCATAGAGGTACCGAAAAAATCATGAGCGCATCCGGTGGTGTTGTCACCCACACCCTGTGTTGGCAGGAGAAGATTCCGATTGGTGTCGATCTGACCCTGCGTGGCGGAGTGGTGGTTAGGGTGGATTTGATTGAGAAGCGCGTCGTTGCGGTGGAAGGGGGAGAGCTGAAGCCGAAAAAAATACAGTGGTGCCTGCATATTGCCGACTATCTGGCCCGACAGGCCCTGCTGGAGCTTCAGGAGAAGGCCAATAAAAAACGGTCAGATGGTCGGTCCAGCATTCAGTTTGAACCCCGCCCCGATCCTAACATCACCTGGTGGGGGTAGGTCTGTTAAGGGTCAGGAGGGCTCTTTTTTCTGTTTTGAAGAGCCTATGCGCAGGTGAATACGGGGCCTGCTCTTGGTGGAGGGGAACTCTTTCAAAGCCAACTGCTCTACAAAATATAGAGATTTCAAACCAAATGTGTACAAAACGATTGCGGATGGGTCTGGGAAGGCATGAATGCCTTCTCAGCGGGTTTGGGCAGCGCCCAAGGTCCCAAGTCTTTGACTTTGCTTTTTTTTACTTTAAAAGCCAACCGAGATGGCAAGAGAGTGTTTCGGAAAAAAACTGACACGCCACAAGCTGATGGAATTCATGGTTCGACTCGAATCTTGCTTGCTTGGAATTTTCTCTTCGGGAAAAACGTTCACCCGAGAGAAAAAAAACCTTGGCAGCATAAACCACACTGTCGGTACAACTGGGTGGTCTGTTCTTTCGTGGACACTCTGTCTCTCCCTGATTCAGGCTGCCAAACTTGGCTTGACTACCCCTCCACATAGGACAGGGAGGCGGTTAAGAGTTTTTCTACGGCCTCTACCGTCATGCCCTTTCGTTTGGCATAGCTGTCCACCTGCTCCCGAGTGAGGGAGTCTACACGGAAATAGCGGGCTTTGGGGTGGGCAAAATAGTAGCCGCAAACCGCTGCCTGGGGAGCCATGGCGCCGGTTTCGGTTAGCTCGATGCCAGTATTTTCTGTCACATTCAGCAGGTCGAACAGCACCGTTTTTTCGCTGTGGTCCGGGCAGGCTGGATAGCCGGGAGCAGGGCGGATGCCGCGGTAGTTGCCCTGGATCAGCCCGTCGTTATCCAACGTCTCATCCGCCGCATAGCCCCAGTGGGTTGTTCGCACTGCCTGGTGGAGCCATTCAGCAAAAGCTTCGGTCAGTCGGTCTGCCAAGGCTTTGACCATGATAGAGCTATAATCATCCCCCTCTTTTTCCAGCTGTTGGGTCAGCTTTTCCAGCCCCAAACCGGCTGTAACGGCAAAAAATCCCAAGGCATCACGGTGACCACTCTCCTTGGGGGCGATAAAATCGGCCAGAGCATAGTGGGGCTTTCCTGGTGGTTTGACCCCCTGTTGGCGCAGGGTTTGAACCATGGCTATGGGGTCGGACTGGGCGTCATCGGCATAGATCTCTATCTCATCACGGTTAACGGTGTTGGCGGGAAGCAGGGCAAAAACGCCGCTGGCCCGGATAAGTTTTTCTTGGATGAGTCGCGCCAGCCACCGTTGCGCGTCGGCAAACAGTTTGCTGGCCTCTGCGCCTTTTTTCTCATCTTGAAGAATGGCAGGATAACGACCACTCATCTGCCAGGTGTGGAAAAAAGGGCTCCAGTCTATATAGGGCAGTAGCTGTTCCAGGGGTTGATCGGCAATAACCTGAACACCCAACTGAGCCGGTTTGGCGGGGGGGCTGCTTGACCAGTCAGTCACCAGACCATTTTTTCTGGCACTGGCCAGATCCACCGTCGGTTTGCGTTTTTGGGCATAGCGATCACGCAGTTTGGCCTGTTGCGTTTTCAGCTCTTGGGCAAAGGCCCCCTTTTTCTCTCGGTCCAGCAGGGTGGAGGCCACGCCAACCGCACGGGAGGCATCTTTCACCTGTACCGAAAGGCCGGAATAGTGGTTGGCAATTTTAACCGCCGTATGCAGTGGCGAGGTGGTGGCCCCCCCAATGAGAAGAGGAGTAGTCAGTTTTCGACGCTCCATCTCCTTGGCAATATGGCTCATTTGTTCAAGGGAGGGGGTGATCAACCCCGACAGACCGATGATATCAACCTGCTCCTCGATACTCTTTTCTAAAATGGTCTCGGCCGGTACCATCACCCCCAGATCGATCACCTCAAAATTATTGCACTGCAGAACCACCTTGACGATATTCTTTCCAATATCATGAACATCCCCCTTGACCGTCGCCAACAGGATTTTACCCTTGCTGGTGCTGACTCCCTGGGATTGGGTCGCCTCGATGTGGGGGATAAGGACCGCCACCGCCTTTTTCATGACACGGGCGCTCTTGACCACCTGGGGTAGAAACATCTTGCCATCCCCAAACAGGTCACCCACCCGGTTCATCCCTGCCATCAACGGCCCTTCCACTACGCTGAGGGGGTGGTCGGCCTGTTGTCGGGCCTCTTCCACATCCTCCTCGATAAACTCGGTGATCCCCTTGACCATGGCGTGGGTCAACCGCTCACCCACCGGCTTGCTGCGCCACTCGGCGGTTTTCTCCTCTTTGGGGGCGTTGCTGCCCTCATCCCGAATCTGATCGGCGATCTCCAACAGTCGGTCTGTCGCATCGGGGCGACGGTCCAGCAGGACATCTTCTATGCGGGTGCGTAGCTCCCCTGGAATCTCCTCATAGACCGCCAACTGTCCGGCATTGACAATGCCCATATCCATCCCCGCCTGGATGGCGTGATAGAGAAAGGCTGCGTGCATGGCTTCCCGAACCGGATTGTTGCCTCGAAATGAAAAAGAGACATTGCTGACACCGCCACTGATCAAGGCCCCCGGTAAGTTGGCTTTGATCCAGCGGGTCGCCTCGAAAAAATCCAACGCGTAGCGGTTATGGCCCTCAATACCGGTGGCTACAGCAAAAATATTCGGGTCAAAGATGATCTCGGCAGGGGGAAAGTGGACCTGCTCCGTCAGCAGTCGATAGGCACGGGAACAGATGGCAATACGCCGTTCAACGGTGTCGGCCTGACCGTCTTCATCGAAAGCCATAACCAGAACCGCCGCCCCATAGCGACGGGCAAGACGGGCATGGTTCAAAAAGGTCTCTTCGCCCTCTTTCAGGCTGATGGAGTTGATGATTCCCTTCCCCTGCAGGGTTTTCAATCCGGCCTCCAGCACCTCCCATTTGGAGGAGTCTATCATGATGGGAACCTTGGAAATATCCGGCTCGGCTGCGATAAGATTGAGAAAGCGCACCATGTCGGCCTTCGCATCCAACATGGCATCATCCATGTTGATGTCGATGATGGTGGCACCCTCCTCAATCTGCTTTAAGGCTACATCCAGGGCGGCATCGTGGTTCTCTTCTCGGATCAAGCGGGCAAAACGTCGAGAACCGGCTACGTTGGTCCGCTCTCCAACATTGACGAACAGGCTCTCTTGGCCAATATTAAAAGGCTCCAGACCGCTTAGTCGGCAGCGGTCGGGTGTGGCTGGCGGAGTTCGGGGTGGAATCCCTTCAACTGCCTGACAGATGGCCTGAATGTGTTCCGGTTGGGTACCACAGCACCCCCCCACCAGATTAACCAGACCGGCGGTGGCAAACTCCCGAATTTTTTCTGCCATCACCGCGGGGGTCTCGTCATAGTCACCCAGCTCGTTGGGTAGGCCGGCATTGGGGTGAACAGAGATACGGGTTTCGGCTATCTGGCTCAGCTCTGCCAGATGGGGTCGCAGTTGGTCGGCCCCCAGGGCACAGTTAAAGCCCATGGTGATGGGCTGAGCGTGGGAGAGGGCGTTCCAGAAGGCCTCGACAGTCTGTCCCGAGAGGGTGCGACCGCTGCCATCGGTGATGGTGCCCGAGATCATCACCGGCAGGGTGACCCCGTGGGTCTGGTTGAACGCGGAGATGGCAAACAGGGCCGCTTTGGCGTTCAGGGTATCAAAAATGGTCTCAACCATCAGCAGGTCGGCCCCGCCATCCAGCAGTCCCAGGATGGCAGTCTGATAGGCGGCAACCAGTTCATCGAAAGAGACGTTGCGAAAGCCGGGGTTGTTGACATCCGGCGAGATGGAGGCGGTCCGGTTGGTGGGGCCGAGGACACCGGCGACAAAACGGGGTTTGTCGGGGGTTTTCTCTTCGGCCTGGTCAGCCGCCTTTCGAGCCAGGGCTGCCGCCGACCGATTGATCTCATAGGCCAGGTCTGACATGCCGTAGTCGGCCAGGGCGATGGCGTTGGCATTGAAGGTGTTGGTCTCTAAAAGATCTGCTCCGGCCTCCAGATAGGCGGTGTGGATGCCAAGAATGATCTCCGGTTGCGTCAGGGAGAGCAGGTCGTTGTTGCCGGCCAGATCGCTGGGATGGTCGGCAAAACGGTCGGCACGAAAATCGGCCTCTGAAAGGGAGTGGCGTTGAATCATGGTTCCCATCGCACCGTCCAGAACTAAAATGCGTTGTGAAAGAAGTTCCAGAAACAGGTCGGTACGTTTGGGTAGGGTGATCATGGTCGATATATCCATACTTGTTGGTTTGAACGTTTTCCCAAAAGAGAGCCATCGTATCAGTGGACAGGCATCTCCGAACTAAAACGGGATAAAATAGGGTAGATTGGTTGAAATCGCTAGCGACTCAAAGCCGGACAGGTTAAGGTGACTCTCATTATTAAAACATTATTGAAACGAAAGAGCTTGAGTTTCAATAAAAAAATTTGCAGGATAAAGGACGTTTGGAATATATATAAATGTTTCTGGGGGAGCAAAAGATTAGAAAATCTGGTCGTTTGTTTTGGTTATTGGTCTAAATAGAGAATAGGAGTTTAAGGATGCGTTTTTCCATTATCCTGGCGTTGTTATTGGCTTTGGTTCCATGGCAGGATGTGCTGGCTGCCAGTGATGTCTACTACCAAAAAGGCCGCTATACCGTTCGCAAGGTAGAGGGAACCTGCAAGCTTGAGATTGCCCTCCACCACGGGAAGAAACAGTCAGGGGCAATTTTGGCTCTTTTTCCAACCGACGACTACTACGGAGAGTTTTTTACTCAGAAAGAGGCCATTGGCCTGGCTCATCGTCGGGTGCAGATTCAGTTCGATAAAAACAAACCGACAACGGTTCCCTTTGTTCTGGATGCCGCCCAGAAAGATGGCTATTGGTCGTGGCAGTATCTGGAGTCAACCGATGGATTGCTGAAAAATGTGGCTAAAAAACGTGACATGACCGTGCGTTTTTCCAACGTCAAAGGGAACAAGTATAAATATGACGTCTCCCTTTCCGGGAGCGGAAACGCCGTCAAGGCGTTGAAGAAGTGCCGCTAAGAGAGCAGGTTCAACCGGCACAGTGACAGCTCTGTTGCTGCCACTGTGCTGAGGGTCTTTCAGGTTGCCCGGTCAGGCTCCATACCGATTCCGATAGGCTTGGATGGCTGAAAGGGAGTCGGTTGCGGCCTTATCCTGTGCAAGCAGTGTGATGAGGTCTTCCAGTCGTGCGATGGCTGTTACCGGCACCCCCAGTTTTTGCTCCACCTCCTGGGTGGCACTCAGGGCGCCTGTTCCTCTCTCCTGTCGATCCAGTGCGATGACGACGCCGGCCAGGGTTGCGCCGGCTTTTTCGATCCAGGTAGCCGACTCTCGGATGGATGTTCCGGCGCTGATGACATCATCAATGATGATCACGCGGCCTTTAAGCGGTGCGCCGACCAGATTGCCACCCTCCCCGTGGTCCTTGGCCTCTTTGCGGTTGTAGGCGATGGGAATATCGCGGTTGTGTCGGCGAGCCAGGGCGGTAGCGGCGGTGGTGACCAGGGGGATACCCTTGTAGGCGGGACCAAACAGCATATCGAATTCGGGGCCGTCGGCCTGTATGGTATCGGCATAAAAGGCCCCGAGTTGATCGATCAGGGCGCCGGAGTTAAAAAGTCCGGCATTGAAAAAATAGGGGCTGTCTCGACCGGCTTTGGTTTGAAACTGACCGAACTTCAAGACCTTGGCCTGGAGCGAAAAAGTGAGAAAATCGTGGCTTGTTCTGTTGTGATTGGACATGCGAATCCCTTCTATGGTTAGGTTGCAGGTGTGTCTGGATGTACGCTCCATTAGAGTCACCGAATAATCCGGAAAATCAACTGTTTTTCGTCTTTAACCTGGAAACGGTAGTTGGGCGTGCATAAATGGTGCGAGATATTGGTTTGGCGGCTGGCATGGAAAAAATTGAAAACACCCAATGGGCGATGAGACTTTTTTCCCTGACAGTGGATGAATCAAGGGGGTATGCCGAGTATGTGCTGATAACGGCTGTTTCTTGGTATAACGGAGTGGTGGTGTGTCAAAACCGAAAAGGACAGTAACAAAATGGGTCTTGGTCGGTCTGTTCCTTTTGGTTGCCAATGTCTGGGCGCAATATCTGCTCTGGTTTGGTGAGCAGGGGTTGGTTCGCTGGCGGCAGACGGAGAAACAGTTGCAGGTCTTGAAAAAAGAGAACCGCCAGATAGAGAAAAGAATCAGCCGGATTAAAGAGGAGATTCTCTTGGGGGAGAATGAGGATATTCTTCTGGAGGAGGTGGCCCGTCGGGATCTGGGAATGGTCTACCCGGACGAGATCATCTTTATCGATCCGCCCAAATAGCGTGAAAATGAGTTTTTTTTTGCTTTTCCTTGGCATTTGACCTGAATCGCCATATATTACCCTTTGACTGAGTTGAGGTGTACCTGAATAAAAGTCGGCAGAGCCGGCTTTTTTTGTCTTTTGCGTCCCGGCTAGGTTCAGGCCAACTAACTGAAAACATTTAAGTTTCTCTTTTTTGGCTTGCTGGATTTGTCAGGGTTTTTTGGCCGTTTTGTTCGGAGAAAAACGGCTTTTGATTCCGATTTGATGGGGAGGGTCTCCTCTCCTGTTTTTTCTGATTCGGTGAACAGAAGATGTCTGCAATTGCTGAGAAGGTCACCCCTTTTGCCGAAGAGGCCGCCGCAACCGAGGGTTGTGAGTTGGTGGATGTGGAGTATGTCAAAGAGGGGCAGTCATTTTTCCTGCGAGTCTTCATCGAAAAAAGGGAAACAGGGCTGGAGTTGGCCGATTGTGCATCGGTCAGTCGCTATCTTTCTGGGTTGTTGGATGTGGAGGATGTGGTACCGGGCATCTATCGCCTGGAGGTCTCCTCACCAGGGCTGACCCGCCCCCTTAAAAAAGAGGCGGACTTTGACCGTTTCGCGGGTAAACAAGTGGTTGTCAAAACCTACCAGGGGGTTGCCCTCACAGAGGGTGGTAAAAAAAAGCGCCTGTTTAAGGGCGAATTGTTGGGTATGAGGGAGGGTTCTGTTCGGATTTTGCTGAAGGAGGGCGAGATCTCCCTGCCACTCAATGCGATAAGCAAGGCCAACCTGGATATTGATTTTTGATCCGTTGAACTAAGTCAAGTCCATCGGTCCACTGTTAGGTTTGTCGGGCCGGGATTTTTTTTGTTATATGGTTGTTTTCAAGTATTTTAAAACCCTCTGGGAGTTGTAGCCCCATGACAGTGGAGATCATTCAGTACGCTGAGCAGTTGGCACGAGAACGCGGAATTCCTCGTGATGTTGTCATTGAGGCCATGGAAGTGGCAATCGAGACCGCATCCCGTCGCAAATATGGGGCGCACAAGAATATCCAGGCCAGCTTTGATTATAAAACCGGAGAGTTTGCCATCAGCCAGCTCTTTGAGGTTGTCGAAGACAGCGAAGACGAGAGCTACGAAGGGCCGGACGTTCATATCACCCTTGAAGAGGCTCTCAAGTTAAATCCGGGTGCCAAGGTAGGGGATTTTCTTGCAGAGACTCTGCCTACCATCGAGTTTGGTCGGATTGCCGCCCAGACGGCCAAGCAGGTGATTGTTCAAAAAGTTCGAGAGGCGGAGCGCAAAAGTATCTACGAGGAGTATGTGGAGCGACAGGGCCAGTTGGTCAACGGAATGGTCAAGCGAGTTGAGCGCAACAATATTCATGTCGACCTGGGCCGAGCCGCCGCTTTTCTGCCACACGAGCAGCAGTTGCCTCGGGAGCATTATCGCCAGGGTGATCGGATTCGAGCCTTTATCTGCGAGGTGCGTGATGTCACCCGTGGTCCCCAGATCATCCTCTCTCGCACCGACCCTCAGATGATCGTTCGTCTGTTTGAGATGGAGGTTCCCGAGATTTATGACGGTATTGTCGAGATCAAGGCGGTCTCCCGAGATCCCGGATTTCGCAGCAAAATTGCTGTTCGCTCCAACGACTCCCATATCGACCCGGTTGGCTCCTGTGTAGGTGTGCGGGGTTCCCGTGTGCAGGGGGTGGTGACCGAGCTTCAAGGGGAGCGGATCGATATTATTGAGTGGTCGAGTGACCCGGCTGTTTTTGTCTGCAATGCCTTGGCCCCCTCCGAGGTGGCTCGGGTGATTGTCGATGAGGAGGATAAAAGTATCCAGGTAATCGTCGGGGCCGACCAGCTCTCTTTGGCCATTGGTCGTCGGGGTCAGAATGTCCGGCTTGCCTCGGAGTTGACCGGTTGGAAGATTGATATCATCACCGAACAGGAAGAGGCCTCTTCTCGAGTTGAAGAGTTTGAGGCGGTCTCCAAACAGTTGATGGATTTTCTGGATCTGGATGAAGATGTCTCTGGCGCTCTGGTTCAAGAGGGTTTTTCCGGTATTGAAGATGTGGCCTATGTTCCCCTGGAAGAGTTGGCGGCTATCGATGGCTTTGATAAAGATATTGCTCAGGAGTTGCGCAATCGGGCTCGTGAATATCTGCTCCATAACGCCTTGGAGACCGAAGAGCGCAAGGTAGAGTTGGCTATCGACCCACGGCTGTTTCAGTTGGATGGTTTGCCGGATGAGTTGGTGCTCAGTATGGGTGAGAAGGGCATTACCAATCTGGACGATCTGGCCGATCTGGCGACGGATGAGCTGTTGGAGCTGTCTGAAAATGGGCTGAGCCAACCGGTAGCTGAAAAGCTGATCATGGATGCAAGACAGATGGCGGGTTGGTTTGATGAGGAGGAAAAAGAGTAGGGAGGGCGCCAGTCGGCGTGATCTTTCTACCATGAAAAGTGACCAACCGGTTCGCACCTGTGCGGTTAGCCGGAAGAGTGGCACCAAAAATCAACTGCTCCGGTTTGTTGTTGGCCCGGATGGCCTTTTGGTGGAAGATTTGGCTGGCAAGCTACCTGGGCGTGGTCGCTATGTGGTACCGACTCGCCACAATCTGGCTAACCTGTTTAAACGGTCGGGTTTGCGGGGGGCTGCGGTGGAGGCCCGACTGGATCGGATCGGTGCCGCGCTCTCTCGGCGGCTTCTGGATGGGATAAGTCTCTCCCGACGGGGTGGTCAGTTGCGTTGGGGGCTGCGGGCAGTGCAAGAGTTGGTCTCTGCGGCGGTAGCCGGGCCGAACGGTCATGTTTCTCCCATGTTGTGGTTGTTGGCGACTGATACGGCGACCCATACGCGGGAAAAATTGGATCAGCAGCGGCGCAAACTGCGTGCATCTGTTCAGGTTGACCCAGAGATCCACGAACTTTTGGACCGCTCTTGCTTTGGTACCCTGTGTGGGGGGGGGGATGTGGCACTCTTAATCGTTCTGGGGGGCGGGATGGTTGAGCGGGTCAGGGCCGATGTTTTTCGGTTGCAGACGTTTTTAACCCAAGAGATGGGTAAATCGACTGGTAATAGAGAACCAGACAGTATAATTTAAATAGAGAATCGGGCCTTTTAATTGGGAATGCCCGTTAACGTTGGTTGGAATCCTCTATCAAGAACAGGAGCAGGCGGTTGGTTTTCTGTCTTAGCTGGGTTCTTGAAGGCGGATATCATTAATTTTTTCGTTGGGTTGTTCCTGTTCTCTGAACGCCATGACCCGTTTCGAATGGTGGCAGTCGGTTTTGACTCCTACCCTTTGGACATTTTTATTCGGTGGAGATTTTTCTTTTGAGCGATACCAAAAAGAGCGAAGCAGGTGGCACCTTGCGGCTTAAAGCCCCTCGTCACATCGTGTTACGCAAGACCGTGGAAGATGGTTCGATCAAACAGAGCTTTTCCCATGGACGAAGCAAAAACGTGGTGGTGGAACGACGCCGAAAGAAGCTGTTCCGATCCGGTGAAGAGGGTGACAAAGAGGGGACGGATGAGAAGGGTTGGACCCCCTCCCCAGCGAAGTCATCGTTGGCGGCAACGGTTGAAAAACGACCCTCTGATGATGCCTCTCGTCCCAAGCGACAACAGATTCTCAAGCCGATGACGGAGTCTGAGCGCAAATCCTATATTGCCGAGCAGAAGCGTCTTGTCAAAGAAGAGGCTGCTCAGAGAAAAGCGGAGCTTGAGGCGAAGAAGAAGGCCATGGCCGCTGCCAAGGTGGCTGAAAAGGCCGCCGCCAAGAGAGCCAAAGAGGAGGCCGAACAGGCGCTGCAGGCTGCCGAAAAAACTGAGGAGCCCCAACCTCAGAAGCCGGAGGTGGTCGCTGAAGAGAAGCCGGTCGAAGCCGGGTCCGCCCCGATTCCAACTGAGGTTGAAGCCCAAGAGGCGACAGTGGAGAGTGAGCCGGTTGAGGCGGCTTTGGCGACAGAGGTTTCTGAAGCCAAACCAGATGTGGAGACGGAAGCTACGCCAAAAACGGATGCACCTTCTGAAGCGTTGGAGGCTGAAAAGGTGGCTGTTGTGGCTCCTGAAGAGGCTGTAGAAGAGGTTGTAGAAGAGGCCTCTGCCGATGCCGTCGATACGGTGGCGGTAGAGGTTGAGATGGAGGCTGTCAAAGAGTCGGCTCCGCCTAAAGAACCCAAGAAAAAGCTGACCAAATCCCAGCGTGAAGAGGTGGCTCGCAGTAAAACCGAGGCCTTGGTTGCCAAGCGACTCTCTCAATTGGAAGAGTTGCGTGAGCAGAAAAGGTTGATGGAAGAGAAAACTGCGGCTCAAGGTGTGGTTGAGGGGCAACCCCGGAAGACCCTGAAGACCCGTGTTAAACGCAAAGGGAAGAATGCGGTTTCTCAACAGGATGATACCAATAAGCAGCCCCAGCAAAAACGACGGGGCCGGTCCGGTCGTGGTCGGGGACGGCAACCGGAGGTTCAGGTTGCCCCACCTGCACCCGTGGTGCGGGATGTTATTATTCCCGAGGTCATCACGGTCAGTGAGCTGGCGGCCCGTATGGCTGTCAAGGCTTCTGAGGTTATCAAGCTGCTCTTTACCCAGGGTATGATGGTGACCATCAACGAGGTGCTGGATCAGGATACGGCAGTGCTGATTGTCGAGGAGCTGGGTCATCGACCCAAGAGTATCTCCGAGGCGGCTACCATCGATGCCGAGTTGGCTGAGACAGAAGATAAGGTTAAAGAGTTGACCACCCGATCCCCTGTGGTAACGGTCATGGGGCATGTCGACCACGGTAAAACCTCTCTTCTGGATGCCATCCGCAAAACCGATGTCACCTCTCGTGAGTTTGGTGGGATTACGCAGCATATCGGTGCCTATCAGGTTAAAATGGAGGGCGGTGCTTCCATCACCTTCATCGATACACCAGGCCATGCGGCTTTTACCTCCATGCGTTCTCGTGGCGCCAAGATGACCGATATTGTCATCCTGGTGGTGGCGGCGGACGATGGGGTGATGCCGCAAACCATTGAGGCCATTCATCACTCCAAGGCGGCGGGTGTGCCTATAGTGGTTGCCGTCAACAAGATGGATGTTCCGGCTGCCAACCCGGATCGGATCATGCAGCAGCTTTCCGAGCATGAACTGGTTCCTGAGGATTGGGGTGGGGATACCATTTTCTGCAAACTGTCGGCCAAGACCGGTGAGGGTATTGCCGAACTGGAAGAGCTGTTGCTGCTTCAGGCGGAGATGTTGAATCTTCAGGTCAATGCCACCAAAAAGGCCCGCGGTGCTATTGTAGAGGCCAAGCTGGATAAGGGGCGGGGTTCGGTTGCAACCTGTCTGGTTCAGAGCGGTCTTCTTAAGGTTGGCGACATCTTTGTCGTGGGCTTGGAGTGGGGTAAGATTCGTGGCCTGGTCAATGATCGGGGTGAGTCGGTGGAGGAGGCGGGGCCATCAACCCCTGTTGAGATTATAGGGCTTTCGGGTGTTCCGGCTGCCGGTGATGAGCTGATTACCGTACCCGATGAGCGCCGTGCCCGAGAAATTGCCGCCTATCGCCAGCGAACCCTCAAAGAGAAAGAGCGGGCCAAGACTTCACCATCCAGCATGGACGACATCTTCAGCCAGATCAAGGAGGGCGATCTGGAAGAGGTCAATGTGGTGATTAAGGGCGATGTCAGAGGCTCTGTCGAGGCGGTGGCCGAGGCGTTGGAGAAGATTGTCCATGATGAGATCCGCGTTAAGGTGATCCATACCGGTGTTGGCGGCATTAACGAGTCGGATGTGATGTTGTCCATGGCTTCGGGTGCTTTGGTTCTTGGCTTTAATGTTCGAGCCGATGCTCAGGCTCGGGAGTTGGCCAAACGGGAAAAAATCTCTTTAAGTTTCTATACGGTCATCTACGACCTGATCGACGATATCACCAAAGCCATGGAGGGAAAACTCAACCCCAAAGAGCGCGAGACACAGTTGGGCCATGCGGAAGTTCGAGAAGTGTTCCGTATTACCAAGGTGGGCAACGTGGCCGGCTGCATGGTGACCGATGGTCGTCTGACCAACAAGTCCCGTCTGCGGGTGTTCCGGGACGATGTGGTTATCTATGATGGTCAGATCTCCGCCTTGCGTCGCTACAAGGACGATGTTAAAGAGGTCCGTGAGGGGATGGAGTGTGGTATCAGCGTCGATAAATACAACGACCTCAAGAGCGGTGATGTCATTGAGGCCTATTCCGTTGAAGAGGTTCGCCAGACCATCGGCTAGAGCGTGTTGGCTCCCTTTGGGTTGTGATGGCGCCATGGCCTGTTTGGTGGCTAGGCAGACTTTTAAACAGCGTAGGGGTGGCGGTCGGCTGATGATGCACGTTGGTGTTTTGGAGATCTACCTGGATTTAGGCTCCCTACGCTCTCTGAAGGAGAAGCGAGGTATCATCAAGGGGCTTCTTCAGAAAATCCGACTTCGTTTTGAGGTGGCGGCTGCGGAAGTGGCTGAACAGAACAGCATACGTTCCTCTGGTTTGGGATTTAGTGCCGTTGGTAATGATGCCGCGGTGTTGCAGAGTAGGTTGCGAAAAATAGTGAATTTTATAGAAGTTGACGGACGAGCAGTGATTGGTGACTTTCGAGTAGAGATCCTCTGATGAGTGTTCGTACTGAACGGGCCAGCGGCCTGATCCGCAAAGAGATTGCTGCCATGTTACTTAATGGGGAGATCCACGACCCTCGTTTGGGTGGTGTTATCTCCATTACGGATGTGGAGATGAGTCGTGATCTTCAGTATGCGACGGTCTTTTTTACCCAATATGGTGGGGAAGAGTCAGAAGGGTTGGAGGGGTTGACCCGGGCGTCGGGGTTTATTCGTCGACAACTGGGACGGCGGCTGAAAATGCGCCGGGTTCCTGAGTTGCGTTTTAAAGCCGATGGCTCCTTCAAGCAGGCGGAAAAGATCGAACGACTGCTGCACCAAATCAAGATACCACCAAAGGAAGCGTAAGCCGTGGGACGTAGGAAGAACAGAGGTCTGCCCATCAACGGCTGGCTGGCGATTCACAAGGAGGTGGGGATGACCTCTACTCGAGTGGTAGAGGCTGTCAAGCGCATTACCCGGGCCGCCAAGGCGGGACATGGTGGTACGCTGGACCCTTTCTCCGAGGGTATTCTGCCCATCGCCCTGGGCGAGGCGACCAAGGCGCTGGCCCTTGTGCTTGAGGGCGATAAGGAGTACCGCTGCTGGGTTCGCTTTGGATCGGAAACCGATACAGGTGATCCAACGGGTACGGTTGTGGAAGAGGGGGGCGTGCTCCCCAGTCAGGATCAGATTCAAGAGGCCTTGGTTGGTTTTCTGGGTGAGCAGGATCAGGTTCCGCCGGTCTATTCGGCCATTCATATTGACGGAGAACGGGCCTATGAGCGGGCCAGACGGGGAGAAACCGTCGAAATGCCAACCCGTCGCGTGGTTTTTCACGCCTTGGTTTTAGAGTCTTACTCCGATGGATTGGCTCAAATAGCGGTCAAATCTGGAAAAGGGACCTATATGCGTGCTTTGGCCCGAGATTTGGGACGAAAGTTGCAGTGTCCTGCCCATCTGGAGCAGCTGCTACGGACCAATACGTTGAGTTTTCAGTTGAATGATGGCGTCACTCTGGATAAGCTGACGGAGGCGGTTCGAGAGAATCGCCTGGAAGATTTTTTGTACCCCGTGGATCGGGTGCTGGACGACATCCCGGCACTGCGATTGCGTGTAGATGTCTGGCATAAGATAGTCAATGGTCAGTCGGCCTGGGTAGATGCTGTCGGGTGTGAGGGGGCGGATATGGTTCGTCTGTTCACACCAGAGGGCCTCTTTGGTGCCATCGGATCGCTCTCGGCAGGTTCGGAGAAAGATAACCGGCGCCTTTGCAAACCCAAACGGCTGTTTCACCTATCTTAAAAGGGACCAGACGCTTTTTTAAGAACCCAAACTGATAAGGAGTAAACGATGTCGATTACAGCAGAACGGAAGCAGGAGTTGATTAAAGAGTTCGCCATCGTTGAGGGCGATACCGGTTCCCCGGAGGTGCAGATTGCCATCCTGACCGAGCGAATCAACAACCTGACTGAGCATCTTCGTGGCAATATGAAGGACCATCATTCCCGTCGGGGTCTTCTAAAAATGGTTGGTTTGCGTCGCCGTTTATTGTCCTACATCAACAAAAAAGATGAGGCGAGATATCTGAAGGTCATTCAGCGACTCAAATTGCGGAAATAGTAGCGTATTTGCCGGTCATCTTGACCGGCTTTTTTTTAGTTTGTATCTAATGCAAAGAGATAAATAAATGTTTAATATTACAAAAAAAACAATTCAATTTGGTCGGGATGAAGTCATCCTGGAGACCGGCAGGATTGCTCGTCAAGCTGATGGAGCCGTGTTGATTACCTCTGGCGAGACCATCGTCTTGGTCACGGCCACGGCAGAAAAAGAGCAACGTCCGGGGATGGATTTTTTCCCATTGGGAATCCATTACCAAGAAAAAACCTGGGCAGCCGGTCGCATTCCCGGTGGATTCATCAAACGGGAGACCCGTCCTTCCGAGAAGGAAATTTTGACCTCTCGATTGATTGATCGTCCCCTGCGCCCCTTGTTTCCAAAGGGTTTTGCCTTGGATACCCAGGTGGTTGCCACGGTTCTCTCCTATGATGGTGTCAATCAGCCGGATATTCTGGCCATGATCGGGGCCTCTGCGGCTCTCTCCATCTCCGGCCTCCCCTTTGAGGGGCCTATTGCGGGCGCCCGTGTTGCTTTTATCAACGATCAATACGTGCTCAACCCCAACTGGGAAGAGATGGCTGAAAGTCGTCTGGATCTTGTGGTTGCTGGTACCTCAGATGCGGTCACCATGGTGGAGTCCGAAGCCGATATTTTGAGTGAAGATCAGATGCTGGATGCGGTCATGTTTGGCTTTGAGGCTTTCCAGCCGGTGGTTCAGGGTATTAAAGAGTTTGCGGCTGAATGTGGTAAAGCACGTATGGCCTTTGTCTCTCCTGAAGAGGATAAAGCGTTGACGGCTCAGCTTCGTGACGGCTATCTGGCCGAGATGAAAAAGGTCTATACCATTGCGGATAAGCTGGATCGTCAGGATGCTGTCAGTGCTTTGAAGAAAAAAGCGGTTGCAGCCCTTTGTGAGGGGGACGGTCCTTCTCCCTCTTCCATCAAAGATGGCATGAAAAAACTCGAAGCAGAAGTGATCCGGGGAACCATTCTCTCTGGCGCTCCCCGCATTGATGGTCGCACGTTAACCGATATCCGCCCCATCGCAACAGAGGTAGGTCTTCTTCCTCGGGTGCATGGTACGGCCCTGTTTACCCGTGGTGAGACACAGGCCATTGCAACGGTCACTTTGGGTTCTGGTCGTGATGAGCAGATTGTTGAGTCCCTGAATGGCGAAGGTCGGGACCGTTTTTATCTCAACTACACCTTTCCTCCATACTCTGTTGGCGAGACCGGCCGTTTGGGCGCGCCAGGGCGTCGGGAGATTGGTCATGGTAAGCTGGCTACACGGGCTCTGCAGGCTATTTTACCAGATGTGGAGGCCTTCCCTTACACCCTGCGGGTCACCTCGGAGATCACCGAGTCCAACGGCTCTTCCTCCATGGCGACCATCTGCGGTTCTGTTCTGGCCATGTTTGATGCAGGTGTACCTCTGAAGGCTCCGGTTGCTGGTATTGCCATGGGCTTGATCAAAGAGGGAGATAAGTTTGCTATTCTGTCGGATATTCTCGGTGATGAAGACCATTTTGGTGATATGGACTTCAAGGTAGCAGGTAGCAGCGCCGGTATTACAGCTCTGCAGATGGATATCAAGATTGATGGTATTACCCGTGAGATCATGGCGGTTGCCCTGAAACAGGCTCGTGATGGTCGGTTGCATATTCTCGGTGAGATGGAAAAAGGGCTTTCTGGGCCACGGGCTGAGTTATCTCAGTATGCACCACGTATTTTCGCCATCAAGATCAACCCGGATAAAATCCGTGATGTGATTGGTGCGGGTGGTAAGGTTATCCGCAGCATCCAAGAGGAGACCGGTTGCCAACTGGATATCAATGATGACGGCACTGTGACCATTGCCGCGGCGGATGGCGAGTCTGCCAAAATGGCTGAGACGATCATCAAGCAGATTGTGGCTGATGTAGAAAAAGGCCAGGTTTATGACGGTAAGGTGGTTCGGATTACCGACTTTGGTGCTTTTGTTAATATTCTTCCCAATAAAGATGGTTTGGTTCACATCTCTCAATTGGCGGATCATCGCGTTGCCAAGGTAACGGATATCGTTAAAGAGGGTCAGACGGTCAAGGTCAAGGTGTTGGATATTGACCGTCAGGGTCGGGTAAAGCTGACCATGAAAGATGTAGAATAGAGAAAATCACACCTTCTCTCTGAGTTGTCAGAGAGGAGAGTGTTGGCACAAAAAAAACGGAATACCGAGAGGTGTTCCGTTTTTTTTGTGCCAAGATAGTGTCAATCAGGCTGTTTGAAAGGTGGCAATGGTCAGGTTGAAGGTGGATTTTCCAAATTTTGTTAATACTGGCACGAAAGTCGCTTATTGAAAACCAGGCTGTTGAATTTTGCTGTGGCTCCTTAATGCGCTACCCCTTAGAGAGCAGAGAGATGATGTTAGGTGGATACCTTTGCAAAACAACAGCTTAAAAGAGTGAGTTGGTTTGATTTGAACCGGTAAGTTGTCAAGGCTGGTCTCTGGAACAGAAAAGATTTTTGACTCTAATGAGACCCTGTTGTGTCAATGATCTGATTCTATTTGGAATTTGGGAGAGAAGAATGATGCGGCAACGCAAGTCTGTCAAACGCAATCGTCGTGCCCGCTCAGGACGGCATCTGTTCAACACATTATTAAGCCCCGTTCTCTCTTTGGTCGGCGGGGTATCTCTGGTCACCCTGATGGCTATCGGTCTTTTTGGTTCCTATCAAGCGCGACTCTCTGTTGCCTCCGTCAATAGTGACATCGACCATCCTGCACCGGGAGTCTACTACCCCCTTCCACCACGCAAAATGCCAGAGACAGGGCTTTCGGATCTGATTACCGCCAAGACCTTGAACCCAGACCATCTGGAGAAAAAGAGGGTGGATGTTTCTGCGCCGGTTCCCCAGGAAGAGAAAACACCCAATGAGGCGGTGATGCACCGGGATATATATAAGACTCCACCTCTTGAGGTTCCAGAAGAGGCCTTTTCTGCCCAGGTTCAGGTAGAGGCTGAACAAATTCAGGAAGAGGAAGGCCCGCTGTTTTCGGATAATTTAACCCGATATCTGCAGTATAAAAACAGGCAGCAGGCCAAGTTTACGCCCAGTATGTTTCCGAAAATACCGCTTCAGACGCTGTTGGATGATCGTATTGAGGCTGGGCGGTCCTGGCTGACCAGCTCCAAGGGTGGATACAGTATTCAGCTTATTGTCGCTACCAGCAAGACGATTGGTCATTTTGAAGAGTATGTTCAGCGCAATGGGTTGGAAAAATTTTCCGATGATCTCTATCTTTTTCCCCTTAGTGGCAAGCGTTACCTCCTCTATATGGGTCGATTTGATACGGTTAAGAGAGCCAAGCTCTCTTTGGCAAGGCTGCCTGATTCCTTTAAAAAGTCCGGTGCCTATGTTATTCCCCTCCAGAGGATTAGAGCCAAAGTTTCCAGGCAGCAGCCCGACCGTCAGTTGAGTGCATCTCGGTAGTTTTTTTCTTGTAAACTTTGTTTTTCAAACCATTTTATATAATCTACGTTGGACGGTTTCAAGAAGAGAGGCAAAACGATTTTACCCTTTCCTTTTCCATGAAAGGGTTGGATCATGGTAGAGAATTTTCCGTTGATCAGAAGGGTGGAGAGCGTGGTGGTTATGGATGGTTTAGAGAAGTGGAATAGTATTTGCTTCAACTATGATGACCCAATAGGTGAGGGTTTTAGTCAAGGCGTAAGCGACGGTTGGGGTAGATGGTTGAAAAAATGGACATCTGCTCTAGTTATGGTTTTAATTGGGTTGATTCTATTGCCAATCCAGGAGGCCCAGGCAACCTCCATGCATCAGATGGCTTTCCAGGGCTATAAAAAGCAGATGGAACAGCGGTTGGAGAAGGGGGTAAAGGTGGATGTGCGGGATAAGTCCGGCTCAACTGCCTTGCACTATGCCGTGTTAGCCAAAAGAGTATCAGTGGTTGAGTGGCTTTTGGACCGAGGTGCCCTGATTGATGCGGCCGATCGTAGTGGCAACACGCCGTTGTTGCTGGCGGTACAGAGAGGATTTGTTGCCATTGCTCTTCGGTTAATTTCCCGAGGGGCTGATGTCAACCTGGTCAACAGACAGTTGGACTCGCCTCTGATTGGAGCCGGCTATCACGGGGATAGCGGTTTGGTTCGGATTTTATTGGATCAGGGTGCTGAAATTGATGCAAAAAATACCATGGGGTTGACCGCTCTGCATATGGCGGTGATGGGAGGAAACTCCTCTGTGGTAAAAATACTGATTGATCACGGTGCCAATGTGGATGCCCAGGATGAAGATGGCGAAACCCCCCTCAACAAGGCCAAAAATCCCGATTTGCGGGCTATGCTTTGGGAGAGTGGAGCCAGGTTGGAAAAAAAAGAGGATGGAGCCTTGGTAGGAAAGAGCCATTAATTTTGCCAAAGATACTCTTTACTTGAGCCGTTGGAAATTTTTATAGTCCACTCAAATTGGAACTAGACACTGTTGGAGGTCCAGGGACGGCCCGTCCCTGGACAGAGCTAATTATTGAGAAGAGGTTGATCACCTTGAAACCTGATGTGACAGAAATGGTATTGGAACAGCCACAGCCCGTCAGCCTCCACAGTGTGGACCAGGAGGACTATGTCGCAACCCTGGCCACCTTTGCCAGTTGGGGAGACCCCAAGGCGCAGCATAACCTGGCGGCTCTCTATCTGGAGGGACGTGAGGTTGAGCAGAGCTATGAAGAGGCTCTCAAGTGGCATACCCTGGCTGCGGAGCAGGGGTTTGCCCTGGCTCAACATGATCTGGGGCTGATGTATCTGGAAGGCTCAGGGGTTGCCCCTGATGGTGTGGCAGCCTTGCATTGGTTTACCAAGGCCGCCGAGCAGGGCGATGCCAAGGCGCAGAGCAATTTGGGTATTCTCTATGCTACCGGTCAGGGTGTGGTAGAGGATGTGGTGGAGGCGGCTAAGTGGTTTCGTTTGGCGGCGGCAGCGGGTCTGTTGGATGGGTTGGAAAATTTGCAGATCGCTCAGGAGGAGATGACACCGCAACAGGCTGCCGAAGCAGAAAAAAGGGCGGCGGAGTGGTCGCCGACAACCGGTTAGAAGAGCGGTTCTCTCTCTTCTCTTTTCAGACTCAAATCATCTCCATTCCTGAACAGTGAGCATGCCCTAATTCTGTTTTTTACCTTTTTCAGACTCTTCCAAGGCCTTTAAAGCCCGTTCCGAGGCCTCTGCATAGACCTGCCAGGCATTGTGGGGCAAGCGGGAAAACTGCTCTATATCCTCTCTGGTAGCCTGCTTTGGCAGCCGCTCCGGATTGACCAGCTCCGCCTGCATCGCCCCTGATCCATCGGTCGCCCCCCTGAAACGGATGATCAATCCGGATGGCCGGTGGGTGATGGTCCGCTCTTCAAGATGGATACTCCAGACAGAATCGTGCATCATTCACTCATAGTGTCGGGCTGGCACAGGCAAACAAATGGGCAATAGTTTGTTTACAAACTTATGGTTACAGAAAAAACCTCCCTTGGTGATAAGAGAGCCCCATCACCGTCTCCACGAATATACCACTGAATCCGCCCTTCGTCTGCCCTCCATCAGCGGGGATAGGATGAAAAAGATACTTTATGAGATAAGGGGGCGTTGAGAGGAGGGGGGAGGGTAGCGCTGTTTACGGTCTATCCCTGCAGCAGGAGCCAAGCCCAAAAGAGTACACCCCTGTTTTTTTTGGGGGTGTACTCTTTTAAAAGGGATCTTGGATAGAAAAATCAGCCGTTCTTTTTTTCAAACGTCTCCATAAAGCCGATCAGGGCATCAATACCCTCTTCTGGCATGGCGTTATAGATGGATGCCCGCATACCACCCACCGAGCGATGGCCCTTGAGGGTAACCAGACCAGCCTCTTTGGCCTGTTCGAGGAAGGCGGGATTCAAGGCGTCGTCTCGCAGGGTGAAAGGGACATTCATGCGGGAGCGGCTGGATACTTGAGTGGGGCAGCCATAAAAGTCGGAGTTGTCAATGGCAGCATAGAGTTTTGCCGCTTTGCGAATGTTTCTTTTTTCAATCTCTGCCACCCCACCTTGCTCCTTCATCCACTCTAGAACCAGGCCTAAAATGTAGATGGCATAGGTGGGCGGGGTGTTGAGCATGGACTCTTTTTCAGCCTGAGCCTGATAATCCAACATCAGTGGCAGGTTCTCCCGACGCCCCAAGAGGTCTTTACGAATGACAACCAGGGTGACACCGCTGGGGCCAAGATTTTTCTGGGCTCCGGCGTAGATGATGCCGTATCGAGAAACATCGATCTGTCGAGATAGAATGTTGGAAGACATGTCGGCAACCAGGGGAATGGAGCCGGTATCCGGGGTGTAGTGAAACTCGGTCCCGAAAATAGTGTTGTTGGTGGTCATGTGGACATAGGTAGCCTTCGGGTTGAGCTTTAGCTCCTCCTGGGTGGGAATGCGAGAAAAGTTAACCTCTTCGCTGGAGGCGGCAACCTGTACGTTGGCGAGCTGTTTTTTGGCCTCTTTGATGGCCTTTTTCGACCAGCTTCCGGTGTTGATGTAGTCGGCATTTTCACGGCTGGGGTCGACGACAAGATTCATGGGAACCGTGGTAAACTGCATGGTTGCCCCACCTTGTTGAAACAGTACCGCATACTCGTCCGGGATACCCATCAACCCACGAACCTGGGCTTCGGCCCGAGCAATAATCTCCATATACTCTTTAGAGCGGTGGCTCATCTCCATGACCGACATGCCGCTTCCCTGATAGTCGACCATCTCATCCCGAGCCTTCTCCAATACGGAAAGAGGTAAGGCGGCCGGTCCTGCACTGAAGTTAAATACGCGTCCCATATTCTAAAATCTCCCACTCATAAAAAAAGGGGTGCGCCAAAACGCACCCCTTAAAGATCCATTGACTGGTTGGAAAACTACTATTTGTTTTCCCGATGGTCAATTAGATTTTCCACAACACTGGCATCTGCCAGGGTAGAAGTATCGCCCAGGCTGTCCAACTCGTTGGCGGCGATCTTGCGCAGAATACGACGCATGATCTTGCCAGAACGGGTTTTAGGCAGGCCAGGA
>PEAM01000023.1 GCA_002753565.1 Magnetococcales bacterium | reverse complement strand
ATATAGAGATTTCAAACCAAATTGGTACAAAACGATTGTGGATGGGGCTGGGAAGGTATGAATGCCTGCTTATAAATTGGAATACCACTAAAAAAACCTCCCCATTTGGGGAGGTTTTTTTAGAATAAAACTGTTGAGAGATTGATCTGGTCAGAAGAGCCGATCTACCCTACCCTTCCAAGGATAACTCACCTATCTCATCAGACTCTTCTTCCAAATTTTTACTGTTTTTCATATAGCCATAGACGCCTACACCAAAGGCTGCTGCTCCGATAAGAAGAAGGGGGCCCCAACCACCCAGGCCCAGACCAAGACCAAGACTTAATCCTGTTCCTTTCCAGATGGTGCCACCCCCAACTGTTTTAGCTGTTTGGGCAGCGGCAGCTTTCCCGGCCAAGCTGGCAGAGCCACCTTTTCCGGCTGCGGTAGCAGCCTGGGTTGCTGTAGAACTTTTAGCCATGACTCCGGCCTTGGTTCCGTTCATTGCTGCGGCAGGAGCTTTAACAGCCGCTGGAGCAGTGGCAGCCGCTTTGCTTTTGGCAGCAGCCACCGTTGAGGTTGCTGCTGCCCCTTTGGAAGCCAAACCTGCAACCGGTTTGAAGGCCAGCCATTGATTGCCACCTGCTCCTGCTGCCAGAGGCGCTTTGCTTACAGTAAAGCTTTTTCCTGCTAAAGAGGAGAGAGAAGAGGTGCCGGTTCCTGCTTGGACTTTAAACGCAACAATTTTCTCTCCTGCAGCACCCGCTCCGGTAGCAGGTTTTAAAAAGACCCAATTGGAGGCTTTGACACCGCCCATCATGGGGGGCTTCATAACGGTAAAGGTTTTTCCCGCAAGGGTTGTCATGTCGACCGCTTGTCGACCCCCTTCAGCCTTGACCAAGATCATTTCAGTGGTCAACTTGCCCTTGGCTACAGCTGCTCCGGTTGCCGTTCCGGTAGCGGCGGCCGTGGCGGCTGCTGCCCCTTTTCCGGTGTTGAGGAGAAGAAACTTACTGGTTCCACCAATGGTTGCAGGGCTTTTACCGATGGTGACAGTTTTTCCCGCCAGACCGGAAAGCTGGGAGATCTGCCGTGTACCTTCAATTTTAAGAGCGACTGAAGAGGCTTTGCTACCGGCTGCTGTTGAGGTTGGGTTGAGAAATAACCATTTGGAAAGTCCTGTCTTGCCGGCGGCAGATACTTTGCCGACAGCAAAGGTTTTTCCCTCGAGAGCAGCCACTTGGGTGGCCTGTTGTGTCCCATTGATTTTAAATAGCAGTGCTTCAGGAGTAGCCATGAAATTGTTCCCCATCTTTTTTTGTTAATGTGCCTTTAGACACAAATAGAAATCATTCGCAACTAGTTGTCTTTCTTCTAGATTTCCACAATAATAGTACAGGCAGCAGAGGATTGCAAAAAAAACAGGAGTAGAGTACTGTGATTGATAGTGAGGAAGAGTAATACTCCTCTTTTTCGGTGTGAATAGCGTGTGGCTTCTGCGGATTACGCTTAGCACATGCAGGGGCGTTTCAATTGCCCTGATTCTCATAAACAAGATTGTAGATTAGGAACGAGATTATCATGCTTCCCCTGTTGATTCCTGCTGGACTCTCTGCCGCAATCGGCCATTTTCTTGGTCGCAAGGCGGCCAAATTGGCCAATAAAGAGGGGTTGAAGAGCAACCTTTCCAGCCATTTCAATAAACCGGTCTCCATTCAGATTATTCGCGAATATATTGTCAGCGAAGAGACCATGGTTTTGGCTACCGAAGATATTCCTCTCGACAATCGCTATGGCAGCCAATCCCTTACCAGCGAACATGAGTTTATTCGCACCGCTTCGATCTCTCTGGATATCGACCGCAGTCGTGAGGTGGGAACCTCCTTGAGAACGGGTTTTTGGAAGGCCTTTGAGACGAGAGCCTCTGGAGAGCTGTCCAAGAGCCTGGGGGTCAAGGTGGGAAGTCAGGTCAGCAGACGGGTACGACTCCGGTTTTCTGTCGCACCTCATAAAGGGGTCCGTTATCGAATCGTCTGGAAGCAGGAGTCCCGGCGTGGTGAGTTTGAAGTGTTGGTTGGGGATAAGAAAAAATACAGGATTCCCTACATGATCACCTATGGTTTAAGTCACTCGGTGGAGAGTTTGTTAGATGGTCGGTTTGCCGATATATCGGAGCTGGATAGTGGGCCGAAGCCTGTTGTGGTGGTTGAGGATGGCCAGCAGGTTGGTGGGGATGACAACGATCAACAGGAATGAAGGGGCGCTACAGAGAGAGGGGGTCAGAGTAAGGTGGTCATGAGTTATTGGCACTCGCCATTGTCTACTTTTTTAATCCACTGTTTGACCAGCAAAAGGGCACCGGCTGACAAGAGGGCAAAACCAAAAAAAGGGCTGAGAACATGGATAGCACTGCCTAGTTTGGCGGTTCCCATCGAGCCCATCTGGCTGAAACCAGCTTTTGATCCGACAGCCTTGGAGACAGTGACGGATTTGGCTGCACTTACCTTGATGGCACCGGGGCCGCTCAGGACCACGGCTTGATCTGTGGCCAGGTCGGTAACTATTTTAGTTTTCACTCATTGCTCCCATTCTTTGTCCCAAATTGAGTATCATAAGAATTATAGACACGCTACTCTTCTTTATGCAAGCGGCCCGTACAATTAGTTTTTCAACTCAAGATACAGACACACTCTCCTGGTTCCAGGCCAAACCGTTATACTCTTAATCCTGGAAACGGTCGTTGGCTATGTGTGAATGGCGTAAATGTTTGGTTTATTATCATCAAATAAAAATAAAAAAGGGAGCTCCAGTCGTGGCCTGTTTTGGTCTGATGAGACTCTATTGCATGAAATTGTCTTGGAAAATATAAGCAGCTAGCCTATTGTTGACACAGTAAAGCAGCTAGAGATGGCTTAAGAGTGGTTCTGATTGGTTTTTTTTATTGGTAAGGGGTGGTATGCTTGGGAGACTTTTGGGTATCGGTTTTGCTGTATTGTCCGTTGTTCTGAGCTTCTCAGCTTTTCCGGCTAGGGGGGCGGTGGGGAATATCTCTGGGGGTGGTTCTCTTCTGGTCAAGGTGGTCCCTCGTGGGGCAGAGGTGTTGGTGGATGATCAGGTGGTTGGCGTGGCTCCGATACAAATCGATAAGATAAGACCAGGACGGGTTCAGGTTCGAGCCCGCTTGCCCGGCTATCGTTCCTGGGGGAAGAGTGTTGTCATCCATGAAAAGGAGACTACGGCGGTCACCCTGATTCTCTCTCGCTCCTCTCAGGTAGGCAGTTTTCGTACCGGTATCCTGGAGATCCGTAGTGAGCCACCGGGGGCGCAGTGGCTGTTGGATGGTGAAGGAGGGGGAATTACACCGGCTCGGGTGGAAGAGGTAGCGGTAGGAGACCATAAAATATCTGTGACTCTACCAGGATTTGCTGAAAAATCGACAGATATTACGGTTATTGGTGGAGAGCTCCACCAGGTTTTAATACGGTTGGAATCCGAAGGAGCACAGTTTTGGTTGGATACAGTTCCCTCTCAGGCAACGATTCGTTTTAAGAAAGAGGGGTTGACGTATCAGCCTGGCATGTACCTGTTAGATGGACGGTATGATCTTAACATCTCTCACCCCGGCTATATTCCTGTCGATATTGTGGTAGATATTGAGCAGAGAGATTGGAGCGATCGGATTCAATTGGAGCCAGACGGAAAGGCACCACCTTCACCAAAAGAGTAACGGATAAAAGACCGGTCAATCATCTGGTAGTTGGAAAGAACAAAAAAGGGGGATACCCCCCTTTTTTGTTCTGCCCTGGTTTGAAAAAAAAAGCTCAGCCATTGTCAGCTTTTAAAAGAAACCAAATTTTTTCCGCTTGCAGTAGTAATACCCACCCAAAGCGCCCGCACCAAGCAACAACCAAGGATTCACGGCTCCCAGGCTCAGACCCAACACCTTTCCTGACATCAAAGAGGCTGGAATGGACTTGGCGGCAGCGCCACCGCTGACAGCGGCTGTTTTACCCATGGCAGTGGTGGTGGTCATACCTCCGGTGGTTGTTGCACCAGCAGCAGCGGTCGCTGTACCACCTGCTACCGCAGCACCTTTTGCACCACCAGCGGTTTTGGCTGCGACAGCCGCTAACTTGGGTGCCTTAAACTCCAACGTGCCAGGCCCCATGATCGTAACCGCCTCACCATTTTTCAATGTTGTGACTATCTCTTGTATTGGCATGATTCATCCTTTTATTATTTTACTGTGTTTTCACGGACGTCCAACGGCCGTTTCCAGGTTTACCGCTCCGAATCAGGGTCTGTATCGAGCTGGTCACTGTTTTCAACAAGTTCGGCATCAAGGATGATGGTATCCCCATCATGTTCCTCCTCACCACTATTATCAGCGTTGGATACCTTCTTTTTGACGATATCAACCCCTTTTTTTAACGAATTGGCCGTGGCAGAACTCAACCCGATCACACCACCGACAACATCTCCCAAGGCGCGAAAAATTCCGGCTCCCAGATCTTCGACAGGAACCTCTACGCCCTCAAATTGAGGGGAGTCATCCTCCTCAACAGGAAATGTCTCGTCAGCAGGTCCAGCCTCAATATCTTCGTTATCTTCCATATTCTTCCCCTTTTTTACTTAAAACGAACCTAAGGATCGTTATGCAACAGCCTGCACATCTTACACTCTTCTGAGCCTAAAAAAACAGCAGACAAACCAACAATCGGCAGAATAGGCATGGATTATTGATGGCCGAGCCTAACAGACAGCTTGGGTTCAAGAACCGATCACATCCCCAACCTGGTTCCAATAGTCCACTGGAAGCTCCGTAGCCATTTTCAGGGCGCCGGCACATCCGGAAAAGATGGGGTCGGAGACTCGAACGACATTAACCTGACCATACTCTTGCAAACTGTTGGCCAACAACCCATCCAGACCAGCCAGTCGGGAACCTCCCCCAGCTAGAATAATATTGGAGACCGCCTCCTCTTGATCTTCCGGATCGAAGGTGGTGATGAGCTGTTCGACATTCTCAATAATATCCGAAACAATGGTCTCGCACGCCATCTGAACCTCTTTGGTGATCTCGTGAGGACGTGGTTTTCCGCCTGATCTCAGGTTGACGACAATATCTTGCTGAGGCTGACCGACAAAACCGTATTGGTCTTTAATTTTTTGAGCTAACTGCGGGGTAATTTGAACGTCCGGATAGGATTCTGTGATGGCGTTGGCCAAAAAGCTGTCAATATGGTTGCCGGCCTTCATGAGAGTGATCTGCTCCTCAGGGCCGGGAATTGTTCCTTTCATGGCGCAGATATCAATGGTACCGGCCCCGATGTCGATGATGATGGCATTGGTCAGCTTATTGAGACCATAGGCAACCATGAAAGGCTCGGAAACCACCATGGAGAAGCTCATCAGCTCATCGGTGATTCTTAAAAGTTGATTTTTGTTGGATATGGAGGCCCTGGCCGGAACACCAACAATGCCACATACCCGATCTCCCGGTTGGGGCTTGGAGAGGGAGATAACATGCTGAATCAACTCTCGGGCAGCCTGGGTATCTTTCTCGCTGGCCTCTTTGAGAACACCATCTTCCAATGGAAAATGGAGGTTGACATAAGATTTTTTCTGCAAAGCCTCATCACCGACAATACTGGTACGGTCCAGCAGTTTGACTCCGATAATATCCTTGGGATAGCCCACAACGGAGCGAACCATCTCTTTGGCCCCCCGATTGGACATAACCGTAGTCCTGGATGTGCCCAGATCTATCCCCAAAAAAAGCGTTCTATTTTGATCAACGGTACTCGCCATTTTTAAATCCCTTCGTCACACCTGTTATTGTCTAGAGCTTCACGGTTCACTGTTTCTATTTTTGGACTGCTATCAATCGAGGCTTGCTCTGCCTTGGATTTTTTGACGTTATTTTATTCTTGGATATCCCGGTCAGGCAGATCAAGGCCCCACCGAAACAGCCCAAAGAACCAATAATAATGTTGGCCCCACCCCGTGCTATCAGGCCAAAACCGGAGAAGATACTCTGAACACCCCCACCAACCTTATTGGCCATTACTGTTTTAATGCGCTGCCCCTCTTTGAGTGGTACCGCAACAGATTTGGCCGAGGGCTGAAGCCGAACAGGTCTGATTCGTTCTACCCGTCTTTTTCCCGTACCAATCACCTTCTGACCAACAGCAACCACGCCACCTATCGTATCCCCCAGTATCTGGGTGACACCCCCTCCCAACCCTTCAACAGGGACCTCCCAGCGGGTTTCTTCTGGAGAAGAGACCGAAGAGATTGGTCTCGCAGTGATGTTATTATCTTTCTGTTCTCTTTTTACGGGACTCTTGGGGGCCGACTGACCACCCTGTCCAATCCGTCCAACCAAAACCGGGGAAGAGAAGCCCGCCTGAGGTGATGACCACTGGGTCTCTTGATGGGTGGCAGAGTGGGCCAATGGGGGAGTCTGTTTGGTTGCTTTCTCACTACCATCCACCTTGGAAATGCCTTGGGAGGAGGGGCTTTTTTTCGGCATCCAAGCCGCTTGAGCAGACTCTTCCTGGTTGGCGTCATAGCTGACTGGTGACAACTGCCATCCGGCCTCAAGCTGTTTAGGCTCCGGCCTCTCTTCCTCAACCTGTTCAGCAGCATGGGAGGAGGTTAAAATCGGTTCTGGGGTATAGTCCACCGTTTTAGGGAAGTTGACCGGTGCGCCCGAGAACAGCTTTTGAATCTTCTCTTTGCGCCGCATGGCCTGCTTGCGTTTGATGGTCGCTTTGGCCAGGGCAATAACCTTCTCCACCCGTTCTGGCTTCTTCTGTCCGGGAGTCTCATCGACGATGGCAACCCCCTCTGCAGGTTGTTGACCAACAAGCCTCTCTTGGGCTGTCCGCAGCGACTGGTCAGCACCCCCTTTCGAAAAAAGAGGGTGAAGAGACTCCGGCTTGCCCATGGGCTGTTTGTGGGTGATGGGCTTGTGAGCGGTGAGCGGTCTGTTTTCAGCCTGCCCATGGCGAACCGCCGCCTTGACCCCAAGAGAACCCGCATGAGATGCGCCCGGTTGCAACGTTGCCCCATCTCCACCCTGCTCAAGAAAAGGGGAGCCTGCCAAACGGACGACTGTTGCCTTTTTTTGTCTGGGTTTGGAGGCTTTTTCTCTCTTGATAACCACCTCCTGGCTCCGCTCTTTGCCCTCCTCAACCAAGAAAGGCACGCCCAGATTCGGAGCGGAAACCTGACGTCGCTTGAGTATCGCCTGCGCCCTCTTCTCTTGTTGGGACGGCACGGGCAGGGCGGGCAGATTATGGGTCTCTTTTGTCTGGGTTGTGGAGGGTGGTGCCATATCGGGCAGATGCTCGAATGGAGAAACCGAAACCCCCTTATCAGGGCGTTGAGGAGGCTTCCCGCCGTCTGGTGAAGAGCTGTTTTCTTTGATGGCAGGTTTTGTTTCAGGCTCCTTGCCAACCAATACCGGAAGGTTTTTTCGCTCTGAACCGTTCGCCTCCGCCAGCACCTTGTCGCGAACATAACGCTCTAACGGGGACAACACCTCCGATTTTTCATGCTCTTTCTGAGACATATTACCATCCAGTTTGTTCGATTGTTCCGGGGAATCATCATCTTTCCCCTTTTCAGGTTCATACCAAGCCAAACTCAGCCAGCCAGCTGAAAAGAGAGATCTCTATGGTATGATACGTAACCCCCCCATGGGGCAGGAGCACCTTTTTTGGTTTTTTCTACCCCATTAACTTAAAAGCTTGATGAGGCGAAAAAAGCGTGTTGATTCTCACTCTTATTTGCAAACCTCTTAAACCAAAAAAAGTCTCCCCAGTATAAAATATTGAGCCCAGAAGTCTACCAAACAAAATGAAAAAAAAACGGTGGGCCATTTAGGGAGGGTCGCTCTTTCACCCAGCCTGTTAGCAGAAATTCTTGTCACCAAATAAGATGACGGTGATTTCTGCCATCAGTCCAGGCAGACCAATATCTTGCGTTATTCAAGCACTCTCAACAGCTGTTTCCCAGGTTTATAGTCATATATGGTCCGCCCCACTGAGCAAGGAACACTTTTCATTGAGCAAAAGAGGAAAAGTTGCATCCCTATATCCGGCCTTTGGTTGAGGGGCAATGGTTAAAGGCAAAGTCAACACCTTGGGAGGCTTTGCAGGCCCCTAAACCCCCACGCTTTTAAAGGTAAAAAACAACTTAAAACAAAATACTTGGAACCTTGGGCGCTGCCCAAACCCGCTGGGAAGGCATTCATGCCTTTCCAGACCCATCCGCAATCATTTTGCACACATTTGGTTTGAAATCTCTATAATCTGAAAAAAAAACGGAGAGAGTGGGGGGGGGGAGGGTCCAACCAGAGCAGCGCTATTTATACTGACGAACCGAGGTGTCGCTCACGCGGGCTTGACGACGAGATTGCTCCGCCCCCTCCTGAGCCTCTCTCTCGGTTGCAAAGGGACCGCCAAACACACAGTGAAGTTGATTGTTACGGATGCTCTTCATATAGACAGGCAGAGGGATGTTCATAACCCGGTTAACCTGCCCCAATGCAAAAGGCTTGTCGGAAAAGCAGCCCATGGAGATAAAAAAACCTTGTTTTTCTTCCGCCGGTGGCTCTCTGGGAACCCCCTCAGCATCCAGATAACGGGCAAACGAGGCGGTTCTTTTGGTGGAGGTTGAAGGTGAAGCCGCTTTGTTGGTGGTCGCCGAGGTTTGGCTGGGGGCCAGATTCTGGCTCTTGACGGGCTCCTTGTGTCTGTTGGTAACCACAGCTCTTTTCAAGACACGCTCATTTTGGCCGGAATCGGCCTCTATTTGAGGTGCGGCGACAACTGGGACCGAGCGACTACCATACCGCTTCCACTCCCGCTCCGCTCGTCTGGTTTCGGATAGAGCATCGTTGAATTTCTGTGTCTCAGCCCCTCGGCTGCCATAGTGTCGTTTGGCAATCAGGATGGCCCGATTGTACAGAGCCAAGGCAAAAGAGAAGCGTCGCTGGCGTAGATCGAGGGCTGCCAGGTTTTCGATAATGGGCAGTAGCTTGGCGCTGTCCCGACCCCAGCGCTTCTCCATAATCCCCAGAGATTGATGAAAAAGAGGCTCCGCTTTAAAATACTCTTTTTTGGAGAGATAAAAGTTGGCCAACTCCAGTCGGTGTGTGACGGTGTTGAAGTCTTTGGCTCCATAGCGATCAACCGCCGTGCGCAGCTCCTCCAAAATGGCGGCTTCCCGCTCATAGTAGGCCGAAACCTCTCCAATCAGAAGAGGCCAAAGCAGAACAGGAAGGAGTGCCCTCAGGATGAAAAATCTAGGCTTTTTCATGGTTGATTCGACAAATCCTCTCGCTAAAACAACAAAAAAAATCCCCGTCATTCCCCTTATCCATCCTCTGGCTTGGCGATGGAAAACTGCAACTCGACCCGCCGAGAGCGGCCCCTCTGGGCATCGGTATGTTCTCCAATCGCCTCAAACAGAGAAGCGCCCTCTGGATTGGTCAGCATGACCAGATTTGGCTGAGCGATAAGCAGAGCTTTGAGAACTTGAATGGAACGACCATTGGCCAGACGCCAGTTATAACTGAAACGCTCAGTCCCAACCGTATCCCCGGCGGCAAAACCTTTAATAAAAACCGTATCCAACTTAACCGAATCTGGAGCATGGGAACAGCGCTCCAGCAGGCCCCTTTCAGCCAGATTGGCATAACAAGGCAGAACAGCCCCAAGGGCTTGTGATAGCCTGGCAAAGGCTGTCAACTGCCGCTCTGATAGAGTAGAGGAACCGCGCTCAAAGTCAAATATTTGTGGCAACCCCATGGCGTTACGGTCAGAGTGGAGGGTGGCGACAATGCCGTATTGGGAAAGAATCGTCTGTAGTTGCTGCAGGATCTTGGTAATCCCCGGTACGCCTGATGGCTCGGCAGAAGGCTCCACAGCCAAGATAGCCCGTGGTCTGGGAGTCGGCACTGCCAGAGAAGGGGCGTGGCGAGCGCTCTCTTCAGCAGGTGAGGCTGCCCTGTCAAAGGAGGAGGGGGAGACGCTCCCTTCCTCTCCCAACAGAAGATCGACCTTTTCGTTCAAGGCCTTAAGGGTTGGTGCAATAACGGTATCATGCTCATAGGAGAGGGTTTCGGCCTTTTGGCTCAATTCGCCCAACAGGGGTGATGCTGTGTCACGCTCTTTCAGCTTTAACGACTCAATCCGACTATCCAGCTCCGCCAGCTTTTTGACCATGATCGCCTCTTGGTCGACAAGAAGGGCATCCATTTTTTTGTTGAGCGCTTCAAACCGGGGTACAATCTTCTCGACATGACGTTCCAGCAGCCCTTCAATTTTGTTGGGCGGTCTGCCTCTAAGTGGCTGGGCTGGTTGGCTCTCCTCCTGAGAGAGGCTATCCACCTTGTTTTCCAAGGCTGCCAAGGTTGGCATCAGGAGGGTCTCAGCCCTCGATTGTGACTCTGATGGAGGAGGCGTCACCAAGGTTTTTTCCGGTTCGTGGGAGAGGGAGACAATCCGATCCTTGACCAACGAGGCCGAGACAAGAATGACCAACAGGAAGACCAGGCCGACAATCAGCTCAATCATGACGATGGGGACTGTATTTTCCGAGAGTCTCATGGTACCAAGCCCCCCATCCTTCAAGAGGTTCTATCGATCGTGTTAGAGGAGAGGGGCCGACGACTCTGTTGCGTTTGGCGTGAACGCGGCCCTTTTCCCTTAACGAAAGAGTCCAACAACCCCCCCATATCGACAATCTCCTCTTCAGGCTGAAACCCACGCCCCTCTCTTTGAAGACCAGGAGAGGTTTTTTCCAAGGGATCTTCTCCCTTCTTGGAAGGGTATGGTTGGGAGAGGCTTTTTTCAATGGGGCTATTCGGCTTGCTGGCTACGTGGGCCGGGGTGCTGTGGTCCCTGAGTTGCCGTGTTTTCTGAGCCTCGAAGGCGTCGAACAGCTTTCTCATCTCCTGAACCTGCTGGCTGGGCTCTGTCTCGTCCAGCGAGTCAGGCAGGGAAGGGTTAGGCGCTCTCTCCTCATCAAGCCACGCATCAACATTGCTTTTAAGGAAGAGCGCCAACCCCATTAAAATCCCATCCAGATCACTCAGCGTCCCCTCATCTATTTCAGAGAGATCCAAAGAGCCGATCTCTTCTCCCAACCGTCCCAACTCCAACACCAGCGGAAGGTCTGCTCGATTGGCCCCCCCTTTGAGCTGCTGAAGTAGATCATCCACACTCTGCTCCAGAGATTGGGTATCCAGATCAACAAAATCTCGAAGCTGTTGGGAAAGGTCGGTGAGCAGTTGTATAAAGTCCTTTGCTTTTGGGCTGCCGGCACGCAAAACCGGACCCACAGGCACTACCTCTCCCCCCTCCTGCCCGTTGGGGTGCAGGTATCTGCGGGCCGCCGAAGACATGCCATCGATGGAGGCGGGTGAAATAAGAAGATGGGCAGGGAGCTTCAGCCCGTTTTGCCCAACGAAAACCCCAGAGGAGCGCGCCTGTTGACTGGATTGAGCGGGTTGGCGGGGAGCCAAGCTCTGTTTTTGTCCTTCGGCATAGCGTCCTATCTCATCCCGAATAGCCGCCACCAACGCCTCTACCGAGGGGGTGTCGATCTGTTGGGCTATGGTATCCAGGCGATGGGTGAGACCATCCAGCCCATCGGTCACCTGCTGGAGGCTGACCTGCTGCTCTTCTTGAAGAGCCAATAGAGCATTCTGAACCTTCTGACTCGACTGGGTAAGTTGGGCTGTTTCAGCCAGAATCAATGCAGTCAACTCATCGATGATCTCGGTGGTTTCACAGCCACCCCGAGCCAACTCGGTGGAGATCCCCTCTGAGAGGAGGGTCTGAATGTGATCTTTCACCTGAGAGACCGCTTCCCTTACCGCCAGATCCCGACTGCTGGCAAAGGTCTCCACCACCGATTGAAGGCTCTGCGTGGTGCGCTCACCCTCGGAGTGAACCGCCGCCAACAGGGGTTCCAAGGAGAGCCGTGCCACAAGCCGCTCTCCAGCCCGATCAACCGCGGCTACAACAGGGGTGATATCCTCCTCTGCCTGCAGCCGATCCCCCAGCCGTTCCAGGATGGAATCGACTGAACGGTCAAGCTGCTCCCGCCAGGTTTTCGACTCTTGATCCAGGGCCGCCACCATTTCCAACTGTCCCTGAGTCAGCAGGCTGTTGCCCTCCTGAATGGTCTGGATGACCGAGGACAGAGAGAGGGTGTCTGCCACCTCAACCACAGACTCTCTCACCGCCTCGCGCAGGGGCTGAAGAAGCTCCTCTGCCACCCAAGAGGTTTGTGGGGGGGTGGATAGCCCGGCAACCGCCTTCTCTATGGCCTCGGTTCCCTCTTGGATAAAACGGGAAACTTCAGCTTGAACAACCCCTGAAGCTTCGCTTCTGTTATCGCTGTCATCCCCATCTGCAACCTGCTCATCTGGACTCAACCGGGGTGGTGTAACCGCCATCAACCGCTGTTCCAACCACTGTTGTTGGGCGGCTCCCTGAGTAGCGATTTCTGTTTTGAGCGCGTTGATTGCCGGCTCCAGATCGGGAGATGCTCCAAGCCCCTCAGTCACCCGCTCCATCTCCTCACGAACTTGAAGCAGCAACGGTTTCAGGAATGCCTGATTCTGCAGCAACTGGCTGAGATCAGCCTGTTGTTTAGGGATGGTCTCCTTGTCACTATCCCCTTGTTTGGCCTCTCGATTATGAAGGGCAGAGATCAACGGCTCCAGAAAAGAGGCCGCCCGAATCTGTTCTTGAATCTGGCGAACCTCCTCTCTTACAGTCGAGAGCAGCGGCTCGGTAAAGGCTGGGTCGTTAAGTTTTTGCTCCATCTGGGCAACCAGCGCCGCCACGGTTTCATCCCCCCTGTTTTGCGGTTCCAGGGTGAGGAGCCGCTCTTCTCCCCGCTTAAGGATCTCTTCCAAACGGGTCTCATGTTGGACAGACCGCTCTTCACCCGCTTGGTGCAGCCCTTCAATCAGTGGTTTCAGGCTCTCTTGAACAGCCCGGACAACCTGGTCTTCCATCTGGTTGGTGGCCTGACTCATCTCGGCAGTGAGTCGGTCCATAAGATCCTGGGGAAGAGAGGAGTTTTTGGAAGGTTTGCCAGCAGCACCTGAGGGGAGGGTGTTCATTTCTGCCGTCTGGTCAGAAAAAATATTCTCCTCTGCCGTCCACTCAACTCGATCTGAGATCAAACCGCAAAACTGGACAATTTTTCGCTCCAGATTATGCGTATAGGCCTTCTCTATTCGAGAGAAGATCAGGCCGGTTAACAGGCCGGCGATAGAGGCGGAAAATTTGACAGCAGCGGTGCTGAAAATACCGTTCAGCGCCCCCTTGACTGTCTCTAGATCAGGAGAGGAGAGCCCCTGGTAGGTATAATATAGTGCCGAAGAAAAGCCGATAAAGGTAAATAGAAGGCCGCCCCCGATCAGATAGACCGGCAGGGATCGGTAGTGTTGAAAATCCACCTGATACATGACCAGGGAATTAAAGTTGAAATACGCTTTGGGTGGCTGACTCCCCAACACCCGTTGCTGACCAGGAGAGTGGAGCAACGTGCCTCTGAAGCCGCTCCAGAACACCCCAAAGCCTTTCATCAAGGTGAGACTTTGATCGATCTTCTCAAAATGGTCGGAAAAATCTTCTTGTCCCTGGGTGGTCTCGACAATGCGCGAGGCATCCTCCAGCGCATAATAGACCTGAACCACCTTGGAGCGAAAGGAGAGCCAAGAGAGTAAACCCCAGAGGACAATCAAGCCGGCTGATGCCCAAGGCAGCAGCGGGTGGCTGATTAAATTGAATGTCCAGTCAACCATCTACGGCCCCTCCATTCTTTGATTATCTCAGGTCTGAATTCGACCCATTGAATAAAAAAGTTGTAAGTGATAGCTGTCAGCATGAAGCCGACCCATTCTACTCTCTTGCCAACCCAAAAGAGAGGTTGGTCACTGTCATGCACCCTTGACCAGTTGTTGGACAAAGGCCTCGAACTGCTCTTGATCATGGAGAATGCGGATGATGATCAAGGAGCCGGAAACCCGAACCACCTTCCCGATAAATTGATAGGCATCCTCACCGACGGTCAACTGAACGGTGCCCTCATTGCCAATCGGCAACATGGAAGGGTCTGTGGTCGAGTTGAACTCCAGTCCACTCAAGCTGATCTGTTCTGCCTCTCCTTGGTAAATGACACCCCGTCTTGTCTCGTAGAGTGCACCAATTTGCTGGAATGGCTGCTCCTGGTAGAAATTGTCTTCACCCCCTGAGGTTGCCTCTAACTCGTCGCCCAGCTCTCTTGAAGAGGAGGCGTGGTGGTTGGCGAAAGGCACTTCATGGTGGGCCATTTTCTCCTGTTCTGCCCACCTGGATGCAGACTCTTTTCTCTGGGTTTCGCTACCCTTTGAGGCTCCACCAGGAGGGAGGGAATAATCAAAATCCTCCTCCTCTTGATGGTCGTTTTCATCGTAGTTTGACGACCCTTGGCTTGAGTACTCCTGCTGCCCGGCAGAGGGATAGGAGGAGGGGGCTGACTGGTCATCGTCATCCCCTGTTCCAAAGTCGACAAAAGCCATAATCCGATCTTGAAGGTCACTGGCGTTCTGTTTAAGATCTCGCAACGTCATCAGGTTGGTTCGGGTATAGGGTTCTTCAGACTGTAAAATGGCCTCCATCACAGAGAGAATGCTGTCGGCCTCTTTGGGCGCATGATGCTGAAGATCTCGGGCTGTATCCAGGAAGCCATCACCCACCCCGCCACTGCCCCGATACTCCCAGGCACGCATTTTGATTTTCATCAGAGATTGGTTGATGGCCACACAATAGGTCCGCACCTCCGAAAACAGTCTGTTCATCTCTTCAGCGGTGGTGACAAATTGATGGGCCCGCTTCATGGAGTGGGCCAGCTCACTCACCTTCCTGGAGAAAACAACCGAATCGGTTCCGGTCTTCTCGACAATCTCCTGGAGGTTGGAGAGCTCCTCCTGCCCGATAATGGAGGATAACCCCAGATATCCCCCTGGATCGTCCGAGGCGAAAAAAGAGACCCCCCAAAGATCCAAAGCCTCTTTTTCAATCTCGTCAAACTGTTTTTGCAGCGATTCTCTGTTGAGAAAATCGTTGGAGGACTCATAACCCGGATAGCGGGAAAGGAAATCCAGAACCGGCTCCAGATACTCCTCCTGAATGGAGGGTAGAGTCTCAAAGACCACCTTTTTCAGGTCAGGAATGAAGCCATAGATGGACTCGACAATTTTTTCAGACTCCAGACTGTTCTCAGAGAAGTCTTGCAGCCATCCCCGTCGGGTGTAGCTAAACTCGGGAATCGGCTCTTTGAAGCTGGTTTCGAAAAGAAGCGTCCACGATCTTTGGCTCCAGGCCAGCAGCTTGGCAAGCAGCCCCATCCCCTTTTTGTCGGTCCAGGAGGTCAACCTTTTTTGTGCCGGAGAGAGATCTTTCGGTAGCTCGGACAGGGGGTTGGTATGTTCTTGAACCGCATCTCGCAACTCCTGATAGAAGGAGACGCGCCGCTCGTTCAAGAGGGTTTTTGCTCTCTCTTGCCACTCCTGGAAGGTACATTTGGAGAAGCTCTTGTCGACCTGAAAATCGGGATAGATCAACACCCCCCATTGTTGAAAATAGCGGTTCCGTTTTTTGATGATGTGTTGAATCGTCTTCAGCCGATTGTTCAGCCCGGCCATATCGGTGGTGCGGCTAAATCGGAACATGCCCCGAAACCAGTGATCAAATCGCAGGTAGAGCGATTTATCTTTTGTATCGCGCAGCTCTGGGTTGATCTCTTCCAAGAGCTTATAAAAGGCGTTGCGAATCATGGTATCCCCAGGAGACTGGGTGTCCATGAAAACCGCTCGGACATCGGGTTCCTGGAAAAAGACCTCGGATCTCTGAAAGAAAAACTCCTCCCAAACCTTGAGCTTTTCCAGCCTGTCCTTGAAAAAGACCCGATCTTTCTTGCCTCGTCGTGCCGTCATCCGGCTGAAGACGATCGGGTCGCCCAGATCCATGCTGATGGAGAAAAAGAGAATGGCCGCCAGCAGCATGCTCCCCAGGCTCACCCCGTAACGCTGCATCAGAGAGGCTCTTAGCTCAGCAAAATTTTTGTGTTTGGCGATGGGAATTTTTCCAGCCCGAAGTTGATCGATCGCCTCAATCTTCGGTACCACCACATCGGCTTTAATGTGATAGGCACTCAACCCCGATGTGCCGGATTTATCCACCTGCTGGAGAATATCCACATAACTTTTTGTCAACTCACCCAGATCTTCCGAGATCTCTTTATAGGCCTGTTTGTTGGCCTCCAGGGCGGAGACAACGATCTCGACAATATCGTTGATCTGGTAATGCTCGATGGCGAGAACCCGTTTGATCTCATCCAGGGAGTAGCCGCCCATGCTCATGAGCACATTCAACTCACCCAACCGTTTGCGAACCAACTCGTCGGTTTCACGCAGGTGGTTTTCGTAGGTGTTTCGTAGCGACTCCACTTTTTGCGAGTAGGAGCTGCTGAAATCAATCCCGGAATTTTTAAGCATGTCGTCGATGCGTTGGGCGAAGAGCTGGTTGTTATAGGAGAGTTTGACATCGTTTATCCCCTCCTCATAACCGCCATGAACAATAAAATGTTTCGCCCAATAGCGTGGCCCTTTGCGCGGGTCACCACTGGATGCTACCCCCTTGACCTCATCCTCGGGAAGCGCCAGAAAAACCTCCATCATCTCTTTGGTGGTCTGCTGGAACAGCCCCTGCAGATCGAAGAGAGAGTCCGGCTCGAGCGGGTTCATGAAGAAAGGGCTTCCCAACGCCTTGCGAACCCGCGAGGTGATCAGTAAGGATTGCTGGGCCAGATCCTCCTTTTTGGAGATAATGGAGACAATGCCGTCGTAATTGGTTTTGATGGAGACAAAGGTCAGCAGGGAGGCGATGATCATCCAGCGGGGGCTGCGCAAAAAAGCGTCCCGAATACCCGACAACACGGAACCTGACTCGACAATGGATTGAAAAATTTTGGTTTTATAGTCCAGAATGGCAGAGGAGAGAATCAGGCCGCTGGCCAGACAGACCATGTAGCGGTTGCCTTCCCCGGAACGGCCATCAAACATCTCCCCGAAAAATCCCGCCACCTCCGACATCTGAAGGAGATCGTTGACACCTCGGGCGGTGGTATAGGTGGAGCCGGCAAACAACAGGAGGGAGAAGGGGGTTCGACCAAACGCCATCCCTTTGCCAAACGTCTCGGCAATCTTATCCAGCAGGCCGCGACCGGGTCCGGACCGTCTCCAGATGGAGCGCAGGCTTTCGGAGACAGGAATCGGCTTGGGCAGGGCATCGGCGGCATTTTTATGGAGGTCTTGAAACGCGTTGCTGATACCATCCAGGCTGAGCTTGTAGATCTGTTTGGCCAACTCGTAAAACGGGTTGGTCTCTAAAAGGGCCTCTTCCCCCGTGTGTAACGAGCGACGAAAATCTTTTAAATAGGAGAAGAGAAGCTGCTCCTCCTCACTCCCCTCTTTTTGGTTGCGGTTTAGTATGGTGCTGGGTTTTTTCCGTAAAATACGCCGGAAGGAGTCCACCATCTCCTGGGTTTTCTTGTAGGCGTCCTTGGGGACAAACTGCATGATAAGAGAGGCGTTTTTTTTTGATGCCTCGGCAGAACCCTCTAGGATGGGGGGCTCTTTATCGTCTGTCGTGGGCTGCCCGTAATCGGCCTCGGCCTCGCTATTTTCGAGGGGAAATTCGTAGAGTGGTTTTTTTTGTTGTTCGGCGGGTTCTCGGATGGGGCGTTTGGAGGGTGGAACGATAGCTATGGGGTCCCCAGCCTCCTTGCTATCCGCAAAGAAAGAGTCGACAATGCCCCCATAGTTCTGAAAAAGGACGTTGGAATCTGAGCCGCCTTCTTCCATATATCTGCGCCATCTGCCATGATTAAAGAATTAAAAGAAAATTGACGCACGATAGTAACCGAATAGGTTAATCCGGTCAATCAGGTTATACAAATTCCCCCCATCAGGATTCACCCACCACGAACTTCACCTCTCTTTAGTAAAGAGAAGAGGTTAGGCAGAAAGGTCACCCAATGGCATCGACTCAAGCAGGCCATGATAGAAGGAGTCTGTTGAGAACGGGGAGGAGAAAAAGGGGTGAAATGAGAATCTATTGCGTTATCTGAAAAATTTTGTCAAAATTGAGAATTCTCAACAATTTAAGTGTCCTGTCATTCACATTAATGAGGGATATGTTGGCTTTTTCTCCACCACAATAGTCCCGCAGACGGATCAACAGTCCCGCACCGGCGCTGGATATGTACTTGATCTCCTTAAAATCGATCCGATAGTGATGGCCGTGGGGGTCTCCCTCTTGAGAGGTAAAAATCTTCTGGAAATCATTGCGATACTCGTGACCGAACTCACCCTGGATTCGGATGGTAATGGTGTCACCGGCTCGTTCAAAATCAATTGCCATGATCTACTCTCTTCTTATCAAACAGGGGAGCGGGGGAGAGACACTATGTCAACCCCTTCTGGTGAATGGTGGATGAAAATATAACACAACTTTCAGATCGATCTACCAGACAATTTTTACTTTATCTCTCCATTTGGGATAAAATCTTGCCTTAACAGGTGATAAAGCATAGAAAAAAACAGGGTTTTAGTGTTACACTGTTGGGATAACAATAAAGCTGCGGATGGTTTCCAATGACCTTTTTTTCCAAAACTCTCTCGGCACTCTCCCTGGCAGCCTGTTTCGGGCTTGCCGGCTATTCCAGTGCTCAGACAACCCAGCAGCCAGAACGGCTGGGGAGCGAGGATGACCAGGGGGTGGTTGCTCAACCGGCCACCTTCGAAAACTACCTTTTCCCCCTTTTCCCCGAGCAGGGTGGAAACCCCGTTCAAGTGGAAATCTCTCCCCTCGATCCCCCCCAGCAGATGCCTCTGACCCAACAGAAACCTCAAGAAAACTGGGGAGATCCCCTTCTGGTCTCGCCACCAGCCATACTCCCTCGTCCGAAGGTTCCTCCCTTCGAGATGGCCCTGCCAGTCGCCCACCCGCTTCAAAGAAAACTGGCTACCCTCCAGGCGCCTCCTGTCACTCTTCCTCTTAAAAAAAGTGTGCTGGCCCTGGTCGACTCCCCCTCTCTTTTACCACGACCACGACAGAGGCCTCCTCAGGTTGAGCCACCCCTGACCGTACCACGCCCCAAAATTTTACTCCTTGCTTTTCCGCTTCCTCAAGCCATCCCCTTAAGGCAAGCGGAACCCGTTGTCATGGCTCTCCCACAGGCTACGCCTTTTCAGAAAAAGGCTCCTCTTTTGGTTGCCATGCCCCAGGTCTCGCCCCGACAACGACAGAAAGGTGACCCAAACAGCTCCAACGCTTTGGAAGAGACGGTAACCGTGGGCAGATGGGCTATTGAGGTGACATCCCCTCAAGAAGAGATCTTTTCTGAAGAAGAGGCATTGTCTCAACAGGAAAATAGCCCGTTAGAACCGCCCATCCCCTCGCCACGTCAGAGGGTGATCCCCGTCTGGGTAGCTCTGCCCCTAACCGCTCCCCTGCCAAGAGAGCCTGTCCCCTCTATTAACGGACCGCAAACGCCGCCTCGGTTAAAAGACGAGCCTCAACAGGAGGCTTCACAGGCGCAACCCTCTTGGATCGCTCCTGCTCAGCAGCCTATCCTGGATGAGGGGGGTGTTGACGAACAAAACGAGAAAAACCCGTTGATTGTTGCCTACGGAAGATTGGCTGAGAGAGGGGATTCCCGAGCGCAGGTTGTGTTGGGGAATCTTTATTTAAATGGGGGAGAAGAGAGCTATCAACCAACCAAAGCCTTCTATTGGTTCAAGCAGGCGGCACACCAGGGCGATAAGCGGGCCCAATTTACCCTGGGGACCCTCTACCAGCATGGTAAAGGGACACCACAGAACGATCAGGAGGCCCTGAAATGGTTTCTGAAGGTGGTTGAGCCGGGATCTGAATCCACAGACAACCCCCTCTCTGCGCAAATTCTGGCCTGGACCAACCTCAAGCTGGGCATCATCTATTACGAAGGCAATGGGGTTCCCCCCAACTATCCTCTTGCCATGGACTACCTAAAGAGGGTCTCTGCCAACAATCATGCTTACGGACAGTATCTGATGGGGTTGATGTATGCGGAAGGCAAGGGGGTTGCGCCCAACAGGCAAGAGGCCGTCTATTGGCTGGAGTTGGCGGCAGAGCAAGGGTTTAAACCGGCTCAGGTTATGTTGGATCAGGGGGTGGAACTCCAAAGATAGGGTGGACACCACCACTCAAAGCCCTCTCTTTCAATAATGGCTTGTATTTTGCGTAACCCAGGGTAGTATCCTGTCATATGCGGAACCCTTGGAGGAGAGAAACAATGAGCCAACTTGTTGCAACAGCCGATCAGGCCTCAATCAGCGAGCCTGCTTTTCCCTTGCTTTCAACGCTGGATGGTGGTTTGGATTCAGAAGATTTGACACCATTCGGGCACACTTTTTTGACATCAGCCAACCCCTCAGATAGCCCCTCTGCCAGAGAGATCGATACGCTCTTCCCTGAACCATCAGAGCTAAGCCGCTCTTCTGCCAAGCAGACAACAACCCAGCCAGACCGTACCCCGTCACCTCGCCAGGGAAAAGAGGCTTCTGGATGGTTTGGAAAGCTGTTTTTTGCCTCGAAACCCAAAAAAACTCACAGTGCAACCTACTATAGAAGGGTAGGAGGGGAGCTGTTAAACAGGGGGTATCCCAAAGAGGCGGTCAGAGCGTTGGAGAGAGCCATCGATCTGGGGGCTTTTGACCTGGAGTGTCAGCTCCATTTGAGTTTGGCCTATGCCCGTACCGGTCGACTGAGTGAGGCGACCGCCCTGCTCTACGATCTGAAATCGGCCCACCCGTTCGATGCCGGGGTGGCTACCCTGCTGGGAAAGGCGCTGCTTTACAGCAGCCGATACTCGGCGGCAATCAAGGTGATGTCTCCGGTGGCGAAGATCCATAAAAAACGGTTTAACCTCCACTTTTTTCTCGGGTTGGCCCATGCCAAAAAGGGTGAGTTCGACGCCGCCATCGATGCCTGGACCCAGGCTGCAAAAATTCGCCCGGACCATTCTGAAACCCGGCGCATGATTGAAAGAGCCCTGGCAGAAAAAATTATTCAGGGTTGATGGGGGAGAGTCCCTTTCCTATCCCCCCCCTTTTCTAGTACTATCCTCACCAGGCCCACCTATCGCCATAAACGGAAAAGGTGGGCCTGATTCACCCCCTTCTCAGAGATGTCGCCGACGGACGTTGTTTCACGTACCTGCTCTTAGCGGATAGGTGGTGGAGTTTTTTTCGTCTGTTTTTCTTGGGTGTTTGGGGTGAGGTGCTTTGTTTTATCTTTTTTTTAGGTGGCTAGTTTACGGTGTCCGGTCGAAAAAACACCTTTATGGGCAATTTGGGTATTGCGCTGCTTGTTGCTCTGTTAGTGGGTATTATCTTTAAATCCCTGCTTGCCCTTCTCCTCTCTTTTAGCCGATAACAGTTCTTGGTACCTGGGCATCTCTCTGCTGTTCATCCGGGGGTCTGTGCAAGTGAGTTATCTTGTAACGTTGATTGTGAGCATGCAGAAACCGATTATCAAACAGATTGATCCTGGAACAGCTCGATGGATTGGGTGGGTCTCTTGGCTTGGAATCAAGGAGTATTAGCTGTGGAGATGTTGGCATCCTGGATCTGGAACCCCATGCTCAGCTTGATCTACCTTGAGGTGGGGATTCTCTTTCTTGTCCTCACCAAAGGGGTGGCTCTGCGCCGTGCCATCGATGTTCTCAAGCAGGCTTGGCATAGCCGATCCCGAAAAAAAAGCAGTGATAACCACCGCCATATTCAGCATACCGATGCCTTTATTGCCGCTTTGGCTGCCGGGATAGGGGTTGGCAATCTGGCTGGGGTTGGTACGGCAATCCACCTGGGAGGGCCAGGGGCGCTGTTTTGGATGTGGATGTCGGCGTTGATGGGGGCCTCTTTTCGCATGTGTTCGGTGTATGTCTCTGTTCGTTATGGCCCCACCGACCATAACTCCCCCCTCTTTGCCACCCCCATGGCCTATATCGAAAAATTTGTGGGTCGTTTCTGGCCTGGTTTTGCGCCAATGTTGGCAGGACTGATTCTTTTTCAGGGGTTGGTGAGTGCCAATCTGATCCAGGCCAACTCGGTTGCCCACGCGGTGACCAACGAGTTGGGGGTCTCGACGGTTGTGGTGGCGCTGACCCTTTTTGTTGCCGTGGCGGTGGTGGTGGTGGGTGGGGTTAAGTCCATTGTCAATTTCAGTGTAGCCAGTGCCCCTTTTATGGTGGTGGCTTATGTGGTGGGGGGGGTGATCATCCTCTTTGCCAATCCTCAAGAGAGCTTGCGGGCGGTGGGGCTGGTTTTTACCCATGCGTTCACCCCCTATTCCATTGGCGGCGGGGTGGCAGGATACACCCTGATGCAGACGATTCAGTTCGGAGTATCTCGAGGGGTTTTCTCCCATTTTTCGGGTATGGGCATCGCCCCGTTTCTGCATGGTGCCAATGATGATCACCCCTCCCAAGGGGCCTATTTGGCCGCCTTGGTCCCTTTGATCGATACCTTGGTGGTCTGTTCCATAACCGGCTTTGTTATTCTGGCCATCGGAGATTGGCACGGCTTGACCGGGGCCTATCTGACCGTCACCTCTTTTCAGGCCGGTTTGGGCGGGTTAGGGCGAGTATTGGTTTTTGTCTGTCTGGGTATGTTTGCTTTTACTACCATTATCAACTGGGCCTACTTTTCAGAGCGCTGTTTTGAGTATCTTTGGGGTGGCAATGTCAAAATCTACCGTTGGTTTTTTGCCGGCATGACCTTTTGCGGCCCCTTTTTTCCGGTTGCTCTGGTCTGGTCCATGGCGGATGTGGTGATTGGGATCATGCTCCTTGTTCATCTGCCGATGTTGACCTATATCCTCCTTCTCAAACTGCCCACCATCATGCAAGGGTTATTACCTGCCCGCCGTCATGCAAGGGTTATTATGCTGGAAGGGGGAGTAGCCGGTTTTTTCTCCGCTTTTTTTTTGTTCTTCTTCGGGGCTGATCAATCTGACACCCTTTCGACCTCCGTGGGGAATGGCGTTGAATATTGGCGCTGTTCTCTGTATGGTTAACCCATGGTAACTTTCTTTCTGACCGGCTCTTCTCAAAACAGGGGGTTTCATGATCGATAAAGAGACATGCTATATCCTGGTGATTGAAAATTCGGATGAGGATTTTCAGGTGATGCGGCAAGAGCTTAACAAGCGGGATATCAAGGTCCGCTGTTTTCATGTTGATTCGGTCAAGAGCATGCGGGAGGCGTTGGAAATTCGTGAGTGGGATCTGTTTATCGCCCAGTGCCATGACCAGGATTTTTGCCGCTCGCAAGTTCTCGATCTCTGGAAATCCGAGGGGCGTGGGGCCCCCTTTATCGTTGTGACAGATACCATCGATCGGGATCAGGCCGTCAGGCTGTTGGATTGTGGCGTATGCGATGTGGTTGCCCGAGAAAACCTGAACTCTCTGGTTCCCTCTATGGAGCGGTGGCTGACCAATCATGCCATTCAAGAGGAGTTTCGGGAAAAAATCAAACTGTTTGATGACACCCTGCTGTTGATGCAGCACGCCTCTTTTCAGTTTCAAACCCTGTTGGATGCTCGGAAGTTGGCCGATCAACTGGCTCTTCTGTGTCCTGAGCCAGAAAAGAGGATTTTTGGCTTGCGAGAGCTGTTTGTCAATGCTGTTGAGCATGGTAACCTGGGCATTACCTATCAGGAAAAAACCCTGCTCAATGAAAAAAATGCGTGGGATGAAGAGGTGGAACGCCGTTTGGCTCTACCGGAAAACCGGAACAAGTTCGTCAAGGTGGATATCGAGAGGACAACCGAAGAGATCCGCTTTCTGATTCAGGACCAGGGCAGCGGTTTTGACTGGAAAAAATATATGGAAAGAGACCCTTTTCTCTCCTATAAAAGCCACGGTTACGGTATCGCCATGGCCAAGGGGGGAAGCTTTGATCGTATGGATTACCAAGGCAACGGAAATACGGTCCTGGCGGTGGTGTTGGCGGCAGCCAAAAACCTTTGAGAGCGCTCTGCTCGGCTATTCGATATGGAAAGCGTGGTGGAGTTGGGCAATGTTGAGGAGTCGTTTAATCTCGGGGCTGGCGTTTGTCAGGGTGATGTCGGCATCTTTCCCCCCGGCAAAATGGTGAAAATACATCAGGCCACCAATGGCAGAGCTGTCGATCTTTTCTGTTTTGCCCAAATCGAGAACATAGCGACCGGCCTGCCCTTCCGCCTGATAGGTTTTTTTGAATAATTTTACCAAGGCATAGTCAAACGCTCCGCCAATCTGATAGATCAGGGTGTCCCCTTCGCGCAAAACCTTCAGTTCACTCTTAGCCATTCATTTCTCTCAATTATCAATAAAGACAGGAGCAAGCGCTCCCTGATCCAACCGCACCGGGACAGACTAGCAGAAATGGTCAGCAAGTCAACTCCACTAGGGTCATGTCATCCTCCTGTTTTCCCCCTTGCCGGAACTGTTCCAGCTCCTGGATGAGACTCTCCAGTGGTCTGTTTTGGGCGATGAGTGTTTCCAGCAACTGACAAAACCGCTCCTCGCCCAACATTTTGCCGTTGGGATCGGTGGCCTCCTCAAAGCCGTCGGTGCAGAGGATGATCCGGTCCCCCGGTTGGATGGGCAGAGGGGCTTTTTTTTGATCCGGCACATCCATCAACCCTCTGGGTACAAAACGGGACGGCTCTCTATGGATGATTTTTCCGTCGCGGAGGATGAGGATGTTGACCATGCCGGCATTAAACAGGGTAACCTGGTCCCGTTGGGCGTTTAACTCCAGACAGCCGCAGGTCATGTACATATCTTCGTTCAGGGCCTGTAGCAGGCGGACATTCAGAGTTCTGAACATCTCTTCTATGGGCATGTCCATGCCGATGGCATAGAATATTTCTGAGATGAGAGGGCCGGCAATGGCGGCAGTCAGACCGTGGCCGGCAAAGTCTCCCAACAGCACTCGGCGTGCCCCATTGCTTTTTTTGGCGGCACAGATCAGATCCCCTGAGTTTTTCTCCATCGGTTTTTCCAGAATACGCAGGTCGGTCGGGTCGAAGAGAGGAGAGTGTTGAATTTTCAACACCACATTTTCGATAATCTTTCGCTCTTCCAGGAGCAGTTCGTTAACCTTCGCCAGTTGATCGTGAGAGGCCTCCAAGGCCACTTTGGCCTTCCATAAGGTCTCGTCGATCTCTTTTTGGTTGGTGACATCTTCGGTGATGGAGAGAAAGTGTTGGATGGTGTTCTCTTGGTCCAGGATAGGGGTAATGGTCGCCTCTTCCCAGAAGAGTGAGCCATCTTTTTTTCTGTTCCTGAGTTGTCCCTGCCAGATCTCCCCCTTTTGCAGTGTTTTCCACATGCTCGAAAAAAAATCTGGTGGGTGGTAGTCAGAGTTGAGAATGTCGACCTTTTTTCCGACAACCTCATCCAAGCAATAGCCGGTCAGGGCCTCAAAGGCGGGGTTGACCCACTGGATGGTTCCCTGGATGTCAGAGATCATGATGCTGTTGGCTGCTGAGTTCATGGAGGCGGACTGAAGGCGCATTTTTTCCTCAGTCTGCTTGCGTTCTGTCACATCTCGAATAAAGGCAGCAAAGGAGGGCTCTCCCTCCGAAACCCACATGGAGTGGGAGATTTCCATGGGGAACGCCTCACCATTTTTGCGTATGCCGCTCAGCTCGACGATTTTTCCCGCCAAGGTGAGCTGTTGAGAGGTGGCGGCCTTTTTCAGTCCGGCTTTGTGGCGGAGATGATATTTTTTTGGGATCAGCTTTTCAATAGACTCCCCCAGCAGTTCACCTTCCTTATATTGGAAGATCTGGTTGGCACGCCGGTTGGCGAAAGTGATGCGGTTTTCTTGGTTGATGGAGATGATGCCGTCGTTGGAGGTGTTGGCAATGGAGCTAAACCGGACCTCGGAGGCGATGAGACGTTTTTCAAAATATTTTCGGCTGATGGTCATGGCCAGAATCAGAGCAATATCGCTTAAAAACAGTTCGAGTTCCCGAGAGGGAGAGCGTCCGGTCTCCAGATAGATGTTCAGCACACCAAGCACACGGCCCCCCTCGTGGAGGAGGGGGACAATATAGTGACCGTGAGGAGCCATGCCGGGGTAGGATAGGGTGTGGTTGTCATCAACATGGCTATAAAATCGAACTTTTTTCTCAATCAAGGCTTGACCACAAAGACAGCTCCCCCTGAGAACCTCTCCACAACTGCTCTCGATTTTTTCCGAGATACCCAACTGACACCCCAGGCGGAGTTTGGTCTCATCTCGATCGGCAAGAAAGATGGCGCCAGAGGGGTTTTTGGGCAGAAGGGGGGCGGATAAAATAATGCTGAGGGCCAGTTTAAGTATCTCCTCCAGGGGGTTGCCCAACAGGGAGAGATCATAAAAAGAGGTCTGCAGCAGAGCGCTCTTGATGTTTTTGAATTCAGCTTGAAGGGCCGCTTCTCCCTGTAGTTGGGTGGTTTTGGAGTAGAGACGGCCTCTTAGCCGAATCAACCAACCAATCCGGCTGCTGAGGCTCAGGGTCGAAGGCGGCCTGAGAAGATAGTCGTCGGCTCCAAGGGTCAGAGCTGTTTCGAGGTGGGCCTCCTCTTCGGATGCCACCAGAGCGAGGAGGGGAAAGCAGCCCTGTTTGGACTGTTTTTTGGTGGCCAGATGGAGCCTGAGTCTCTCTCTCTCTTGCCTGTCCTCGTTACCAATCTCCCCTATCAGCAGAAGATCGATTGGGGTGGTATTGAGGAAGGCGATGGCTTCGGTGCAGTTGTGGGCGACAACCACCTGAACCCCCCCCTCTGCCAGTTGATCCCTCAACGCTTTCGGTTCTGCATCCAAGAGCAGAATAGTCTGAGATTGATCGGGGGAAAAAGTCATTATGTTAACGAAAGCCATACCTGAAAAAATTCGGAAGAAACGCTACAACACAGCCTGTCCAGCGACTACGATGGGCAATATATACGTTAATGATTCCGAATACCAATTAATAAAGGGTGGATGGAGGGAGAGGGCTATTGAAAAAAAAGAGGAAAAAGGAGCTTCTCTCTCCCTCTATGGTTGGCTGACGGCATGCTGTTCCAGGCCGGTAGCTTGATGTGGCGGCGAGAAATTTTCAACACAGGGTGAGATAATTACTTGACCTTGGTCCGGTGCTGATGGTTAATAGTAATGATTTTCAATTAACAAATAAATTTGCGTAAGGTATGGGTAACATCATGTCGAAAGAGAACATCTTGGAAAAGACCATTACTCTAGCCGATTTGGTTGGCTTTAAGACCGCTCGGATTGTCGGATTGAAGGGAGACGATGTCAGTAAGCGCCGCCTGATGGCTCTGGGCATTGTCCGAGGAAAAGAGATCGCATTGGACACCCAAGCCCCCATGGGAGACCCTCGTGTCTACTCTATTTTGGGGTACCGCCTGACGATTCGCAACGATGATGCATCAAAGATTATTGTCTCATATGAATAGGGATCAAGATTTTCATCTTTCTTGATTGTATCACTCGCCTGAAAGTCTAAATGGAACACACTGACATGGAAACAGTCTCATCAAATATTACTATTGGTCTTGTAGGTAATCCTAATAGTGGTAAAACAACTCTGTTGAACAAGCTCTGTAACTCTAAAGATAGTGTGGGTAATTACCCCAGGGTGACGGTCTCTGCTCAAGAGAGATCGTTCAGCCACGCAGGGCACTCCATCACCATTACCGACCTGCCCGGCATCTATGCTCTGACTACCCTCTCCCCCGAAGAGAGCTCCAGTCGTGACCTGATTCACTCCGAAAAGGTGGATCTATTGGTTAATGTTCTGGATGCCGGAAACCTGGAGCGCTCTCTCTATTTGACCAGTCAGCTTATCGAGATGGGGCGGCCGATCATTTTTGTTCTTAATATGATCGACGAGGCCCGGCGCAAACATCTCAAGATCGATACCCAGGCCCTCTCGGATATGTTGGGTGGACCGGTCATCGAGATGAACAGTATCGCCGGAGAGGGGCTGGAGAAGCTCAAGGATGCCATCGTCGAGCAGGGAGCCGTCAAGCGGGAGGTGTCCCAGACTTTCATCAAATATGACCAGCATCTGGCGGATGCGGTTGTGCGGGTGCAGGAGAAGATTGCCCAACTCCACCCCAAAGAGATGACCGAACAGCAGACCCGCTGGTTGGCCATCAAGCTGCTGGAAGGGGATGAGGTTCTGCTGCGCCAGGAGAAGGACCATGACCATCTGTTGGAGATGGTGCGGCGGGAACGCTACGACCTGGCTCGGGACCATGACGGTGAGTGTGAAATGTTGTTTGCCGATGCCCGATACGGTTTTGTCCATGGTATGGTTTGTGAGGCGGTTGAGTTCCCCGATGATATTGAAAGCCGTTTCGATATCACCCGAAAACTGGACCGGATCTTTCTGAATAAAGTGATCGGTATCCCTCTTTTTATCGGCCTGCTCTGGACCATGTTTCAAACCACCTTTACCGTGGGCGAATACCCCATGAACTGGATTGACTCTGGTGTGACGGTTGTTTCGGCGTTTCTGGATGATCTGATTCCAGCCGGAATGGTTCATGACCTGGTTATCGAGGGAATTGTGGCTGGAGTAGGTGGGACCATTATTTTTCTGCCCAATATTGTCATTCTCTTTTTCTTTATGGCCATCTTCAGCGAAACGGGCTATCTGACCCGAGCCGCCTTCCTGATGGACCGCCTGATGCACACCTTTGGTCTGCATGGCAAAGCCCTGATTCCGCTGGTGATGGGTTTTGGCTGCAATGTGCCCGCGGTGATGGCCACCCGAACCATCGAGAGTGACCGCTCCCGATTGATCACCATCTTAATCAATCCTTTCATGCTCTGTGCCGCCCGACTGCCGGTGTTTATCCTTTTTGCCGGTGCTTTTTTCAGCGAAATGGCGGGAACCATGGTCTTCATCATGTACATGCTGAGCATTATCATCGCCATGGCTGCATCGGTGTTTCTCAACAAACTGCTTCCCAAAGGGGCTGAAGAGGCTTTTGTGATGGAGCTGCCTCCCTATCGACTGCCAACTCTGCGGGCTGTTCTGGTCCATATGTGGGATAAGGCGTTAAACTTTTTGCAAAAGATTGCCGGGGTGATTTTGGTAGGCTCCGTGGTTATCTGGTTTCTGCAGGCTTTTCCACAGCATACGGTCTACAGTACCGATTTCGATGCCCAGATTGAGCAACTGCAGTCCAGCCCGGCCAGCTCGGACAGTGAAGCCGCCATTGCTGAACTGAAACGTAAAAAAGCCCAAGAGCATCTGTCCGAGAGCTACCTGGGGCGCATTGCCCGCACCATTGCCCCGGTTTTTGCGCCGTTGGATTTTACCTGGCGGGATACGGTTGCCATTCTTACCGGCTTTGTTGCCAAGGAGGTGGTGGTGGCCAGTTATGCGGTGATCTACTCCCAGGATGAGGAGTCTACGGAGGAGTCCACCAGTCTGCGTGCGGTGTTGGCGGGAACCATGTCCCCTCTGGTGGCGTTTGCCTTCATGCTGTTTGCCTTGCTCTACTCCCCCTGCTTGGCAACCATTGCAGCTATTCGTCGTGAGGCTGGTGGTTGGCGATGGGCTGGGTTTTCGGTGGCTTTTTCTCTTGTTCTGGCCTGGGGGTTGGCCTTCACGGTTGTATCGGTTGGGAGTCTGTTCATATGAGCGAAGTAGGTTGGGTTGAAGGGGGGGTGCTTGGGCTGATCTTGCTGTTTTGTCTCTGGTATATCTATCGGAGCGCCCGGGCGCTGTTTTCAAAAAAGGAGGGGATCTCTTGTGGCTGTTCTGCGGGAAACAGTCAGGGCTGCCCCAGCAAGGCCGAAAGGGTTAAAAAAGGCGATCAATGCGGCTAGGTTTTCTGTCGATAGAGCCGTTTCAGCCAGAAGCTGTTGCGGATTGGTGGCCCCAGGGGTGGGGCCACCAATCGTGACAAACCCTTTTTAACCCCCTGTTTTATTTTTCTCTTCCTCTCCCAACAATGCCCATCCAAAACCCATCAAGTTGCCCGCTTCTCCCTGCCCCTTAGCCCGGATTTTTGTTTGGTCGTCAGGCTAAACAAGGTATCATGGGTAACTATCCTGACTAAGACCCTTAAAAGATGACAGATTCAGATTGTCCTTTTCATCTATCCAGGCTCTATCAGGCAAATCCAACTTTGGCTGGGTTGATCCATCCAGAGGAAAGTGGGGGTGTAGCGTGTGATTCAGGACCATTTTATGACCATCTCGGCCGATCTGGGCCAGAATATCATCCTGATGATTGCCTTAACCTTTCTTTTCCATCTGCTCTTGCGCTATGCCACCAATCTGAGTGAGGGGCTGTTTGTTGTCACCGGTGGGGTGGTGTTTGGCTTGGTGGGGCTGGTCAGCATGCAACTGCCCATTGAGGTCCAGCCGGGTATCCTTATCGACAGTCGGGTGCTGCTCACGTTGATGGCAGGCCCTTTTTGTGGAGGGTGGGCCGCACTTATTACAGGCTCTATTCTCTCGGTTTATCGCTATTCCTTGGGAGGGGTCGGTGCCTGGGCTGGTATTGGTACCCTTGTGACAGCGGCGTTTTTTGGTCTCTATCTTGGCGTTAAGTGGCAGGGGCGCCAGCAGGCGTTGACGGTTACCTATCTGCTGGTTGTCGGTTTGCTTTTGGCTCTGATGAGTCTGGCCTGGATTTTTGCGCTGCCGGATTTTGCTCAGAGTTGGCAGGTGTTTTCGCTTATTGCCCTGCCGGTTCTGGTGACGACCCCTCTGGCGGTTCTCTTGTTAGGGCTTCTGCTCCGTCACGAGATGAAATATCTCGCTTTACAGTCGGCTATTCAAGAAAAAGAGCTCTATAACCGCGCCCTGTTCGAACACTCTCCCATCGGTCTGGTGTTAAGCCGGACAAACGGAGAGGTGGTGGATGTCAACCAGGCCTTTGCCCAGATTATCGGCCGTACGGTCGAGGAGGCCAAACAGTTGGGCCGCTGGCAGATTACCCCAGACAGCTATCAGCAGGATGAGGCCCTGCATCTTGAAAAGTTGGCAACCACGGGTCGTCATGGCCCCTATGAGAAAGAGCTGATTCATCTGAGGGGTCATCGGGTTCCGGTACGGCTGTTCAGCACCTTCTTGGTCCAGAAAAACTGCCGCTACATCTGGTCCAGTGTCGAAGATATTACCGAAACAAAACAGGCTGTTCAAGCGCTCCAGAAGAGTGAACACCGCTACCGTTCCCTCTTTTTGGAGATGATCACCGGCATGGCCCTCCATGAGGTGATTGTCGATGAGGGGGGGAGGGTGGTTGACTATCGGTTTTTGGAGGTCAACCCCAAATTTGAGGCCCTGACCGGATTGACGGCCAAGGCGTTGATTGGCCGCACCTTGCTGGAGGTGATGCCGGCCACACAGAGAGGTTGGATTCAAAAATATGGCGAGGTGGCCCTGACGGGAAACTCCATCCATTTTGAGGAGTACGATACCGTACTGGATCGATATTGGGAGGTGTTTGCCTACTCTCCCCAGCCGGGTCAGTTTGTGTCGCTTTTTTTGGATATTACCGAACGTAAAAAAAATGAGGAAGCGCTTCATCTCATCCGCTTTTCGGTCGATAATATTCAAGACGCCATGTATTGGGTCCGACTGGATGGGACCATTGCCAATGTCAATCAGGCCGCCTGTCAGGCTTTGGGTTACCCCCGAGAGAGGCTGTTGTCTTTGACTGTGATTGATCTGGGTAACGCTTTCCCCAACGAGAGTTGGCAGGCCCATTGGCTGAAGGTGAAGGAGGAGGGGAGCTACACCTTCGAAGCCCAACACCGTCGTCAGGATGGGGAGATGTTTCCGGTTGAGGTTTCGACCAACTATCTGGATAGCAAAGGGGAGGCGTTTATTTTTTACAGTGTGCGGGATATCTCTGAACGGCGCCGCGTCGAGAAGGAGCGCACTCAACTGCAGCAGCAGACCATCCACTTTGGACAGTTGGCTACGGTGGGTGTTTTGGCGGGGGGGGTGGCTCATGAGGTCAACAACCCCAATAACTCGATCCGTTTCAACGCAGCCATGGTTGCCGATGTCTGGGCAGACGCGGTCCCCTTTTTAGAGAGATCCCGGCAAGAGGAGGGGGATTTTCTGCTGGCGGGCATACCGGTTGCCGAGGTGTTGGGGACCATGCCTCGACTATTCGAAGGGATTTTGAAAAGCTCGGTTCGCATTCAAGGTATCATCCAAAACCTGAAACATTTAAGCCGACAGGATAAGGGGGTGCTGGATCAGAAGGTGGATATTCAGGAGGTTCTCTCTCGTGCCATTGCCATTCTTCAGGGGAAAATCAATCAATCCTGTCATCGGTTCCATTTCGAAAAAGAGAATAAAACCCTGCAGGTTCTGGGTAATGCCCAACAGTTGGAGCAGCTGTTTATCAACCTGATTTTAAATGCCCTCCAGGCTCTGGAAGATCCTGACCGAAAAATTCTCATTCAGGTGGTGCCCGACCCGGAAGCCAAAAAAGTTTGTGTGCTGGTCAAGGATGAAGGGCGAGGGGTTCCGGGTGAGGATTTGCAACGTCTGACAAACCCTTTTTTTTCTACCGGCTCCCAAGCCAACGGCACCGGATTGGGTCTCTCCATCTCCCGTTCCATTGTCGAAAACCATGGTGGCAAGATGTCGTTTGAGTCCCGTATGGGAGAAGGTACGACGGTTACCATCGAGTTCTCTCTTCTTACGCCCTCTCAATAGGAAATGGTTATGGATTCTCAATCTAAAACAAACCTGCCCATCATATTGGTGGATGATGAAGAGGAGATTCTTTTTAGCTCTCAGACCCAACTCCGATTTGCCGGGCTTGGCCCGGTGGAGAGTATGACCGATGGGCGACAGTTGATTCCGTTTTTGGAGGAGCGGGGCGGAGCCATGGTGATTCTCGATTTGGCCATGCCTTTAATCAGTGGTCTGGAGCTGCTTGGGGAGTTGGCGCAGCGGTTTCCTGACATTCCGGTCGCCGTCATGAGCGCAACCCACGACCTGGAACGGGCTGTGGAGTGTATGAAGTTGGGGGCGTTTGACTATCTGCTTAAACCGGTTGAAAGCAGCCGTTTTATCTCGTGTGTCAAGATGGCTTTGGCGTTGCGGGCCTTGCGGGGTGAAGTGGGTATGCTCAAGCAGGTGCTGTTTGCCGATCAGCCCAAAAACAGTGAAGCCTTCGAGGCCATCCTGACCCGAAGCCGAAAGATGCAGACCCTGTTTCGTTATGGTGAGGCCATTGCCCACTCAACCGAACCGGTATTGGTGAGTGGTGAGACCGGGGTGGGCAAGGAGATCCTGGTTGAGGCGTTGCATCGTGTGAGTGGTCGCAAGGGGCCTCTGGTCCCTTTGAATGTGGCAGGGCTGGATGACACCATGTTTTCGGATACCCTGTTTGGCCACCGAAAAGGGGCTTTTTCTGGTGCCGATAGCCACCGGGAGGGGTTGATTGCCAAAGCGGCGGGAGGCACCCTCTTTTTGGATGAGATTGGGGATTTGAAAAAGTCATCCCAAATCAAACTGTTGCGTCTTTTGCAAGAGCGTTGTTACTATCCGCTTGGGGCGGATGGAGCCATTGGAACCGATGCGCGCATTATCTGTGCGACCAACCAAAATCTTAAAGAGTTGATGGTGGAAGAGCGGTTTCGTGCCGATCTCTATTTTCGACTCTCCGCCCACCAGATTGCCATTCCACCCCTTAGAGAGCGCCGGGAAGATATCCCTCTGCTGGTCAACCATTTTTTAAACGATGCCGCCCATTCCATGCACAAGAGCGTACCCCATCCGTCACAGGAGCTGTTCCAGTTGCTCAATGCCTATGACTTTCCGGGTAATATTAGAGAGTTGCGGGCCATGATCGTCGATGCCGTTGCCCGTCACGAATCGGGAAATCTGGCCTTGGAGAGTTTTCGCAAGATTATTTTGGACAAAAAATCTCTGGATATCAGCTTTCAGCAGACAGACGAAAATCCCTTTCTTTCGGTGCAAGGGAGGTTGCCCACCTTTTTTGAGGCGGAAAACCTGCTGATTGAAGCGGCCATTCAAAGGGCTGATGGTAATAAGAGTCTGGCAGCCAACCTGTTGGGGATTACCCGGCAGACCTTGAATAATCGATTGAGAAAAGTGGCTGTGGGAAGCAAGCGGTAAGTTTGGTAAATATGGAAAATTTTTTTCCATATTATGCTATCTTTTTGATAAAAAAGTACCATTTTTATCGTTACGGCCTCTTTTTCTTGGCGGATGGTTGTTTTTTTTCCACTGTGCTTCTGGATGATTCTGTTGGTTTGTTTGCAATTCTATAATATTGTCGCCAAAAAACCTCCTTTTTCAAGGTTGGTACGTTTTGTGAAGTGTCTATTGGCAAGCGGAGGAGAAAAAGAGAGTTTTAATCCACTCCGAGGCTTTAATCCAGGAACCTTGGCTGCCTACCCCCCCCTTAAGGCGCCGGGGTTCCTGGCTACTTTTTTTGGTCAGATAGCCCAGGAGTCCTTACGGGGATTGGCGTTTGCTCCCACTCTTTTTTCATCCCGCCAGTCAAACCTGAAAAAAGGTACCCCTCCGAGTGTACCCTGTCGCCACGGCTGACACGGTTATCCAGGTTGAAAAGATGAAAGATGGAAGAGATGATCAAGCTCCTTCCCCTTGATGAACCAGGATTTTTACAAGCTGTGACCCGTCGAGTGCTGCTGGATGCCCAAGAGATTAGAGTACACCCCGGCTTGAGTTCCGACACCTTTTCCCTGGATGAAATCCAACGTTTCAAGCCGGATTTGATTACCCTTGCCGTTGAGCCTCCTGGGCGGGTAGTGGAAAGGGTTCAGCAGATTTCATACCATTTTCCCTGCTCCATTCTCCTGCACAGCGAATCCAGCTGGTCAAACAAGGGTTTCATTCTCAAGGCTTTGGCGTCGGGGGCGGTTGATTTTTTTTCCTGGCCCACCTTTCACGATCCCATCAAACTGGGCCACTCTCAAGAGCAGTTTTTAAATAAAATTCGTTACTGGGGAAAAAAAACTCACTCTTCTTCTTGGCCTGCGAGAAAAAGTGAGGCGGAAGTGGATCGGCTTTCTGCCCTTGAGGAGAGGGTTGCCGAGGGGTGTGATCTGGTCGTCGTTGGTGTGGCGGTTGGTGGTGTGGGTGATCTGTACCGCTTTTTACAAGAGGTTGGGACACTTTCTGCACCGATTGTCGTCGCTCTTCAGGGGGTGGAGGGGATGAGAGATCTGGTGGGGCTGCTTCATCAGGAGAGCGGCTGTCCCATCCAGGTGGGGGCGAGTGGGGAGGTTCTGCAGGATGGCTCCATTACGGTTGTTCCTGAAGGGGTTGACGGCGTCATCAAGAGGAATGATGCAGGCCGCTTTATCCTCTGTTCAACCTTCCAACCCGATCTGGACAGCCACCCCTCCATCAATCGGCTCTTTCACTCCGCCCTCTCCCAAGCCTCTTGTCCGGTTGGGGTTGTTCTGTCGGGTCGAGGGGTGGATGGTTGTGAGGCCGCCAGCTCTTTTACTAAAAAACAGCGGCCTCTTCTGGTTCAAGATCCCCATAGCTCTCCGGCCACAGAGATGCTTTATGCCGCCCTCCAGTCTCAGGCCGAGACCTCTGTTCTTTCTCTTGAAGAGATGGGAACCTTTCTTGGCAGGATCACGGCGGCCAAATCTTTTTGACCTACTCCTCTCTCTTGAGATCGGGTTGCAGAGGGGGCAAGGGATGATTTTTTTTTAAAAATAGTCACCTTTACTCTTTGAAAGGATGTACACTGACATCTTCAGGGTGTTGCCCTTGATGGGTTCAACCTGGAAAGGGCATTTGTCAGCACATACTTGGTCGAAACTCATGATTTTCCTGCCGCTAAGGAGAAAAGACGATGCATCTGCAAACCTCTTCCCAACCTGTTGTCGATTTGGGGTTTCATAACTGTTCGTGTAATTGGGGTACCCATCTTTGTGGATTGTATGAATCGGAAAAAGAGCGAGACGATATCATCTTGGGTTTTTTGGGGCGGGGAGATCAGGCCAATGATCTGGGTCTCTATTGTCCGACCGAAAGGACCCTGGCCTCCTTTTCCGAGCTGTTCAAAAGCCGTTATCCAGAGTCTGAAAACCATCTGGATGATCCAGACCGGTTTCGGTTTCTGGATGCACGAACCCTCTACTATCCCAATGGAAGCTTCTCTCCACCGGAGATGATCTCTGGGCTGGACCGTTTTTTTGCCGACACCCAAAAAGAGGGGCCACGTAATATTCGGGGTGTGGTTGATATGATCTGGTCACAAGAGAGCAAGACGCCGGGTGTGGAACATTTAATGGCCTACGAGGCCAAACTCAACCGCTTTATACCTGGAAAACCCTGGGTCAGCCTCTGCCTGTACGATGTGAACAAGTTTAGCGGCTCTGTCATCATGAGTGTCCTGCAAACCCACCCCTACACCATCAGCGGGGGGGTTGTGACAGAAAATCCCTTCTATCAAGAGCCGGATCGGTGGCTTGAGAATAATGCCCCTGAATTTTTATGATTTACTCTCTTTGGAATAGAGTCATGACACCCTGAGGTGTGTATCGGTATGACGGTCTGTCATTGAAGATCAAGGGGGAAGATTCCCTGGTCTTTTTTTCTGGTTGGGGAGAAGTGTGTTTTTATGGAACGAAGTCAAATTTTCCATGATCTTCTTTTATTGATTGCCAACCTCTCCCAGGTACGAAGCCAGGAACGTATTCTGTCGCTGTTTGTCGAGGCCATCTCCAATTTTCATCCCGACCTGACGGTTCAACTTTTACCCCCCGGTGTGGTCTCCGAGCAGCCCACCATCGAAATCAACACGGTCAGAAACGCCTTTGGCAGCCTGGTTTTTGTCGAGACCCCCGAGCCTCTCTCCCCGGATCTGTTGCCCGCCATCCGCAATGCCGCCAAACTGGTGGCCATTACCCTGGAAAACCGCCAGCTTCTCCACTATACCGAAGGGGCGCTGATTCAGTCGGAGCGGCACTATAAGACCCTGATTCAGACCGCCCCTACGGTTATTCTCTCTTTGTCACCCCAGTTTAAGATTTTGGAGTTCAACCCAGCCGCCGAGCAGCTTTTCGGACAGAAACGGGAGGCGGTGTTGGGGGGGGACTATCTGCAGCGGTTTGTTGAAAAAGAGGAGAGGCAAAATCTACTGCCCATTTGGCAGACTCTTCTAGACTCAGGCCTCTCTGTCATTGGTTATGAAAACACCCTTAAAAACAGAAAAGGTGAGCGGCAAACGTTTCTGTGGAATTTTGACCGGCTGATGGATGCCGCCGGTGGGCCAGCCGGGATTATTGCGGTGGGGCAGGATATTACCGACCGTAAGAGGGCAGAAGAGGATCTGCGCCTGAGTGAACAGCGGTTCTCTCTCGCCATGCAGGGGGCCAAAGATGGTCTGTGGGATATGGATCTGGCCAGCGGTCTGGTCTACTACTCCCCACGTTGGAAAAGCATGATCGGCTATCGGGAGGAGGAGATCGGCTCTCAGCTCTGGGAGTGGGAGTCCCGTTTGCACCCGGATGATCTTCAACGTTGTCAAAGGGCAATAGCCAACTATCTGGATAATCCCCAGCCCTCTTTCGAAATCGAGTTTCGGATGCGTCATAAGCGGGGGTACTATGTCTGGATTCTCTCTCGTGGATTTGGCATTCCCGATGAAGCGGGCAAGCTGGTACGCTTTGTCGGAACCCATGTGGATATTACCGACCGAAAGGAGGTTGAGGCACAGTTGCAGCTGCTGGTTGATCGGCATCAAACCATCATCTCGACTACTCAGGATGGCTTTTGGGTGGTGGATGAGAAGGGGCGGATTTTGGAGGTCAACGACGCCTATTGCCGAATGAGTGGATACAGTCGGGAGGAGCTTCTGGCTCTGACTGTATCTGATCTGGAGGCTAACGAATCGCCGGAAGAGGTTCGGGCCCATATCCAGGCGGTTTTTTCGGAGGGGGGCGGGCAGTTTGAGACCCGGCACCGAAATAAAGAGGGTGGGCTGATCGATCTGGAGGTGAGCATCTCCTACTCCCAGATTGGTCAGGGCTCTTATCTCTGCACTTTTTTGCGGGATATCACCGAAAGAAGAGCCTTGGAAAGCCAGTTGCGCCAAGCTCAGAAGATGGAGGCTATCGGTACTCTGGCTGGCGGTGTTGCCCATGATTTCAACAATATTCTGGCTATTATTTTGGGTAATGTTGAGTTGGCAACCCTGGGGATCGGTAGCCCCATCGAGAGTCTGAACATCATTCAAAAAGCCAGCCTAAGAGGCAAGGCGTTGGTCAATCAACTGCTGACCTTCAGTCGCCGTAGCCAGGTTCCTAAAACATGTCTCAACCCGATTCCTGTCATTGGTGAGGCGCTAAAATTTATCCGTTCCACTACACCTCCTGCCATCCGTATCGAGGAAGAGATGGTCGATGAGGGGTTGATGGTCTGTGTGGAGACCACTCAACTGCATCAGATGTTGACCAACCTCTGTACCAATGCGATTCAGGCCATGGGGGATCAGGGAGGGGTGCTGACGGTAGCGTTGCGTTCTGTGCTCTTGAGCCAAGAGGAGGCGGAGCGGTTGGATCTCAAGCCGGGTAGCTTCCTGGAGCTTGTGGTGCAAGACAGTGGACCGGGGATGACGGCAGCGTTACAAGAACGGATTTTTGAGCCTTTTTATACCACCAAAAACAAAGATGAAGGGACCGGCCTGGGGCTTTCTGTCGTCCATGGGGCGGTTAAGGCCTCTCTTGGGGCCATCCATGTCGAGAGTGAGGTTGGGCTGGGTGCCCGCTTTTATCTCTATCTGCCGGTGGTGGAGTCTGCCAACAATCAGGAGGGGGCAGAACAATCGGCTCCTTCGATAGAGCGGGGCGAAGGGCGGGTACTTTTTGTCGATGATGAGAAGGATCTGGTTAAGCTGGGGGGGCGCATGTTAAAGGTGTTGGGGTATGAGTCGGAGACCTTCTCCGATCCACAAAAGGCCTTGAGCCGGTTTTTGGAGAGTCCTGGCGATTTTGATGTGGTGATTACCGACCAGATGATGCCCAACATGACCGGAATAGAGCTGGCCGGGCAGATTTTGTCCCACCGTCCCGATATGCCTATCTTTCTCTGCAGCGGTTACAGCGAAAACATTCATGCCGATACTATTGCCGAACTGGGGTTGAAAAAATATCTGCAAAAACCCCTCACCCTTGAAGATTTTTCCACCGCCTTGAAAGAGGTAGCCGTGGGTGGCTGCCAGGAGAAGCCGATCGATTATAAACCCACGGATGAAAACATCGAAGAGGTGGTTCGGCCTGCTGTGGAGCAGCGGACTGCACCCCTGCCGCGTCTTTTGTATGTTGATGATGAGGAGGCCCTTGTCAATACTGTCGCCCTGCGGCTGAAGGCGAGCGGCTATCGGCACGCCTTATGTACGGCTGACCCGGAGGAGGCACTGCGTCGATTCCAGGCTCATCCAGAGGGGTTTGATGTGGTGATTACCGATCTGCATATGCCAAGCCTGAGTGGTCGGGATCTGGCTCAGCGCATGGTTGCCATTCGCCCGGAGATTCCTGTCTATCTCTGTTCTGCCGGTCAAGAGGGAACGCCCCTGCCAACAGGGGGGGGAGGGCGCTACCCAGAGGTTGTGGCAAAGCCGGCAACCTTTGAAGAGATTGAGGCGATTTTATCCGGCTTGAAAAAGGTCGGATAAAAAAGGCCCCCAATTGGGGGCCTTTTTTAGATGAGAAGGGGGTGGCTTAGGCAGGCTGTCTTTGCTGGCCTCTGTTTTGTTGGCCGGCAAAAATGTCGTTTGTCAGGAGAAGCAGCTCTTCTACACCACAGCGACCCAGGCGATAATAGACTTTGTTGGCTCGACGTTTGGAGTGAAGGATCTCTTTCTCCCGAAGAATGCCCAGATGTTGAGAAATATTGGACTGAGAGGAGCCGACAGTGGCAACCAGTTCGTTGACATTCAACTCCTGATTACGAATGGCGGTAATGATTTTTAGCCGTAGTGGATGGGCGATGGCGCCTATGCAACGGGCCATCTGATCAAAGTTGATCTCGTCATATTCACAGTCCATGTGGAAAACTCCTTTGGTCGGAATCGGTTTTTGACAATGGAAAAGGTGTGTGTCGGCTTGAGGCTAAAAGTGTGAAATTGATATATTGCGATGCAGCAATATTGCGTCGCAGCATAGAGAGTATTGGTTAAGTAGTCAAGAGAATAATTTCACTTTTTGAGAATAAATCCTATTCAGCTATCCGGATCATCTTTTTTTTATCCTGCTTTCTCCTCTGTTGATGGAGGCTGATCCGGCTTGATTTTCAAGCTGTTGAGAAGGAGATGGGGAAGGAGTATCATGCTCAAATGATGGTTCTGACAGGCTCCCAAGGGGACACATTCAGGATTTTAACTTTAACCGATAATACATCACTCGTTTTGATGACGTTAGAGTTGTGTATCAACCTGCTGTTCCATCCAGTAAAACCAGCAGAGCCAGGCCCGGTTGCGGTTTTTATTTCTGCTTGCCTTACCTCCGGTACCCCTTGCTGTTTCCAGGTTTAACCCTGCTTATAGGGACAACATAGAAAGTAAAAAGCCGATGGAACTTGTCAATGGTCTGCACTTTAAAAATATTCGGGGAGATATCTTTGGTGGTTTGACATCTGCCGTGGTTGCCCTGCCGTTGGCTTTAGCCTTTGGTGTGGCTTCTGGGGCCGGGGCGATGGCCGGTCTCTATGGGGCGGTTTTTGTCGGTTTTTTTGCTGCCATTATTGGCGGAACCCCCTCTCAGATCTCTGGTCCTACCGGCCCCATGACCGTGGTGATGGCGGTTATTATTACCCAGTATGGGGATAACCCTGCCTTGGCTTTTACCGTCGTCATCATGGGGGGAGCGCTGCAGATACTGTTTGGCTCATTGCGGTTGGGTCATTATGTTACCTACATGCCTTTTTCGGTCATTTCAGGCTTTATGACCGGAATCGGCGTCATAATCATCCTGCTGCAACTGGCCCCCTTGCTTGGGTATCCGCCCTCCTCTGAAGGGGTGTTGCATGCCATTGCCATGATCCCGGACCTTCTCTCCGGCCCCTTTGGCAATGCGGCGCTGCTGGGGGTTCTTTCCCTGGCTATTGTCTCTTTCACCCCCCTTGCCGTCAGCCGTTTTCTCCCCGCACCTCTTCTGGCACTGCTAACCGGTACCCTGCTCGGGGTCTTTGCGCTTCCTGGTGCGCCGGTTATTGGTGAGATTCCCACCGGTTTTCCAGAGATTATCCTGCCTGACGTCGAACTGAGCCAGTTTCCCGGTATGATCTCCTCTGCTATTACGTTGGCCATGCTGGGATCCATCGACTCTCTGCTGACCAGTTTGGTGGCGGATAATTTTACCCGAACCTATCACCAATCCAATCGAGAGCTGGTGGGGCAGGGGGTTGGCAATATGGTGGCGGGGCTGTTTGGCGCCATTCCAGGGGCCGGTGCGACCATGCGTACAGTGGTCAATATTCGCGCTGGTGGCAAGACCCCTCTTTCGGGTGCTCTTCACTCGGTCGTATTGCTGGCTGTTGTCTTGGGGTTGGGGCCGCTGGCCGAGCAGATTCCTCATGCGGTTCTGGCCGGTATTCTTCTGAAGGTGGGGTATGATATCATCGACTGGCAACATCTGCGCCGCCTGCATAAAGCCCCTCGGGGTGGCATGTTGGTCACCCTGATAGTACTGTTGCTGACCGTTGTGACTGATTTGGTGTTGGCTGTAGGGGTTGGGGTTATCGTCTCCTCCCTGATCTCTGCCAACCAGATGAGTGAGGAGCAGCTCAAACAGTTTCGTCTGGTCACCAGCCCGGCAGAATATCCGCCTATCACCGTCAAGGGCCGGGAGATTCTTCGCTGGGCCGAGGGGCGCATTTTGGTTCTCCACCTCTCCGGGGCCTTTTCCTACTGTTCAGCCAAGGAGATGGTTCGCAAAATGGGGCCGGTAGGGATGAATTATCGGGTTGTGGTGCTCGATTTGGAGGGGGCAACCATGATCGATACCTCCATCGCCTTGGCCTTGGAGGAGATTATCAAACAGTGTCAGGATTCAGGACGCATGGTTCTGCTCTCCTGTAGTGGGGATTGTGTGGGTGGAAAGGTGATCAATACCCTGGATGATCTGGGCATTCTTCGCCACATTTCACCTGAATACCGCCATCCGGTTCGTCTGCAAGCGCTGCGTCATGCCAAGCGGTTGCTGGAAGAGGAAGATGCACAGGCTCAAGACTCTTTGGTGGGGTGAGGCAGGGAGGAGGAGAGGGTAAAGTGCCAATCCCGCCCCTCTCCACTCTGAGGAGAGGGAGGGAAGAGACTGTATGAAAAAACAGTTACGAGCCAAACAAGATGGGCAGAAACACAACACCTGAAAACATCATGACAACGGCAACAATGGTAACAATAGACTCTAGCTTCATCTTACAGCCCTCCAAATAAAAGAGATGGATGAGAAAGATTAAGGAAACGCTATATAAGATAATCAACATATTCTAAAACATCAAATTAAAAATATATATGCGGGCAGAAGTTGCCTTGATGTGGCTGGGGGTTTATTTTGGGCTGTGTGGGCATGATGAGTTGTTGATTTGTGACGATTTTTGTGTGGTCAGAGGGTTGCCTCCCCAAGGGGGCCGACCTTTATCAAATGAGGGGCTGTATAGGTGTTTAAATGCGCGTAAGATATCTCTTTTCTGTTCTGCTGTTGTCGGTTTCCTTTTTTGTGATGGTGGTTCCCGGGTCAAGTTTGGCAACCCCTTCTCCTCTTGAGCTTCAGTTTGGCATCAACTCAACGGACAGTCCCCAGGTGATCGCCCAAAAGATACTGCCGGTCTTGCAGGTGATTGAAGAGGGGTTGGAGGGGCGGCTGCAACAGCCTGTCAAGATTCACTTTAAAGTGTTCAGAACCTACCATGAATCCATTGAAGCTTTTGTCCAGGGGGAGATAGATTTTGGTCGTCTTGGGCCCTCCTCGTATGTGCTTGCCAAGAGAAAAAATCCGGCTATTCGACTGCTGGCAATGGAAAACAGAAAAGGCAAAAAAAGTTTTCAGGGTTTGATCGTGGTGAGAAAAGAGCGTGCCATGAAGGGGCTTTCCGATCTGAAAGGAAAGAGATTTGCTTTCGGCAACAAGGTCTCAACCATTGGGCGTTATCTTTCACAACGAGAGCTTGCCAAGGTGGGTATTTGTGCGGCTCACCTTGCTGAGCATGACTATCTCCAGCGTCATGATAATGTGTTCACAGCTGTTGCCTCTGGTCGGTTCGATGCGGGGGCGCTCAAGGAGTCGACCTTTTATAAAAGGAACAAAAATAACAGCCCCTTAAAAATCCTCCATAGCTTTCCCAATGTCACCAAGCCCTGGTTGGCTCGGGCCGGTCTGGATGAGGTCGTTTTTAACGGGCTTCAGTCGGTGATATTGGGCTTGAAGGCGCAGGTTGCTTTTAAAAAACTGAAAATAGAAGGGTTTTTCCCTGCCAGTCAGGAGGATTATCTTCCCATCAGAGAGGCCATGCTCCAGGTTGATCGGTTTGAGAGTTGCCAGCTTGAGCCGATTCGATGAGCAGAGAGTAAGAGATGAAGCGCCTGGATCTGAAGCTGATCTTTCTATCCTCTCTGGTCTCTATTCTGATTATCGGTGCCTATGCTCTCTATAGCTCTTCCAACGAGCGGCAAAGGCAGGCAGATCGTCTTGATGGCCAGGCAAACTCGTTGATATACGCCTTGTCTCAAGCGGCCATTGGCCCCATATTGTATGATGACTTTCCTGCCTTGCAAAACATTTCCGATACCTTTCTTGCCAGGATAGAGGAGATTGCCTTTATCAAAATAGAGCTATCGGCTAACCGTCGAACTGTGGTGCTGAGCGGGCCGGTTCTTTCGGCAAGACAGTCAGTAAAAAACTATACCCAGACCATCGAGGTTGATGCCGGCTTTCCTCTGGGCACCATCACCATGGGCATGTGGACTGACCCCATCAAGGAGCGCATCGAAGAGCGTGTCCAGAGCCTGATTTTGATTTTGGGCATGATGGTGCTGTTTATCATTATCACCCATTTTATCCTTATCTCCACCATGGTCAGGCGCCCTCTTCGACAGCTGTCGTCTGCCTCCATCCGCATAGGAAAAGGGGATTTGGACAGCGATATTTCACTGCCGGGCCAGGATGAGTTGGCCATGTTGGCTGCCACGTTGGACTCTATGCGGATAAGCCTTAAAAAATCCAAAGAGGAGCTGCTCAGGCAGAACAAAATCAATCGAGATGAACTGTTGGCGTTGGTCGATGAGAAAACAGAGGATCTGGTTATAGCCAGACATGAGGCGGAAAATGCCAACCAGGCCAAAAGTGACTTTTTGGCCACCATGAGCCATGAAATCCGAACACCGATGAACAGCGTTCTGGGTGCCATTGAGATGCTTCGTCGGCAGTCGATGCCAAACAATCAGCAAAAACTGGTGGATGCCATCTCGTTCTCATCGAAAATTCTTCTGCACATTATTAACGATATTTTGGATTTATCAAAAATTGAAGAGGGTAAGCTAAAGCTGGTTTCAGAGAGGGTGGACCTGCACCGGCTGGTGGAGGAGCTGGTCTCGTTGATGGCACCGGATGCCCAACAGAAAAATTTACAGCTACACTACACTCTGGACCCCCAGCTTCCCCCAACTCTGTTGGGTGACCCAACCCGACTGAGTCAGGTTGTCTGGAACCTGCTGGCCAACGCCATTAAATTTACCAAGCAGGGGGTGATTACAGTCGAGGTCCAGCAGGTCGGCTGCCGGGAGAGTGGGGTTGATGTACTGTTTGAGGTGCGAGATACGGGGATAGGTATTCCACTTGAGAAGCAGCAAAGCATTTTTGACCCTTTTGTTCAGGTAGATGCATCCATCTCCCGACTGCAGCAAGGGACGGGACTTGGCCTGACCATCTGCAAACGGCTGGTAGAGATGATGGGGGGAACCATGGAAGTAGAGAGTACATGGGGAGTGGGGACTGTTTTTCGTCTTTTCATACCCTTTGAAAAAGGGGTCGACTGGGTTGAAAAACCCCAAACAGCCAAGCGCCCCTCCGTCCCGCCCCTCTCGCTGTTGTTGGTTGAAGATGAGTTGGTGAGCCAGGAGATTGTCTCCACTCTGCTGGCGGATGAGGGCTACGGTGTGGTGGTCGCTACCAGCGGGGCTGAGGCGTTGGAAAAGGTGAGTCAGCAGCCGTTTGATATTATTTTGATGGATTTACGCATGCCGCACATGGATGGTTTTGAGACCACCCGACGCATCCGGGCTTTGAAAGATCCCCGGCTGGCTCAGACTAAAATTATCGCCTTTACGGGCGATGTCATGAAGGAGACTATTGAGCGCTGTAAGGCCAATCAGATGGATGGTGTGATTGCCAAGCCGGTTGATATAACGGAAATCAACCGGGTACTCTTGTCGTTTGATCGACTGTCACCGGCCGGAAAAGTTTGGGTTGGTTTCTGAGGGACTCTCTCTTGGTTGAACCGACAAGGAGCTATATTGAATGGAAAAAATATGCTACATACAAGGCTTGTATGGCCAATAGGGTGAGAGGGTCTCATCCTAGTGTTCGTGAAAAGAGATTGAGTAATGTCAGATCCGATTCAAAAACCGCTACCCCAGGGCTTTATCCTCAATGAGTGTCAAATCATTCGAGTATTGGGGGCTGGTGCTTTTGGTATCACCTATCTGGCCCATGATAAACATCTGGATCGAGAGGTGGCGATCAAGGAGTATTTCCCCAAGGCCTTTTCTGTCCGCAATAGTGACTACAGCGTCATGCCTCAAAGGGGGGCCGATCCAGAGCTGTTTAAATGGGGGTTGGATCGCTTTTTTCTGGAGGGCCGCACCCTCGCCAAATTTAAACATGTCAGTATTGTTGGTATTGTGCGTATTTTTCAAAAAATGGGCACCGCCTATCTGATTATGGATTATGAGCCGGGACTCAGCCTGAAAAAGCATATCAAACAGCGCAAAAAAAACCTGTTTCTTGGTAGTTCAGACTTCAGCAAAGATGAGCTGTACAAAATTGTCCGCTATTTGAGTGGTGGACTCAAAGCCATCCATAAAACCGGCATTATCCATAGGGATATCAAGCCGGATAATATCATTATTCGAGATAATGGTGTCCCAGTTCTGCTGGATTTTGGAGCGGCTCGGCAGGCGTTGTTGGAAAAGAACACTCAATTAACCGTCCTGGCTACCCCCGCCTACGCCCCGCCAGAGCAGTTTCTTCAAAAAGGTGAGCAGGGGCCGTGGACCGATATTTTTGCCATGGGGGCGGTTCTCTATCAGATGGTTAGCGGTGTCAACCCCTATGATGCGGGCACACGGTTGAGAGCCATCTCCAATCATCAACCGGACCCCCTTAAACTGGCTAAAGAGGTTGGCAGGGGAAAATATCCGGAGGAATTTTTAAACGCCATCGATCAAGCTCTGTTAATCGACCAGACAAAAAGACCACAAACCATCGATGCCTGGTTGAAAGTGATGCGAACGCCTCAGCGCTCCATCTCGTCTCACGATGCCGAGACGGTTTTGTCGATACCCAAATCCCTGGATAAGGAGACCCAAGGGGGGGCGTCTGCCAGCATAAAAAAGGCAGAGCCTCCAGCTAACTGCCGAAAATCTCTTGGGATAGCGACAGCTCTGTTTTTGTTGCTGCAACCCATTATCCTGATGGGGTATGAACATTTCCGGCCTCTAATGGCTGTTGAGGAGCCAAACGGGCCAGATAAGCCGGCCGGCTTTTTCCCTGAGGTTTTTCAACAAACCAGTTCATTGGTCGAGCGTGTGCTGGCCCCCTCCACCTCTGCGTCGGAATTCAGCCTGACCATCCGCACCATACCGGCTGATGCAGAGATTAAGATTTTAAATATTCAGCCGCCCTACCAGCCGGGCATCAAGCTTCCACCCGAAAACTATCACCTGGAGGTTTCCCGTGCCGGGTATGAGACGAAAAGGAAGTGGATAAAAATCAAGAATAGAGATAGAGTGCTGGAGATTCAGTTGAAAAAACGTCCCTGAGCCGATACGCGTAGATTGTGTCGTGCTGACAGGTTGCACTAACGGGAGCAGGATGATTGACGACATTGATTGATGAAACCGGAAGATTTGACTTTAAACTGCTGCAAGAGTTTGCGACAAACAGCAGTGCCGACGAGTTTTTGGCAGCCATCCCCCACGCTGTTCTTGTCGGCTCGGGTCTCTACCGTGGTTGGTTTGATAATAAGGTGGATATGAAGAAAAACAGCCGACATATGGAGACGGTTCTTTTTCTTCAATCCCCTGAGCAAAAAAACGAGGTAGCCCGCCTGAAAATGTTGGAGAAACATGTCTATCCCCTTTTCGGCAAGGTTACCCCTTCCAACAGCAAAAAAAACAAGATTTCCATTGGTCGTGCCAGTAGCAACGACATTATTTTGTTGGATCAATCCATCTCCTCCAAACATGCGGAGTTTTATGTGGGGGAGGGGAAGACCAAAAAGCTCAATGTGTTTAGCATCAAGGATCTGGGGTCGAGCAATTTTACCATCGTCAACGGTAAGCGTTTGGCCAAATTTTGGGAAAAAGAGTTGAACTATGCCGATGTGATCAGTTTTGGGCGCTTTAGCCTGGTTCTGGTCAAGCCTAAAGATCTCTACAAAAAACTCAAAGATGGATGAGTTGTTGAGAACCCTGCCGTCACCTTCAAGTGATGACGATGATTGGAGTGTAGCACAATGACCCCCATGACAAAGTTTTCCACCATGACAGGCAAAGCGGTTTCAGTCAAAGGGCCGGCATTGGGCGCTGGCTTGGGGTTGGGCGCCTGTTGGGGGCCTGTCCTTATTGTCGTGGCTGTTTCAGCAGCCGGTTTTGGTGTGTATAAATACCTCGAAAAAAAGAGAGGCTTAAACCCTTTTGAAGATGATCAGACTGAGCTGTTGGAAGGTAGAGAGCTGTATGCCGTGGAGTGACGGGGTTGAAGGTACCTTGCTTAACCTATCTCTCTTTTAGTCTTATCAAGCCCCAAGCAGCAGCGGATCTTTTGTGCCCCCCCACCCGACACCCCTTCAGCCCCCTGTTCCGCCCTACTCAACACTACGCACAAGATGTGTATAAATATTTTACTTTAAGGAGTGTATTTTTACGCTTTGGGGTGGTTTTTTTTTGAAGAAACAGCTTTTTTTGCCCTAAAAGCAACTGTTTAAATAGTTGGTATGTTATTTGAGTTAATAGTAAACTATGAAGAACAATTCGGGATATACCTTGCTGGAGCTGCTGATTGTGATGGCGATCGCCTTTGTTCTTTTAACACTGGCTGTGCCGACCTTTAGCCAGATTATTAAAAATGGTCGTATGGTTGTGCGGGTTAATAACTTTGTCGGCCTGACAAACTATGCCCGCAGCGAGGCCATCAACCGTTCCGCTCGGATTACTCTCTGTCCCTCAGCCAGCGGAACAACCTGCCTGACAACCGGGCAGTGGGAGCTGGGCTGGGCGGTGTTTGTGGATGCGGACGATTCGGGCACCCAAACCACCGGCGATACCCTGCTACAGGTCAACGCCGGTGCGACGGCCAATGGTGTGACCGTTCGAGGGAGTGCTCATGTTCGAGACTATCTCTCCTACAACGCTAACGGCTTGATTCGGAAGGTAGATGGCAGCTTGCAGAGTGGGACGTTGGTTTTTTGTGATGATCGAGGCGCCGGTAGTGATGCTCGAACCTTGACTGTCAGCGCCATCGGTCGTCTCTCCACATCAACCGGAGCGGTGACATGTACACCCTAAGAAAAAGATTTCCCCTCTCCTCTGGAACCAGCGGCTTTACCCTGATAGAGAACCTGGTGGCGCTTCTGGTTCTCTCCATTGGCCTGCTTGGCTTGGGGTCTCTGCAGTTGAACGGGCTTAGGAGCAGTCAGGAGTCTTATTATCGAGGTCAGGCCACCTCCATTGCTCAAGAGCTGTCCGAACGTCTCCACGCCAATCCTGAGGGGGCCATCAGTCAATCCTACGATTTAACCCAACGCACCGTCTCTCCTCTCTCCTATTCAGAGATCGACTGTACCCAAAACCTGGGTGGGCTGATATCAACCACCTTTCCAACAGCCCTCTGTAGTGATGACCTGGATTCGGCGGGCGGTGTGATCAACGGGACAGCCTGCAACGCCACGCAGATGGCCGAATTTGATGCTTTTCAGGTCTATTGCCAAGCCTGGGGATATAACAACCAGACAACCGGTGTGGGACAGAGTCTGCCTGGTTTACAGATTGCCGTCTCTTGTCCTGCCCCCTGTACAGCCACATCGGCACAAACCATTCGGGTCTCCTGGCAACGGTTTGGTTGGAAGAGGCTGGCTGCAGATGCCAGCTGTCCCGCCAATACCGACTGTGTCGCCATCAATGTGGTGCCATGATGAACATTGTTCATAAGGTGGATGCGGAGCAGGGTGGTTTCTCTCTGGTTGAGCTGATGATCGCCATGACCGTCGGGTTGTTGATTCTTGGCGGGACCATAAGGGTGTTCCAGAACCAGCGCATCAACTATCAACTGCAACAGGGGTTGGAGCAGGTTCAGGAGTCGGGTCGGTTTCTGGAAGATTTTATTGGTGCCGACCTGCGAATGGCCGGCTATCCCAGAAACAGTGATGCCCTCACAACAGCCATTACCGGTACAGAGGGGGGGAGTGCCAACAGCAGTGATCGTGTGACCATCCAGTATGAGTCCACCATCAATTGTGGCGGGGATGCGACCGGAGGAGCGATTACCCAAAATCAATACCTGATCCAGAACAATGCCGGGGGGCTTCCCGAATTGGGCTGTATCGGCACCATAGCGACCGGCACCCAGTACTACCCTTTGGTGGAAAATTGTGAACGGATGCAGATTCTCTATGGTGAAGATACCGACACTCTGGAAGATGGCCAGGTCAATGTCTACCGCAAGGCCAGCAATGTTGTCGATTGGAGTCGGGTTCTGACGGTTCGTATCGCCTGGTTGGTCAGCAATGGTCAAAATGTGGGGGGCAGTGAAATTCGCGCGCATCGTCTGCTCAACGAAGCCCCCGTAGGACCCTTTACCGATGGATGGTTGCGGCGCATCTTCTCTACCACCATCGTTTTGCGTAATCGGACTCCCTATTAGCCAGAGGTAAGGCGTGTGAACAGGCCAGTCAACCATCCACAGAACGACCAACAGGGCTCTGTCTTGATTGTTAGTTTAATGATGCTGTTTCTGCTGACGTTTTTTGCCATAACCGGCTCACGAACCAGCACCCTTAATGAGAAGATATCCGGCAACACCCAAAAAAAAAGGATCACCTTTCAAGGGGCTGAGTCGGCCATTGGCTTGGTGATAGAGGAGGCTAACGGACCGTTGGTTGTTGGGAATGTCTTGGTGGATGGACTGGTTGCAACGGCCCAACGCCCCGCACCGGGAGAGGGGTATGATCTGGAAGACCCGACTCTTCTGAGTCAAGCGTTGATCTGTTACAACGGCGAAGTGGTGGTCCCCGGTTTTAGTATGGGGGTTGGCGGTCAGAACTTTGTTGGTCATCGCTATAAAGTTCGGGGGCGTGGCTCCATCGCGACCCTCAATGCACAAACGACCAACTTGCAGGGTGTTGAAAAAATTGGCCCATCTTCAGGAGGTGGAAATGGAAACTGTCCTTAGAATCAAACAAAAGCGAAGGTTTTCCAAGCGTGGGATTGCTCTTTTTTGGGGGCTGTTGGCCCTCTTGTTGGGGAGCCATCCCGGTCATGCCGACGACACCGAGATCTTCTTTGGCGGAGATTGGAGCCAGGGTGGCACGATTCAGCCCAATATTCTGTTTGTATTGGACACCTCCAGTAGTATGAACAGCCTGGATGGGACGACAACCACCCGCTTGGATCGGATGAAGGAGGCGCTGCGGCAGATTTTGGCCGAAACAGCGGGGGTCAATGTGGGGCTGATGCGTTTTTCCAACCCTGGCGGGCCGGTGCTTTTTCCGATAGCCGGTATTGATCAGGAGGTGGATGAGATTGTCGGTGCCTCCTCCACTTCCGATGCCAACTCTGCCCAGGTGTCCATCCATGAAAGCAGTGACGATGCCGAGGAGAGTGCAACCGGCATCATGAGTTTGGATGAGACCGAACTGGAGATGGTCACCTTGCAACCCGCAGCGTCCACAGCCCAGGTAGAGGTCCAGATTTCTAACGAAAATGACGCCGTAGAACAGCGAGCCAATGGCAGTATGAGCATGAGCAGTTCCGATCTGGAGCTGGTCTATGATGGTGGCAACCAAACGGTAGGCTTGCGCTTTCAGAGTGTGGCTATTCCCCAAGGGGCTACCATTGTCCGTGCCGAGATTCAATTTGAGGTGGATGTCTATCATGATGATGATACCGACCTGCTCATTGAAGGGCAGATTAGCCCCGATGCCGAGCCTTTTGTCGACAGCGACCATAATGTCTCTTCTCGGGCGAGGACGGCGGCTTCGGTGGCGTGGAACGGTGTGCCCATTGTCCAGGTCAACGACATACTGACCACCCCCAATCTGAGTGGCATTGTCCAGGAGATCGTCAACCTGGGGGGGTGGGCCAGTGGGAACGATATGGTCTTCATTCTCACCGGTAGCGGCAAAAGAGAGGTGGAGTCGGTCAACGCCGGTCAGGAGGCCCCCAAGCTGGTGGTGACTTACCAAACCGGGGCCGGGGGTAGTGGAAGTGACCAGAGGGTTGGCTTACGCTTTCAAAATCTGCTGGTTCCCCAAGGGGCAACCATTACCGGCGCAACCTTGGGGTTTAAAGCGGCGGCTGCCAGCAGTAGTGCGCTCTCCCTGACCCTTAAAGGGGATGCTGCGGACCACTCCAGCCCCTTTACAACGGCAACCGGCAATTTGTCCAGTCGCAGTGTCACCTCGGCGGCGACGGCCTGGAACAGTATCCCGGCTTGGGATACGGTGGGGGGGAGTTATCAACAGGGTGATGTGAAATCCATTGTTCAAGAAATTGTCAATCGCAGTGGTTGGTGTGGTGGAAATGCCCTCTCATTTATCATCAGCGGTTCCGGTGGACCAGGAAACAGAATCGCAGCGTCGTACGATGCCAACCCCAGTTTAGCCCCAGAACTCTCCGTAACCTGGGACCCGGACTCTATCCCTGAAGGGGGGGGGTGTAGGGTTCAGTCGGTGGTCAAACAGGTCTCAGCCACCAGTGACGATGCCGAGGAGGATGATAGTGGCGGAATGAATCTGTCCAGCAGTGATTTGGAGCTGGTAGAGGAGTCTTCAACCCAGACCGTTGGCATCCGTTTTCGTGCCCTGGCCATTCCCCAGGGGGCCACCATTTCCAGTGCCGAAATAGAGTTTGAAATCGATGAATCCTCCAGCGCAGCCACCTCTCTGACCATTCATGGCGAGGCGTCTGGTAACGCCACCACCTTTTCCAGCGGCAGCCACAACATCAGCAGTCGGACCACCACCGCTGCCAGCGTAGCCTGGAATAGTCTGCCTGAGGTGGCCGTGGACAGTCTGTTGAGAACCCCCGACCTGACCAGCCTTGTTCAGGAGATTGTCAACCGGGGAGATTGGGCTGCAGGCAACAGCATGGTGTTTATTCTGACCGGTAGCGGCCGGCGGACAGTGGAGTCCTACAACGGCGAGACCGGCGCGGCCCCCAAGTTGAGAATCACCTTTTCGGGAGGGGATGCCACCCAAACAACCGGCAAAACCGTGCGGACCCGCCTGATTGAGCTGGTCAACGATATTCAATATCGCAGCGGAACCCCTATTGTCGATACCCTGTACGAAGCGGCCCGTTATTTTCGTGGTGAAGGGGTAGACTACGGTAAAACCCGTGGTAACCAGGGGAGCCGCTCCGAATACACAAGAGTCAGCCATCCCGCCTCCTATAGTGGGGGAACCCTGGTGCAGCCGGATGGTTGTAGCGAGGAAAATCTGGAAGCCAGCGCCTGTAAACTGGAGGAGATTACCGGCAGCCCCATCTACCAATCTCCCCTGACCAATAGCTGCCAGCAAAACCATCTTGTTCTGCTCTCTGATGGCTCTCCCAGTGTCAATACCGCAGAGAGTCGTGTTGAGTCGATGATTGGTGAAAGTTGCTCAGGTTCCGGGAGTGGAAAGTGTGGCCATGAGCTGGTTGGGTTTTTAAAAGAGACCGATCAGTCAGCCCTGAGCGATGATCAGACCATTACCACCCACACCATCGGTTTTAACTTCACCAGTGACTGGATGCGGGATATGGCCATCCTCTATGGAGGGGGTGGTTTTTATGAGGCCGCCAGTGCGACGGATTTGGTCGCCGCCTTCCGAGCCATCTTTAAAGATATTCTCCAGGTTGACAGCACATTTGTCTCACCGGGTGTTGCGGTCAATCAATTTAACAGGCTCACTCATCTGAACGATGTTTATTTTTCTCTCTTCCGACCTGAAGAGACGCCGGAATGGGTCGGAAACCTCAAGCGCTATGAGTTGCGTGGCTCGCCGGCGGTTTTGGTTGGCGCCACCTATGATCCGGCAACGGTTCTGCCGGAAAACATACCGGATCATGCTGTTGTTGATACCTCATCCGGTCTGTTCAAGGATACGGCGCAGAGCTTCTGGTCCGATGGGGTGGATGGTAACGATGCGACACTGGGTGGGGCCGCCGGTGAGTTGAGCGATTCTCTGCTCTCTAGCCGGAAAATCTATACCTATACCGGAGCCAGCCAACCGAGCAATGTGCTATTGACCGGAAGTGGTCATCTGCTGCATGAAGATAATACCGCTCTAACCACAGCCCTTTTGGATATCGATGGGGAGACAGACCCCGTTTTAGGCGGAAATTATCGTCAAAACCTGATCCAATGGGCCAGAGGGGTGGATCTTCTGGATCGAGATGGGGATGGAGATAGCAGTGATTCCCGCCAGCACATCGGTGACCCCCTCCACTCCAAGCCGGTTATCGTCACCTATGGGCCGGGAGATCTGACCATCTTTTTCGGTACCAACGAAGGGCTGTTGCACGCAATCGATGTGGATGGTGATACCGGTGTCGACCCAGGGAGCGAGCTTTTCAGCTTTATTCCCAAAGAGCTGCTGCCCAACTTGAAAAAATTCTACATCAACTCCGGCTCCGAAGCCCACCCCTATGGTCTGGATGGCTCCATTGCCGTCTGGCAGAAGGATGTCAACAATGATGGAACCATGGACTCTGGGGATCATGTCTATCTCTATATTGGTATGAGACGAGGTGGACATAACTATTATGCGTTGGATGTAACCGATCGATCGGCGCCCAAACTCAAGTGGATGATTAGCGGCGCTGTGGAGGGTGATTTTGTTGAACTGGGAGAGAGCTGGTCACGACCGGTCGTGACCAAAGTCAAGTTAAACGGTGTGGAAAAAAATGTCATCCTGTTCGCGGGTGGTTATGACAATAACCAGGATGATGCCACGGTCTATCAGGCCGACAGTATCGGAAGGGCGATCTTTATGGTCGATGCAGAGAGTGGAGAACGTCTCTGGTGGGCCTCCAGCAGTGACAACAGCTCGGCTGACCTGCCTCTTGGCGACATGTCGAGCAGCATTCCGGCTGATATCAAGGTTGTGGACCGGGACCTGGACGGTTTTGCCGATTTGATGTATGTGGGTGATATGGGCGGAAGAGTCTGGCGCTTTGATATCGATAATGACGAGAATACCGGTGCCAGTACTCTGGTTCAAGGGGGGGTGATGGCCAGTTTAGGAGGGGCGGAAACCTTACTCGAGGCAGAGGATAGTCAAAAATCCGCCAATCGACGTTTTTTTTATGCACCAGATCTTGTTTTGGCCAGTTGCAACGCAACCAATCAACTCACCCTGGCCATAGGGTCCGGTTATCGTGCCCACCCGTTGGATGTCCAGATACATGATCGGTTTTATATGATTCGGGATACCAATAGCAGTGGAAGCTATCATAAACTGGTAGAGGGTGACCTGTATAATGCCACAGAGAACCTGATCAGTCAGGGAAGCGGCTCCGAACAGACCATTGCCGCCACCTCTTTGTCCGAGGCCGATGGTTGGCTGGTCGAGCTAACGGAATCGAGCAGCTATATTGGCGAAAAGATTTTGGGCAGCTCCATTATTTTTGATAACTGGCTTATGTTTACCTCCTACACTCCGGTGGCTTCAGATACACAAAGCTGTCAGGCTCAGCAAGGGGTAAGCAGGTTTTATCTGATGAATATCTGCAACGCCAGCCCAATCTCCGACCTGGACCCTGCTCAAGACCCAGACAACCCGAGCCTCTTGGTTAAAGAGGATCGATCCAGAACCTTGCGAAGAGGAGGTATAGCCCCTGAACCATCCATTTTACTGCCAGCCGGAAGCAGTCCGGTGGTACTGGTTGGCCCAGAACAGCCTATTTCCGATATCCCCTTTGCCAACTTGCTCAAACGCACCTATTGGAAGGAGTGTGACACCGATGCGCTGTGTTCATCATCACCCTAGTCAGCGTAACAACAAGCTACCGGCCCCACAATCCGGTTTCAGCTTGATTGAGCTGCTTATTGTTTTGAGTATTATCGGTATTCTTACAACCATCGCTCTGCCTGTTTATCAGGATCAGGTGAGTAGATCCAGGCGCGTGGATGGGAAAACAGCTCTGATGATGATCATGTCTTTGCAGGAGAGATATTTGATCCGAAACAATCAATATACCGATACCCTGGGAGGCGGTGCTGGACTCAACTTGACCGTAGACGCTTCAGACCAGTTTACAACAGAAAATGGGTTCTATCTTGTCTCTGCTGCCTACTGTGTTACCGGGGATGCCTCCTGCATTGTCCTGACAGCCACCCCCCAGGGGGGGCAGGCGGCGGATGGGGCCATGACCTATAACTCCCAGGGTATCAAGACTCCTGCAAGTTACTGGTAGAAAAGAGGAGGCTGCTGGCCTGATCAGCGGACTCAAGCCTCTTTTTGGTTTAGGCTTGAGTCTCCCGCAAAAAGTCGCAATTTTGGGAAGGCGATGCCACGTCTAAATGACGGGCTTATGGTATGATTTGTTGGTAATTTTCCAATCATATCAAATCTGTGGTTGTTGGTGAAGAGGTTCCGTGAAGAGGCGCCAACAATTCACACCAATCCTAGCACCACCAGAGCACCAAATAAAAATGGCCTAGACCATTTCTAGTCTAAGCCATTGATTTTAATGGTGCCGGCGACAAGAGTCGAACTCGTGACCTACGGATTACAAATCCGAGTATCCGCCTTTCCTGACGTTTCCTGAGATTTCTTACCTATTGATTTTGCAGAAATTCGGTTTATTATGTTCCTAGAGATTCCCCTGAATTCCGTTCAGATGTGTCCCTATTGTGTCCCCAGACAGTATGAGTAGATCCACGGAATAGCTGTCATTTTCCCCTATGGAGTGTGCCATGAACCTGACAAAGCGAGTGATAGACAGCCTGAAGCCTACCGAAAAACGAGTGGAATATTCCGATGATTCTCTAAAAGGATTTGTTCTGCGGGTATACCCGAGTGGTCGAAAGAGCTTCATGATTCGTTACCGGATCGGTCGGGCATCCAAACGGTATGCTATTGGTGACTTTGGGAAATGGACCCTGGAACAAGCTAGAAAAGAGGCAGTTGAATTATTGCGGTTGGCGTCGAAAGGGGAAGACCCTGCACAGACACGAAGAGATGACCGGGAAGTCCCTACCTTCGGTCAATTTGCCGAAAGGTATCTGGTCCATGCCAGCGGCAAAATAAGCCTGAAAGATGATCAGAACAAGCTAAACCTTCGATTGATCCCTGCCTGGGGTAATCGGCCCGTTAATACGATAACGGAAAGAGATGTTCGCCGGATGATTGCCAGCGTTAAGTCGGATGGGCGAGCCATAGCCACCTGCAATCGATATCTTGCATTGATCAAAACGATGTTTAACTTTTTCATACATGAAAAGATTATTGATGCGAACCCTGCCGAGCGAGTCAAAATAGAGCAGGAGAATAACCAGCGCACCCGGTGGTTGGATGAGGATGAGCTTGGCCGGTTGTTTCAGGCACTGGAGAAGACAAGTCCCGTATCAAGGGCAGCAATCGGGCTGATGCTATTTACAGGAGCCAGATCTGGAAGCGTCTTGTCCGCACGTTGGGCAGATATTGACATGGATCGAAAGCAGTGGAGGATTCCGTTTACCAAGGGAAAAAAATCAAGTGGCCAGGTAATCCCTTTGAATGATGCTGCAATGGAAATCCTTGAAAGTCAGGAGGATGTTAAGATCGGCATGTATGTCTTTCCCGGACAAAAGCCTGGCGCACACCTCACCACCGTGAAAAAGCCATGGGCGACAGCAATCAAAAATGCAGGGATTGAAGATATGAAAATTCACGACCTAAGACACACCTTCGCTAGCATGGTTCTTAACTCAGGGGCAGAACTGTATCACGTCCAACAATTGCTTGGACATAAAACTGGGGCGATGACCCAACGGTACGCTCATATCAAGGATGAGGCATTGCGAAAAGCATCAAGTGGGATCGCTCAAGTGGTGAGCCTTGATAAAGCAAGAAAACAGAAAAAAGCATGACAACATGTTGAAATAATTTACATTTATGTTTGCGGAAATCCTTCCGTTTTATACAGGCTCCTGACATGGCCTAACCTTTCTTCCCAACGCCGGTGAAAACCCTTAGTAGCTCTGATTACAACAGGGTTCCTACACATCACACGTTGGAGAGAAAGATGAATCCCGATACCCCACAAGGCAGTATTCCAGGATCTGCTGACTCACTTAAACAATTCCTTGAGAACCTAATCAAGGACACGTTTCATAATTCTGAAGCATTTAAGTTGAAACCCGAGGTTCTTACTCCTCTGGGGTTGGCTAAAGAATACAACATCCCCACATCTACCCAAGCCAAAGCTCGCATGACAGGTGATTTCATTCCGTTTTTTAGGATTGGAACCGCTATTCGTTATCGGCGTGTTGACTGCGAAAAATGGATTGCTGATCGCATCCAACGGTCAACTGCAGAAACTGTCAATACCTAAAACGACAAAACCCCCGGGGCCAGGCGTCCCCAGGGGCTAAACTTGCTACCAACCAAGTGACCGCCATTTTGCCAGAAAACCCGCTCCAGGAACACGCTGAAGCTGTTCAGAGTGGGTGGCAGGATGGCCGGAAGGAGTACAGATGGAACGAATACCCTCTCTTTTTTTTGCCCAGCCGACAACCGGCGCACGGACTCCCCCAGTGTGTAATCTCTCACCGTGGGAAACACTGCGCACAGGTGCAGAAATTCAGTTAATCCTGGCTAAGTATCTGTAATGTTTAGAAAACGAAAGTCAGCTCAGAGGGGTGTTGGCGGCGATGGTTGACTCCCTGTTCATAGACAAGGTTCGAGATCGGCTGCGAGATTCTGAATATCGTGGTCCGAAGTTCCGGGAAAACCAATCCAGCATGTCGGGACTTGTTTGCTCTGGATGTGGAAGCAAGGAAGCTTGGGCATACACTAAATCTCCGTTGGCAGTTATCTGCAACCGATTGAACAAATGTGGCGCCAAGGTGAAAACCCTTGATCTGTTCCCTGAGTTGAAACAGCAGGTTGAACGAGATTACAAGCCGACGAAAGAGGATCCAAACAAACCGGCAACTGCTTTCCTGCAAATGCGTGGGCTCAACAAGTCACTTGAGGGATTGAAGTATCGTTATCAGCCGAATATCCGCCGAACCGGGAGCGGTGGGGTTATGTTTGAAGTTGCTCACGGAGTGGAAAACGGTCGGTTATTCAATCCTCCTCAAGGAGAAGGAAAAACTCACAATTCCGGTTCGTGCGGTGGGCTTTACTGGCAACATCCTGGAATTGAATATGATCCGAATCAGAGAACTATCGCCACAGAAGGGATCATTGATGCTCTTTCCCATGTCGAGATGGGTAATCAGGCAATTGCACTATTATCTGCTGGGCAAAAACCTGAAAAATTTGATCTCGACGAATTCCCAAAGCTGGTTTTCGGATTTGATAGGGATGCAGCGGGTCGTAGGGCGCTGAAGAAATGGAAGGAGGCATTTCCAGAGGCTGGGGCCATAGAGCCGATCATCGGAGACTGGAATGATTTTCTGCAGGCCGGATCGCTGGAAACCGCAAAGGAAAGATTTGAAAAAAGCTTTGATGAGTTCGAGACCAGAGCGTCTCTATCTCTGGCCAGCACTGCACAAGAATACGTCGAGGTCTATCATGGCTTTTTCGGCCGTGTTCCTGGCCTGTTTGATTTTCAGGGTTGTCATTATTACTCCTACGCAAAAGCAGGGACAGAAAAAAAACCTCCTGAGCTTCATTCCCGCAAAGTCTCAAACTTTACCGTTGAGGTTGACCACTTCCAATTGGATGACACCAATCAGGATGAGCCGATAAACCGATTCCATCTAAACATCTCACCGAGAAAAGGGAAGACGGTGTCATGCAGCGTCACGGCGGATGAATTGGCTAGTTCCAGTAAACTGACTGCGGTGTTCATGCAGCGATCCAGAGTGCTTTGGGAAGGTGACCGGAACCCATCTTTAGCTTTGGCCAGAAAGATTGTGGAATCTGGTGCGCCGGTTGTCAGACAACTGACTACGACCGGATATGACTCCAAAACCGGGTGTTATGTTCTTTTGAATTTTGCCATTGATCGAGGTGGAAAACTCCTACTCCCAAACAAGAGAAAAATCTTCGACCTTTCCCGTTCAGATAAAGTTCGACCAGTACAACAACCATCCCTGAAGCCTGAGGCGGGCAAACCACCGGCTGAGATATGGAAGCTTGTCTATCAAGCCTGGGGTGAGGTTGGAATCACTGCAATAGCCTGGGTGGTTGCTTGCTGGTGGGTGAATCAGATCAAGGAGGAGATCGGTTTTTTCCCTTTTCTATCTATTTTTGGTGATCCTCAGACCGGGAAGTCCAGACTTGTCCGTCTGCTGAATGCAATACAAGGGCTTGATGAAGAAGGTCTGGCCATGAACCGGGTCAACACGAGTAAGGGAGAAATTCGGAAGCTGGCCCAACGATCGGGAATGTTCAAAGCTCTGATCGAAGGGAATGACAGGGAAAAAATACGGTTTGATGTCGATAGCATTCTTCCTCTGTACAACTATGGAAATGCGCTCCAGGTGCAGGCATTAAAAACTACAGATACCCGGACCCGAGATATTCCTTTCCTGGCCTCTTTGATGTTCGTCCAAAACACAGAGGCGTTCAGTAGCCGGGCCCAGAAAGAACGAGTCATCTCTGTCGGAATTTCCAAAGACAGCCTTACCGATGTGACAAGGTCAGCTTATGACACACTGACAAAGATGGCTTTACCGGAGCTTGCCAGTTTTTTTACTGAGATCATGAAACACAGAAAACAGATCGAGAAGCAATGGCCGACAGCATTTGAAAGAGCCAAGAAGGATCTGCAGCAATCTGTTCCAGATAATCGGATCAATGAGAACCACGGTATTCTTCTGGCGTTCCACCGGTTGATGTCAGCGATTATTGGTATTGACCACAACCTGCTCCCATACATTGAGATGATTGGCCAGAAAAAGATGGCTGAGTGTGAGCAACGGCAAGAAACGATTGCCGACTCATTTTTGAAGGTACTGATGGAGCAGGATATTGATCAGCGATTTGCTGACGTCCCCTTGATCCTGCTCAGGAAAGATAAAGGGGAAATTGTTGTTCACGTAGAAAATTGTCTGGCCTATCTCCGCGAGAAAAACCACACATCGTTCAACCTCAAGGATCTGCAACCGGCACTTCAGGAACATCCATCTTATGTTGGAACAAGGCGTGATCGCTTTGATGTTACCAAGAACGGTTCTCCAAGTAAGGTTCAGTGCCGGGCATGGTGTTTTGATTATCGGGTGATTGTCCGCGAAGGGTAAGAAATGGCAGGTGTCACAGGTGTCACAGGTTGTGACGTGACGGTGTCACAGTGTTTGTCCTCTATAAATATAAATATATTAATTATTTAGATATATATAGAGGGTGTATGTGACGGGTGTGACGGGGGTATGCGCGCACACATGTGAGGAGGAATGGTATGTCGATCTGGGATGAGTGTCTGAAAGATGTCGAGAAGGTAGACACAAAACAGGTGTCACAGGCGTCACAAGTGTCACAACAGCCTGCAACTATTTATATAAACAAAGAAAATTCTGTGACACCTGCTCTGCACAAAACAGTTTCCTCGTGTCACACGGAGGATAAGGCAGAGAACACCATCTGCTACGTTTGCGCCGGGGTGAAGTTCTGGAAGCGCCACGATTGGGCTGGATGGAGCTGCGGCCGATGTCATCCACCGGTTGCTTTTGATGAGTCACAAATTGAATGGCGTCAGATCAAGGACAGTACAGCGTGAAATCATACCCCCTACAGGTACACGACCAATTCAAAATCATGGCTTTCGAGACTGTAGTGAATCGCCACAAGACCGTATTCCTCGGTTTCACTATCAGCCGGGACATAAATATGGTCTCAGAACTTGGGCAGCATGTTCTGAATACAATTGCAGCGGCCACGGAACAGCACAACGGGACATTGATCATCGTTGAGATTTCCCGGAAGAAAACTGCAAAACACAGATTGAAAGAGGCCGTTCGAAGAGCTCGTGATGGAGATGCCCTCCTGGTCGTAGCTTGGGAAGATGGAATTTCAGCAGAGGCGGTCAAACTCATCAATTGCCAATCTGGATCAACCAATACTGAACCAGCCGCCTACCGGCTGCCTGATGATTTTGTGGCCAGCCTTTCGATGAATTGGCATTCGGGTTCAGAAACTATTCACTAACGGAGGAACCATGAATGACACCACAACCCGGCCGCCGGCGCCGGAACCAAAACAGCAACCACCTGAGGTTGCCGAGATCCTGACGACCATCGTCAAAGGTGATTATCAAGCAGCGCGCGTCATGCTGGCCGAATTGGAGAGAGCAGCAGACCCATTGGTAAAGATCAACATTCCAAACACGGATTTCAGATAGGAGAACACAATGCAGAGTTGGTATGAATTTCAAAACAAGGGAGATCGGACCGTGGTCAACATCCACGATTCCATCGGCCGATACGGCATCACAGCCAAAGAGTTCATCGGTGAACTGAGCCAGTCAACCGGACCGGTTGATTTGTACATCAATTCGCCAGGCGGAAGCGTTTTCGAGGGGCTGGCTATTTCAAACGCCATCGAGCGGCGCCGCACTGTCACTGTTCATGTTGATGGCGTGGCCGCCAGCATAGCCAGTGTGATCGCCATTTCCGGTGAAAAGCTGGTCATGCCGAGCAACTCGTTTCTGATGGTCCACAATCCCAGTGGCACGGTTGCCGGTGACGCTGAGAAAATGCGAAAAATGGGCCAGACCTTGGATAAAGTTCGGGATACCCTGGCGAATAAATACTCCTGGAAAACCGGTATATCGGTTGAAGAGATCAAGGAGATGATGTCCGCTGAAACCTGGCTAACTGCCGCCGAGGCCAAGGAAAAAGGTTTTTGCGATGAGGTAACCGGCCCGATTGAGGTCACGGCCCATATGGATCTGACCTGCTTTTCATGCCCCCCGGCTCAACTTGTGGCGCAGGCCCGCAGTATGTCGCTCAGATCATCGGGCTCCAAACCGACAACCCCGCCAAGGCCAAAGACAGTCCAGACGAAAGGGGCTGAGGCGAGAATATTGGAACTGGTCAACAGCGGAGGCATGCGCATGGTTGACGCGGTTGCGAAAGTCTCCCAGGAAGACCCCATCGGCTATAGGAAAGCCTTTGGCGCCAAAAACACCCACATCCAACCCAAAAAGGAAACCCCAACCATGACCAACCCGATCAATGAATACGAACAGCTTTTTGCCCAGGCTCAAGCCGAGGGGAAATCCAAGTCCGAAGCTAGCCGGCATATAGCCCACCATTACCCGGAGGCTCACCAAGATTATATCCGAGCCATCAACGAACAACCGGCCAACTCTCAGAAACCCGCCGATGGAGCCGGAAAAATCATGTTTAATGGACTGGTAGACATGGCCGTTGAAGCCGGAAAATCCCGGTCGGAGGCCGTGAGAGAGGTGGTCAACAACCATCCAAAGGTTCATGAAGCATACCTCACCGAAGCCAACGCACGCCCGTAATAACAACTGAAATCATTCACACTGAAATATAGAGGAAGAAAATCATGAGTACCGAACTGAAAAAACTTGCCGCCGCGAAGAACGATGCTATGGCTGATCTGCAGGCATCCGAGGAGCAACGGGATACTCTCCAGGCCCGGATAGTCGAGATGGAATCGGAGCGGGTGAAATTGAAAGAGGCCATTCGTGTTGCCAACGATGAGAAAGAGGGGGCGCTCGCTTCCGTTGCCAAGGATCAGAAAGGGGGGATGACCCGTCTGAATGTGGCCAGGAAAGGTTTCCGAACTGCCGAGGAGGCGCTGCAAGATCATGACGAACTGGCGCAGGCTTTGATTGATCGTCTGGACAATGAGCTTGGTGATCACGTTATACGAGGGCTTCGCCGTACGGCACAGAGTGCGACAGAGACTTTTTTCCGGGCTGTCTTCAGCCTTGAGGTTGAGCAGTTCCGCAAAGAGCATGCTGCCGAACTCGACCAACTTTTTGTGTTGTATCGTGGCGGCGGAATGATCACTCCCCCGTCCATGTTCGCCGATGCTGTTTTGATCGGTGGACGGCATGACATCTACGGGAAACACCCGGAGAACTTCGCCGAACGTACCCAGGAAATCGAAACCCAGATCCTGAAATAATTATTTCCTCGAGGGTGGTCTCACTTCGACCGGTGGGGCCATCCTGCAACCAATCTCCAGAAGGAGACAAGATGATTACCAACCTGCAGGAACTCGCCAAACAGAAAGACCAGGCGGTCGCCACTCTCCAGACTGCCCGGCAGAAACTGACTTGCCTACAACGTGAGCTCGACGCGGCCTCTGTGGAGCTTGACCGGTTGGAAGAGGAAAAGCGCCAGATCCATCGTGCATATGGCCAGGATCAATCACTTTCAGAGATCGGGGAACAGAAGCGGCGTCTCAGTGAGGTTGTTGATCGTATCGAGGAGCTCACTGAGCACATAACCACCCGACAATCCCAGGTCACAACGGAACTCGGTTGGAACCTGTCGCCGACTCCATTCGAGGATAGGGCTCATCAAGCCCGGCTCACATTCTGGCGGACGGCATTCAAGCAGATGGCCGGAGCTTTCCAGGAGCGGCACCAAGAGGAACTGGACGATCTACTCATTGCCTACGAATCAGCATTCTTCCATCCAGATCAGCATGCTTTCGCAGTGGCTGTTCTGTCGGATGGTACGAAGGGCTATCGCATGGATGACTCTGTCGACCTGGAATCAAGAGCCGCCGAAATCGAAAAGAGGTTGCTCTCCTGATCTTCCCGAGGCGAGTGGGAAGTTGGAGCGTGTGGAGAGGACTCCTTCCTTGTTGATCCACGCTCGGTGTCTCTCAGGCTACCCTACTGCCAGGCCAACGGGACGAAGGGGCAAGCGGTGGTCGTCGCCCCTGCCTGGCTGGGTGGAGCCGGGTTGAGCCATGGCGCTGCCAAATGATCCAGGGGGCCACTGCTTGGGTGAGAGAGTGGTCTCCTGGATGCCTTCCTCGTTCAGAGCGGCTGATAAACTCAAGCCGTGTGCGGCCGCGTGTTGATCAGATGGTTGTACCGGACCAGTGCAACCGTGATGTCGCCACACGCTGGCACACGTGGCCAGCAGGGGGTACCCCCCTCTTGGTTCCTTTGGGGGGCAGTTCTCTGCGGGTACCGCGCGCGGCGGCTTTTTCGGGTTTTTACAGTCAGAAAAATAGGTTTACTTGGAGTAACCTACAGCCAATATCCTACCGTTTAAGTCGGGTATATCCGTTTGAAAAATAGAACGTTACGGTCTGGAAAACTTGGTTTACCGGTGTCTTAGTAAACTGGAGAAGCGGTTGACGATCAAAAAACCGAGAAATCCAGGTACAAATTCCCTAAAAACAGGTTTACCCATCACAACCGAAAAGACCGCTCTATATGGAAGAAAAAACAGAGAAGATCCCGGAAGACTGGCCGCAATCCATGATCGATCTGGCCATGGTCATCGGTGTAGCCTCCACCGAGCGGTTGATGGCGAAACATCCTGGCCAGCGGATCTATGTTCCGAGGAAGATGGCGGATCATCACCGTTTGGTCGGGTTGCTGGGGAAAGAGGTGGCATATCGGTTGTCTAAAAGCTACGGTGGGGACCAGCTTCTATTGTGCCTTGGGACCAAGGCCAAACGCAGGCGGCGGGATCAGGAAATCATCCGGAGGTTTGATGCGGGGGAGCTACCAGGGGAACTGGCGGTGGCCTTTGATCTTACTACCCGTCAGATTTTCAATATTTTGAAACAAACGTTTTGATGGATGGTGGGCACCGGGGATCGAAAGCCGCGCAGAAAAAAGCGGTGGGCATATTCCCCCAAAGGGTATTGTATTACGCCCATCCCCGGTATTTCGGCCTGGCTAAACCCTGCGGCCAACCGTGATATCATCGAACAACCTATCCAACTCCTCCCCGACGATCAGCAACGAATCAACCCATTGATCACGGTTTGGGTCCGACGATCGGCCCAGACCATCCCGCACCAGATCGAGAACGGATTGTGCTCGATGAATGCGTTGAAGTTTTATTCCCATCATCGGGGCCGAATAGGCCAACATGGCCGGTTGAAATTCACTTTCTTGGCTCTGCGTTGTTTTCTTCTCCATCGCTCTCTACCTCACTGAAAAGCTGACGTTTTTTGCTGATCTTTTTTGTTGGACATAGCTGTAGCAACAGTTCGCAGAGCTTGCAACCAGTAAATGGAGGTTTTTGCAGGATATTTTTTTCTTTCTGGTCGATTCATCCTGGAGAGTATGCAAATTTTGCACTATATTAGTACTCAACAAAGAGCAATAACCAACGGGAGCAGAACATGGGCGAAATTGAAAGAATAAACGGGATCACAATTTCAATTTTTCCAAACGATCATATTCCGGCCCACGTTCATATAATCAGCCCGGACGGAGCGGTTCGCATCAAGCTGAACATAAAGACCCTGGAAGTAATCAAGGCCGTAGGCCCGGCAAGGAAGGTCAAAAAGGCCATCAAATGGGTTGAGGAAAACCGCGAGAAAGCACTTGCAGCATGGGAGGAAATTCACAAGAAAGGGTGATGTGCTTGCCTATATGCAGAATTTGCACTATAATGATTGCAGCGAAATTGAAAGGAGAACGGCCATGAGTCAAGAGAGTTACCCATACCGGCTTAAGAGTATCGAAACCGATCCAGACACCTATACCCTTTCCATGATCTGGATGGACGGGAAAACGGATACCCTCGACTATAGAATCATTGACCGTGCTTTTCCGGCATCCAAGCCATTTTCACCGGATGAGTTTATCCAGGCTAAAATCACCCACCATGGATGGGCCATCGAATGGCCGAACGGTCGCGGGATCAGTACCGATACGCTACAGGATTATGCCCGGCGGATACTCCCGGAAAAGGGTGTTATGACCGCCGAGCATTTTGCTCACTGGATGGGCAAGCATGACCTGTCCCTGGCACGGGCCGCCAATCGGCTTGGAGTCAGCCGCCGAACCGTGGCCAACTACAAAAGCGGAGAGGCGAAAGTACCCAAGGCTATCTGGCTGGCTACCCTGGCCATTGATGCCGGGTTGGATGAGAAAGAGGCCGCTTAGGGTGAGGCTCGTTTGAAACGTGCCCCGCAAATTTATCAAACTTCTGCATTCTTCCAACGGAGTGTAATTTTGAGTTTGTGGCCGTGGGTGACAGGCAGCAATTTGTCATGCTGCAAGCGGCCCACTACAATTCCTGGAGCTATGCCTATCTCTCTGGCAAAATCGACAACCGGATCCAACGATCGTCCATCCCATTTGCGCTGAAAAGCACGGAGGTTGGCAGGAGGAATCAGCCAATCCCGGGCAAACTTGTCGGCTTCCTCCTCCTTATCACCGTCCAGGCCATTTCCTTCGATAAATATTTCCTTACGGCCATGTTTGATGATGTGGCCTGCTTCATGGAAAAATGTAAACCAGAGATAATCGTTTTTTTTGTAGCGCAGGCTCAACTGGATGACCGCTTTATCTCCCAGCCAGCGGGTGGCACCTGAGATCCCGGTTTTGGGCAATTCAGGCACGAATACCACGGCAACACCGGCCAAGGCGCATAACTCGATGAGCTTTGGCTGAAACACATCCGGTGTTTGAGTGGTGAGAGAACGGATCTTTTCCAAAGCTTGTTGGAATTGCTCCTTGTCAAATGGGGCGCACGGCATCTTCCGGGCTTCGATTTCTCCTCTACGCAACCAAGCAGAAACCGCCTCGGCACGGGTTTCGAAACGTTTGGTCTGCCGATAAGCCGACTGAGAGTTCGTCCATTCCCAGACATCTACCCACTGTTCACGTGAGGCGACACCAAAAAAGTTCAGAACGGCTCCAAGCTGATCTTTTTTGTCTTTGAACTTCTCAATCCAGCCCAATTTGATCATCTTGGCTACTGGAACCCATTGTAGCCAATCCAATTCCGTTTCCAGCCGTTCCTGTTCTGCCAGACGGGATTTGTCCTCCTGATATTGGCGTTCCAGGTTATTCCAGAAATGAGCAGGCCGCTCCAAAACCCGCTCCAGTTTTTGCGCCGTATCGGTTGTGATTGGAGACTTGCCCTTGATAATCTCGTTGATGGTCTTTTTGGCTAGCCCGGTCCGCATGGCCAGTTGAGCCTGTGTCATGGGGTACGCTTGCAAATATTCATCCAGTACTTCACCTGGGGCCACCAGATAATCAGGGATATATTGATTTTGCTGACTGTTACTCATGAGTATCCTCCACCCCGAGTATTGTAATCGCGGTTACACAGGACCAGTCCAGGCCTCCCTCATCGTGTAAAGGCACTGGATCATGGTTTGGTTTGAAGATCAAGCGGTATGGATGATCCAAGTCAACGGATAGTCTGTTGTAGCGGTACCCCTTGGAGATTTCATGGCAACGGGCTGGTCCACTCTTGGGAGGCCAGAAATCCATCAAACTATTTGCTGCCCGTAACTCCATCATACGGAGTTTGATTTTTTTGGCCCGCATTTTCCCATGAATTTTCACAAGCACAGACCCCTCATTGAAGGATTTTGCCAACTTGTTTGACCTAAATACTATATCCATTTAAACAGATTGTCCAAGATATTATTAACCCAGTGGGTTAATCAAAGTTGGTATGTTTCAGCATATCACCCGTAAACAACTATCGGTTATCTGGTTATTCTTGGTATCCTGAAGAAGAAGTTGTGTTGTGTAAAGGTTTAGCCGTTGGTTGAGTCTATGTCCAGGATGAGGTGGTGTTCTTTGGCTAGACACCGCCTTGGGGTTTTCCCCCATTTTGGGGAATACTCACAAAGTCTTGATTTTCAACAAAACCATACTTTTCGATCTTTTCGTTTATCCAGTTGGAACTACCCACAACACAGTCCACCTTTTTTCTGCTGTATTTTTGAACAGTTGCGAGTAAAAATCACCGAAAAACATCAAAACCAGCACCCCTTTCACCTGGGGCAGAGATTTTTCTTGTGATTCTAGAATGATAGACAGTGTATTCTTTGTTGTTATAGAAAACCTGGGGTGCAGATCATTCCATCAATAACGGAATTCGCCCCACGGTGGGGCGCACCCATTATCCCCCCACTTCCTCCCTCGCAGCGGCAATCTCCTCCGGCGTCCAATGCTCATGGGCTTTGGCTTCGATCTCCTCACCCAAGGCAGTCAGTTCGGCCTCCATGGCTTTCATCTGGCGGAATAGCTGATGGAGTTGCTCGACAGTCATGTTGTAGCGCCGCACCCGGTCGAGAACCGGGTCGCCTACCTCGTGGAGATTGGCAACCCAGTTGTACCGGCCTCTGAAGGTATCGGTGACTTCGATGGTCACTGATCTTCCCCCTTCACCTTGGCAATGGTCTCCTTCCAGACGTTAAGATCATCTTTAGAAATCCCGGCCATCAACATGGCGGTCACGATCTTTTTAGCGTTCGGATGGCCGTTGATGATCCAGTCTACAGCCTCAAGCAGATCCGGGGCAGCGGCCAACAGTCTGGCGTTGGATTCCTCCTCATCGGATGAAAAGGTTGTCGCTACGATTGCTTTCTGGGGGCGGATAATATCCCATCCACCCTCATTATGGCCGATTCGTTTTTTCATCTCCCATGGTCCGGGTGTGTGTTGCGATTGGGTTGCCATGATCAGTTCTCCTCTTGCCCGGCCATCTTCCTGCCGACGATCCGGTAGTTGGTAAAGTACTTGCGGCGGGTTTCGGTGTGGACAAAATCCCGCTCGGTATCGATGACCAGGCCAAGTTGCTTTTTAAGCGTCCCGGCAATGAATCCGCGAATGGTGTGAGCAGCCCAGCCGGTAGCCTCAGCGATCTCCAGGTTGCTGGCTCCCCCCTCGGTCAGCATCATGGCGATCACCATCTCCTTTTTGGAGCCGCGCCGGATTTTGATGGAAAGGCCATCCAGGAAATTATCCAGGATCTCGTTGGTGGTCTCTGGTTCCTCCTCAACCGGTGTGGGCTCTTCCTTCTTCGGTGGCTCCTGGCCGATGGCCTCGTACCCGGCGTTGGAGATCTGCCAGTTGCAGTAAGGAGGGTTGAGGCTGGCATCGTGTGCCAGTCCTTTGTTGGCGAGCGCGCTGATCACCTTGCCTGCGGCGCCGCCGTTCAGTTCCTTCCCGGAGGCGGAGATAACCGGGAAGATGTTTCCTTGCGGCCGGGTGGCGGCTGTCTCAAGGGCTGTGCGTTGGGTGGGGGTGAGGTTGGTCATGATACTACCTCCGTCTCGGCGTTGATGTGGTTGGTCTGGGCGCGGTCTCGGCGGGCGCGGATGGCGACTTCGTAGGCTCGTTCCGAGAGTGAGACTCGAAAGCGAATCGCATCGGCTCGGTGGAGCCAAAAATAAGCGGTGCCTTTGAGTAGCCCAGCCTTGTCGGCTGTGTGTGTCATGCTGTTGATAGCCTGTCTGTTCATGGTCGGTCTCCTTTACTTGTTGAAGCGGCGTGTGATGGTGGCCAATGCGTCCAGGACTCCGTTGCTTTCCCTCCAATCGCCAGTGTCTTCCCAGCCCTGTTCAGTCCATTGGCGTTGGCGGTTGAGTTCGGTGCGCCGCATGTCGTCAATAACTGTGTAGAGGTCATTAAGCGCTATCGTTCCGGGTTGCTGTTTGGCTGTGTCTGTGTGGCCCTGGGTTCTCATGGCTACCTCCTGTTCCTGCGTTGATGTTGATTACCATAAGCCATAGATCCGAATCGCTTATCCAGTTAATAAAAGCGGTTTTTTTAGAATAAAATCATTATGTTGGGTCGGTGTCGTGAATGACGGTGTGTGAACTGGCTGGGAGGAATGACGGGATTGAGAGTCGGGTTGCCCAACAAGTATGCCGCATGATGGCTGGCCAACTGGAGTGCGATAGGTTTGAAGTCGCAAAATGCGACCACAGATTTAAAGTGCCAAAATGGCACTTTAAAATACCATCGGTGTCGGAATGGATCGTGTGCGGCTGGTGGACTCGCTTCCGTTTGAAACGGAGCCGAGGGAGAAAAACCCGATCTATTCCATACAGTTGAAATAAATCACGGTATCCGAATTTTTACTGTTGCAGACTTTCAGTAATGGAGGTATGAGATAAGGAAAGGCGGACCGGTAGGTGTAAGAGCACCACACCGGTCCTATCCACAACATCCTTCAACGGAGAATGTCATGAATTGCAGCAATCCTATCTCGAACCACATCCGCAGCGCATCCAAAAAAGTAGCCGAAACCGTAGTTTTATTTCCAACGCCACCCAGACCATTCAGCCTTAACCCGAGAACCAAACAATTGACCGACACGACAGTCCACTTTTTGGTGCAGGCCAGCAACCAGTTGGAGAGCGCCAGGAAGAAGGCCCGGAACACTCCGTTGGCGGAGGAAATTACTCTGGCCTCGGACAGCCTGCAGAACGCTATGACCGCCTACGGTATCTCTCTGGCCGGACGGGAGGTTTAATCATGAGTAAATCAATTTCCGCCGTCTCAACGGCCACAGTTTCTCCTGGCCGGATTCAGCCTGGCGCATTGTCCCAGTTGGTGGTGTTCCTGCAGGGGGGTGGTGTTTCGCCACCCCATACCGATCCGACACTGTCCCACCGGCAGGCAAAGCTGGATGCAGGGATATTCTCTCTGGCACAGGCCAACCGCCATTTGAAAAAGGCCCGCTTCAACGCCAGCCGACACATCACGGACGCCGATACATCCAACCGGGTACGGCTGGCCTCCGACCATTTGGAGAGAGCCATGGAAGCCATGGGAGAGGCT
>PEAM01000022.1 GCA_002753565.1 Magnetococcales bacterium | reverse complement strand
AGAGAAAAACGAAAGGCCAAACGAAACTATCCCTTAATAGCCCATGCGGAGAACTCGAAGCCTGTCGCTGCAGTCCATTGAACGCAAAAGGCGTTTGATCAATTTCCGGTGAACCAGTACAGCTTTACCTCCTAAATCCAATCTTCCCACTGAAGGTCTGGTACTCGTTTAAATTCACGACTGTTATGGGTAACCAAGCTAGCAGGAAGGCTTCGGGCATGGGCTGCTATCATTAAATCCATGTTTCCGATGGGGGTACCTTGTCTTTCAAGAATGGTTCGGATCTCCCCATAATGATCGGCAGCACAGTCTCCCCAGGGTACAACCGATAAATGAGTTAAAAATTGGTCTAGAGTATGTTGATTTCTCTCAACTGAAGCAGATTTGTTTACCCCGTAGTTGAGTTCTGCCAAAGTTACAGAAGAAATGATAACCTGATCCATAGGGACTGTTTGAAGTCGCTCATAAACGGCTAAGGGCTTTTTTTTAATAATGTAAATACAAATATTTGTATCCAACATCCACATTAGAATGATTCCCGTTCTTGAGGTGGAGTATCATTCCGACTTGCAAGAAAATCCTCTGAAGCAGTCTCTCCCTCTTTGAAAAAATTCTCCCAAGAAACTGGGTGCGGAGAGAGAATTACCCGGTCACCTTCCCGATGAATAAACACCTCCTCCCCCTCAAAACGGTACTCACGAGGAAGCCGGACAGCCTGACTACGACCATTGGCAAAGAGTTTTGCTGTTTGTATAGGCATATCAAACTCCATTTGATTAGGGTTTCCTCGATTGATATATATCAAAGTATATATCAGGTTTGGTTGCAGGTCAAACAAAAGAGAGGCGAGGGGTCCTTTGGGGGATATTAAAGTGTCCACCAAGTGTCAACGGAGAAGCCCAACAAAGGCCATCATTGACAAACACCACATTTTTAACCACTTGTTTTTACAGATAATGACCAACAACCGCCACCTGTTGAGATGGATTCATAATCCATGTGTCGGGGGTTCAATTCCCCCCCTCGCTACCAACTATATCAACGGCTTACGTCTTTATTGGCGTAGGCCGTTTTTATTTGGTGGGCTCATTGTGTGCTACAGGCGCCGTACTGTTAAGCAGAAGGCAGAAGGTTAACGTTATTATTGCTAGACTCCTTAGTTGGCAAAGGAATTGCTGATACCTGTTTGGCTATCGTTGTCTGGATGGTTTGTTGCCAAATGGCTGTCGGTATTTTTTTTGAGGAGAGAAAATGAGACGTCTGTTGTATTTACTTCCCCTTTGCTTGGTCTTAAATGGTTGTTTGTTGACCAAGGTGGTGACAGAACCGCTGCGCATTGCTGGTGAGGTGGTAGGAGAGATTCCTGTGGTAGGTGGTGGCATTGAAGCGGTGTTGGATACCACGGCCGGAACGGTTGACTTGATTCCTCTGTAGTTAAACCAAGAAACGGCTGTTGTTAGCGCATACCTGGCACCACCTTTTGAGTCACCTGCTGTCCTGGAAAACAGTCTCATCATCAACCAATACTTGTGCCGTATGGCGTAGGGCCTTATCCTGGTCAGCACAATTGATTGGCGTCGCATTGACGCACGGCTCGGGTTGTTTGACGGGATGAACCATGTCCACACTGCAAAAAATGTCACATTTTTCCTTTACAGATCTCCTTTCAGAGTCTCGGAAGGCGCTGAACGATCTGACCCATCTGGCTATGGATCGCCGGATTCGTTTAGCGGTTACCGGGCTGAATCAGAGTGGAAAAACCGCTTTTATCACCTCCCTTATACATCAACTTCTGCACGGTTTAGGCGGGGCGAACCTGCCTTTTTTCAGTGTGGTGGCCGAAAACCGTTTTTTGGGTGCCAAGACCATGTTGCAGCCCAACATGGAAATTCCAGCCTTTCGCTACGATCAATTCATTGCCACCCTGACCGGAAACAAGCCGGACTTTCCCAGAGCAACCGATGGGTTGAGCGAGATCAGGCTGGCTATCCGCTTTCAGCCTTCTGGCATGATAGCCAAGCAGATCTCCCCTGCTGCCACGCTCTATCTTGATATTGTCGACTATCCGGGAGAGTGGCTGTTGGATCTGCCACTGCTTGATCTCTCTTTCAAGGCGTGGTCCGATCAACTCTTTGCCTTCTGTCAGGAGGGGCCGAGAGAGAGGCTCTCGGCAGCGTGGTTATCGGCCCTGGGAGAGTTGGACGGCAACGGGGCGGCGGATGAAGAGACCATGCGTTTGGTCAGTCAGCATTTCACCCGGTTTTTGCAAGATTGTCGAGATCAGAAAACCGGGCTGAGCTATCTGCAACCCGGACGGTTTCTTATTCCTGGTGAACTGAAAGATGCCCCTCTGCTCACCTTCTGCCCCATGGCTCATCCTGGCGGTGTGGTTGGGGAGGGGAGCTTTTATGAGGTGATGGAAAAGCGCTTTGAGTCTTACAAGGATCGGGTGGTTAGAAAATTTTATCAGGACCATTTTTCTCAGTTTGATCGACAGATTGTTCTGGTCGACCTTCAAAAAGCGTTGAATCATGGCCCGAACAGTTTTAATGATATGCAAAATGCCCTTCAGGGGATCTTGAACAGTTTTTCCTATGGTCACTCCAATCTGTTTACCCGCCTGTTTCAACCCAAGATTGACAAATTGCTGTTTGTTGCCACCAAAGCCGACCATGTGGCGGCAAACCAGCACCCCAATTTGGAGCGCCTGCTCAATCGTATGGTCGTCAGGCCAGCCAACGAGGCTATTTTTCAGGGGGTTGAGGTCAAGACTCTGGCGCTCTCATCGGTGGTTTGCACCCAGACTGTTGTGCGGGATCACCATGGCCGCCGCCTCTCTTTTGTCAAGGGGCGGCCCAAGGGGCGGGATAAAGAGGTAATGCTGTTTCCTGGAGAGATTCCAGAATCTCTCCCATCCAGCTCCGACTGGGAGGAGAGCCGCTTTAATTTTCTCGATTTTCAGCCACCCACCATTGTCGGTGGTCGCAGTGGACAGATTCCCCATTTAAGAATGGATCAGGCGATAGAGTTTTTATTGGGAGATAAAGTGTTATGAGTGCGCAAGTCAAGTGGGTTCCTCCCATTGAGTTGGCTGTGGACCAGGCGTTGAGTGAGGGCGGCACTTCTAAAAAAGCAGCACCTATTCTCCTATCCGCTGAGTTGCGGGAGGGGGATACGCTTCTCTCCAGGGAGCAAGAGGACTCTTGTGAAGAGGCCGAACTGCTCTCAGATGGGGAGGCGTGGGGAGAGGAGAGGAGGGTTGAGAAGAGTCGCAGCTCTTTTCGGTGGTTTGTCTCTCTGGGGTTTCTCTTTCTTTTGGCTGTGGTGGTTCAGGATACGGTACTTTTTTTAGAGGGGCAGTTTATCCGTCATCCCGCTTTGGGCTGGAGCTTTTCTCTGCTTGCATCGGGAGCTGGCTTAGCGCTCTCATTTCTGATTGTACGAGAAATACGCACATTCAGATCAGTAAAACAGGTGCAAAAGCTGCAAAATCAGGCCACTCTACTGCGCCAGGAGGGGTGTTATGGCAAGGGAGTTCGTTTTGCCACTGGTATTATGGACTCTTATAAAGAGCGTCAATCGGTGGCGGCGGGTTGGCAGCAGTTTCAGGATGTGGTGGATGTTAACCTGGGAGACCGGGAAATTTTAGCCCTTTTTTCCTCTCATGTTCTCATCGAATTGGATAAAAAAGCCTATGATATTGTGGTGAAAAATGCCACCATTTCTGCTCTTCTGACCGCTATAAGCCCCATGGCCTGGCTGGATGCCATGCTGTTTTTCTGGAGAAATGTCCGCATGATGCGGCAGATTGCCCACTGCTATGGTTTTCGTCCCGGTTTTTTTGGTTCGCTGCTCTTAACTCAAGAGGTGCTTCAGGGAATGGTCGCCAGTGCGGCAACCGACTTTTTAACCGATGAAGCGGCCGAGTCTATTGGTAGTTCGGTTACGGCTGTACTTTTTGCCAAGGCGGGGCAGGGGATGGCTAATGGACTGCTTTCTGCCCGGTTGGGGGTTCAGGCGATGCGGTTTTGCCGACCGATCCCTTTTCTTGTGGAAGAGAAGCCCTCTTTGCGACGGGTACGCTCAGAGATGATTGATCAGGTAAAAAAACGGTTGGGTTGATCTGGGTTGTATGGGCTGTTTCGGGTTGAAGGTCAGTTGGCCCATTATCGCTATTTTTTTAATTGATGGGAGCTTTTTTTTTGATTATGATGTGTGGTTTCCTGTAGTTTGACTCTGTTTGGTTAATCGGTGGCTCTAGATCCACCCTTTTGAGATTGGTGTAGAGGGGGGTATTTCCATGCGGCGGCGTGCTTTGATAGTCGGGAATTGGAAAATGAACGGGTTGATCGAGACGGGTCGAGGTTTGGCGCGGGAAGTTCTTGCTGGATTAACCGAGCGGGAAGAGCGCAAACTGCTCTGTGAGGTGGTGGTTTGTCCTCCTTTTACCGGTTTGGCTGATCTGAATCAAATTTTAGGCAGCTCCTCCCTTAAGTTGGGTGGACAGGATATGTCTGAATATCCCTCTGGGGCGCATACCGGTGAAATAGCTGGGATCATGCTGCGCAATGTGGGGTGTTGGTATGTGATTCTGGGCCATTCGGAGCGACGCGCTGAAAGGGGTGAGGATGATGCCTTGATCGGTCGCAAAACGGCAGCGGCCTTTCGGGATGGCTTGGTTCCTATCGTCTGTCTGGGTGAGACCTTGTCGCAAAGGGAGCAGTCTCAAACTCTTGAGGTGATTGAGGCCCAGTTGTTGGCTGTCCTTCCGCACCTTCCTGATAGCGTCAGCAAGATACAGCAGTTGGTGGTTGCCTACGAACCGGTCTGGGCTATCGGAACCGGGAAAAACGCCACCCCCCAGCAGGTTCAAGAGGTGCATGCTTTTATTCGCAAGCTTTTGGCAGAGCAGTTGGGTGAAGGATCGGCTGCAAAAATTCGGATTTTATACGGGGGTTCCGTCAAGCCTGATAATGCGGCGGATCTATTTGGTTTGGACGATGTGGATGGTGGTCTGATAGGTGGTGCCTCTTTGAATGCCACAGACTTTTTGGCCATTGTGGATGCCTATCCGAATGATTTTTAAGGGAAAGAGCCTGTCCAATGGTGGTGTTTTTCATGGTTTTTCCGGTATGACTCAATGTGAGAGTCCCGGTTCTTGAATTTGGTAATGGAGTAGAGTGAGTTATGGATTTAATCGTCACGGTGGCACACATTATTGTTTGCCTTACCCTTATCTTCGTTGTTCTTCTGCAAAAAGGTAGTGGGGCCGATATGGGGTCTGCTTTTGGTGGTGGAAGTTCGGAGAGTGTTTTTGGTGCGCGCGGATCGGGTAGTTTTTTGGGAAAGCTCACAGCAGGCATTGCCACCATCTATATGTTGACCAGCCTGACCCTGGCTTTTTTCACTAATAAGCAGGGTGATGGTGTGTCGGTTATGGAGAAGGCTCCTATTGAACAGAAGGTTGTCCCTGTTGAAGCTGTCCCCACCTCACCTCTGCCGCCCAAGTCAGGGTCACAGGAATCTACTCCGGTAGAACCGTCTGGTTCCAAGCCTATTCCTCTTCCTTCCGAGTAGTGCCGCAGAGCCGTAGAGATTCCAAGCTCAATTGATACAGAACATTTGCGGATGGGTCTGGGAAGGCATCAATGCCTTCCCAGCGGGTTTGGGCAGCGCCCAAGGTTCTAAGCCTTTGTTTTTTTATTTAAAAAGCGTGGGGGTTTGGGGGCCTGCAAGGCCTCCCAAGGTTTTGCCTTAGCCTTAGCCATTATTGTCATTCTCATTGAAAAATGGACAGTAACTCCTGGGATGGCTTGCAGCCACCCAGATCCCCTCGCTTTTGAAAAATAAAAGCAAAAACAAAACCTTGGTCGTTGTCCAGACCCGCCAGGGACGGGCCGTCCCTGGACCCCCAACCGTGCCTGGTTCCGATTTGATTTGCCGTTATTGTCGCTTTGCCTGACTATAGACCATCAGCGGGAGAGTTTTTTGTATTTAACTCGCTTGGGATTATCCGCATCAACCCCCAGCCGTTTATGGCGGTCGGCCTCGTAATCCTGGTAGTTACCTTCGAAAAAGGTAATGTTGGAATCCCCCTCGAAAGCCAGAATATGGGTTGCGATCCGATCCAGAAACCAACGGTCATGGGAGACCACAATGGCGCTGCCGGGAAACTCCAGCAAAGCCTCCTCCAGAGCCCGCAGTGTTTCCACATCCAGGTCGTTGGTTGGCTCATCCAGAAGCAGAACATTGCCACCGCTTTTGACCACTTTAGCCAGATGGACCCGGTTGCGCTCACCGCCAGAGAGAAATTGAATCTTTTTTTGCTGATCCGCCCCCTTAAAATTAAACCAAGAGACATAGGCCCGCGAGTTGACCTCTCTGTCTCCCAGATCCAGCATATCCTGCTCTTCAGAGATGACCTCCCAGACATTTTTATCGGCATCCATCCCCTCCCGGCTTTGATCTACATAGGCCAGTTTAACCGTTTCTCCCAATGCCAACGTACCGCTATCTGGGCTTTCGGTTCCGCTTAGCATCCGTAAAAAGGTGGTTTTTCCCGAGCCATTTCCGCCGATAATGCCTAAAACTCCACCTTGAGGAAGCATAAAGGAGAGGTCGTCAATCAACAGTCGCTCCCCAAACCCTTTGCTCAGGTTTTTGGCTTCTAACACCACATCTCCCAAACGGGGGCCGGTGGGGATGAAAAGGGTGTTGGTCTCCCGACGTTTTTCTCGGGAGATTCGAGTCATCTCTTCATAGGAGCGCAGTCGGGCCTTGCTCTTGGACTGGCGAGCTTTTTGTGAGGATTGGACCCACTCCAACTCTGTTTTAAGGCGTTTTTGCAGGGAATCCTCCTCTTTTTTCTCTTGGGATAAGCGGTTGCTTTTTTGTTCCAACCAGGATGAGTAGTTCCCCTCCCAGGGAATACCACGGCCCCGATCCAGCTCTAAAATCCAGCCGGCGACATTATCCAGAAAATAGCGGTCATGGGTGACAGCCACTACCGTACCGGGATAGTCATGGAGGAACCGCTCCAGCCAGGCTACCGATTCAGCATCCAGATGGTTGGTCGGTTCGTCTAGAAGCAGGATGTCCGGAGCGGAGAGGAGCAGGCGACAAAGGGCTACCCGGCGGATCTCTCCACCGGATAGTTTGCTGACGTCTGCATCCCAAGGGGGGAGGCGTAAGGCGTCGGCGGCAATCTCCAGTTTGCGGTCCAGATCCCACCCTTCCGCCTGATCAATGGCCTCTTGCAGTTCACCCTGCTCTTGGATCAAGGCGTTCATCTCCTCATCGTCGGTCACCTCCCCGAACTTCATGGAGACCTCGTTAAAACGATCGAGAAGCGCCTTGGTCTGGGCCACCCCTTCCTCAACATTACCACGCACCCCTTTGGCAGGGTCCAGGGTTGGTTCTTGGGGGAGGTATCCGGCCCGCACCCCCTCTGCCGGGGCAGCCTCCCCGTTAAAGTCGCTGTCCAGCCCGGCCATGATCTTTAAAAGAGAGGATTTTCCCGAGCCATTCAGCCCCAAGACACCAATTTTGGCGCCGGGATAAAAGGCCAGGGTGATATCTTCTAGAATAATCCGTTTGGGGGGGACCACCTTGGTCACCCGATGCATGGTAAAAATGTATTGAGGATTTGACATATTTTCCTATCCTACCTTGGTGAGCCACCCTTTATGTTTGGTGTGGCGACCATTGACCACATCAAAATAGAGGCTTTGAATTTTTTTGGTGAGAGGACCCGCTTTGCCGTTGCCGATGGTGCGCCCGTCCAGTTCTCGAATGGGGGTGAGTTCGGCGGCCGTACCGGTAAAGAAGGCTTCGTCGGCAATAAGAACCTCATCACGAGGAAAACGCTGCTCGACAATTTCGACCCCCATCTCCTGGGCCAAGACAAACACCGTATCACGGGTTATGCCGTCCAAGGCCGAGTCCAGAGGAGGGGTGATGATCCGTCCCTTTTTAACAATGAAGATGTTCTCTCCAGAGCCTTCAGAAACATACCCTTCGGTGTCCAGCAGCAGCGCCTCTTCAAATCCACACGCCAGCGCCTCGGTTTTGGCTAGAATGGAGTTTGAGTAGTTACCCACCGCCTTGGCGCGTGTCATGGTAACATTGGGGTGGTGCCGGGTGTAGGAGGAGGTTTTAATACGAATACCGTTGGCCATGCCATCTTCCCCCAGATAGGCGCCCCATTCCCAGGCGGCAATGGAGACATGAACCTTACAGTGGGCGGTATTGATCCCCATGCTCTCTGAGCCAAAAAAGACCAGAGGGCGGATATAGGCCGAGGGGAGGTTGTTGACTTTGACAGCCGCTACCGAAGCCGCCAGAATTTCATCCTGACTAAAGGGGATCTTCATGCCCAGAATATGAGCCGACTGGAACAGTCGTTTGATATGCTCAGGCAGTCGAAAAATAGCGGGGCCATCCTCTCCATTGTAGCAGCGGATCCCTTCAAAGACGCCCATGCCGTAATGGAGGGTGTGTGTCAGGACATGAACTTTGGCCTCGCGCCAATCAACCATCTGCCCATCCATCCAGATTTTTCCATCTCTATCTCCCATGGAGCTACTCATGGCCAATTCCTTATCGTATCGATTTTTCACTAATCTCTCTTCTGATTGATTCTTGTCAGAAAAAAAACGGTATGACTTTCCATTGTCGCTTTCTCTGGCTCTGTGAGCAAGACATGTTCCCCAATATTTTAAAAAAAAAGGGTTGATTGATAGAGATAGTCTAGAATATCGAAGAAAAGTTTATCCCCTGTTTTACGCCAGATGCTTGGAAACAAACCTTTTTATTTTTATGGTTTTCTTTTGTAAATTTTATCGAAAGATTGAGGGGTTAACGGTTGGTATTGGATTTGCTATCACAGTTAGGCAATACGTTTGCTGATAAGGAGAAGAGCATGAGCGGAACCATTGGATTGATTGCTCCTCAGCTTCCCAACACAATGGGTAATAAAGGAGGAGATGGTGGTGTTCACATTCATTTGGGAAGCAGTGAGTACCAATTTAATCAAGTATTGGATCTGGTTGCCCCCCATTCTGGTGCCATGTCAGAACCGATGATGGAAGACAACCCGGAACTGTTAGACACCCAATCGTTGGAGCAGGTAGCAACCTTGATGGGAAAAAGGCCCGAGGGAGGGTCCCGTTGGAAACAGCTGGCCTCCGCCAGCCAGAGAGGTTTTGGAAATGGCGTGGCTCATGTGATGCCAACCAATCTGGTCCGATCTGCCTATCAGATCTATTCCAGCACCTCATCCCAACCGGTTGATCAGATAAAAAAAGCCGGTGATGGGGTTTCACCACCCGGTATTATCGATTTTTCACATTAATTCAGGGAATTTTTCCCATTTTTCTAAACAATAAGGTTATATAATGGACACAATTGGTGCGGCATACGGTCGGGATATTCAAAACTCACTCTTAAGCCTCTCCCAAGAGGCTCAAAAAGAGCGCCTGGAGAGTGCAGTCTCCATGATAGACGAACTCCGGGTTGTCTTGGCCGAAGAGGATGGTGTGGGATCACCGACCGGCTATTTGACGGTAACAGGGTGGACCAAGCTTTTGAATGGTTGGGATAATCAACTGAAAGGGGCCTCTTCACGTAAAATAAAATATACTATCGACTTTATCAACGAAGTAATGGGCAGAGAGGGGATGTATGCGCCCCCGATGGGGGTACTGTTTGGTGAGCTGAAATCCTTTCTGGAGCAAGCCTCTGTCAGTGAATCCCCAGAGATCCAGGTAGCAGCTTGATGGAGAGCGGCCCCTTTGGCCGATCTCTTCCTGTTTGTCACCTCTGCCACATTTTTTGACAGTACCGGACGGTTTAAAGAGGGTCCCAGCTACAGCGTGACGGACTATTCCTTAAAAAAAGACCCGCTTCCAAGATGGAAGCCGGGTCTTTTTTTAATTATTATAATGGAAAAAAAGTTAAATAACAATGAGATGGTTGTGATTTCCTGTCATTTTTCCCTAAGTGACATTAATACTATGGCATTGTAATTGCTTGAATAACCATACACTCCACCCATTGTTCAACTGTTTTGATGCGAACAGGCTCAGCACTGAACCCAGGGTAGTTTGTGAAAACGCCAGCCGTTAACGGTGGAACGATGGTGCTGATCGTTTTTATCACCTTCGAACCCTTCATCAACGTGGTAGACTTTTTGATAGCCGGCTTCAATCAGGGCATTACCAGCATCGATGGAACGGTGTCCGGATCGGCAGATTAGAACAACGGTCTGCTCAACTTGGGCCACCTCATTCATCTCTTTAAGAAAGTCGGGGTTGAGTTCATAGTCGGGGGCGTCCTGCCAGGGAATATTGATCACATTGGGGGGGCTGCCAACAAAAAAATGTTCGATTTCAGCGCGAATATCGATAAAAACAACCCCCTTTTGCTGAACCAGTTCGAAGGCCTCCAGAGCTGAGAGACCGACCAGTCCGGAATGGGAGGGGCTGTGGGGTGCAGAGGGCATCATGGTCATGACGAGTCACTTTATCTTTGGATGTGAAAGAGAGAGAAAAACCAAGTTTCATTAAAAAAACTTTCGAAACTCAAGTCGAACAGTGTTATGGTACCCGTCTTACCTTGAAACGAGTGTGATTTCGAGTGCTGGTTGCGGGGACTCAGTACTCACATACCGATTTGTAGAGGGAGATCGACATGAACATGAAACCAAAAATACATGGATGGATTTCAGCCCATCTCCTGTCAGTAAACTAAGAGCCAATATGTTAGTTTCTAATAAGAACCATTTAAAACGGAAACAGTCAATGCGTCGTGTCCAAAGCCAACGGGGAAATAAAGGGCGTCGATGGGCGGGAAAACCGTCAATTCTGGAACACCAGAATGTCAGTCGTCGTATCCGGAAACCAACCTGGAACAGCCGCGCTGTTCCGGATGAAATCTCTCAAAACAGAGGTGCCATGGGATGGGAGCATGACCCCCAGGGTGGCGAGTGGCGGGCTCGGTTTTTGGAGGGGGGGTTTTTTATTGCAGCGGGTCTGTCCAGTGTTGTAAAAAATGGTATGGATCATCTGTTTGGTCTGGTTAAAGAGGGGCGTGAAGTGATTGAAAATGCTGCTATCCCCCCCCTGCGTGTGGGTTTTTCTGAAAAGAACGAAACTCTCTCTCAAGATCGGGTTGAGCCGGCGTTGGAAGCGGGATATGACGCGGGATACGATGAAGGTATGCAGGTGGATTGGTTGACGGAGCCAGAAGAAGAGCTCCCCAGTGGGGAGAGCCAGTTGGCCCTGGCCGACCTTCCCCCTTTTTCCAGCGAGCAGTCGTTGCCCGAATCTGATATACTCCGCCACAGCATTGAGTGGAGCAAGATGGATTCTCAAGACCAGGAGGAGTTTGGGTTGGATGAAGGGGAGTTGGAAGATCAGGCGGGCCGATTACGCTCCATGTTCTCCAACAGACCCCCTCAAAACTGATCTTTCGATCCTGATCGACTGGATCCATACCGTATCATGAGTATCCATGGATCTTGAGAACCCTTTATGAACTCCAAACATTTTACCGACGCCCTATTGCCAGGAACCAAGCTGCTCTGGTTTGAGATCCTGCAGGTGTTGGGTAAAGGTGGTTTTGGCATTACCTACCTGGGTCGTGATACCAACCAGGATAAACTGGTCGCCATCAAAGAGTATCTGCCCACCGCTTTCGCTTCTCGTACCGAATCCCGTGAAGTACGTCCCAACTCTTCCAATGATGCCAAAACCTTTGAGTGGGGGCTGGAGCGGTTTTTAAAAGAGGCGCAAATTCTGGCCCGCTTCAAACACGCTGCCATTGTTCGGGTCATCAGCTTCTTTCGCGACAGCAACACCGCCTATATGGTAATGGATTATGTGGAAGGAGAGGGGTTGGACGCTATCCTGAAAAAGCGTAAAACCCTCCCAGAAGCCGAGTTGAAAGTGATTCTACCTCCTCTTCTGGAGGGGCTTGAAGAGCTGCACAACAGTCATTTCATCCATCGCGATCTCAAACCCCCCAATATTCTCATCCGCAAAGATGGCAGCCCCATTATTCTCGATTTTGGATCTGCCCGGCAGTCGGTGGCGGGCCAGGGGGATGAGATGACCAGCCTGTTGAGTTTGGGCTACTCCCCCTTTGAACAGTATGACTCTTCCGGAGAGAGGCAGGGGGCCTGGTCGGATATTTATGCCATGAGTGGGGTTCTTTACCGTTGTATCAGTGGTAAAAAGCCCCCGGATGCTGCCATGCGGATTGCGGCTCGCCTTCGCAACGATACCGACCCCATGCTGCCTGCTGTGGTAATGGGCAAGGGGCGTTACTCAGAAAAATTTTTGGCAGCGATTGACCATGCTCTCATGGTGCTGGAGACAGAACGTCCCCAGACAATCGATGCGTGGCGGATGGAAATTCTTGAGTTGAAAGAGAGACCTGCTCCCCAGAAAAGGGAGAGTGTGATGGTCAAATCCCTCTCGTCCCAATCGGGGAGTCAGGTTAAAAAAAGGAAAAAAAGCAGTTGGCGCAGTTTTATCTCTTCGGTCAGTGAGTTTGGTCGGGAGGTGGAGGATGGGGAGACGACCATTGCTTCCCGCCAAGGTAGTATCTCATTACCAAACCGTGGAGATAATGGCAAGACGGCTGCCCAACCGGCTGGCAGTGTTGTCAAGCCCTTGCCGCGCCCTGAAATCCCCCCCTCCCGTCCAGTCCCAACACCACTTCCATCCGCCAAAGTGGTGCCGGTCAAGCAGACCTTGGAGGGGAGCCAGAAGCCCGCTACCCATTGGGTCGATCCCAACACCAAGATGGCGTTTATCTGGGTGCCTGCCGGAAAATTTTTAATGGGGTCCCAGGAGAAAGAGCCAGGGCGGGATGGGGATGAAGGTCCGGTTCACGAAGTAGAGCTGGCAGGGTTTTGGTTGGGAAAATATCCGGTCACCTGGGCGGTATGGCGGCAAGTGATGGGTAACTATCCCCAGGGTCTGTACGATCCCAGCAAAGCCAACCATCCTGTTGAGCGGGTGGGGTGGGAGGATGTGCGAAAGTTTTTAATGAGGCTCTCCAATATGGGCGAAGATTCCCAGCGGTTTCGACTGCCAACCGAGGCGGAATGGGAGTATGCGGCTCGGGCTGGGACACAGGGTCTTTTTTTCTTTAAAGGGGGAGGCCGAGAGCTTCCCAACCATGCCTGGTTTAAGAGTAACAGCGAAAAACGTACCCATCCTGTGGGTGAGAAAAAACCAAATTCATGGGGATTTCATGATTTATTAGGGAATGTTTGGGAGTGGGTTGAGGATTGGTACAGTCTTGATTTCTATAAAAACAGCCCCACAAAAAACCCTTCCAGAACCGGGGGGGTCGGAAAAAACAGGTCGGTTAGGGGGGGGAGTTGGGCAAGTCCACCTCGGGAGTGTCGTGTGGCCAACCGTCAGCCTGTCTCACCCAAAATGCGTAACAGCATGGTGGGTTTTCGTGTGGTTCGTATGGACAAGTAACAGAGGCTCCCTTCCCCAGCGGTGCTGATATTTTGTGCGTACATAGTCTGGTTTATGCTTAAAATAAGGGCGTTCTGCCTGTTTTTTAAGCGCATCCTCTGCTCATTTCCTCTGTTTCTTCCTGAATAGTAGTCAAATAGCCTGTATTAATCAAATGTTAGTTTGTCTGGCTTTTGTTTTGCAGAGATGGGGGGAATCTTATGCTCCGATGTGTCCTTGGGTTTACATGACCATGGTCACGGAAAACCTAGTCTATTGGGTATTGTCACTGGTATGCTGGCCGGGTTGAGAATCATCATTCCAACCTCTGGTTATGTAGGCCCGTTTGGGGGTACCATGATTGGCTGGATTTGCCTGGAGTGGCATTCTGTTTTGCATTATTTGGTCGACTCCGTGGTCGGGCTGTGGGTTACCATGGATGAGGAGACAGAAGGTCTTGACTTGGTTCTTTATGATGAGAGAGACGACACTCTTTAGTGTAAATATCTGATTAATTTTGTTTTTTAATTTAAACACCAACCATTTAGTTATAAGAGGATCGGCAATGTCAGACCAAGAAGCAGTAAAAAAAGTAATGGATATGATCAAAGAGAACGATGTCCGTTTTATCGATTTTCGTTTCACCGATTTTCATGGAAAGTGGCAGCATATTACCGCACCTTCTTCTCAGGTTGACGAGGACTCCTTTGTTAATGGTTTCGGCTTTGATGGCTCTTCCATTGCCGGATGGTGTGTGATTGACCAGTCCGATATGGTCTATATGCCCGATGCCGCTACCGCCACCATGGACCCTTTTACCGATGTTCCAACCCTTATCCTCATCTGTGATATTGTTGATCCTTTCACAGGTGAAGGGTACTCTCGCGACCCACGGGCCGTAGCCAAACGGGCCACAGAATATCTCAAGTTTACCGGATTGGGCGATCAGGTCTTGATCGGTCCTGAGGCAGAATTCTTTATTTTCGATTCCGTACGTTTTGGTACCGGCATCAACTACGCAACCGTCGAATTGGACTCCGAAGAGGGCGCTTGGAACTCCACAACCGATTATGAAGATGGTAACCTGGGACACCGTCCTGGCGTGAAGGGGGGCTATTTTCCAACGGCTCCGGTTGACTCTCTCCACGATATCCGTTCTGAGATGAGTATGGTGATGGAAGAGATGGGGATCACCATCGAGTTCCACCACCATGAGGTGGCGACAGCAGGCCAGTGTGAAATCGACATGAAATATGGTCCTCTGCTGGAGATGGCCGACAACATCCAACGCTACAAGTATGTGGTGCATAATGTGGCCCATGCCGCAGGCAAGACGGCAACCTTTATGCCCAAGCCTCTGGCCGGCGACAACGGCTCCGGAATGCACACCCATATCTCTATCTGGAAAGAGGGTAAGCCGATTTTTGCTGGCAACCAGTATGCAGATCTTTCAGAAGAGGCACTCTATTTCATTGGTGGCATCAAAAAACATGCTCGGGCATTGAACGCTTTCACCAACTCTTCAACCAACTCTTACAAGCGGTTGATTCCCGGTTTTGAAGCCCCTGTACTGTTGGCCCACTCAGCCCGCAACCGCTCAGCCAGTATCCGTATTCCGGCGGCATCCAACCCGGCTGCCAAACGGTGTGAAGTGCGTTTTCCTGACCCCACAGCCAACCCCTATATGTGTTTTGCCGCCATCATGATGGCGGGTATGGACGGCATTCAAAACAAAATTGATCCCGGCGCACCCATGGATAAAAATCTTTATGATCTGCCACCAGAAGAGCTTTCCGGTATTCCAACGGTTTGTGGTTCTCTGCGTGAGGCCTTGGAAGCACTCAATGTTGACCGTGAATTTTTGACCAAGGGCGATGTGTTCAGCGATGACCTGATCGATGCCTGGATTGAATTGAAAATGGATGAGGTGCATAAAGTTGAGCATACACCGCACCCAGCTGAGTTTGAGATGTACTACAGCTGCTAACTGTTTTTAGTATCTGGTAAATAAAAAAAGGCCACCCGGATTGGGGTGGCCTTTTTTTTGGCTGTTGGTGATACTTTGACTGGGTGAGTCACACCACTCGTCAGCTCCCAATCCTTGGAGTCTGGGGGGTGATGGTCTCAAGGGGGAGACCTTCTCTCAACCACTCCTGAATGCCACCAATCAACTCACAGGCCATCAGGTTGTGCTCTAGAAAAACTTCCAGGGCAATTTCTGTTCGGGGGCCGGAACGGCAGATTAAAAAATAGCGTTTTTCCGGGTCAAACATGTTGGGGTTGAACCGTTGCATAAAATCTTCTTTGAAGGGTTGGGTATCTTGCCTGTTCAGCAGATTATGATGACAGGGAAACAGGTGTGATCCAGGAATAATCCCCTCCTGCTGCTCTGTTTCGGTACGCAGGTCGACGATGAGAGCATCGGAAGGGGGCTGTTTGACAATCTGGTTGAGTTGAGAGACAGAGATTATCTCGTTGAACAGGGCGGAGTCGATAATATTTCGGGTTTCGGCCCGCTGGAGCAGACCCCGGTATTGAAGATCGCTTTTGTTGATGTGGTTGGAAAGCCAATCCAGCAAAAAGTCTTCGAGCTTGGCAATTTCCCTTTCATCTCTTGTTTTAACACCTTTTTTTAACTGTTCCAGGTGTTTAATCAGGTTGGTGTGTTGGGTCTGATGTTCGGATAGATGGGGATAGTGTTGCGCCAGCATCAGATCCTCTTCCTCTTTGAAATGGCTTTGGGTATAGCGCTCCAGTCGAGGGAAAAGCTGGTCGACCTGGTCCCAATCATCTTCTTTGGGTTGGTGCTGCGCAAACCGCTTGGCCAGACGGGTGAACGCCTCAAGATAGAAAAGCAGCCGTTTATGGTCGTTGTTAAACCGCTCAACACCGACATCTGCCAGAGAAAACGTGCGCATACCGTTGCCTTTTAAAAGAAGAGGTTCTTGTTAAGGGAGGAGACCCAACTCACGAAGAAACGTTTTAATCTCAGCCTCTTTATCCTGAAAAGCCCGGATGCGTCCCTCTATCTCATATTGGTCTTTTCCTTCCAGGTTCTGGATAGCCAGGCTCATCCCTTCCAGTTCGGCTTTCAGAGCCTCCAGCTTTTGAATCCCTTCAGGGGTCAACCCTTGTGCTTGATCAATTTTTGACTCATTCACCCTCGTACTCCTCTTCACTGAAAAAACGGTACCCAAAGGGGCAGTTTAGCTTCAATCTGGTTTCGGAAAAGGTAGACTAAACCGCCTCCGACGTAAAGCGTCAGACCGAGTTTATCACGAAATGCCACCTTGATGTCTGTGGTGGAAGGGATGGCATTTTCCAGTAGAATTACGATGATAAAAAGGGAGAGGGTATAGGAAAAGAGACTCTCGTCCTGTGGGCTGAATAGACGAATGTTTGCCAGGTAGGCTAAAATAAAGAGCAGCAATGGGGCCAGTGCTGTTGGGAGGGTGTTGTAAAAACGAAGGTTTGCAAAGGTGACACTCCCCAACACAACACCTCCTTCCCTATGGGGTTTGGGCCAGAGAGAAAAACCGCTGGGTTTTGCTCCCAGTAATAGGCCAACCATATAATGGGCCAGTTCGTGGAAAAAGGTTCCCAACAGGTTGAAGAGGCCTGTTAAAAAACGGTTGGTGGTGGAAAGGGTACGAAGGCGGGCGATAAGAAGAACCAGGGCAATTAAATAGAGCCGGCTTTCGTGGGCCTTCTGCAGCGGATAGAGGCTCGGTTCCATCATGGTTTTAACGGTGGCTTAACAGGGAAAAAGGGTCTGCTAGCATTTGATGCTGAATGAGGGGCGGTGGTGAGGGGGGTGTTGGCCGATCTTTTGGGGAATTTCCGGTTCTTGGGTTGAGAGCAGTGGGGCAGGAGGTGGTTGGGTTGGTGGGGGTAAAATAGTCTCAGAAACCCTTGGAGGAGGGGTTGGTTTGGAACTCCCTCCTGGGGCCATAACCGAAGAGAAGGTGGAAAAAATATCGCTGTTTAACTCCTCTTGTGAGTAGGGGATGGGTTTGATGCCAGATTTTCTGCGCAGATGGTGAATCAGCGCCAGAATCTCCTGTTCGGAACGGTTGTTCACTCTTCTGTTCTCCCTGGTTACGGGTGGGGGAGAGTGGCGGTTGCTCCCCGAGGGTTGTCTGGATGGAAAAAAGGGTTTGATCGATGAAAAAAAAGATCTTTTTTGATACCCGACCCTCTATCCAAAGTGTACCATTTTTGTGGGAACAAAAATAGATAATCTCAGTCGAACAGGAGAGAAAAAACAGTTGAAAGGCCAAAAAGGGCTTTTCATCCGAAGAAAAGTGTTCTAAGATTCAGTAAAATAAATTAACGGATGTTTGAAAAGGACCATTAATCTGTCAATGCTGCGGCTGGCTTGAGCGGTCCTGAATCTATGCGGGTAAGATGGCTATGGGTGCTACTAAAATCAAGAAAGAGAAAAAGGGCTATACCTTGATCCATCAGGGTCAGGTTCTTGTGAATGGCCTCTCCCCCGAGGATGTTTTCTCCATTATTCCCGACCTGAACAAAGAGAAGGTCAGAAGAGTAGGCGAGGGGAATAGCCTGTCGGTAAAAAGCCTGAGAAAAATATCCCTTCAATAAAAAAAACATGTAACCCTATCAGTTTATGGGAGTAGACTGTGGAATTCGTTCTGATTATTCTTCCTTTTGCCATCCTCTACCTCCTGGTTGTCGAATACCTTTCCCGTCCCCGCCGAAGTAGAAAAAAACTGGTTCTTTAATCGTGGCTGTCCGCTTAAGGAGGGCTTTAGCCTTTAGGATTGGAAGCCGTGACACGGACAACCTCCGACTGGATGGAGCCGTCCGGGTTGAGGTCCAAGATACGGTAAGCTGGCAACTCGGCACTGGTTTGCATCTGCTGAGAGTTGGCGGCAAACTGCAGCCCTGTTGAGGGGGTTCCCATCAGGGGGATTGACCCGCGCCAGCCATCAAATGCCTGATGGATATGACCAAAAACGATGCCTCTTACCTGTGGATGAGGGTCTATTAGGGCAAAAAACGCCTCTGGGTTTTCCAAGCCGATGGCATCCATCCACGCCGAACCAACAGGTACCGGTTGATGGTGCAATGCGATGAGCAGGTGGGTGTCGTGATGGCTTGCCAGTTGTTCTTTCAGGAGTTCAAGCTCTGTTTGGGATAATCGCCCAGCCACCTGACCGGGAAGGGCAGAGTTGAGTTGAATAATGCGCCATCCATCCAGAGAGTAGGAGGAGGAGAGATGGAGCGGCCCTCCTGCGACTCTTTTTTTCATCTCCTTGGGGTTGTCGTGGTTTCCCGGTAGGATGGCGACCGGTATCTCCAGGCCAAGCAGTCTCTCTTTGATGATCCCATAAGCTTCCCAATCATCAGCCACCAGATCCCCTGTTGCCAGGATCAATTCAATGGGCTCTCCTCGTTTGGTGATGGCAGAGAGGACGGTATCCAGGGTTTGAGTGGGCAGAACACCTCGATAGTTTTTTTCTGGGTCTGAGTAGAGATGAAAGTCGGTGATTTGCAGGATTCGCATGATTTCATATCCTATCATTATGGAAGGGGGTGATCTGGTATCCAGGAGAATACCATCGCACTCCATGACGTGGAAGTGAGCCAGGAACCACAGCGGGGAGTGTACACTCTAACATGGATGTGTTTACCTGTTTTATTATATTTTGAGCCGTGAGAGGTGCTGATTGCGTGATGACCAATCCTAAACAAGAGCCCATCCCGCCCACAATGGATGACTTAAGTGACGAAGCCGGACTCTACCAGCGTCTTACCTGGGCAAGGGAGGTGTTGGGACTGGGTGAGACAGCCACAGGAGGTGAGATTGAGGAGAGTGCTAAAAGATTGCTTAAACAGTGGCACCCCGATCGGGTAGGGGGCCACGCCAGAGCGCATCAGAAGTTCACCAGGCAGATTGTGGAAGCCAAAGCTATTTTGGATGGTTATTGTGCGCAGTACCGGTTTTCGTTCTCTAGGGAGGAGAGTAAAAAATATCTCTCTCCTCAGGAGTGGTTCTGGCAGCGGTTTGGCCAAGTTTGAATGGCGGGAAGTTAAGAGAACTTTTTCCTTCTACTGCCGTGGTTTTTTGGCCCATATTGGTTTAGTATTGGTTTGGCTGGTGTTTAGCTGACAATCTGCTTCTGTACCGTGTTTCGTCTGATCGGAACCATGGCATGGTTAACCGAAATCTGGAAGAGTATGAAAGCGCAACAGAATACTACAGAAACACAAAAGGTATCAAAGGGAAGTTTGGTTCCCTTCATTGTCGGGTTGGGGTTTCTGATCGCGGCTGCCATGGGGTACTCCCTGTTTACCGGTTCCCGAATCTCCCAACGCTACATGCCCCTTGTCCATGCCGCCATGGAGATCAAATTTGAGGCTGCCATTGGTCATTTATGGTTTGAGGAGGCCATTAGTGGCGACAGGGGTCAGATGATTCAAGAGGTCTATCAGCATATCGAGCAGTCTGCCTGGTATGCTCAGGCCATGCTCCAGGGGGGTGGCAATGAGAAAGGGCTGATTGTTCCCCTCCACGATGCCCAACTACGCCACGAAATCAACGAGGTTTCCCTCAAAATAGAGCAGTTCCATTCTCTGGCCAAAAAACGTTGGGAGAATCAATCCGCCTCCGGTGTCGGGACGGTTCTCGATCAATATTTTGATACCACCTTCAAAGAGCTGCTTCGACAGGTCGATCAGGTCGAGATTACCCTCAACATGGCGATTGAAAAGGATCTCAACCGTTTTCGGATCATGCAGAGTGGCCTGATTGTTCTCTGTTTGGTGGTCACCTTCCTGATCAGCCATATCTTTCGTCGCTATGAAAATCGGCAAAAGTCCGACCTGGCTGCTCTGCAACAGAGTGAAGCGGAGATGCAGGCGTTGGTGGGGATCTCTCCGGTTGGGGTCTTTTATGCCGATGCCAGCGGGGAGTGTACCTTTGTCAACGATAGATGGTGCCAGATTGCCGGAATTCCCGCCTCCTCTGCCTTGGGCAAGGGGTGGACCCATGGAATCCACCCGGATGATCGCAAACAGGTTTTTGCCGATTGGACCCTTTTTGTCGAGAAAGGGACCCCTTTTTATTCAAGATATCGTTTTTGTTCAACAGATGGGACCCTCACCTGGGTGTTGGGCCAGGCCTCCGAAGAGCGAGATGTTGCCGATAACCTGATGGGATATGTGGGCACGATTACCGATATCACTCTTTTGAAAAGGACCGAAGAGACCCTCCTGGTCAGTCAGCAAATTGCTCATCTGGGTAGTTGGGAGTGGGATATTGAGGGGGGAGGGCTGAACTGGACGGATGAGGTCTATCGTATTTTCGGACTGACACCCAAAGCCACCCCCGCCACCTACGATCTTTTTCTTCAGTCGGTCCATCCGGATGACCACAAAAAAGTTCAAGAAGCCATTAAGCAGGCTCTGGTCGATACCAACTACTCCTACCGTGTCGAACACCGGGTGGTAAGACCCTCTGGTGAAGAGCGGATTGTGGTTGAACGGGGTTGGGTAACAAGAGACTCAACCGGCAAGGCCACACGTATGGTGGGAACGGTTCACGATATAACCGATTTACGTTTGGTGGAAGACCAGCTTCAGTTGGTCCAAACCGTTCTGGATCAGACCAATGAAGGTATTTTTATTTCGGATAAAAAAGGCACCATTGTCTCGGTTAATCCAGCGCTCTGTCGGCTTTTCGGCTATGGGGCCGATGAAATAATAGGTGAAAACCCCAACCTGTTTCGGTCGGATCATCAGGATACTCAATTCTATTCCGAAATGTGGAAACAGTTGCTGGAGAAGGGGCGTTGGATTGGAGAGTTGTGGAATCGCCGCAAGGATGGGGAGGTGTTTCCGGTCAAGGTTTCCATCCAGGCGGTCTACAACGATAAGAGAGAGGTGAGACAGTTTGTCTGTATTTACAACGATCTGACCGATATTAAACAGCGTGATGAAAAGCTGGTCTACTCGACCACCCATGATGGCCTGACCGGCCTGCCCAATCGTGGGCTGTTTCTAGACCGTTTGCAACAGGCGATTCGCCATGCCAAACGGGGCAATACCCGGGTGGGCGTGACGGTCATTGATATCGACCTGTTTAAAAAGATCAACGACAGCCTGGGGCATGTCTGGGGTGATGAACTGCTCAAAATGGTGGCTGGCCGTATTCTGGAGACTGTCCGTCAGGAGGACACGGTGTGTCGATTGGGTGGGGATGAGTTTTCCATCATCCACCCCAATGCCGGCAGTGCCGAGGCGATTGCCTTGATGACCCAACGTCTTTTTGGGTCCCTTGCCAAGCCCTTTCAACTTGGCAATCAAAATCTCCATTTAACCGCCTCAGTCGGCTTGACCATTTTCCCGGAAGATGGCAACGATCCCAACGACCTGTTGAAAAATGCCGATTTGGCCATGAGTAGAGCCAAAGATTTTGGCCGCAGTAATTTTCAGTTTTTCACCAAAAGCCTGGATGAGCGGGCTGTTCGTCGGTTGGCCTTGGAAAATGAGATGCGGACCGGCATTCAACGGGGGCAATTTCTCCTGCACCATCAACCCAAGGTGGAGCTCAAGAGTGGCAAAATAGTCAGTATGGAGTCTCTGGTTCGGTGGAATCAGACGGGGGGCGGGTTGGTCTCTCCGGCAGAGTTTATTCCGGTTGCCGAGGAGACCGGTCTGATTGTTCCTTTGGGGGATTGGATTTTGCGAGAGGCCTGTTTTCAAAATGCCCATTGGCAGAAGATCGATCCCAACCTCTGTATAGCGGTCAACCTCTCCACCCGGCAATTTAGAGAGAAAAGCCTGTTAAATCGTCTGGATGCCGCCCTTCGAGATAGTGGTCTGAAGGCGGAAAATCTGGAACTGGAGATTACCGAGAGCATGCTGGTGGATAATGTCGATGAGGCGGTCGCCATCCTGAAACAGATCAAGAGCCGAGGTATATCCATCGCCATGGATGATTTTGGTACCGGCTACTCTTCGTTGAGTGTGTTGAAACGTTTTCCCATCGACACCTTGAAAATTGATCAATCCTTCGTCCGCGATCTATCGGCCGACTCCGAAGATGCGCAGATTGTGTCTGCCATCATCTCCATGTCCCATAGTCTGAACCTCAAGGTTGTCGCCGAGGGTGTGGAGACCAAGGAGCAGTTGGATTTTTTAACCACCCGCGGTTGTGATTATATTCAAGGCTACTATTTCAGCCGGCCCCTGCCGGTGGATGATTTTACCAAGCTATTGATCAAAGGGATGGAAAAATCCTCCTAGCGGTATTCTCCAGTCTGTTTTTTTGCCCTCTCTTCCACTGTTTTTCGGTCAATTTTTCCGTTAGCCAGCAGGGGTAGGGCGGTGAGGCGTTGGATGTGGTGGGGATGTTTGTACCGGGCCAAAAGAGGGGTGAGATAGTCTCGCATCTCTGCCAGCCCAATCTCCCGATTGCCCACATAAAAGGCAGAGCCCACCTCGGTCCATTTTTTGTCGGCCACCCCAACCACCACCACCTGGGTAATGGCTGGATGGGTAACGAGTTGTTTTTCAACCTCTCCAGGAAAGACATTCTCGCCACCGGAGATGTACATCTCTTTTTGTCTGCCCACCACATAGAACAGGCCTTTTTCGTCTACCCGCACCAGATCACCCGTGGCAAAATAGTCTCCCCGAAGGGCCTCTTGAAACCCCTCCTCATCTTGCCAATAGCCCAGACAGAGGTGAGGACCACCAATCAGCAGCTCTCCCACCTCTCCCGGTTTAACCTCTTGGCCCTCTGCATTCACCACCTTGACACGGGAGTGGGCCATGGGTCGACCAATGGAGTCGGGGTGGTGGTAGGACTCTTCGGTCTCATGTAAAAAACAGTTGGGTCCCACTTCTGTGAGGCCAAACCCCTGCTTGAACGGGACCCCCTGTTGTTGATAAGCCTGGATAAGGGGAAGACTCAGGGGGGCGCCACCCGAGAGAAAAAAACGAATGGTAGAAAAATCGGTTTGGGAAAAATTCGGTGCCTCGTAGATGGCTTGAAACATGGTGGGTACAGCCCAAAATACCGTGACACCATCCTGACCAATCGCCTGAAGAACACCGTCCGGATCAAACTTTTCAAAAAGAATCAGGGTACCGCCAAGGTAGAGCAATGGCAGACAGAAGACGTTGTAGCCGCCGGTATGGAAAAAGGGGGTGTTGACCAGAGAGATGTCTCCCGGTTGCAGAACACCTGCGGCGATGGTCTGGGTGATGTTGGCCATCAACATGTCGGCATGGAACAGCACCCCTTTGGGCTGGCCGGTAGAGCCGGAGGTGAAGAGCATTAAAAGGGGAGTGTGGCCGGATAGCTTTGCCGCTGGGGGGGAGGGGCCCTCTGTGAGGGTAATCTCTTGTATCGGCTGATATGCCACCTTGTTGGGAAGGGGAGGTTCTCCTTCGGCCAGAAAATAGGATGGCTTGATTCGAGTGAGAATCTCTGCCAACTCTTGAGGGGCAAGGCGGTGGTTGAGAGGAACAAAGATGGTGCCCAGTCGTGTGCAGGCAAAAAAAAGGGTGATATGTTCCAGTCGGTTGGCAGCCAGATAGGCCACCCGGTCTCCTGGTTCAAGGTTGCACTCCGCCAGATGGCGAGTCCAGAGACAAACCTCTCGATCCAGTTGTGCATAGGTCAGCTGCCTGCCGGTCAGCCGATCAATAAGTGCCAGCTTGTCGGGGATGAGCCGCCCTTGTTCTTGAATAAAGTCCTGCCACATGAAGGTACCCTCTTGGTTAAACGCTGTTTCATGAGGTGAGTTAACCTAGCCTCCCAAAAAAAGCCCCAGTTTTTCGGCCACTTCCTGCTCTTTTTCCAGGAAAAAAAGATGGTCCGTCTCTGTGATGACCGAGAGTTGGGCGCCTGGAATCCTCTCCACCAACATCTCTGCATTGATAAGGGGAACCAGCAGGTCGGTATCGCCATTCATCACCAGGGTCGGGCAGGTGATGGACTCCAGCGCCACGGTGTTGGCCATAAATTGGCTGACTGCATAATATTGGAGCATGATCTGAGGCAGGTTCTCCTGCTCTCTGCTTCTCCACCCCAACACCTGTTGATAAACATCGGGATAACGGGTTTTCAGTAGGGGGCAGATGGCCGGAGAGAGAGCGGCTTCAATACGTGCTTGAGCCTTTAAGCTATAGATCCCTTTGACCTGCTCTTCGCTCAAAGAGGGGAAAACCTGCTGAAACGCCTCTCCGCCAGAGGTGGAGCAGAGCAGCGCCAGAGCGCCTACCCGTTGGGGGGCTTGCAGTGTGAGGAGTTGCGCCACAAAACCGCCCATGCTCAAACCAATAACCGCAAACCGTTCATGGTGCAGACTGTCCATCAGGTTAAGACAGTCACCAGCCAGATCATCCAACTGATAGGGTTTCCAGGCGGCCGGAGATTGTCCCATGCCCCGGTTATCGGGCAGGATCAGGCAGAACCGATCTTTTAGCCGTTCAGCCAACGGTCTGAATATCCGGTTGGAGCTACCAAAGCCGGGAATGCACAAGATAGGTGGCCCCTCTCCGATCTGATCAAAATGGCCTTTGAATGGTGCCGACATCTTGTTACCTCTGAGGTGTATCCCTTGGAGGAGTGGCTGCCTGAAAGGGTAGCCACTCCCGTAGCATTGTTAATGGTAATGGGGTGTGTGGGTCGGAATGGAGACGGGTGCCGAGGTGGGCGCTGAGTGGGTGCCGGTTGTTGTCGGTACGTGCTGAATGCGTGGCATGGTCCGGTTTTGCTGCATGCTGTGTGATCGCATGGCCTCGACTTTAAAAGGTGGCACACGACCCACCAGGGCCTCGATCATGGTCAGTTCGGCATCGGTATGGTTGGTAAAGGGGGCCAGCCGGATTTGGCTTTTGTTTTTGAATGAGGTGATGGTTCTTGGCGCATCATGATGTTTGGATACCACGGTCTCCTTGATGGTTGGATCAACCCGAGACTGAATATCCACGGTGCCGTAACAGGTGCAGATATAGGACTGTTCGCCGTCGGATTTTAAGGCGGACTCCAGATAGACACCGGTTCCCCGAATACCGATATTGATGGAGGGGGTCCGCAGAAGGCGAGAGCCGGGTGAGAAGACCGAAAGCACTTTGCCCGACTCCAAAGAGAAGCCGAAAACATCTTGAGCTACCACCACGGCCGGACCTTGGCTGGTATCGGTCGTGGTACTTTGATCCCTCACGGTTTCCGCAACCATCTGGTGGAGAGAGGTAGAGGATTTGGGGATAAACCGCAAACGGGTATTCTCTCGAAGTAAAAAGGCGTCCAGTCCCAAGACCAGGGCCACCATGGCATCAGGGCCGGTCTCAATCAGGCTGTTTGGATTGGCTTTCATACCCAGTGCCGCCGGTTTGCCGTCAATCAAGACCCTCCCTTCCACTTCGTTGATGCCAGGCTCAATATATCGAGGTTTGGCACCGCCACAAGCCGAAAGAAGAACCGGTCCGGTTCCGGCCAGCAGACCTAGCGAGAGCATTCGTATCAGGACTTGGCGGCGATCCGTTAAGGTTTTCTCAGATTTTTTTTCCACAGCAGCTCCTTCAAGTCAGTAAGAGGAAAACAAGTACAGCCCGTTGGTTCAATCTACCATAATAACAGCAGATAGAACAGTGCAACAGGAGTCTGTAACAATGGGTGTCACTACTTGCAGGTGGAAACTCTTTTCAACTTGGCAACGGCCGTTTCCAGGTTCAACAATGTGTGCGTCTGCTCAATGCTGATCGGTTGGATTGTTGCATGGATGGTTTGGAAAATGGACACATTCCTGTCATGTAAAGAGATGGCACCTGATCAGGCGAGGTATCAAATTGAAATAGCCTTCAAGGAGCCTGCCTACCTTCGTTTTCTGGATACAGCCAGGTCTCGGGGCCGAGTTTATAGAGTATCTTAAACCCTAGGAAGAGGGAGCGAGCCTGTGTGGCCCAGAGGAGGGGGCTACTTCTTGGATAGTGGTTCCAGGCCAAGACCCTGATCTGTTACCCGTACGACACGCACTTTTCTACCAAGCTGCAGCTTGTTTTTGAGTAGGTATAACATGCCTGATTTCCCTTGCATTGATTGGGGAAGATTCTCTTTGGGGGTAAAAAAAAGCCCAGACTCACTAATGTTTTCAATCGTCCCAGCGTACCTTTCCCCCTCATCAACTTCAAACGACACAGGGTATTCAGACCTAACCCGTTTGGCACGATTGCCCTTACTTTTTTTGTTGGGGTGTTTTTTAGTACTTTCTAACATCTATTCACAACCATCCTAGCAAAAAAATGAGGGGAAAAGTGCCGTAGCGCGACATTCAATCGCGTCTACCCATTCAAGACACCACCAAGTTTTACCCTGTCAAAATTGAGCCACTCTTCCAAACGGTCATACCTTTGATTAATACCTTTTTGCAAAATAATAACTCACAATCACTTTTTAAGGTTTTGATTGGTGGCATCCGTGGCCATCTTGACCATCATCAGCATGCCACCAATCAAAAGCGTCAAGCCAATAAGAGGGGTGAGAGTTGACGATGCCAGTAGAGAAGATTTAGCCAGGGTGTTTGTTTTGATGGCAGAAAGAACAACTGAGCTGCTAGCTTTAACCTTAATAATGCCAGGCCCAGCCAGCTTGATGGACTCATTCTTTGCGAGAACGGTAGAAATGGCTTGCACCATGGTGTTTCTTGCTCCCCACTCATGTTAATCTGATCGTTAGTAACCTATAACATAAACATCGGTTAATAGAAAGAGTTCTTTTTTTTTTTTTGATAGTTAGACTCCTCTATTTTCTTCCCCAGTGTATGGCAGCGATACCAAAACTAAGATTCCGGTGGCCCACATCCCTAAAGCCTGTTTCAGCAAACAGCCGTTCCAGATGTGTTTGATCAGGGAAAGAGCGGATAGAGTCCACAAGGTAGCGATAGGCAGATGAATCTTGCGCTACCAAAGCCCCAAGCCTCGGGATGACATGTTCAGAGTAGGCATTATAAAAGGGCCTTAGCCACCAATGGGGTTGTGAAAACTCCAGGCAGAACACCCAACCACCGGGTTTTATTACCCGATGAATCTCTATCAATCCACCCTGAAGGGATGTCAGGTTGCGAATGCCAAAAGCAATCGTGACAAGATTGATGGACCCATCAGCCAAGGGGAGCTGTTCTCCTTCAGCCGCTATCCATCCAGTGATGTCAGCTTTTTTTGCCCTTCCTTGAGTCATCATTTCTATGCTTGGATCAACTACCCAGACAGATGCTTTTCTAGATATCAGAGCAGCGATGTCACCGGTTCCACCAGCTAGATCAATATTATTTTTGCCAGAATAGTGAGCGGCCTGTTTAACAAAAGAAGATTTCCAAAACCGATGAATACCAAAGCTCATCAGATCATTCATGAGATTGTAGCGCGTAGCAACGGACTTAAAGACAGTGCGAATCATTTGTCGGCGTTCATCAGACGTCACTGGATGCTTACCAAACTGTTGATCCCGTGGCATGGAGCTTCTCCCTATTGGTAACAATGAGTAGTGTAACGAGATTATTTTCTTGTCATTTTTCCGGTTCGTGAAATGGGTCCATGCCGCATTGACCGACTCGTCCATGCTTAACTGCGGGTCCATCAATCGAAACAACGCGCGCTTGATCCATTTGATATGATTTGAAAAATACTAACAAATCATACCATAAACATGTCCTTCATACACGGCATCACCTTTCCAAAACCGTGACTTGCTGGAGGTAGAGGTTGGTGTTGGTAGTGGATGTACCAGCCGGTCAGGGTCAGTGTGAGAATGGCGGTGAGAAAGGTTGTGCTCAGTTTTTTGTGAATCGGCATTCAATAATGACCCCCTAGAGAGGCAAAACGGCTTCGAATATTGACCCCTCTGTATACTCACCACCCATGGCTCATTTTGACATGGGGAAAACAGGGGATGATGACATTGGAAACGACAGTAAAAATCCGCCGAGACCATAAGATTCACGGCAAGAAGAGGGTCAGCGGAACTATAAGGATTTTGGTTTGCCGATGATCAAGGAGATCCCGGAGGGCTTGCGGTTGCCGGTTCAGCCAAAACTTAAGGCAGGGGCTGACAAAGAAGAGGCAGAAAAAATTCTAAGCGATGTTTTAGGCATCTCAGAGCAAAATCCTCTTCGGATGATAAAGACACCTCTGGAGTCGATTGCATTGAGGTGGGAGTGGGTTAAATATATTGCCGAAAAGCATAGCCAGCACCGGGAACGACAGGCGGCTTATATTATTCCCGCCTTAGAGGATCCTCTGGAGATCTGGCAGATAGTGGTTAAGAGTTTAAGTGGTAAGAGGGTTTTGCGTCATCGGTACATCTGTCCGGTTGCCGGGAAAAAAGATCTGGTGGTTGTTCTCCACGTGAATAAAGATGGCGGGATTGATTTTTACAATATGATGCGCAAGGAGATGAAGGGGTTAGATAACCAGAGAGTAGGGGAGTTGCTCTATATAAAAAGGGAGAAATAGACGGGAGGTCCGCCACGCACAGCCCTGAAACCACTATGGCTGGGTCTATGGCTATTGGATTCAGGTCCAGCCACTTTCCCGCTCCCGCCTATCTCAAGGAGAGATTACCATCATGGATGGCCCGATTGAAATAAAAATCGATGTTGGAGCTGCTGTTGTAACGCGATTTTTTTCTTGTCATTTTTCCGGTTCGTGAAATCGGTCATATTCTAGCGTAAAATCCAACATTTAACTTCTTGGTGGTGACAAGAGACGTGTAAATCGTAAGGCGGGTGTTTTGCCGGTATTCAGTGGATGGTGTTCATTTTTCTTGTCACATGGGTTTAAGGCAATAACAGGGTGAATCCTTTGCTACAAGCCACATTCAGCCTGATAACTGATCGTTATCATTTCCGATTCTATTTTCTGAGAAACGGAAATCCAATTCCGTTTTCCGTTTCTTCGCTTCCGATTCCCTCAACTCGTTGATTCATCTTGTGTTGTAATCGTATAATGACAAGAAGTGAGCACATATGGAGAAAAATGAAGATTTTCAATTCTAGGTTGGAGTGGTGGTTCCAATTTCCGATTCTTGGACTGTTGTTCCTCACACGACCACTCTTTCAATTTCCGATTTTTCCCGGCTAAGGCATTGAGCAGAAGAGCTGTCTATCCTGAAAAATAGCTCATAACATCCATACGCTGATGTGGAATGCCAATAATGTCTATACCGTCTTCACGTAGTAGATAGAAAATAACATGTGATCCTTGCGGGTAGCTAAAATATCCTTCCTGAACATCCGATCTATGCCGTCCCTTGTCTGGGTGTTTAACCAACCACTCAAACCGCTTTGCTATGGATTGCAGATAATTATCACGCTGTTTATTACCCCATTTTTTTAATGTGTAGCGTCCAATATTTTTCAAATCTTCCTGTGTGCGTGGGGTAATCCTATAAGTTCTGGTCATTCGTTATCCAACTCGGTTATGAGTTGATTAATTGAAAAGTTTTTAACAAATTCACCTCTTGCTGCTTGCGCTTCCCCTTCGGCCAGATGAGAACGTAGCACCGTTAATTTACTATCATACTCTTCCATGTGTCGTAGCGCATCGCGTACGACTTCGCTTGCTGACCCATAGCGCCCGCTAGCGACTTGGTTCTTGATAAAGACCTCCCAATGATCTCCTAAGCTTAGACTGGTGGTAGCCATGACAAACACCTCGCATATTCATATTTAACAATTTTGAATAATAATATTAAACAGAAAAATCAACTTCCAGTCAAGCAGTGTGTGTATAGTTCAGGTCAGAATGGGCGGAATGGAGTGCGACTCCATTTTTAAGACCGGACATCTCGAATCTTAAGCAGAAGAATTTACATAAGATCTGTTATACGACAGGTGAACGAAAGCTAGAGGGAGATGATGCTTTGCACTTCTCACTTTCAAAATCCAACCAGGAAGACGGCTCTAGGTTTTTTTTTATGTTCACTTTTCATAGAACCACACATAGCCCTAACTCATCAATAATATTGATCTTGTATGATTTTTTCGATCTCTTACTTGCTTAACTCATTTAGCCTATGTTCAAAAATACTTAAAAAACCAAGAAAACTGAACATAAAAACCACCTCATTTCGGTGGGTAAAAGAATCTAGATCACGACTTGCTCCCAGTAACCCCTCATTGGTGACTCAAGCCAACACAATCTACATAATTATATCAAACATCCTTGGTAATGAAAAAAGAGAATGTAAATTCAGTTATTCTACAATGAACCCTGTCCAGATATCTCCGGGCAGGGATAAAGCTGCGGTCAAGGTTGCTACAACAACTCCAAGACTTTCTCATAGTGGCGATTCTGTAACTGGTCTATACGGCGGATCTCCAGACCCATTTTAACTTGGTTCCATATTTTTCGTCGAGTTTGACCGGTTTGTTGGCTGCGTTTTTTGACTTGGTTTGCGAGGGTGGCATGTTTATCTGGGGGTAGAGGTTGGTGTTGGTAGTGGAAGTACCAGCCACCCCAAGAGAGAAGAAGGGCAGAAGCCAGGGCGGCAGAAACTATCTTATACCGGTTTACTGGAGCTGGCTTTCGGGTGTTGAAGATGTTGAGAATGCGTTCGGTGCGTGGTGTCAGGGTGCTTTCCATATTCGATCTCCTATCAGGATAAACCAGCCAGGATTAGCCGGATAGATAGGGTATCGAATCTTCAGCAAGCGATTCTAAGAATCCTTTTTACTTTTGGTACCTCAAGCAACTTACCTTCCCGCCTGGCCGTGGCCACCACATCCTGATCCTCAGCAGCCAACTCTTCACAAATCAGACGAATCAGATCCACTTTTTTCTCTGTCTCCATCTCAGTGCCTTCATTTTGCATGAAGCGCTCTAAAGCCGCTAAGACCTCCAACACCTGCTCCGCACCGATCTCCGGGTAGCTGGATGGGCCGCCACCAATCTGAGGAATCTCCGCCTGGTCCGTTTTCTCACCAGGTTGCATTGGGCCTTCTCCGGTGATGAGCCACTCAACGTTAACGCCTGCTTCTTTTGCAAGAGCGGCGGCTACCGAAGCTTTTGGCTCTGACTTTCCGTTTAGATAGTTGAGAAGAGTGCGAGCTGGAACGCCAACTTTTTCGGAAATGGCATCAGGTGCTCCTCGCTCTCCAAAAATCAGCCTAAATCTTTCAGAAATTTCTGACTTGTTATCAATCATCTCTAACCAAATAAGAAAAAAAAGGCAGAATAAGAAAATAATTTCTTGAATCCGCCAAAAATGACGTGTAGTCTACTTCCTATGACAACATTTGACAGCAAACAAAAACCCGCTCAGCGGGATTGGCATAAGGCCGACATTAAGGCGGCTTTGGAAAAAGCTGGGGTTAAATCCCTGCGCCAGCTCAGCCTGGACCATGGATTCAGCTGCGTCGTGGCCTCCCGAGCCATTTGTAACCCGGAGAAGGGGCGAATCCGCTCTATGGAACGGATCATCGCTGACAAGCTGAGCAAGCGACCCGAAGAGATCTGGCCAAGCCGTTATCCAGACCAGTAACAAGAATATCACACTGCGCAAATAGCGCAAAATATTATCTAAATGGGAGAAAAAAATGCTTGATCAATCCGTAGCAACAACCAACCCAGTCATCAGCCTGAATCATGACCATCCCGACCAGGAGGGTGCTCCCACGATTGATGCACGTGAGTTACACACCTTTCTAGATGTTGGTCGTGACTTCTCCAACTGGGTCAAAGATCGCATAGAAAAGTACGGCTTTCAGGATGGTCATGACTACATTACAACTCGCCAAAACCGGCGAGTTGCAAATGGTGGTTTTAAGGAGGTTACGGACTACCACCTCACCCTGGACATGGCCAAAGAGCTCTCCATGGTCGAGCGCAACGCCAAAGGTCGGGAGGCCCGACGCTATTTCATCACCTGTGAAAAAGAGCTGCGTAGCTGGACCAAAAACGCCATTTCCCAACACCGCTATGTGGAGATGCTGGAGGAGACCAACCGGCATCTTTGTCAGATTAGTGATCTGCAGCAGTTTAAAGCGGTGGCACTAGAAAAGGCATTGAACCCGCCACCCCGTGCCCTGCCGGTCACGCCGGAACTGCGTGCGCAGGTCTACGAGTTGCGGGATCAGGGCTTCTCCAAAGGACATATCGCCCGCACCACCAATCGGGCCAGGTCGACCATTCAGGGCATCCTGAGAAACAGAAAACAGGCGTCCCTTTAAGGCCAAAACAGAAATATCACACCGTATATCTAATCAGGAGGCGAAACGTGGGCAAAAAACAGGGGAAATACAGCGAAACACGACAGTTAACTTTGGATCTGCTGGAGCCGCAGGAGTTAGAGCCAGGGATTCCTGGCAGCCGGGATTGTGAAGAGCCGGTGAAACATTTTGTCGGTGAGGCGATCAAGGGCACATTAAAAGATCGGCACATCATTGCTGCCGAAATGAGTCGGGACACCGGCCGAAGCATTACCCACCATATTCTCAATGCCTATACCTCTGGAAAGGAGGGAAACAAGTTCCCACTCTCCTATCTTCCGGCATTTGTCGCTGCTACTGGCGATCTGGGCCTTCTCCAGTACATCGCCTCCCAGTGTGGCTGCACTTTGCTGGTTGGTCGTGATGTCGAGGCGGCCAACCTGGGGCGGATCGAACAGTTGATGGAGGAGCTGGAACAGGAGCGGAAGAAGATCCATAAGCGGGTCGAGCTTTCCAAGCGCTATGAGACCCTAGCCGGGGAAGAGCCGGATTTTATCAAAAAAAACCGGTAGGCAATAACTTTTGAAATGTTCGTTAAATTGTGAAAAAGGAGGCGAAAATGGGGCGGAAGAATAAGGGAAGAAAATGGCAGAAGCCGCAATGCTTCATCGTGGAGCCTGGGACCATGAGACCCAATTGGTTTCTTATGCAGGTTGTCAAAAATATGCCTGAACTTTGCGATCTGGAGAAGAAAATCTCCAAGCTGGAGAAACGCGCCGGAGAATTGCGCAAGCGGCAGCATGAGCTGGCAGTAGCCTATAAACACGATCATCCAGAGGAGTTTCTTGAGTGCCGGGCATTTATGTTTCCCGCTGATCGCTCCGCTCGGGAAAGCGGTAGGCAGTAAAGCCGTGCATATGCCAATCCAACAGAATGGCGTTGTAGGCCCGAATCAAGCTAGCCATCAAGAGCAGGTTGGCGCGTGCGTAGCCGTAGGAATGCCCAAGCAACTCCTTTCGCGGCTCCGAAAAGCAGTCACTGAACGATACGTAAGGGACGCCGCGCTCTGGGCACCATCCCAAAAAGGGATCATCCAGCAACCAGATGTTGATATTGGGAGGAGTGGCGTCTGTGAACCCGATTGCGGCAACACGGGTGTCTGGAGGTTGGTTGTGTGGGTGAATCAGGTGGGTTTCGTATTCTTGGAGTGCCTTGGCTTGTGTTTCAAACCGAGTGATTTCGCAGGCTGAGAATATTCTTGTAAGCACGAGGGATTTTCTCAGTGCTTGCGCTTCAGACTGAATGGCTAAATAGATGCGCGAAATATGTTCAACATTCAGGCAGTCAATTATGCGCTCTGGATTGTTGAGTTGCTCACGTTTTTTGAATCGGACCAGCTTACGCCTATCGAGGTCAACCTGTTTTTTCTCTCCGGTGGCGTAGTCGAGGATGGTCAGTTTTCCGAGGCTCTCTTTTAGATAGAGCCGGAGGCCAGCATCAGTTGGCATTACATCTCTCCCTGAAAGTAGTACGGAGACAAAAATAACATTGTTTTTATCAGTCAAAACAGGCTGTGACAAGAGGAGTCGGAAATGAGCAAAGAAGATGAAACAATAACCGGGGAGATCATTGATCAGGGTACGGACACCTTCGGTATTGTCACCCAGGGCTATGTTGATCGCATCAAGGATCAGCATACCAAAACCTTCGAGGCGATTCTGGAGACCGGGCGGATTCTGTTGGAGGCCAAGAAGGAGATGCCGAAAGGCTCTTTTCTGGATATGATTCATGAAAAACTGCCGTTTAGTGGTCGCACAGCCCAACGTTTTATGGCAATTGCCAGTGATTCCAGAATTTCAAATACGACACACGTGTCGCATTTGCCAACAAGCTGGGGAACACTCTATGAACTTACTCAGCTCTCTGATTCCCAATTCCAAGAGGGAATAGAGAAGGGAATCATCAGCTCCAAATTGGAACGCAGCCTCGCCAAACAGCTAAAAAGCCAGCTTGGTTCCAGATCTTCCAGCTCTTCAAACAAACCGCTACCCGGCTCCCGAACGATTAATCAACCCCAGATGGTTACCCTCAAACTGACCACCATTGAATACCGGCTGCTTCAGGAGATGTATGCCGCAGCCTACAACACCGGTGGGGTAGAGCGGTTTATCGAGTCCAATTTATCTGATGAAAAAGAAAAACCCAACCCGGAACTGCTGATGAGTAAATTCACCAAACGGGCACCGAGCCCAACCATAAAACAGCCCTTGCTGGAAGGTGGGGCCGAGCAGTGAACCTACCGGCCGACATTTGGCTGACGGCGGCACAACTGGCTGGATTGCCGGGGTTGCCGGGTTCGCCACGGGGGATAAAACTCTATTTGGAGCGTAACGGCATCGACGGTCGCAAGCGAGCCAAAGGCAAGGGGTTGGAATACCCCCTGGTCAAACTACCTGCCGATGCTAGAGCCGCCTATGAGCTGCAGCAGATCGGAGTGGAGAATTTACCTGTTCCAACCAACCAAAGTCGGGTTCTGGTGCCGGTAGCGGAATTAAAAAGCTGGCAACGACGGGTGATGGATGCCCGGTTGGTGATATTGCGGGAAGTGGATCTGCAAGCAGAAACATCCAGCCGACGGGAGGCGTTGCAGGCGGTGGTGGAGATGGCGGCTATCGAGTTATTGCCGGAGTCGGTGCAGTCGGCCATTCCGGTGGCATTGGGTAAGAACAAGAAAGGGAAAAACATGCTTTCAGTACGGACCATTCAACGCTGGCAGGCGGATCTTAAAAAGGGACTCTCGGCCCTGGCACCCCGCTCCATGGAGTCTCTGGCCCCACCGGTTTGGGTGCTGCACTTCATGAAGTTCTACCGGGATCGGCGACAACCATCTGTGCGGGATTCGCTGGCAGACCTGAAAGAGAGCGGTTATTCCCAGGTTCCCGAATACCATCAGGTGAGCCGCTATCTGCGCAAGATCGGCATGGTGGAGCGGAGCAAAAGTCGGCTTTCTCGGTCGGCTTTGAAGGCGATATGCCCCAATATGCGTCGAGACTTCATGATGCTGGAGCCAATGGATGTGATCAACGGCGATGGTTACACTTTCCCAACCTGGTTTCGCCACCCTGACACTGGAAAAGCTTTTCAACCGGAGGTGACTGAGATCTTTGATGTACGCACACGCTACCACGTTGGTTGGTCAATCAATTATTCCGAGAATAAACATGCGGTGATGGATTCAATTCGCATGGCGGTAGAGTGCGGCGGGCCTAGCGGTTCTCCTGGCGGCATACCGGCTATTGTTCAATGGGATAACGGCTCTGGGGCAAAGAACAAAGCGATGGCAGATGAGGTGACTGGGCTTAAAAACCGGCTGGGATTTGATCTATATCACCAACTGCCGGGCAACCCACAAGCTGGCGGTATCGTCGAACGGGGTCACAGGCAAGTGCTACTGCCCACCGCCAAGTCTTTTTTCACCTATATAGGCAAGCAGAAGAGTGATGCGCATTTACGCCGGGAGGTGGAAAAACGGTTGAAGGATGGACGGATTCAACTACCGCCCCTGGAGGAGTTGGCGGAGCGCATCGAGAAATACCGGGAGCGGTACAACAACAATCCGCACTCTTCCCTACCCAAAATCATAGACCCCATCACACGCAAGCGGAGACATCAGACACCAACCGAAGCGTGGCAGGAATGTGTTTTAAAGGGGTGGAAACCGGTGGTGGTGGAAGACGCCCTGGCCGAGTTCCGGCTGGAGGAGGTTGGCACCGTCCGGCGAGGCCAGATTCGTTTCCACAACATGATTTACGCCTCCGGGGTGCTACGGGGTTATAACGACCAAAAGGTACGGGTTCGCTACGACCCTCGTGATGGCTCAAAGGTTTGGGTCTGGAGCTTGGGTAGCGAAGATCAATTTATTTGTGAAGCAGCCAAAGATCGTAATTTGGTTCCCTATCTGGCGGACAATATGTTGGGCCAGGGCAAGCAAAAGCGGGAAGCGGCCCAGATTCGGCGGAAGGAAAATGATATTGAGCGGATCAAGGCTGAGGCCAGATCTACTTTGGATCTGACTGCCGAACCAGAACCGCTCACCCCATCCCAACAGATTGCTGCTGACGAATATGCCGAGGAGATCGGCTTTGGCGATGATGCTGATGTAATTCCCTTACGGCCTGAACCACAACCGGGAGAACGCCCCATCTTTAACGGCCCTACGGCAGAGATGGATTGGGGAAAATGGGCGATAGCCAACCCGGAACTACTGGATGAGGAGGAGCGAATGGACCTGGAAGAGAAACTGGACGATCCCCATTTTCGCCGAATGGTGGGTGTGGACGAGGATCAAAAAAAAACGGCCGGCTAGGAGGCGAATCCGAGACCGGCCAAAATAAATATCACGAGGAGGATGGTATCTGATGAAACATGGATTGGCAAGAACGAAAAATGTGGAGCTGTTTTTGGCTGGGGTGATGGAGCTGGAACAACGGGGAGCACGGGAGGCTAATATGTTGCTGGTAACCGGTGCGCCGGGGTCCGGTAAAACCTCATGTCTGTTGCGTTGGACTAATGATGTAAACGCCATTTATCTGTTGGGTGGCCCCAAGCTAACCCCTAACTGGGTGTTGGGGGACTTAATCCTGGCGTTGGGGGAAAAGCCGTTGAACAGCCAAGAGCGGCGGGAGCTGCAAGCTCGTCGACTATTGGCCCGCTCCGGGCAGGCCATCGTTTTGGATGAGGCCCACTATTTTCTTCAGGGGAAGGCGGAGCCGTTGGAGGTGATTCGCAAAATAACTGCACGAGGCGATAACTCGGTGATTCTGGCCACCATGGAGGATATCCGCGAGGAGCTGACCCGACATCAACATATCGCCGACCGGATCGTGCCGACCACGGTACGGATGGTGGATGCCACTGTTGATGATGTTCGACTCTGTTTTACCAAGTTGGCCGAGGTGGATGTGGCGGATGATCTGGTCTGCGAGGTCCATCACCACACCCGAGGCCGCTACCGATTGGTAAAAAATGCCATCGCTCTGGTAGAGCGATTTGCGGTCCGCAATAAGCTCTCCACGGTCAAGCAGACCGATATGGTCGGGGAAATCATCAGCCACGACTGGCGGGATAACTCACCCTGCAAGGTGCGTCAGCCTCGCTTGAGGAAAGCATCATGAGCAACGATCGTGCTTGGGTGTCGGATGCGATAATTGCTGAGTTGCTGCGTGTGAATGGTGGATTGGCCAATAGCGCATTGGCAGCGGCAACCGGTTATGGCGGCAAGCAGATCAGTAACGCTTTGGAGACCCTGAAGCGTCGAGCCTGGGTCCGTTATGTCTCTCCAGCTTGGTTTTTAACGGACTCTGGCCTGCAAGCTGCCAAAAGTGGTGAATCGGTGCGCTGCGGTGATAGAGGGAAAGCCGGGGTGCGTGTTTCTGAACGCCGTACATTCCGTGATTGTGCGTGGCGGATGCTGAACAACATGGGAGGCTCGGCCACCATCGACGAACTACTGCCACTGCTTGGTAAGGAGGAGAGTCGCAGTCATCACCACAACCTCTCCGGGTATTTCAATGCCCTTTGCGCCACCGGTCTTATCACCCGCAACAGCCGACCGGTAAAAGGGATCGCACTAACCAGTCCCGGCGCGGTGGAGTGGATTCTGCTCGACTACACCGGTCCCAAGGCTCCCATCTGGCGACAGAGCAAAGGGGAGATTTTCGACCCCAACAGCGGGGAGATCTATCCCTTGCAGATGGTTTTGGATGAAAGCGGCCCGGACAAGGTCAAGCGGGCCTGGGGCGGCAAACCCCCAGAGTGGGTAATGGTGTTGGCCAGGATCTGTAAAGCAAAGGGTCAACGAGATACTGCGAGGAAGATCGGCTGTTCTCCAGCTACGGTCAACAAGGTTCTTTATAACAAATATCTAGGAAATTCAGGAAAATTTGAACAAGCAGTGCGTGTAAATCTTATGAAAAAGGAGGTGAGGATATGAAAAGGCAACCAACTTCTGAGCAGCATTCAAACAATCGGATGGTTTCCGTTCTTTTTACCGAAATTGAGCGAGAGCTGAAACCGGCCACAATCTCCAGACCGGGCTGGAGAAAGCGGTTTTGCAATCTCAGTTTTCGGGGTTTACAGGGTATGGCCGGTCTGTTGGCGGCTCGGATGGTATTACCGAAAGGGTTTGACAACCGTAAACGCCGTAAAGCGGCTGCCAATGCACGGCGCTCCATCTTGGAGGTTTTAGGGTTCGCCCCAGACGGCCTGACGGCGGCGGAGATCGCCTACATTCTGCCGGAGATTCCAAGCCGGGATCATTTGAAGCCGCTACTTGATCAACTATTGCGTGAAGAGAAGATTCGGGCCGCCAGCGTAACAACAAGGCAAAACCCGTTGCCCAAGGAATTGACATTTTGGCGGGCCGATCTGGCCCCATTTAAGAGGAGATGATGAAGATGGTACAGAAGAAAAAACGCAGCAAGCCGGAGGTGTTTCACGTCCGGGATTTGGATCATGCCGACCAGGTGTTGATGCGGATCGGTGAGTTGAAGCGGGCGATCGGCTCGGCTGAGGATGAAATGCAAGCCTTGGTTGATCAGCATAAATCCCGTGCCGATGCCGTGGTCGCACCACTTCGGGAGGAGTTAAAGCAACTGGATGGTGGGCTGGCCGCCTTTGGGGAGTACAACAAAAGCGCCCTATTCAAGGAAAAGCGAAGCCGGGAGCTGCTGTTCGGCTTTATCGGTTTTCGTCGCTCTACCGAGATTAAGCCGGTCCCGAAAAACAGCATCGGCGGAATTTTGGAGCGGCTACAGCAGCTTAAGCTGGTTGATGCGATCAAAACCAAGCTCACCATCAACAAGGAGGTGATGCGTGAGTGGCCAGACGAACGGCTGGAGCTGGTCGGGGCCAGGCGGGTGCAGAAGGACACCTTTTTTTATGAGATCAAAGAGGAAGGATTGGAGGTGGAGCCCTGATGGTGAATACAGAAGAGCATGATCCTATGGCAGGGGAGACAGTAGATGGTGAGGGTATTGCTGCCGAGCAGCTTGACCGTTTCATTGATCGCATAGAACGGTTGGAGGAGGAGAAAACGGCGGTAGGTACCAATATCCGGGAAGTATACGCAGAAGCAAAATCCCAAGGGTTCGCCCCGAAGATCATGAGGAAAATTATCCGGCTTCGCAATATGGACCCTCATGAAGTGGATGAGGAAGAGGCCATGATCCATCTCTACAAACAGGCGTTAGGCATGCTGCATGGACAGGTTGGGGATGTGGCATAACCCCGACTGCCAAAGCATTCTACGAACTGACCGAGATCTATCCGGTCATTGCCTCGGAATGGGTGAAAGCTGATAGCTCCACAACGACAACTGACCCAGAGAGCTGGAAGGTTCATCGGGCCACTTTGGCAGATGGTACCCGGTTTGACCTGAAAGCCGAGGATAGAGAGAGTTTGATGAAAGTGGGGCTTGATGCGGACTTCACCGAGGTATAGCGAAACGGGGTTTTATCCCCGTCATCGGAGCGTGGCGGCTCCGGTCTGATGAGCAGCCGAATGGAGAGCAGAATGACTGAGTATCTCTGTATGGGGTGTGGCTGTGAGTGGATCATCAAAAAACCAGGGGATGGCCCGGGCGGTGAGCATTGCCCTTGGTGTGGCAAGTGGGCTTTGCCACCGGGAGCACTGGAGACAACCCGTTCTTGGCCAATCAACCAATCAAAGAAGGAGAGGTAACCATGCCGGGACGTGCCGCATTGGCAAAAATCCATATTGCCAAAAAGGAGCTGGGGTTATCTGATGATCTCTATCGGGGCATGCTCCATGATTATTTTAAGTGCAGCAGCTCCAAAGATCTCAGCGATCGTCAAGCCGGGAAGTTAATCGGGATTTTTAAGGAAAAGGGCTGGAAACCGAAGGCGGCCAAGAGCCGTAAAGCACTACCAGTCGGCAGAGCAGCCCCATCCTCTCCTGGCTGGCACGGACGGACCAAGCCATCGAAAGGTCGGGAGGGTCAGATCAACAAGATCATCCGATTATGCGCTCTGCTGGGCAAACTGGGACCGAAGGATACCCCGGAATTTCTCGCTTATGCCGATGGTGTAGCCAAAAAACAATTATTTCGCAACCAGCCGGATGTGAAGGTTGTTGTCGAGCATCTGGATTCCAAGCAACTGCGAGCCGTGATCAGTGCTTTGAACAAACAGTGTAAACGGGAGAATGCTCCAGGTTGGGAGCCGTAATGGATCTGGATCTGGAAGATCTGCCACCGTTGGCCCAGGATATCGTCCACGCCTTTCATGGTGATATGGCAGCGGCCTGGGAGGTAGTGGAGAGTTGGGGTGGTACCCGGTTGGCGATTCCCTCCCCGAAAACAATTCGGGCCGATGGGGAGGATCATACCCTGGCTTTAAAGGTGGGGTTGGATCGGGCTATCATGCTGGCGGTCTATTTCGACGGAGAGGCCATCGACGTTCCTCGTTGCGCACGGGCGTTGGAGATCCTACGTGATAAGGAGATTATTTCAGAATACGGCAAACCCGGTGTTACGGCTGATACATTGGCCCGGAAACATAAATGTGTTCGTCGTACCATTTACAGACGGGTTGAACGGCATTTGAAAAGCAAAAAAAAGGATGATCGGCAGGGGGTGCTTTGTTTTGATCATAATCAAAATGCTTGACATAGATTACATTTTTGCCGTATTTCTGGGTGCGGAGCTTAAGAACTCCAAACACGAGGCGGTCACCCGCCCCCGACAGCTTTGGCGGTATTTTTGCGCCCGGAATTCCATTCAAAGGTGTTTCGATTATCGAAACACCTCACCTCTTCCGAGGCCATACCATCCGCATTTAATCTCTGTTCTCCGGGGGCAGGTTGCGTATGTCCAGGGCTTCGGCCTAAAGGCATCCTGGCCCAACCTCGTGTGGGTTCTTAACCCCCGGAGTCTCAATACCTTAAGAAGTGTTTTCGCTCCGGCAATTGCTACTCGAGGAGCAAAAACCATGACCACGCCACACACTCCGTTTACCCTAGTTTCCGAGGCTGACTCCCTTCGCTGTAAAGCCTTGACCAAAGTTCAGGATCTACAACGACGTCTGGACGCCGTCCACAGCTTGGTTTCTTTCGTCCCGGACGATGAGCGGATTCAGATCCTGCCTTCGGGTTTGTGCTTGTTGCTCAATGATCTCACGTATGCTTTGGTCGATATCGAAGAGGATTTGGGTAGAGCCCGTGTAATTGAGCGCCAAGGAGAAGAATAATGATCATTTCATCATTGATCCCTGTCCCATTCCATAAATACAACTTGTTCATCATTGATAGGGATGGTGAGCCTTATGTCCCTATGAGACCCATTGTTGAGGCGATGGGGCTGGATTGGAAGGCTCAATATCGGAGAATTGATGAACATCGGCAACGTTTAACCGTGGTCATAATGACCACGGTTGCAGCGGATGGAAAACAGCGTGAAATGATTTGCATTCCTCACCGAAAGCTATTCGGTTGGCTTGCTACTATTCAAGCTAGCCGGACCAAGCCAGAGATCCGCGATCAAATCATTCTGTTCCAAAACGAGTGCGATGACGCACTTTGGAAATACTGGACCGAAGGGGTGGTTCGTAACCCCCGTTTCAACACCCTACCCAACGGCACGGTGACGACCCCGAAGGGGATGCCGGATTTGGAGGTGATCAACGGCAAGCCGTTCATCCATTCCACGGTGCTGGCCTATAATGTCAATCGCCACCATTACTCACTGATGCGCCGTATCGATCGGATGGAGCTACAGGGTGCATTCCGCGAGAAGCATATTCACTATGCACCCTATCGCTCCGCCCACAATCGCTTATGCAATGCCTATAATCTGACCCGTGAGGGGATGTTGCTGGTATTGGACAGTCGTTTCTGCTCCGGCATGCTAGGATTTCATCTGGATGATTTCGATCAGGCATTTGATTGGCTGGAAAGCCGCTTGAAAAATCCGCTTGAAACAGCAACACTGACACTACAGCCCTACCAAGCATCCATACGTTAATTTGGCAAGGGTGACACCTGTCACCATCACTCGGCACGGAGTGCCGGTCTATTTTGACCGGCATGACTTTTCATATACCCATACCCAAACCATTCCGGCGTAAGCCCAAGCCACCGGTGGAGCAATCCGCCGAGGTGGTTTTGGCCCGTTCCGAGTCCGGCCCACACGGCACATTCGGCCAACTAATTATCCATGGCGAGCCGGGACCCTTTACCTGTGAACCGCCCTGGGCGGACAACCAACCCAATATCTCCTGTATTCCTACCGGCACCTATCAATGCATCTGGCATCGCTCTCCTAAATATGGCTGGGTCTATCTGGTCACTGGAGTTCCTGGCCGGGGCCATATCCTGATTCATCCGGGGAATTTTGGCGGTAATCGGGCGTTGGGCCTTAAAACCCATACCCACGGCTGTATTCTACCGGGTCGGCGGCGTGGGGTGATCGGGGCGCAACAGGCGGTGTTGGTCTCACGACCGGCGACGCGGGCGTTTTATGAAACCATGGGCGAAAAACCTTTTACCCTGAGAGTGACGGGAGAACTTGAATGAGTATTTTAGGCAGCCTGGCCGATAGCGGTCTGGCGATTTTATCCGGCGGGGCAACCGGCCTTGTCGGTACTGCCATTGAGGCGGTTTCTGGCCATTTCAAGGCCAAACAGGAACATCAGCAGAAACTGGAGATGGCTCGGGAAGAGCGAACTATCTTGGAGCTTGAGATTAAAGGTCAGGAGCGGGTGGCGAGCATCAACGCCGAGTCCCAGAATCAGATTGCTGAGTCCCAGGCAATGATTGCCAGCTACAAAACCGACAGAGCCACCTATTCTACTGCCGGCGGTTCAGCCTGGCTGACTGGGGTGGATGTGGTTCGGGGTCTGATTCGGCCTCTGGTCACGGTCTATTTATTGGTTCTTACCACCTACATCTATATCCATACCCAATCGAAAAGCAGCTTGGAATCAGCAGTGGTCGATGCGGTGCTCTATCTTACTATCACCGGGGTTACCTGGTATTACGGCGGTAAGCGGATCAACCACTCCAATAAGACGGCCAAAGGATAGGAGAGCAGTGAGCATGGATGCGATACCAAAAGATATCTGGTTATGGATTCTCTCCGGCCTGATTACCCTGATCAAAGTAGCCGGTTATATGGCCTGGCGATCCATCAACGCCCATTTTGTTACGACCGAACAAATGGATAAGGCTATAGCATCGCTTCGGGACGATAAGCAAAATATGCTCAAGGAGTTGCAGGAGCAGGGCGACCGGCAGGAGCAGCGACTTAATGCCGAGCTGAGAACGCTCTCTTCTGCTGTTGGCTCCTTCAAGGAGTCTTTAGCGCGATTACCGACTCAATCAGAAAGCCGTGAAATACGCGATAGATTGGGAGATTTGGCCGGAGATCAAAAGGCTTTGCGGGCTGGAATGGAAAAGATGGACCGTAATGTGGACTTACTGATCCAAGGCGCGATGGAGGAGGCGAAAAGAAGTCGAGGCCTTCTGGATCGAAAATTGATGGATGGGTCTGGGACATGAATGCCACACGGGACGTGATTTTTGCCGATATGCGGCTGTATATGTTGATCCTGCTGCATGATCAGGGGGATTTTTCTTTGAACGACGTGGTGATCAAAACCGCTTTGGAGCAGATCGGGCATCGTTATTCCCGCGAAGTGATTCTCGGTCAGCTGGAATGGCTAAAAAGGATGAATCTGGTGACCCTGGATACGGTGGGCCGTTATACGGTGGCGACTCTGACAGAGTGGGGGGATGAGTGTGTGCTAGGCCAAACAAAAGTCCCTGGTATACGTCGTCCCCAGCCTGGAGAGGTGTGAAGTGGGTCGCAAATCGTCTATCAAGGCACTGCCCGAGGATCTACGCGAGGAGCTGGACCGCCTGTTAAGGGAGGATCAAATCACGCTGGATCAGATCACCGCCTACCTGAATGAGCGGGGAGCAGAGGTATCCCGCTCTGCCGTTGGTCGTTATAAACTGGATTTTGATCAGGTCCGCCGTAACGTCCGCATGTTGCGTGAAGTATCTCGAGCCAACAGACAGGATATGGATGAAAATTCAGGGCAAAACACCCAGGTATTGGCAGAGTCATTGCAAAGCATGTTGATGATCATCCAGGATCGGATGATGCAGAGTGATAAGGATTTCACAACCCGTGAAATCGGCGAAATGTCCCGAGCCGTGAAGGATCTGCAAGGAGCGGTCAAGTCTTCGGCGGACATGGAAGATCAAATTCGCAAGCGGATTGAGCGTGAGGTTCAGGAGAAGGCGGCCAAGGCGATCAATGAAGGTGGTCGGCAGATGGGTTTGAGCAGAGAGCAGATGGGGTTATTCAACTCCCTATTTCTTGGAGTTAATAACAGTGGATAGAAGCGAAAAAGAGCGTGCGCTTAAGCTGGTTGAAGAGGTGCAAAAAACCCGAACCAGCGAGTTGCCGGATGAAATTCGTGAACTTCGATTACTCCTCCCTTATCAGGCTCGATGGCATGAAGATAAAAGCCCGGTCCGTATTGCCGAAAAATCCCGCCGAATCGGTTTTTCCTGGGGCTGTCTGGCTGCTGAATCGGTAGCTGAGGCTGCCTTATCCAAAGAGGCCGGAGGGATGGATCAGTTCTATATGGGCTACAACCAACGTATGGCCGCCGAGTATATCGGTGACTGCGCTTTTTTTGCCGAGATCGCCGGAGCGGCTGTCAACGCTATAGATGTGGAAAAAGAGACGGTGGTCATTGAGGATGAACGCCGGGATATCATCACTTACCGGATTACCTTCGCTAGCGGCTTCAAGATTGAGGCGTTGTCATCCAATCCACATAACTGGCGGGGTCGCCAGGGTCACGCCCGGATCGACGAGGCGGCGTTTCATAAGGATCTAACAGAGCTGATCAAGGGTGCGCTGGCCTTCCTCATGTGGGGCGGTCGGGTGGATATTGTCTCTACCCACAACAGTGAGGAGAACCATTTCAATCAATTGATCCGGGATATTCAGGCGGGCAATCTGAACTGGAGCCGACATCGGGTTACCTTTGATGATGCCTTGCGCCAGGGATTCTATCGTCGGGTCTGTCTGATTAGTGGAAATGAGTGGAGCGAGGAAGGGGAAGAGCAGTATCGGGCTGAAGTCTATGCCACCTATCCTAACCGAGAGGATGCGGAAGAGGAGTTAAGCGTGATGCCCAAGCGGGGCAGCGGTGCTTACTTCTCCCGTATTTTGGTGGAAAACTGTATGGAGCCGGATATTCCGGTTTTGCTATTTTCCCGTGAGTCGGAGTTTTTTTTGAATCCCGACCGGGAGCTGATCACCCGCGGCTGGATTGAGGAGTATTTAAAACCGGTTATCGATGCTATGCCGCCGGATCAACGCACGGCACTGGGACAGGATTTCGGTCGTAGCGGGGATTTGTCAGATATCTGGCCGTTGCAGGAGGTTCGAAAAGATCTGTGGCGGACCCCTTTTCTTTTGGAGATGCGCAATATCCCGTTCGATATGCAGCAGTTGGTTCTCTTCTACATCATCGACAACGTACCGCTTTTTCATCACATCAAATTGGATGCTCGCGGTAATGGTCAATCCCATGCAGAAGCGGCCATACAGCGTTATGGAGAGGTTCTTGTGGAGTGTGTGATGACTTCCGCCAGTTGGTACGGCTTGCACATGACTGCTTGGCATCAGGCGTATGAGGATCAGTCTATCGTGGCACCGGAGTCCGAGGATATTATTGCCGACCACCGATTGGTGGTTTTGAAGGATGGTCGGCCCTTTATCCCACCCGATGCCCGAGCCAAAGGCAGTGATGGTGGTCAGCGTCATGCCGATAGTGCGGTCGCTGGTGCGATGGCCTGGGCAGCAGCTCGAGAGGAAGCGTATGAAGGCACCACCGAGATTCACTCTAGACCACCACCAGGTGGTGGTATCCGTCGTATTTTACGGGGATTTTAGATGATCAAGCAAAAATGGTTGTTGGAAAACCTGGCTGGGATGGCCAACGATCCCAATCGTTGGACGGAGTTGATGGGGATTTTGCCCAACCCGGATCGTGTATTGGAAAAGAGCGGTCATACTTGGGCGATCTATCGGGATGTTGAGATGGATGCTCACGTATCCAGCGTCGTCTCCACCCGGCAATTGTTGGTGCAGTCCAAGGAGTGGCGGTTGGTGCAGCCGGATAGTTCAGCTACGGCCATCAAGGCACGGGATTTTGTTGCCGAAGTGCTTGAAGGGCTGGATATGGGGCGGATTATCTCTGATATGCACCGGGCAGTATTTTGGGGGTTTGCCGCTTCAGAAATCTTGTGGCAGCCTGATGGTAAACAGTGGGGTGTGGAGCAGGTTATCGACCGTCCTCATCGGCGTTTTGCATTCGACGGAGAAGGAAAGTTAAAACTATTTACCAGAGAGCATCCCGTAGAAGGAGTCTTAGTGCCATCTGGCAAGTTTATTCTAACCCGTAACCAGCCGACCTACGACAACCCATACGGCAAGGCACTTTTTTCGGTCATTTTTTGGTCCTATTTTTTCAAACATGCCTCTCAGACCTTCTGGGCACAGTTTTTGGAAAAATACGGCACGCCTTTTTTGATCGGAAAATACGATACAAAGGCCAAACAACCCGAAATTGATCAGCTTCTGGCTAATTTGCAGGCGGCTATTCGGGATGCGGCGGTGGCGATCCGGGCGGATCAGTCGGCGGAGATCGCCAAGATCGACAGCAAGAACGGTGGAGAGGCATTTAAAAGCAAAGCAGAGTTTTGCAACGGTGAAATCTCCAAGGCGATTCTGGGTCAGAATCTGACCACGGAGGTCAAGGGAGAAGCGAGCCATGCGGCGGCCAAAACCCATCTGGACATATTGAAGATGTTAGTTGGCGCTGATGGCAAGATGATTGCAGGTGCTTTGTGTCGGGATTTGATTGGGCCGATGGTGCGGCTGAATTTTGGTGAAGAAGTGACTCCGCCCCGGTTTGAGTTTTTCGAAGAGGATCAGCCCAACGAGGCGTGGCTCTCCGCATTCAAGGAGATCAAGGATCTGGGTGTAGAGCTACCGGTATCCCGATCTATGGTCTATGAGCGGCTGAACCTGCCGATCCCGGCCAATGGAGAGGATGTAATTATTCTCGGTAGTAGTGGAAAGTCGGCGTTGAAAGAGTCTGCTGATTTTTCTGAGCTGTCAGAGAGTCATCCCCAGACGGCGGTGGATGGTCTGGTTGATCAGTTGCTACCGGAAGCTCAGACAGCCATGGCCGAAAATGAGGAGATGATTATTTCCGCCATCGAGAATTCCGACAGTTATGAAGAGGCAATGGAGAAGCTGCTCGCTCTCTATCCTGATTTAAAATCTGAGCCGGTACAGGAGCTGCTGGAGCGGGGTTTGGTCAACGGGGCTCTGTTTGGAGCGGCCGCCGTGACCGGGGAAATCAATAATGGCTGACAAGGAGGCGTTTCTCGATCCGCTTCCCATGAAGGAGGCGGTCGAGTTCTGGAAATCCAAAACCACCCTCACTCCAGGTGAGTATGCCAAGCTGACCGATGAAATGAAGGTGAAAGCCTTTGCGGTGGGTGGAGTAGCAAAAAAAGAGCAGCTCACGACCATTTTTAACTCTATGCAGCTGGCCGTCGATGACGGGATCTCCTTTGGCGACTTCAAAAAGGATATCCGCGATATTGCCGATAAACGGGGTTGGAGTCGTTGGCGGATGGAGACCATTTTCCGCACCAACATCCAAACCGCCTATCATGTGGGTCGCTACAAGCAGATGAAGCAGGTGGCCGAGCGTCGGCCCTATTGGCAATATGACGCGGTGGGTGATAAGCGCACCCGCCCCACCCACAACGCCCTGGACGGTACGGTCCACCGGCATGATAGCTCTTTCTGGTCTACTTGGTATCCGCCCAACGGCTTTCGTTGTCGTTGTGGGGTGATCTCTCTTTCGGCCCGCCAGGTCAAACGGTTGGGATTGACGGTTACGGATAAAGACCCGACTGGTGGGCTGATTGAACCAAAGCTGGCTGATGGCTCACAACAACCAGCCAGGCCGTTAATACCAGACCCCGGTTTTGCCCATAATCCGGGCCAGACCCAATGGGGTTATGATGGACCGGGAGAGAAGTCGGCACGCTGGAAGGATTTTGAAAATCTGCCGGGCCCAGCCAATAACAGACGACCAAAGCTGGCCAACCTCAAACCGGCAGACATTCCCGACCTCACCACCAAAAAGCTACCCAAAGGCCAGACCAACACCTTCTATAAGGATAAATTTCTCGATCTATACGGTGAGGAGACGGTATTGACCGATCCGGCTGGAGAAGCGGTGGTTTTAACCCTACGCAGTTTCCTCGCCACCAAAAACCCAAAGCTGAAAAAACGCTGGAAGTTTAAAAAAGAGGGCCACGGGGAGATGATCCCGCTTTTGAAAGAGGCGGTGGAAAAGCCGTTGGAGATCTGGGTGACACCACAGCGAGATCCTGATAGCGGCCGGATTCGTCTGGTCAAGCGTTACGTGTCATTGTGGAAAACCCCGAACAAGGAGCGGATCGGCGGATTGGCGGTATTTGAGGTGGTGGATGGCAAGTTTCAGGGAGTAACGGCGTTCATGCCGTTTCAGCGCGGTACGGATCTGCCGGATTTAGAGTATCTGGAGTTGATTCGAAAAGGGTTGCTTTTGCATCCAGGGAAGAACGCGGACAAGAAAAAAGCGGGACAGTGAGACCGTGATACCCCGTCCTCTCATGCGCCGCTCCCGTCAGAGGTATCTCCCCCGCTGCACGCACGTTCCCGCTACGAGTTTTATTCTACTCGGTATGGGGAAAAAAGCAATTGCGATTTTCGGCGATTTAAGCCATCTTCAATGGCAAAGAAGGTCGTACCACCTCTTTTTCTTTAGAATGCGACAGGCGAATTTTTAAACGTTATTCTAAGGTGGTTTCATAATCCTCCTCCCCCCGCACTTCCTGCCGTAGGCAGGTAATCCGATCAAATCCCATTTTTTTGAAAAAAACTTACCAATGGTGACACCTGTCACCATCAAACCGTCTGCTTTGGCGTGGGATAGTCCGCGCCATGAACGAAACAACCGACAAACCCAATCCCTGGGTCGCCATTTTTCGAGGCGGCAAGCAGACCGATTCATCCGGTCGTAGCCATGACGGCTCCGAGCTGCTGGACAAGGCGGTCGCCTCGTTCAATACGAGCGAGCATGAGCCGCCGGTAGTGATCGGCCATCCCAAAGAGAACGGACCGGCCTGGGGTTGGGTTTCGGATCTCAAGCGTGACGGCGAACTTCTTCTAGCCCAATTCAAAGACGTACAGCCAGCCTTTGCCGATATGGTCAACCAGGGACTGTTTAAAAAACGGTCTGCCTCCTTCTACCCGGACGGTCGATTGCGCCATGTCGGTTTCTTGGGTGCTGTTCCCCCTGCTGTAAGAGGGCTGCCGGATGTCTCCTTTTCTGAAGAGAACCCGCTCACCTTCGATTTTTCCGACAAAAGCGATCTGGAATGGCGGCTGGATGCCATAGCCGATTGGCTGACCCGATTGCGTGAACACCACATTGAAAAAGAGGGGGTAGAGTCGGCGGACCAGCTCTACCCCTCTTGGACCATCGATAATTTACGCCGTCCCCTGGAGCGATCCGATCGGGATGGTGATTTTTCCGACCAACCGACTATGGAGGCCAACGTGGCAGACGATACCACTACCCCAGCACCAGACAAGAGCTTTACCCAGCAGGATATGGAGGAAGCGGTCAAGCAGGCCGAGGCTAGATTTGCTGAAACCGCCAAGCGCGAGCGGGCCAATCGTGAATTTATGGAAGAGATGCGGACTGAGGGTCGTGTGACTCCAGCGATGGAGAAAGCAGGACTTTCAGATGCCTTGAATTTTCTCGATGGCCTGGCCGACTCCGCCATCAGTTTTTCCGATGGTGCCTCCAAACCGGCTGGAGAGGTGCTTCGGGCAGTGATCCGGGAATTTCCCAAGCAGATGGATTTTTCCGAGGCCGCCGGGGCCGACAGTGATCCCGGCACTGAGAATACGGAGCAACCTACGGGCGTCAGCGCCAACACCATCTAAAGGAGACGGCCCATGCCGATCAATGGAATTATTGCATCAACGTCACACAACGAAAAGCCGCTCATTGATGGGGCGCATCCCGCTGTCATTCGAGCTTATGCTGCAGCGGGTGGTAACGGGGACCTGGATGCCGGTCTGCTGATGGCCAAAGGGGCTGATGGCAAACTCATTCCCTACGATCCGGTTGCAGCCGTCAATCTGGGTACGGGCGACGGATCAGCAACCGATTTTTCTGGGGTACTGGTTGGACCGGCTCAGCCTGGCTCGGTCTCCATCAGTGACGGTACCCAGACCCTGACCGACGACGGCTACGGATCTCTGGGAGGAGATGGGAGCGGCAGTATTGATTATGCCACCGGTCAGGTTTCTGTCAGCTTTGGGGTTGCCGTTGCCGACACGGTCGCTGTGGATGTGACTTACGGCAACCGTCTGGTCGGCGTCAACACCCAGGTGACCGACGCGGTGATCGACACCGTAGTCGCTCTTTTGTGTCATGGCTGCGTCTATACCGCCAGTCTCGTTATCGCTGGTGGCGGACAGCCCAATGCCGCCGACCTGGAGCGTCTGGTCGGTCTTTCCATTTATCCTGTTTAAAGAGGCGATTAAATCATGCCAAGTTTTGATCTTAGAAGTTTTGTCACACCACAACTGGTGGCCCTGCTTGTCAGTCTCATGCCCAAACAAGAGACCTATATCTATGACCGGATTTTTAAAACACGGGTCGATCATCCGTTTGCTGTTTTAGGTATTTCCGAAATATTGACTTTGGTCGGCAACGCACCATTGGTCAAGCGGGGTTCAGCGGCTTTTTCCCTTGGTGGCGGCCAGGGTGGTACGGATTATATTGAGCCGTATAGTGCCGACGTCAAAACCTTTGCCAGCGCAAAAGAGTTGAACGATTTAAAGATGCTTCCTGAACAGGCCAGAAAAAACTGGCTTTCCGGGAAAATCCGACAGGGACGGCAGACCATTCGATTGACTGCCGAAGCGCTCTGTTGTCAGGCGTTTGCCGGTGCGATCGATTATCCGGTCAAGCTGGATGGCGGAGGGTTTGAACAGTATCAGATTGATTTTGGCACGCCCAACACTTATGCGCCGGAGATCAAGTGGGATAACGCCAACATCAAACTGGCTTTTGTGTTGATGGACCTTATCGAGATGAGTGCCGTCATCAAGAAAAAGAGTGGTTTTGGCAGTAGGATTTCGTATTTGGCCGGACAAAACGTCTTTCTGCATCTGGCCAGTTTGGTCATGGCGACCTCCAGCGCTCGGACAAAAACCGGATCGGTCGAGGCCCGGATTACCTCTCAAGGGATCGAGATTGCCGGATTTGTCATTGAATTGGCTCAGGGCGGATATGCCGACCTGGTTAGTGAAGGGACGCCTCATGTTCCCTCGGTGGACGCTAACGATCTGGTGGCGGTGGCTGAGGATGCGCCACATACCATTTACTATTGCGCTATTGATGATCTGGATGCGGGTCTACAGCCCTTCGCCTTGTTTGTCAAAACCATCAAAAAAGATGACCCCTCCGGTTACGATATGATCGTCAAGTCAAAGCCGGTTCCGGTCCCGGTCACCAAAGCGATCTGCCGGGCTGCTGTGGTTGACGGTCCACCGACTCCGGCTACCTGATCATGACCATCTACGCCACAGTAGATGATCTGGGTGAATTTCTCCTCCCGGCCTATTTGGCCAAGGCGGAGGAGATTTCGCCCGGTATCACGGAAAAGAGCCTTGCTGCCGTCTGTCGGGAGATCGACGAGGTGCTGTTGGTTGCCGGTTATGCGGAGCCGGTGGCGGGATCGATTCCTGAATCCCTGCGTCGCATTGCGGCAGTTATGGCCGCCTATCGGACGCTGGGGGCTATTACCTCTCTGATTAAAAGCGGTGGTGAGAATAATAACGAGTTCTTTGCACTACAGCGCCAATTCAATCAGGCGACAAAGGATCTGGCTGCTATTCGGGAGGGGCGTTTGTCGCTGCCTTTGCAAAAACTGTCCGTTGATAGGGAAGAGTCAGCGGTGGGGTCGGCGGTGATCGCACCACAACCCATTTTTAGTGACCTGGAGAATCGGTTCTGATGGCTGGTAGCTCTGCCACATTGGATTGGGGCGGTTTTGATACCGCCATCAAAGCCGGGATCGAGAAGCTGGCCAGTGGTCGACAACAGATGAACGCCGAGATCGGCGAGATGTTGGTGACTTCGGTCAAGCAGCGTTTCAAGGATGAAAAAGGGCCGGATGGTAAAGCGTGGGAACCATCCAAACGGGATGGGAAAACCCTGACAGACACCGCTCGGTTAAAAAACTCCATCGGCTATGAGGCAACATCCGATCTGACGGCTGTCGGCAGCAACGTGGTTTACGCCCGTATTCACCAAAAAGGCGGAGAAACCGGTCGTGGGCATGCTGTGAATCTTCTGGCCCGCCCGTTTCTTGGAATCAATGAAGAGGATCAGGCGGAAGCGGCCGAGATCATCCGGGATTTTATCGCGGAACCGTTCACGTGAGGTCGTTGGCCAAAGAGGTGATAACCGATGCAGCGGTAATCGCCGGGGTTGCTGTGGATGCGGTGATGGACAGGCCGGAAGGGATCTCTTCCATTTTGCTACCCACACCCCGATTGGAGCTTGAGACAGTCGGTGAGGAGTTGGAAACAGACGGCGCTCTTTTTGCCCGACTACAGGAGGCCGGAGCGGCAGTGGCCACACACCGGTTTCGGACCCATCGTGTGGTGTTAAGGGTGCGAGTAGTACTGCGGGCTATAGGAGATGAGGCGATGGACAGACTCTATCGGACTTTCGTCACATCTCTCCCCGTTCGTGTTGCCGACAGCGGCGGCAATCTGGTTACCGTTTCCGTGGAAAAAGCAGTTCGGGGCGGATTTGCCACCAAAATGGTGGAAGTAGCCAAGGAGCGTTCCGCCACCGTTTACATCACCTTTAAAGGCGGTTTGTACCGGGATGACGAGGTACCGCTAATAACCGATGTCAACCTGGTTGACGGGGCGAACTATCAATAGGGAGAAGAAGGATGGCACGTAGCACGAAAAAAACAGAACCGGAACCGCAGGCAAAGCCGGTTGTTGAGGAAAACCCGCTACAGCCGGTGGAGACGTTGGCTGAACAAAGCAAAGTGCCTGGTTGGGAGTTGGCTGGAGTGATGCGAGCTGCTGGGTGGGCGAAGGGCAAACAAGCGACTGCCGATATATTCAGTCAGGCCCTGGCTGGGTTTCGTAATCGTAAGCAGGGTAGCGGACGAATCAAGGTGGGAGGATAGATCATGGGTGACGTACTGGAATTTTTGGTGGACGGCACCTCGGGCCTGGCTCCGGGAGATGTCAGCGGCTCCGGCATTATCGCCGGGGTTTGCTCCTTGGGGGAAGTGGGTCGCGGCTATTTGCTGGGTAAATCCTCCGACCTCACCGGGTTGCTGGGTGTTGGTCCGTTGGTTGACCGGCTTCGGGATCTGTTTGCCGCTGGGGGTCAAAACCCGGTGGTGATCGCGGTTCCGGTAGCTGGTCAATCGGGCGGATATTTTTCCGATATCTCTCAAACCGGCCTTGGACCGGTGGCCACGGTTGCCGGAGTGGCCTCGGAAAACAGCGATATTGTAGTGCGGATCGGCACCGGTGGTGCGCTCGGCACCGCCACCTACCAACTATCCACCGATGGCGGAACTACTTTTGGGGCCGATACCGTAACACCGGTTGATGGTCAAATCGGTGTCGGCGGTATCACCATCATACTGGGTTCGGACAGTGATCAGGTGGCGGCAGATGAATACGCCTGTATCGTCCGGGCACCTATCGGTCCTGTCAGGCATATCGGCAGCGGCCCGGATATCATCCTGGCCGGAACAGTAGCAGCTGCCGGAGAGATCCGGTTGAACATCACCGGGGCGGGTGGACGCAATGAGGGCCGTTATCAACTCTCCGTCGATGGTGGCGATAGTTGGGATGTGGAGCGAACCATTCCGGTGGATGGCCTGATTTTGGCCGGATCGACCGGGGCGACCATTACCGTACCGGATGCTGAAATGGAGATCGGCGACATCTACGAATGCCGTCTACTACCGCCGGTACCGAGTATCTCTTCTGTCCTGACCGCTCTGGAAACACCGCTTTCCCTTTATGATGTCGAGTTTGTTCACGTCACCGGTCCATCGGACTCGGTGGATTGGGCGGCCATGGGGGCCAAGGCGGACGAACTTTGGAACAGACACCGCCCCACCTTTTTTATTGCCGAATCCCGTCTACCACAGGATGGCGAAAGCCTGGATGAGTGGGTGGCGGATCTGATCGAGGAGCGGCAGGGGTTTGCCCATCGCTTTGTTGCGGTCTGCACCGCCCATGGTGAGGTGAGCGATACAACGGGCAAAAGAGTGGTCCGTAACTGGGCCGGGCTTTTGACCGGTCGTATTCTTTCCACTCCGGTCATGCGGGCTATCGGTCGGGTTCGGGATGGCGGTATCTCTCAAGGCTCTCTGCCTGGGGATTACAGCGAGGCTCATCAGGCGGTTCTGGAAAAAGAGGGTTTTGTTACTGCTCGCCACTATGCTGGGATGCGCTCCGCCTATTGGGGAGATGGCAAAACCCTGGCTGAGCTGACTTCCGACTACCAATACCTGGAGCCGCTTCGGACCATCTTCAAGGGTATCCGCTTGATGCGTATTCAAGCACTGAAATCTCTCTACGATGAAGCGGGAGATCCGCTCCATGAAGGTGGTGCTGCGGGGCTGGCCTATCTTACGGCCAATCTGGAGAACGCCTTGAACAGTATGGTCGGTGCGGTGCCTCAAGAATTGGCCGGACACAATATCGTCATCCCACCAAGGCAGGATATCGTCAAAAACGGTGTGGCGGTGGAGGCGGCCCTGATCGGTATTCCCATCATCCGCCAGATCAAACTATTCGCCAACTATACCTACGCAGGATCGGCTTTTGATCCTCGTTTGAAGGAGGGCTAAACCATGCCTGGAGAAAATCCAACCATTAATGGGCGTCTCTACGATTGGGGTTCCGTAGAGATTCAACTACCCAGCGGTATTGCCGTTGGTGCCACCGAGATCAGCTACAACGATGAGATGGGCCGTGAGGCCCGTTACGGCAAGGGTCGCACCCCACGTGGTTTCGGTACCAAGAATTACAAGGCAGGCGGCTCTATGACTCTGGATAAGGACGAGGCCCAGCGTCTCCGGGAGGGGCTGGGCGGCAAGGTCTACGGAGATACGCCGTTCGACATCGTCGTCTCCTACGCCCCAGAGGGAAAACCGGTGATCACCGATACCTTGCCCCAGGTATTAATCACCAAATCTGATACCTCAGCCAAACAGGATGAGGATAACACCGGGGTGGAGAAGTTCGATTTTACCATTTTTTCACCCATCAAATGGAACGGCCAGGCGGCTGTATAAGGAGTAAACCATGGAGAAGACCAACAAACCCAATCTCTATCCTTTTGACTATGAGTTCACCAATTTTGCTGGGGAGCTGGTGTCCGGCACGGTCAATTTGCGGGAACCAACCCCCCAGGAGCTTTCCCTCTGCACCAAGAAAATGACCAAAGATCCGGTGGTCGCATTCAAAAATATGATTCTCCCCTTGGTAGCCGAAAGTGAGCGGGAATCGTTCAAGGAGAGTGTTGCTCGCTATCCCGGTATCGCTACCGCCATCGGTGGAGAGATTTACAAACGGACGGGGTTTGAGTCCCTGGGAAACTGATTAAAGCGGCCCGCGTTGATCTGGACCAAGACGGGTTGGCGCAAGCTGGGATTTTGGCCGGTTACTGGTTGAACGAAAGAGCGGCCAGGAGCCTGAATGGTCTGATTGATCAGACGGTTCGGGCGCAGTGGTTGGAAGAGCGGTATTTCAAGAGTTTGGCAAAGGTAATGGGCACTAAGGAGTGAGGGATGGACGGACTGTTCAGCGTACAGGCTGTTATGCGATTGGTGGATCTGGTTTCCGGTCCGCTGCGCAACATGCATTCAGCAATGGATGATACTGGCGAAAGAATCTCCTCTCTTTCAGATCGTATGGGGAGGTTTGCCCATACTATGCTGCCGGTGGCGGCTGGGGCCGGGATGGTCATGTTAGCGTTGGGCTCCTCGGTGGCCACCGCTGGACAGTTTGAAAAAGCGATTACCCAGGTAGGAGCCAAATCCAACGCCACCACCGCTGAAATGCTGGCGTTGGAGAATGCCGCTTTGCGCTTGAGCAGCTCCGGCACCACCGCTGCATTTTCCGCCGCCCAAGTGGCCGAAGCCGAACAGTATCTGGCTATGGCCGGATTTAAAGCACAAGAGAATATAGCCGCTCTTCCCGGTGTGTTGAACCTTGCCTCCGCTGCCAATGCCGACCTGGCCCGCAGTGCCGATATCGCCAGCGATATTCTCTCAGGTTTTAAATTACCCGCCACCGAGATGGCTCGTGTTGCCGATGTTCTGGCCGTTACCGTGACCACAGCCAATACCAATTTGGAGCTGCTCGGTGACACCATGAAATATGTTGCACCTGTCGCTCAAAAAGCGGGGATGAGTCTGGAAGAGACCTCCGCTATGGCTGGGTTGTTGGCTAATGTAGGTATCAAGGGATCTCAAGCGGGAACCACCCTGCGAGCCATGTTGACCCGTTTAGCCGCTCCAGCCGGGGCGGCCAGTAGTACCTTGCGTGATCTGGGCATTAAAGCCAAAGACCTCTCCGGCAATCTACGCAGCCCAATTACCATTTTAGGTGAGATGGCTGCAAAAATGGATGGTATGGGGAGCGGAGATCAACTTAAACATCTCTCCACAATCTTCGGGGCCGAGGCGATGACCGGTATCTCGGAGCTGATGGGTCAAGAGGGGCTTGGTGGTATCTCCAAATATCTGACTGTTATCCAGGATTCTGCTGGCACGGCGGCCCGAGTGGCCGGCAAGCAGCTCGATAATTTTGATGGCTCGGTGACCATGCTCTCCTCTTCTTGGGAGGGGCTTCAAATTATCATAGGTAAACTGTTTCTGCCGACACTCAAAAATTTAAATCTGGGTTTGACCGAGGTGGTGGGTTGGATGAGTGATCTGGCCCGCCATCCGGTGGGTCAGTGGTTGATTCAAACCGCTGGATATGTCTCGGCGGCCATAGTCGGAGTTACCCTGTTTGCCGGGGCTTGGTGGGGTGTTTCAACCGTATTACCCATGGTCAAGGCCGGGTTGATTGGAGTCGGTACCAGTTTGAAAGCCCTGCTGTTGCCGTTTTGGCCAATCATTGCTGTGGCAGGGGCGCTCTATCTGGCCTGGAGTGCCAATCTGGGCGGCATTCAGGAAAAACTCTCCGCCTTTTACGGACGGGTTAAACTGGTGGTGGGCGGGGTATCCGCTGTTTTTTCCAACTTAACCGGATCTACTGGCGAGATCGGTGCTGTACTAGCTGAAAAGCTCAAAGCGGCCGGGTTACTGGGTGTCGTTACCAACATCTCAAAAGTGATCTATCGGATTCGGGAGATGTTCTCCGGTATGTGGGCTGGGTTCCAGGAGCCACTGGGGGGAATTTCCGAAATATTCCTGCCGGTGATGGATGCTCTGGGCTCGGCTCTCTCTCCCATTGGTCGTCTGATCGGTTGGATAGCGGAAAACCTGTTCGGATTGAGTGCTGCGACATCATCGGGTAGCTGGCGATTGTTTGGTGAGATTATTGGCATAACCCTGGGTAGTGCCTTCCGGTTGTTGGCTTTGACGATACGGGCGGTGATCTGGCCTTTTGAGAAACTATTTGAGCTGATCGGCTGGGTTGGAGCTAAATTTATTGACTTGGGTGAATGGTTCAAGGGGATTAACCTCTTTGAGTCTGGAGCCAAGATGATCAACACCTTGGTGGACGGAATAAAATCCCGCATATCTGCCCCGGTTGAAGCGGTTAAAGGGGTTTTGAACAAGGTTCGCAACCTACTACCGTTTTCCGACGCTAAAGAGGGGCCACTCTCCCAGTTGACCCTGTCAGGTGCAAAAATTCTCGATACTTTGGGGGTTGGTATGCAGGGCGCTGCGCCGGGACTGCGGAAGACCGCACTGGCAGCGTTGAGCGGTATCGCTCTGGCTGCACCCATTGTTATGCCGGAGATAGCCACAGCAGCTCCGACCACCATCCAGGATACGGTTGTAACCACTCCGACTTCACTGGGGCCGGTTCCTCCCGTCCGTCTCGATGGAAACAGAGATGAGACCGTTGATAGTAAAGGTCAAGGAAAAGCCTCACACACTACAAATAGCCGAAAAACGGTCATCACCATCCATAAAATAGTCCTGCCTGGCGTTACTGACCCGGAGAGCTTTGAGCGTCGTTTACGGATGTTGGCGGAGGAGCATGATGACTGATCGCATGCTCACCTTCGAGGATGGTCAGGTGCAACTCGGTGATCGTCTGATCCCCGGTATTCTGGTTCGACAATCAGTACGGGGTTCCGTCCGTTTTGACGAGGCCGAACAGGATGGACTTTCCGGCACGGTTAAAATCCCAATGGGCTGGGAGGATGCCGATATCGCGTTGACCGTCGATCTCTTGACCGACAAAACCACCTGCTACGAAAAACTGGCCATCCTCACCACCCTGTTCAAAGGGGCGGACAGCAAAGGCAATCCGCTGGTACTTTCCGTGGCCAACGTTCACTGTCTGGCACGGGGCATCCGTCAGGTGGTGTTTTCCGGGCTGGATTCCGAAGAGTCCGATCGGGATGATGTCATTCAAACCACTTTGCGTTTTGTCGAGCATGTTCCAGCCGTCACTCGAGTTGAAGAGCGAGCGATTGCCGGTGGTGATTCTTCCACCGCACCAGTGACTGGAAACACCGAACCGGAACTGGACCCGGCCCTACTCGTGGATCTGGAGGGGTGACCATGGAGATCCGAGGCATTCATAACGAGGTAATCATCGGTCGATTTCGCTCCCACCGAGTGGTAGAGAGCGTTATTTCCGCCCGTCGCCACCATCCATTAAGTCGGGCCACCATACGATTGGCAGACCCTGCTGGTGAGCTGGCTCGGGAGAGTCTGCTTGATGCGCCGGTCACCATCACCTACGGCCATCGTGGTGGGGCTTTGAGCTCCTGGAGTGGAACGGTGAGTGCTACGACAACCGGTAATCGGGATCAAATTGAGATCGATTGTGTTGGAGTGGAGCGGCCCCTGGCCACCACCAGAATCACCCAATCATGGCGCAACGAAGCACCGGAAGCGATCATCACCTATGCCGCTGAACAAGCTGGTATGGATATGGGGATGATTGCAGCACCTGGACCGACCTTTCCCCACTTTGTCTCATCCCATTCCACGCCTTGGGAGATTGCTAAAAGTTGCGCCCGGACCTGTGAACAGCAGTTCGGCATCAATATGCAAAACTGGGCTTTCTGGGTGGATTCCGAGGGCCGTGTCAATTGGGGAGATTTTGCCGGAGAACAGGTCGATGTGCCGGTGGTTGCCACCGGAGCCGGACTAATCCGCCATGATCCCGACTCCGGCCAATGGTTTGAAAATCGGGTAGAGACCTTTCTTCTCCCCGGTTTCTGGCACTCCGAGCGGTTTCATCTGAAAGATGATCGTCGTGGGGTGGACAACGAGTTTCGGGCGTTGGCAGTGGAACACCGTATTTCTGGGAAACGCGCCCGGACCACCATCCATATGGGAGAAGAGTATGGCCGCTTCTAACGCCAATCTACTCTCTTTGATGAAACGGGTGGTGGAGTTGGCCATGCCCAACCTGCGCCACTACTACCGGGTGGTACGTAAGGCCAAGGTGGTTAAAACCTACGCGTCCGACGGTCACTACTGGGCCGATGTGCAACCTTTGCGTAATGATGACTCGGTGGATGAAGCAGAACCGATCATTCCCAATGTCGAGATCCCAGTGATCTGGGCCGGACCCAAGCGGGGCGTTATCTGCCCACCCGAGATCGGTACGTTTTGCGATCTCAGCTACTACGACGGCGACCCCAACTACCCACGGATTTCCAATTTCCGTTGGCACGACATGGAAGCACCCGAGGTGGAGATCGGTGGGTTGATCATCCAACGGCAACCCGGTACCCACATCAAGATCGATAGCGACAACAACGTCATCACCCTCACTCCGGCCAACCAGTCGGAGGAGATCGGCGGCACGTGGACCGCCAAAGTGGTCGGAGCGATAACCGTCGAATCGACCACGTCAATCACTTTGAAAACACCACAACTCACTTTTAACAGCCCTTCAATTGACTACAAAAGCGGAGGTGGCTGATGGCTGGCGCAACCCAAACCAATGTTGATGCTGCCGGTGGCACCATCCGTCCGCTGCAAAGTTTTGTCCGTCTTGACGGTAATCCATGGGCGGTGGTCGGCTCTCCGGTCGATGGCCACGGACTGCCACCTCATGCCGCTCCGGTTATGGCTGAAGGTACGCCCTGGATTCGTATTGACGGCATACCGGTATGTCGGGCCGGTCATGCCGCAACATGCGGTCATCCGGCCAGTGGTCGGGGCTGGATACGGGTGAACGGCTGATGACTATGGCGAATGAAATAGAGCTGTTTGGCCAGGATATCGCTCTGGGAGTGGATCTTTCAGCACCCTTGGCAGCCAATGGTGAAACCCTGCTTGCCCAAGGGGCAGCTACTGCCCTGCAGGATATCAAGCTACGACTCTTCACTCCTCTTGGCTCACTCTTTTACGATAAGGATTTCGGCTCTCTCATTCATCAATTTATCAAGGATGAAAACACCACTACCAACCGGATGGCCCTGGCCACCGAGGTACAGTTTCGCATTGAGCTTGATCCACGGGTTGAGCCGCAAAGCTGCCGAGTGTCGATCCTCTCTTGGAATCATCTCAGCGTAAAAATTCAAGCCTGGTTCCGTTTGGTCAATATCAGCCATCCCTTCAACCTGGTCATTCAGGCCGACAGCGACAAGGAGATGGTAATCACCGATGTCGATCCCCGTTAAAAAAAGCCTGGAAGAGGTGAGAAGCGATCTGTTTGCCCGTATTTCATCGGTGCAGGCCGATGGCTGGCTACCGGAAAATCTCAACCTGAATCGGGGTCCGGTTCGAGGGATGATCGAGTTATGGGCGTGGGGGTTGTTTCAGCTCTATCAACTTCTCGGACTGATCCTAAAGCAGGCTTTTCCTTCCATGGCCACAGGCTGTTGGCTGGATCTGCACTGTGACCAGGTAGGGGTGCAACGTCTGCCTGCCGGTAAATGTCGGGGCATGGTCTATTTTACCCGTTCCGACTCTTCCGGCAACGTGCCGATACCCGCTGGGAGAGTGGTCAAAACCCTACCTGACGGCACCGGTCGTATCCATCGGTTTGTAACCTTAGCGGATACAGTGTTGCTTGATGGCGTGAGCGAAGTGGCGGTGTTGGTGGAGTCGGAACAGCATGGTCAAGCCGGTAATGTTACTGCCGGAGCGATCCGGGAAATCACCACTGTCATCCCCGGTATCGACGGGGTGGAAAACCGCTCCGGTTGGATCGAATCGGAGGGAATCGACACCGAAGGGGATGAGCCGCTTCGGGAGCGGTATGCTCTAGCCTGGATGGCCACTGGCGGGGCAACCAAATACGCCTATGAATCCTGGGCCAGATCGGTGACCGGTGTCGTAGCGGTTAAAATCGGTGATCAGCACCCGCGTGGTCAGGGTACGGTGGATGTCGTTATTCGCGGTTCTGCCGGAATACCCAGTGAGGAGCTTCTCTCTACTGTTGCCGGTGTAATCGAGAAAAATGCTCCCATCAATGATGACGCATTGGTTAAGGGTCCGGTTTTAGTACCTGTGAATATCGATCTGGAACTGCTCTTGATTGTTGGTGAAGGCAGTACGATCAGGATGGAAGCAGGAAGTCGGTTGCGGGCGTTGTTCGCCGGATTTGTCACCATTCCCGGCATTGTGCCCCTTGGCATTGGAGAAGATCTGACTCTGGATCGAATGATCGCTGTGATCATGGCTGTAAATGGGGTCAAGCGGGTGGAGTGGCGTTCTCCGACAACAGATATTGCGGTGCCAGGGGATGGACTCGCGACTCTTACTACGCTCTCCATTAGTAGCCGTGCGGCTGGGGAGGCGTGACCATGGGGTTTTTCTGGAACTATTTTACTCGATCTCTGCAGTTTCTATTGATTCAACAGCCAGGGCCGCTATCGCAAATGGCCCGTGGTGGTGCCGAGAGTCTGGACGGTGTGCGTGATGATATGCTCTGGCTGCGGGATCAGTTTCTCCCAGTCAAAGCTGATCCCGCTTTTCTCACCCATTTTGCCAATGCACGTGGTATCAAGCGCATCCCCGGTGAAGATGACGGTCAGTTTGCAGCCCGCACCATCAATGCTTATGCGTGGTATCGTCTGGGTGGTCGTGAAAAGGGTTTAAATCAGTTCTTTACTGTATTTGGGTTTGAGGGTGCAGTCATCGAGCCGTTGATCGTCGGCGGACCGGGAGGTCAATATGATTTTCAAATCCATCTGCCCCCTCGTGAGAGAGGCTATGAAGAGTCGGATTTCGAAACCCTGATTCATCTGACCAACGAACAAAAACCGGCTCGCTCCCGTCTGGCTCGTATTACGGCCGGTTGCCATACGCCCCATTTGGTGTTGGACCAAGGCGGTTTTGGTGACTACCTCTCCGACTATTCTGGAGTAATGGTTAACGGGGTGGTGATGAGTCTCTGTCGCACGGTCAAATCCCATGCCGAACGATCCTTGACCCAACCGCATTTTATCCATGACAGCTACCGCTCTCTACATACCGTCTATCGGGATCGGTTTATTCTCGATCACAGCTATTTCGGGGAAAAATCACTACCCAACAACCCTATGACCCACAGTGTTTTACGGGGATTTGTCGCCGGATCTCTGGCCCCACCACCGATACTGAAAAATCGTACCATCAGCCGGGCCCAAGCGGTTCTCTCCGGTGGCGATCCGTTGGGGTCTCTCAATGAACGGCTCTCTCCTCGTATTCGGGTGGAGATCGGTGGGCCGACGATATTGAGTGAAAGCTTGCTCTCTGAGGAGATTCACCGTTTTGAGTGGCAACCGGTGGATATCTACCCGGAGCGTATTCATCCAGTCGCGGTGGATGCCAAGCAGGAAAGTGTAGTCCATCAGGTGAGAGATGTTGTTCGGGGCGTAAGCCATCGCCGACGCTACTGGCCGGTACTCTCCGACAGAGCCGCCGATCGGCCAATACATAAATCACGCCAGGTCACCCGTGGCAAGAGTGCCGCATATGACAAACAGCCCTGGCTGGACGCTTACTGGCCAGCAGGAAAAACCTGGAACACCCTCAACACCATAACGGGAAAAAACCATGTCCGTACTCACTAGATCTGGGCGAGCTGCCATCGCCGAATCCATCGCCTTACAACCCATTCATCTCGCTTGGGGAACCGGAGATCCGGCTTGGGGCGATACGCCACCGGCCGAGGATGTCGCCACCACCGCTCTTTTGAATGAGGTGGGGCGACGGACGGCTTTCGATATCGCCTATGCCGAGCCGGATGAAGCCGGGGAGATCGTCACCCCCACCGGTCGCTACAGCCGATCCGTCACACCGACATCCAACCTCTACTGTGCCTTTCGTCACGATTTTGGAGACGGGGCCGAGCATGTCATTCGGGAATTGGCGGTTTTTGTTGGAACGGTGATGGTCGAAGGGTTGCCGGAAGGACAGCGCTATTTTCTCCCGGAACAGGTCACTACACCCGGAACGCTGCTGGTGGTGGAGAATAGCGCCCCCATCCATCGATCCACCGCTACTCGGGAAACCTTCGAGTTTGTCATAACTTTTTAAGGAGGGGATAAAAAATGCCCGTCATGCCAGACGATTATTACAACCGCCACAACCCGGAAAAACGCTATAGTCGCCATCTGTTTCGTGCCAGTAAAGCCCTGCAGGGTTCGGAGTTGAACGAACTGCAGGATCAAAACGCCCAGCACATTCAGGGGGTCGCCGATGCGATTCTTTCCGATGGCGACATCCTGAAAGGGTGTGTCTGCAGTATTGATAGTGAAGCCGGAACCGCCACCATTGACAGCGGTACGGTCTACCTTCGAGGCCGTGCCCATGATGTGGATGGCGCACTCCTCAATCCGGCCATGATCGGTACTGTGTTGGTCGGTGTCTATTATCAGGAAGTGGTTATTACCGAGTTAGAGGACTCTAATCTGCGTGATCCCGCCGTCGGTACTCGAAACTACCAGGAGCCGGGGGCTGCTCGTTTGCAGATCCGTCTGGTCTGGGGGGTAGAAGGGGATGGTGGTGAAGGGTATTTTTATCCGATCCATACCCTGATCGACGGCACACTGCTGGTTAAAGCGCCACCGCCGCAACTGGATAGTGTGACCACGGCCCTGGCCCGTTATGATCGGGAGTCCAACGGCAGTTATGTGGTTGAGGGGCTTCGGGTTCGGGTGATCTCCGGCGATGGGGGTCGTCAGGTAGTGAGTGTCGGTGAGGGTAAGGCCCATATCGACGGTTACGAGTTGGAACTGCCTCGGGCATTGCGACTGATTACAGACGATAATCCGACACTGGCCACCATTCTCTCCGAGCCACACCATTTTGCCCCGGACGGCAACGGTGATATGCGGATTGATCTCAATCATGCGCCGGTAGAGTCCATCTCGGTCGTCGACATTACGGCGGAAAAATCGGTCACCTTGACCCATGGTGGTTATTCTGGAGCCAGCGATCAGCTACCGGATGCAGCGGTTTTGGAGATTGTCTCAATCACCCAAGGCGCAACCGTTTTTGTTCAAGGGACCAATTATATCCGTAGCGGTGATCATGTGGATTGGTCTTTGGGTGGTGATGAACCGGCCCCTGGCTCCAGCTACGACGTGGTCTATCACTACCGGACCCAGATCCCACCGACCCTGGTAGATGAGGATGGATTGACCGTAAGCGGTGCTGTGGATGGCACCTTGGTGATGATCGACTACCAGTGGCGGTTGCCTCGGGTGGATCTGATTACCCTGGATCGTGACGGCCAGGTTCGACGTGTCGAGGGACTCTCTCACGCCTACACACCACCTAAACCGACTGTGCCACGGGGCCAGACCGCTCTGGCCTCCCTGGATCAAAACTGGCGGGGTGCACCTTCCGTTTCCGACGTGACCGTTCGGGTGATTCCCATGGCCGATATCGAGTCCATGCGTGATGCCATCGGTACCCTCTATGATTTGATAGCCATCGAGCGATTGCGTAATGATGCCAATGCTGCCGACCCGGCAGCCAAATATGGTGTATTTGTCGATCCATTACTTGATGATGATATGCGGGATCAGGGGTTAGCCCAAACCGCTGCCATCGTTGATGGCGAGTTGATGCTGCCGATTTCTGCCAGTGTTGCCGAGGCCGGTATGGCGGTTTCGCCCTGGATTTTGGATTTTGACTTGGAGCCGGTACTGACTCAACCGGCTAAAACCGGCTCCATGAAGATCAACCCCTATCAGGTGTTTGATCCACTTCCGGCCCGGGTTTCTCTACGTTTGGCTACCGATCGCTGGACCCAGACTGTTACCAATTGGGCCAGCGATGTCACTCGGGCTATGACTCGGGGTAGCGGTAGCCGCAGTAGTACCAGCACTCAAATTTCTACCGAGTTATTGGCTTCTCGTACCACCCAGGCCGCTGAACTGCGTCAGCAACCAGTCAACTTTGAGCTTTCCGGTTTTGGATCGGAAGAAGCCCTGGATACATTGCGTTTTGACGGGGTCGATGTGGTCCCAGACTCCATCGTGCCCACCGATACAGACGGCAAACTCTCCGGCCAATTTACCGTACCGGCTGGCATTCCTGCCGGATCGAAGTCGGTGGAGTTTATCGGGGCAGGTGGCGGTTTTGGCGATGCCACCTATACCGGTCGGGGTGAGATTACCACTCAGGAGATGCGCCGAGTGGTGACCCAAGTGACCCAACGTTGGAATGCGGTCGATCCGCTGGCACAAACGTTTGTGCTGAATGAAGGTCGTCATATTGGCGGGGTCGATGTCCAGTTTGAAACCATCGGCACTACCCCGGTTAGGGCACAGATCCGTGAGACCACCGTCGGTATGCCCAATCAGGAAATTCTGGCGGCCGGCGAGATTCTGGCGACCGATATCACCCTGGTCGGCACTACTCGTATCACCTGGGAACCGGTCTGGTTAGAGGGCGGTCGGGAGTATGCGTTGGTCCTGCTCACCGATGATGGAGATCATGCGGTGGCTATCGCCCAACTGGGCAAATATGATGCTGCTCGCGCCACCTGGATCACCAGCCAGCCGTATCAGGTCGGGGTATTGCTCTCCAGCTCCAACGCTTCCACCTGGACACCGCACCAGGATATGGATCTCTTTTTTACTCTCCTTGGTGCCAAATTCAGCCAAGCCAGCAGAACCATCGACCTGGGTGAGATTGATGCCGATCAAGTATCCGATCTTCTGACTTTGGCTGGGGTGGAGTTAACCGGCCCTGATACTGAAATTACCCTGACTCTGAATAATGCCGATGGAGAAGCGGTTCGGGCTCAGGCCGGAGAGCCGATCAATCTTTCCCAGCGATTGGCCGGAAGTTATGCCCTTAAAGCCGAGCTTTCCGGTTCCGACTGGCGATCCCCAGTGCTCTATCCAGGGGTGCAGGCGGTGCTGGGTAATCTGTCGGAATCTGCCGATTACATCTCCCGAGCCATTCCTTGTGGAGCCGATCGGACCATCAGCTTTACCTGTGAAGCGTGGCTGCCGGGCCAGTCAGGATTGGCGGTCTCCATTCAGGCGGCTGATAGTTCCTGGGTTCCGGTATTGTTGGATAGCAGCATGCCGGTCGGGGAAAACTGGGAGGAGCGCCGGTTTATCCTTACCGGCCACACCGCCACCGAAACCCGAGCCAAAGTGGTGCTTTCCGGTACGGCTTTGGATCGCCCACGCGCCCGGAATTTCCGCTTGGTGGTGACCTGATATGGCCGCAGAACATGACGATCGAACCGTCAACCGGGCTTATCCGCTTCCCCACCCGGACAACATGATGCCGGATGATGCGGCCCGGTTGCGGGAATCCATCAGCGGAATTGATACCGATATTGGAGAGATGGACGCCACCCAACAAACGATGGGTGGACGGATATCCCGACACCTATTTGAAACTGAAATTCAGCTTTGGGAGTAGTTGCTAATGAGTACAAGCCTTGATCCCGCCGTTGAGGCGTTGCGGGCCAGAATGGAAGAGTTGGCTGCCAACGCCACCCCGCAAGATCTATCCTATTTGGGAAAAGCCATCGAGTTGATCGGTGGTCGTACCACGGTGCTGGATTTGCAAATCAGCGCCGAGAACCATCTGGCCAATATCCAGGCTGAAGGGACAGCCCAGGTTGGCAATGTCACCGGTGAGGGTAATACCCAGGTCGGCAACGTTACCGATGAGGGTAATACCCAAGTTAGCACGGTCAATAGTGCCGGGGCTGCTCAGGTTAATTCGGTCAATGCGACCGGAACCACTCAGGTCGGTAATGTTGCCGCCAAAGGTGTCGAACAGGTGGCCGCCGTTCAGGCCGCAGGTGACGCCTACCCGGATGCGCTCTTTACCGGAGCTATTGCCGCTGATGCCATTACCTACGATGCCGAGGGGCGAATCATGGCCATCACCGTCGGCCCCCGGACCATAGATAATGTGGTGTTCAACAGCAACGGCTCCATCACCTCCTTTTCTGAGCAGTTAGTGTTGGGCGGCATCACCTACAACAAAAACTACTCTTTCACCTATGACGACCAGGGACGCATCGCGTCCATCACGGAGGTTTGATTTATGGATATCCTCTCATTCAATGCCATTCAGCAACTCAGTCGTAAAGTAGCTCGGGAAATTCTCGATCCTTGGAAAAAACCGGCTTTTGCCGTGGTAAGTGTAAATTCATCCAGCTATTGGGGCACAGTGGTTTACAATCACTATCTCCAAGAGATGGCTCGGAAAAACTATATGGCTGATACATACCATCAAGAAACAACAAGTAACAATGCTACTGAGTTTTTTAACATCCATTATCAGTGGGGTCAAACGGACAGTGGGCCGGGCACAAGCTCCAGCTCCTACGGCAATCTGACTTCTCGATGTGGTCATATAGGCCATATTGCTCTTGGAGTTGGTCCGGATGGTACGATGATTGGTCGTCATCAAACCGCTTCAGGTATGGCGTTACGCAATGTCGGGGTCTGGGTTAACAATCAAACCAATAAAAATTTGGCTCTATTTATGGAGAACCAGTATGCCGCTATCTCCCCCCGATCGGTAGCTATGAGCTATCGAATGAGTTATGAGGGGAATCACATCGCCTGGACCAATTCCAAATTTTATAACCAGAACGGCTACGGCACCCGCAATAAATGGGGAATGATCGGTTATAACGAAAAAACCCGCACATTGGTAATCAATGAAAACACTGCCGCCAGTACTGCCATGCGGCTCCATATTTACACCGATGTTGATCCTATCAATGTTGATGCCGATGATCGCCGTAGTTGGTTCGATAACATTGATGAAGCCAACCATACCACCTTCGACTGGACCGCCAATGACGCCAGCAACATCGAGAGTTACTACCGAGCCGTAGTAGTTCCTTGTGATGATGGAAAAATCATCATCGTCCGTATGGCTCCCAGTTCTTATGGCATGTTGGACCGTTTCACCCCTGATGGAGCAGGAAGCTACACCAAGGAGACTACTCATACTCTTTCAACCACCACAGCTTATGGAGCGGAACAGGGGAGCCATTATGGGGTCCGTTTTCAGATCTCCAATGACGGCAAATATATCCTGACCTATCAGCCTTATTACTATTACGGCGGTGGGGCTGAAGTATTCCTGATTCGTGTGTCAGATGGTCAGTATGCCTATCTACAGCATCAGGATAGTTCTAATGGTCGCTCATTTGTGCCTATCCGTGAAAAGGGTTTTTTGATGACTCAAAGCATCGATGCCGACAGTGGCGCCGGGATGAGTTCCAGCCATATCGATCCAGCACTCATATTCCGAGACATCGCGGATAAAGCCAATATGTCGGGCAAAATCCCAGACTTTGGCAGTCAACTTCTGGATAGCGCCTACACATCCACAAATTACCCGTTCATCGTTCCGATTCTGGGAGGAAGCTAAGTCATGCCAGCAAAAATCGATTTTTCACACAGTACTGAATGGGGAACCATATCTGAGGAGGGTCAATACGATCTTCCTGTCGAATCCCAACTGGGCCACCGTTTTCGATTGGTGGATGGTGTGGTTGAGGATCGCTACGACGGGGTGACCGATGAGGAGGTCAAGGCTATTGATGCTCAGTCGGCTGCTGACAAGGAAGCGGCTGTTTTGGATGATGCAAAACAAGCTCTCACCACCCGCATCAAAACCGAGGCCGCCCAACGGATCGCCGATACCGACTGGAAGGTGGAGCGTGCCCGTGAGCGGGATGTTTTGAACGGCACCACCACCCTGCAGGATGTTTACACCGAACGGGAGTTGATCCGCCAAGCTAGTGATGAGGCAGAACAGGAGGTAGTAAGCCTGGAAACCATGGAAGAGATCACGACGTTCACCTGGTAAATGGGGGACGGGGCGCGGCTGCGCCCCGAACCGCAGGCCACTAACCTGCCGACAAAGTCGCCCTGCCGTGCTTGAACACGGCAAGAATCAGTGAGCAAGAATCATGCTGGAGGAAATACGTTGCGGTCAGTGTAATAAGTTGCTAGCCAAAGGTCGTTGTAATCAGTTGGAAATAAAGTGTCCGCGTTGTCGGACGATCAGTCAAATCAGGACCGAGAGTCCAATACCCGAGCGCCTGGAGCGTCAGGGAAATGAACATCATGAGAGAACAGGTTAAAAGCCCTTTGACGGGCTGGGTCGGTGGGAAATACAAGCTGGCCAAGACCATTGTGGCTAGATTGCCGGAGCATCAATGTTATGTCGAACCATTCGCTGGTGGCGCACAGGTGCTTTTTCGCAAACCACCGTCGGAGGTAGAAGTAATCAACGACATTAACGGCGATGTCATCACCCTTTATCGAGTTTTGCAGCATCATTTGGAAGAGTTTTTACGCTGGTTTAAATGGGCGTTGATATCCAGAGGGGAGTTTAAACGGCTGTTGAAAGCTGATCCTGTCACCCTGACCGATATCCAGAGGGCTGCTCGCTTCTATTATATACAGAAGAGTGCCTTTGCCGGTCGAATCAGCGGAAAACCCACTTTCGGCTATGCCACTACGAGACCTCCCAAGCTGAATTTGTTGCGTATCGAGGAGGAGTTGAGTGCCGCCCATCTGCGGCTTTCGCGATGCTATATCGAGCAACTGCCCTATGCCGACATCATCACCCGCTACGACCGACCGCAAACGTTGTTCTATTTGGACCCACCCTATTGGGATTGTGAAAACTACTACGGCAAAGGGATTTTCAGCCGGGAAGACTTTGCTAAATTGGCGGTGATTCTGGCGAATATCAAAGGGAAGTTTCTTTTGAGTCTCAACGATACGCCAGGTGTTCGGGAGGTGTTTGCCGGGTTTGAAATTCAAAAAGTGCAAACTCAATACAGCCTTTCTCGGGCCGGGACCAAAAAGGCTGATGAGGTGTTGATCAGTAACTATAATCAGGAGGTTTCGTAGATGGAAGATAAATTTGAATGCGATGGATGTGGGGCTGAACACAGCAGCTCTGGAGATATTTTCGAGTGCCCGGATTGTTTTGCCATCACTTGTGATGCCTGCGCTGGTGATGATGACGGGTGTTGCGAAGAGTGTGCAAAATAGAAGGAGTAAGCATGGCAAATAATACTGAAACGCGGGTGGTAAATAGTGCCAGAGTGCGGATAGATAGTGGGATTCGTGGCATTCAAACCCTTCGGAAAGCAATCCAAGAGCATAGGAATGTCGAAGTGGAAGCAGACAATGAGATCACCCCTCGAAGTGGAGATATTTTGAACAGTTTGACATTTATCGAACAAGATTTTGTCCAGGCTGATGAATATCTGGATTTTATTGCAGGGCCTTAAATAAGGATGAGGGTTCTTGATCTCTTCTCCGGCATCGGCGGTTTTTCTCTCGGCCTGGAAAGGGCCGGGATGGCCACGGTGGCATTTTGTGAAAAAGAGGAATTCCCTCGCCAGGTACTTGCCAAGCACTGGCCGGGGATTCCCATCTATAAAGATGTACTGGAGTTGACTGGTGAGCAGCTTGAAAAGGAAGTTGGACCAATCGATCTTATCTGTGGCGGATTCCCCTGCCAAGACATCTCCAATGCCGGTCTCGGAGCCGGGCTTTCCGGCAAACGATCCGGGCTCTGGTTCGAGTTCGCCCGCCTTATTAAAGAAGTGGGGCCTGAGTGGGTCATCATCGAAAATGTCGCCGCCCTGCGCTCTAAAGGGCTTGTCATCGTGCTGCAAAATCTATGGTCGCTCGGGTATGACGCGGAATGGCACTGTATACCAGCTTCCGCCGTTGGTGCGCCTCACCAGAGGGACCGGATCTGGATTGTGGCTCACGCCACGGGCAAGCGATACGGCAAAAGGAGAGGGTCAGACAACATTCTTGAAACGAATGGGGGATCGGACCGATCGGTGCGCTCAATCATTGGCGGCACAGGTAAGAATGCCCAAGACATGGCCTACACCAACAGCCGCCATAGCCAAGCAGGGTGTGAATCAGCCGGACGGCAAACGTGGCCAGACTCTATTGGGTGCGGTTCAGGGTCAGCTCTGGCCGACTCCACGCTGCGGGGACGGTATGACGCACAAGCTGCGGATCGGCAGCAAACGCCTGGAAGGAACGGGAGCAAGGGGCCGGTTGGAGGATGCGGTGGCTTTGACCATGTGGCCGACCCCATTATCTCGAGATCATCGGTCCGGCAAAGTCTCTCAGAAATCGCTGAAGCGGAACTCCAGACCGCTCAACGAGATGGTAACGGCGGCAGACCCGACCAACAATGGCCGCTTGAACCCGGACTGGGTCGAGGGTATGATGGGATTTCCTCGTGGTTGGACGGATCTTGGGAATGGGGAGTTCCAAGAGTGACCACAAGGATACCGGGAGATAAGGACGGACAGCGCAAGAACAGGGTCGGACGGCTGAAGGCCCTGGGCAACGCCGTGGTTCCGCAGATCCCGGAGTTGATCGGACGAGTTATTATGAAAACGTCAAACGCTCCGGTGACAGCAAATTTCTGGGAGGAGTTTTGGCTAGATTTTTATCGGTGATGACAAGAGAGCTTCTCCGCACGACACGCTGAAATCTCCCGGTAGTGACAAGAAACTTCCCGCTATATCCCGCCACTTCCCGCTATACCCCGTTTGCTGCTGGTGACAAGAGAGTCGTAAACTGTGCCAAGACAGGAATCGGGTAACAGAAACGCGACCCCTGGTAGGAATAGCGGTGTGGGGAGTGTCACCGCCTATCATGGTTTTGCATGTTTCGTGGTCACTTATAGGTCACTCAAACAAAAAATGACCTAGCCGTTTCCAGCTAAGTCATTGATTTTATGGCGCGCCCGGAACGATTCGAACGTCCGACCTTTTGGTTCGTAGCC
>PEAM01000021.1 GCA_002753565.1 Magnetococcales bacterium | reverse complement strand
TCAAAAAGAGAAAAGGTATCGCATAATAGGAAAAGAAAGCATAAAAAGAGTAAAATTCATTATGATACAGTCACAATATCAATAACAAGGGCTATTATCTTCATCTATTTAAAAAACACTCTAAACAATCGTCAATAGATTGTTTTTTAACAAAATGTTCACTTTTTTACCATCAATAAATTTCAGTCAGACTATCTTTCCACATGAAAATAGCTCTCATTTGTACTATACAATACTGACCTGTTCCCTATTTTTTCTTCCCCCTGATACTGGCTTTCATGTGTTCCTGACTAGTAAATCTGCTTTCAATACCACCCTGACTTTTCATTCATTAACAAACCATCCAATTCAACAGTAAATGGCACCTGAAAAATGCGATTATTTGGGAGGAACTGTGATTTTTACAGATATCTTGAATTTGGCAGACTTTCTGCAACAACCAGACTGGATACGGGCTCAAACAGAGCCAAAAAAACCTTAAACCCAGATTTAGCCAGTTAATCGGATAGCCAACCCATGAACACTCGACATCCTCTCTCTATCGCTCTGATCAGCACCACCCTGTTAGTCGGCTTTCCTCTTCAGAGTTATACGTCAGACTCACTACAAACAATTCAACTCCCCCCTTCACCCCTACCCGAAATTCATGCCATGCTGGACCAACGCCAGCAGGCAAAAGAGGAGATCAGAGCTGTTCAGCTTCGTGCTAAAACGCTTATTGCCCAGGCTCAGGAAAAATTAAACAGCGCCAGAGACAGAACAGACCATTCCGACCAGCAATTCAGGAATAACTGGAACCGTACCGACACCTCCCTTGAACACCTGGACCAAGCCGCTCAACAGTACGAAACCCATAGCGCCAGGGCTCAGGAGACCCAAGAGACCATGCGGGAAATTTTTATCCAGAGTGAGATGAAAATCGATGAAATCAACCAGAAGATCAAACAGGTTGAACAAGAGATCGAAGCCATTCGCCTCTCCTGGGTACAAAAACATGGTACAAAGCTGATGGCCATTGCCCAACAAACTCAACAGGAGATGAGTGCCGTCCAAACGAAAATAACCGGAGAGGTGTTGGTTGCCCAAGGCCGACTCAACCAGACCCAGCTTGAACTCTCCAAAGCCCAGGATCAACTCCAACAGATCATGATCAAAGCCCGAGAGGAGTCCCTTCAGTTTGCCGACTGGGTAGCAACACAGCAGGAGATTGCCAAGAAAGCTGAATCACAATCGGGCAAAGCCTGGCATTCAGATAGTGGTTCCTACGGAGAGATGGAACAGGAGGCCACCTGGGCCAAAGCAGCGAGAAATCGGGCTGAACTGGCTAACAGCCAATCTTTGGTGGTAACCGGACTGATTGAAGCGGAAATTGCTGTCGCCCAGGCCCGGGTAGAGAGCCTGCAGGCCCAACGGATGGAAGAAAAAAACCGGTTTAATACTGTCCAAACCCAAGGGGAAGAAGAGATGTTTACCGAAGAGCAGCAGCTCATTCAAACCTTGACTACCCTGGCTCAAGGACCGCTGCAGTATACTAATTAGGACAGAGCCGAACCAATCAAAAAATGGCCCCAAACAGCGGCCATTCTTGATTGTTTCGACTCTTTTAACCCACCAAAGCGATCAGGCCCCCGCCTCCTCTACCGCCTGCTCCTCTTCCTCCTCTTCCATCTCAATGCCATCAACTGGACGGGCAAGAAAGTCCAACACCTTCTTGTTTTGCCCAAACCCCCCACCATCGGCCTTGAGTCCTGACGCCAGATCCGCAAAAGGTTCAAAACTAAAATGGAGCGGCTCATCCTCCTCTATGACATCCTCCAGAATATAGACCTCCCGCTCCTCTTCATACCAATCTTCCATTTTGAATTTATTCGGCTCTTCCAGTTTGGTCAAAATAGGCTCTTTATTACCGAACTCCAGGGTAACACTCTGTCCAACCTTGATTTTGGCAACTTCGATGTTTTCCATAAATGAGTCCTTTTAAAAGCAAGCAAAACAGACAACAAAAGAGAAAAAGCTCTTTGAACCTAGAAACAGCCGTTTCTAGGTAAACCCTAAAATATCGCCCATATTATACAGCCCCGGCTTTTGGTCGACAACCCATAGAGCAGCCCGGACCGCCCCGTTGGCAAAAATCATCCGGCTTCCAGCCCGATGGGTAATCTCCAACCGTTCGCTCTCCCCAGCAAACAGAGCGGTATGATCACCGACAATATCGCCCCCCCGTATGGTCGCAAAACCGATGGATTTGGCCTCTCTCTCGCCGGTAAAACCCTCTCGGGAGAAAACCCCGACCTCGTTCAGATTCCGACCTACAGCCGCCGCAATGGCCTGTCCCAACCCCAGGGCTGTGCCCGAGGGGGCATCCACCTTATGCCGATGGTGGGCCTCAATCACTTCAAAGTCGGCTGAGCCATCCAGAACCTTGGCCACCTCTGCAGCAATTTTAAACATCAGGTTGACACCGACACTGTAGTTGGGTGCAAAGACAATAGGGATGGATTGAGCCGCCTTCTCCAGCGCCTCTACCCCCTTGGCATCCAGTCCGGTGGTACCGATCACCATGGGGCAACTCTTCTCTACCGCCCACTGGATATGGGTCAAGGTGGCTGCCGGAGCCGTAAAGTCGATCACCACACGGTCTGGGGAAAACGTGGCATGGGCTGCATCGGTCAACATAATACCCAACGAACCCACCCCAGCCAATCCCCCCGCATCCAGACCCAACAGATCCGACCCCGGACGCTCACTGGCCGCAACCAAACGGGCCCCCTCGGTCTGGGTTATGGCCTGTACCAACATCCGGCCCATCCGACCCCCTGCTCCTACCACTCCAATGGCTGTATCAGACACGAAAAATCTCCACCAAAAACAGAGTCCCCCAGACAAGAAAATCCCAAAACCTGGGATTTTCTTGTCTGGGGGACAAATCGTGAAAACCATCAGCCTCAACCCAGTGCGCCTGGTTGAGGCTGATACTCTAACTGGACATCTTTTCCAAGAAATCCTTAACCTTACTTAAAAACGAGGTAGAGTCTGGTTGACTCTCCTCTTTGGAGCAGGTGGCAAACTCTTCAAGAAGCTCTTTTTGTCGCTTGCTCAAGTTGACCGGTGTTTCAATGCGGACCTCAACAACCAGATCACCCATGACACCCGGACGATTCAGGTGGGGCAATCCTTTACCCCGCATGGCCAGACGGCGACCGGTTTGAGTACCAGCCGGTATGGTCAATCTGGCCCGCCCCTTCAGGGTTGGGACATCCAACTTGCCACCCAGCCCGGCTTGAGCAAACGTAATGGGAACATGGCAGAGCAGATCTGCCCCATACCGCTCAAACATGGGATGGTTCTTTACTTCGATCATGATAAACAGATCACCGGCTGGGCCGCCGTTCATACCGGCTCCCCCCTCTCCTGTCAGACGGATACGGGTACCGGTATCCACACCGGGTGGAATCTTGACTGTCAGGGTCTTTTCGGAACGCTGCCGCCCCTGCCCTCGGCAAGAGGTACAGGGGTTGCGAATAATTTTACCCCGACCCGAACAGGCCGAACAGGGCCTGGCAATGGAGAAGAAACCCTGCTGAGCCCGAACCTGACCAACACCACCACAGGTGGTGCAGACCTCCGGACCGGAACCAGACTGGGAACCACTCCCTTTACAGGGTTCACACGGAATGATGGTGGGGATACGCAACCGCTCCTCAGAGCCGTTCATGACGGTTTCCAGATCAACGGCTAGATCATAGCGAAAATCTTCTCCCCGGTTGTTGGCGCCCCGACCTCGGCCACCACCTCGACCCCCGAAGATATCCCCGAAAAACTCCTCGAAAATATCTCCGAAGCCACCACCAGGACCACCGCCATATCCGGCACCACCCTGTCCATCCTGACCCAATCCGGCATGACCATATTGATCATAAATGGCCCGCTTTTTTGGGTCCTTCAGCACCTCATAAGCAGAGCCGATCTCTTTGAAGCGGGTCTCTGCCTCTTTATCATCCGGATTACGATCCGGATGATGTTTCATGGCCAACTTTCTAAAGGCAGACTTCAGCCCTTTGTCGTCGACATCACGAGAGACGCCTAGTGTTTCATAATAATCTTTAGGCATGAATCGTTACTTCTTCTCGTTGTCTTTAACTTCCTCAAATTCAGCATCAACCACATCTTCTGCTCCGGCTGCGCCACTTGGCCCACTTGCCGCATCAGCTCCCGGGCCACCCGCTGCCGGATCGGCACCGGCATCTTTATAAATCGCCTCACCCAGCTTCATGGAGATCTCCATCAAAGCCTGGGTCTTGGCCTCTATGGCCTCGGCATCATCCCCTTCCAGAGCGGTCTTGACCTCTGCAATAGCCGCCTCAACCTGAGACTTCAAGGCTGCATCGTCGATCTTGGCCTCATTATCCTTGATGGTCTTCTCGGTGGTATAGACCAACGAGTCAGCCTGGTTGCGAGCATCGATGAGTTTGCGCTTTTTGGCATCCTCTTCAGCGTGAGACTCGGCATCCCGGACCATCTTCTCGATCTCATCATCCGAAAGCCCGCCAGAGGCCTGAATCTTGATGGACTGCTCTTTTCCGGTGCCTTTATCCTTAGCCGAAACATGAACCAATCCGTTGGCATCGATATCGAAGGTCACCTCAATCTGTGGCACACCACGGGGAGCCGGGGCAATACCTACCAGATCGAACTGACCCAACATCTTACCGTCAGCAAACATCTCCCGCTCACCCTGGGCAACCCGAATGGTCACCGCCGACTGATTGTCAGCCGCCGTCGAGAATACCTGGGACTTTTTGGTAGGCACTGTGGTGTTTTTCTCAATCAGCTTGGTCAGAACGCCTCCCAGGGTTTCGATTCCCAGAGAGAGGGGGGTGACATCCAGGAGCAGCACATCTTGAACGTCTCCTTTGAGCACACCACCTTGGATGGCGGCACCAATGGCAACCACCTCATCGGGGTTGACACCCTTGTGGGGCTCTTTGCCAAAAAAGTCTGCCACAACCTTTTGAACCTTGGGCATCCGGGTCATACCACCAACCAGAATAACCTCATCGACATCCTTAGCAGAAATACCGGCATCTTTGAGGGCAATGCCGCAAGGATCCAGGGTCCGTTGAACCAGGTCGGAAACCAGGGATTCCAGCTTGGCACGTGTCAAACTGACATTCAGATGTTTCGGGCCGTTGGCATCCGCAGTAATGAAGGGCAGGTTGACATCGGTCTGTGTGCTGCTGGACAGCTCAATCTTGGCCTTTTCACCCGCCTCTTTCAGGCGTTGCAGCGACATGCCATCCTTGCGCAGGTCGATTCCGTTCTCTTTTTTGAACTCATCGGCCAGATAGTCGATAATCGCGATATCAAAATCTTCACCACCGAGGAAGGTATCCCCATTGGTCGATTTTACCTCAAAAACGCCGTCACCGATCTCCAGAACAGAGACGTCGAACGTGCCACCACCCAGATCGTAAACAACGATGGTCTGGGAACCCTTTTTATCCAGCCCATAGGCCAGAGCCGCAGCGGTTGGCTCGTTGATGATCCGCAACACATTAAGACCAGAGATCCGTCCGGCATCTTTGGTGGCTTGACGCTGGGCATCGTTAAAATAGGCCGGTACCGTAATCACCGCATCGGTCACCGTCTCGCCCAGATAATCCTCTGCCGTCTGCTTCATTTTCTGCAGAATCATGGCGGAGACCTCGGAAGGGCTCACCTTTTTACCATCCAACTCTACCCAGGCATCACCATTATCGGCCTTGACGATGTTGTAGGGAACCATATCCTTGTCTTTTTGGGTCATCGGGTCTTCATAACGACGACCGATCAGACGTTTGATGGCATAGAGGGTGTTTTTCGGGTTGGTTACCGCCTGACGCTTGGCAGACTGACCTACCAGACGCTCATCACTACCGGCAGCTTGCGCCACCATGGAGGGTGTGGTGCGGCTGCCTTCACTGTTTTCGATAACCTTGGGGTCTCCCCCTTCAATGACGGCAACACATGAGTTGGTCGTCCCCAGATCGATTCCTATCACTTTTCCCATTCTCTTTATCCTTTCCCGACGCCTGGTCTATTGAGCCAGCGTTTTATACGCGACATTAACTAAACGAGTTAACAAGTATGTGGTGCTTCTGTGCTGTGATATGGAAACCAACGCCTCATCTGTCAAGGGAGGGATCGGTTTTTTTTTAAATTTAAGAGTCGTCAGCTTTTGCAACCCCGACCATAGCCGGACGCAACAGACGACCGTTCAACGTGTAGCCCACCTGCATCTCCTGAACCACCTGTCCCGGTTTGGCATCCGGTGCATCCATCTGGACGACAGCTTGGTGAAGATTGGGATCAAAGGGGGCATTCAGTGCTTCAATCCTCTCCAGGCCATGTTTATCAAAGGCCCGGTCCAGCTCTTTTTGTACCATCTCCACCCCTTCATACAGAGACTTGACAGCCGGATCTTCGTTGTCTGCCAACGCAGCAAGGGCCCGTATCATGTTGTCTGATACGGGCAGCAAATCTCGGGCAAACCCTTCAATAGCGAAGGAGCGTGCCTGCTTGATATCTCGAGCGGTCCGTTTTCGAAGGTTTTGCATATCGGCGACAGAACGCAGATAGTCGTTACGGTTGGCCTCGGCCTTTTCCATACATGCCTCATACAACGCTTGAAGTGAGGGTTCCTCTGGCTCTTTACCCACTTGAGGGGCCTCAGGCTGAGTATCGGCATCCAGGTCCGCTTTATCCTCGGGCTCCCCTGGGGCCTCCTCGGTCTCGCCAGGTGCCAAAACTTCTCCCTCCAGAATCTCCTCTTTGGTTTCATCCGGCTCGGGTGAGGGGGCTGTCGGCTCTTGAATACCCTCGGATTCCTGATCCACCTTATCTTTGCTCTTTTGGCTCATGGTACGAGTAAAACTCCAGATCTTGATTGGGGATTTAACACAACTGGGGACAGCCTGTTAAGTTTCGTTAGTTGGCGAAAGATAACAACGCGATATCAAACTGTCAACGACTGGAACACCTTAATAGAAAGAGGTTGAGCCATACCCAGCACACTACCCATACCTATATTGGTCCGATTTATTTATTTTCAAGATGAAATCGCCTTTTTTTTCCCCTCATCCCCTTTTCTGGGCAAAAAAGTGCTATAAAGAGGGGTGATAGCCTCTATTTCTACTAAAAGGAGCCAACCATGAAGTCCCTGAAAAGCATGGAACAACACCCTCTTAACAAGGTTATGAGTAAGGATCGATGGATATGAACAGGCGACGTTTCACCCTTCTTCTTGCCGCAACCCTACTACTCTCCCCTTGGGCCCATGGGGCGGAAAAAGAGGCTGCCAAATTAGAAACGGCTACCTTTGCCGGGGGCTGTTTTTGGTGTGTTGAACATCTGTTTGATGAGGTAGAAGGGGTTGTCTCCACCCTCTCGGGCTATACGGGCGGCCAGGAGAAAAACCCTACCTATAAGGCTGTCTCTGCCGGCAGAACCGGTCATACCGAGGCGGTAGAGGTGCGCTTCGACCCGACCAAGGTTAGCTACGACCACCTGCTCACTCTCTTCTGGCACAACATCGACCCAACCACCGCCAACCAACAGTTTTGTGACCGGGGAAGCCAGTATCGATCGGCCATTTTCTTCCACTCCGAAGAGCAGAAGCGCCTGGCTTTCGCCTCTCTTGAACATATCCGGCAGACCAAACCCTTCAAAGCAAACATTCAGACCGAGATCTCCCCGGCCGCACCCTTTTATGCCGCAGAAACCTACCACCAGGATTACCACCATAAAAACCCCATTCGCTATCGTCTCTATCGTCGGGGTTGCGGACGAGATGATCGACTGGAAGAACTTTGGGGCATAGATCCGTAAAGATGGGTCGAAGTGGGCAGGTGATAGCAGGAAAAAACAGACCAGGAATCAACAATAGGGGGGGGAGAGTTGTCAATCCCTGGCTTGTTCCGTCAAAAACAGCTTTGAAACAGGGGGGAAATAAAGCCAGGGGCTGACGAATAATGGGCGTATCGCCGGCCCCTGGATTAGGTCGCAAGAAACTTGTGACCCTATTCTAAAACAGGTACCAAGAGCTACCCCGAAGAGGGGGGGGGAGATCAGGGCGGCCCTCGGTACCCAAGATGACAACCAACAGATGATTGTCATCTCTTTTCATTCAATGATTCAATCAAACTTGGGAACAGTATGTCACCGTCCGTAACGTTTGTCACGGAATTGTGACAAGCATCATTCTCTTTTTATCTCCCGTTAACGCCCCACCTTTTTTTTAAAAAAAATAATACCGTTCTATTACAAGAAGATAAACAATCTTTTCCTCTATCAACTCAATCAAAAAAACCATCTATAGATATAAAAAAAAAATCGACTTTTTAATGCTTTGTAACAGAATACAGGGCGTACTTTCACCCTATATTGACTTTCAAGGCTTGATGTCGCCCTATCAGGCAGATCAGTTTACACAGCGTTAACAACCAGCAGAAAAGGTAGGGAGAGGCCACACCCAGAGGCGGGCAGAAAGGGGGCAATCGGGCGGAGGTACTCTGTTGGGGCTATGTTGGCAGGCGAGCCAAACCAAAAGGGGGCAACAGAGTGCTATAAGGCGTGCTTTAAGCTGTTTTCTCTTAGGAATCGGGCATAATCCTGATCACCCTGCTGGATATGTTCCACCAGCCATTTGTCGACGAGAAAGCGTTTCAACTCTTCGGTAGAGGTACCATCGTAATGGCTGTTAAGCAGCTTGGCCTTAGCCGCCAACACATCATACATCAGGCGAAGATGAACCTCTTTATGCTGCTGGATTTGTGGATACCCTATGGACTCAAGAAACTGCTCTTCATTTTTCAGATGGGTACCCGTATACTTCATCAGCTTACTGATAGCCGAACGCAGATGCCTCTCTTCAGACTTACTAGCGTACAGGCCAATAATTTGATTGATAATTCCGATCAATTTTTTATGATCATCGTCTAGAGAGTCAACCCCCACACTCCACTGTTGGTTCCAGCGAATATACTGTTTTCCATCTTCCATATTTACTCTCCAAACAGACCGAAAAAAACCAGCCTTAACCAGGAACAACCGCTCCGCAGAGGAGTTCAACCTTCTATCTCACACCAGGGATAAATCAAGCTTCCCCTTATATTCCATATCTGTACAGCTTGTATGCTTGAAAAGCCAGCCAAGAAGAAAATCTTTCAACTCACTCACATCCTCTTTTTTTCGTGATGCCATGATACGGCCTTTTATCTCCAAAAAATCAACAATCAGCTTCTCATGTTCCGCCTTGTGTTCAGCATACCCCGCATAGTGACTGGCCACCATCAACACTTCCTCAGCCTTAAGGTGTTCCAGGGTATACGTTTCTAAAAAGTCAATGGATTGGTCAACCAATTTCCAGTCCAACGTCTGGTCATCCAGGGTCAAAACTGCCTCCAAATGCTCTTGGAGCAGAAGAATGTGGTACAAAAGCTCACGATGAGCCTCATTGAACCTCTCAACACCCACATCGCACAACGACTCTTTTGCCTGTTGATACAAATCTTCCCGTCTCATCTTGACACCCTTTTCAAAACCCTAAAAAAATTATTCACCTCCTCCATTAAGAGTCATTTTGAGCCAAAATTCAACCCCACTCATGAAGAGCAGCAAGCCAATTCTATTAAAAGGGGAGTCGAGCCTGCTCCATCCATGTGAACAAGATCAGAGTATCGGATGAAAGGGTGACGCAAAAAAAGGCTAAAGAAGATTATCTGATAGTCGATAAAAAGAATGGGTGTATTTATTACCATAAAATAAAACACCAGAATAAGACAGGGGTAGGGTTGCCTCTTCGACCATCGGTAATGAACAACCCAATAATAGCCACGGAAGGCACTATCATTAAGGGGTTCTACTTGAACGCCATATCTAGGAGATTGAACAATGGCTCTTGCAATCAACACCAATGTTGCTGCCCTGAAAGCACAACGACAGCTAACCGAAACCACTCTGGCCCTGGGTATCACCTTCGAACGCCTCTCCTCTGGCCTTCGGATCAACTCATCTGCCGATGATCCCGCCGGCCTGGCCATCAGCACCCGCATGACCTCTCAAATCAGAGGCATGAATGTCGCCATCCGCAACACCAATGATGGCATTTCTCTCGCTCAAGTGGCAGATGGCGCCCTGGAGGAGATCGAGTCTTCCCTCATCACCCTGAACGAGCACTACATCGATGCCTCCAACGCCTCCAAACAGGCCTCTGACCGAGAGGCAATCCAAGATCAGATCACCGCCCTGTTGGCAGAGATCCAACGCACCTCAACCAGCACCGAGTTTAACGGCTTCAAGCTGATCAACGGCTCTTACAATGCCAACTTATTCCAAATTGGTGCCGAGGCCGGAAACACCCTGAGTTTGACCATTGCTACCGCTAGTCTGGGGGGGCTGGGAATCAGCGTTGATGGTACTGCAACCGGCCTGAACAGCATCGGGGAAAATGTCCTTACCACCACATCGGCTGTTGATATTGCCGGCTCCAACCAGGTCAAGATTGCCAGCGCCCTGGACTCGATCTCCGATATTCGCTCCAACCTCGGTGCGATTCAAAACCGTTTTGAGGCCGTCATCGCCAATTTGAGCCATGCAGTAGAGAACACCAAAGCGGCACAATCCCGAATCATGGATGCTGATTTTGCTGAAGAGACCGCAAAGCTCACGAGAAACTCCATTCTTCAACAGGCTGGAGTTGCCATACTTGCTCAGGCCAATCAGCAGCCGGCCATCGTGTTATCTCTCATCGGCAGCTAGGGGCAAACTGTTCCAAACAGGGCGGATGCCTCTTCCCTATTGTGGTTCTTTCAGGAGATAAGCGTGGCAGATTTTGATCTGGATAAAATGAGCATCAAGGATCTTAAAGAGTTGGTCCATCAGGCAGAGGCCAAAATCAAAGAGAAATCCTCTCGAGGCAGAGAGGAGGCCTTGAATAAATTTAAAGAAATTGCCGAAGAGTATGGGTTGACCGTTGAGGCGGTGATGGGGCTGGAAAAAACCGCAGAAAAAAAACATACCGGCGCCATCCCAACCCGTTCGCTGACACAACTGATGAACATCGCCCCCAACGGCCTGTACAATCCCCAGGCCCCCAAAGGGAAACGAGCCTGGAAAAAAGATGAATCCAATGGCCGGTGGATGCCAATAACCGGCTGGGTCAAAACAGAGTTGATGGAGATTAGAGATCAAAATGCTGGGGAAATTCCAGCAGAAGCCTTGGAAAAACTGGCTAAAAAATATCCGGCGAAATGATCAGCGTGCCGCCCCATCCATTCTTTTAGTGGAAAAGACCCATGACCCAATCCAAATGGAGCCAGCCAACTGGCAGCAGACCAACCATCAAACAGACCTCTTTGACAGGTACCCACGGGATGCTCTTCTGGGCCTTTTTGATCGTTGTGCTGCTCTCACCTCTTACCCTGCCAGCAACCGATGCCACAGAGCGTGTCACCATCCCCTTGCCCCCCGCTTCTCTGGGTGCTTGGTATAAACCCCAAAACAAGCGTCAAGCCTGGCTCCATCTGATGTTCCGTCTGGAGCAGACCAGCCAGGCTGTCTCCACCTATGCCAACCAAGGGGAGATAGAGCCGGCCACTCGTTGGGTTGGGGAGCTGGCCAAAAGCTACAGAAAAATCCCCCAGATGGTTCCTCAGTGGGGTTCCGAGGTGGATGAAGAGGCTTTGATGGCCCTTGAAAAGGCCGCTGAACAGAATGATCTGACTGCCATGCAGGCCGCCATGAAAAAAATTCGGCAAACCTGCAAATCCTGCCACGGAAACTACAAAGCGGCAGCGATTGCCCTCTATCGAAGTGCCGATTTCAACTCGGTTAAAATGGTGGGTGAGGCTGATCAAAAAGAGTGGGGTTATTCCGATCTGATGAAAGCCCTGCGCCGAGATCTGACCGCCTTGAAAATCGCCCGTGAGGATGGCAATCCCGATCAAGCCCGCTCCTTTGGCGTACAACTCGGCCAAAAACTCACCACCCTCGGCCAGAGTTGTACCAATTGCCATCAAGATGACTACCCCAAGGAACGTATTTTAGGTGCCCCGACCCAACAGACCCTGGCGGCTCTTCAGGAGGCGCTCAAGGAGCCGGGAAAAACCAAAAAATCCGGTCATCTTCTCGGGGTATTGGGGGTAACGGTCTGCGGTCGTTGCCATGGGATTCACCGAAACAGTTGGGATTTAAAGCAGCTTTTAAAGGAGTAGATTTCCAGGCTTAACCAGAATACCGACCGCCAACCCGATATTGGATCGCCTCGGCCAGATGCCCCACCTGAATGGGGGCGGAGTCGGCCAGGTCGGCAATGGTGCGGGCAACCCGGCGTAAACGGTTATGGGTTCGCGCCGAAAAGGCCAATTTTCGACCGGCATTCAACAGCAAAGACTGGCTCTCTTCATCGAGAGGGGCGTGGCGCTCCAACACCTTGCCATCCAGGGTGGCATTAAGGATACCCAGTCCATTGCGTGCATACTGCCGCTCTCTGGCAGCTACCACTCTTTGGCGAATATCAGCAGAGGACTCCCCCGTCGGCAGGGCAATCAGGGTCTCTGCAGGTACCGGCGGTACCTCAACATGAAGATCGATCCGATCCATCAGTGGCCCGGAAAGTCTGGCCCGATACTGTTCGATACGAACCGGGCTGCAGCGACACGCCCGGTAGGGGTTGCCCAGATGACCACACGGACAGGGGTTAAAAGCTGCAACCAGTTGAAAGTCAGCGGGAAAAACCGCCGACCGCGCCGCTCGGGAGATACTCACCTCCCTGGCCTCCAGCGGCTCTCGCAACACCTCCAGGGCTGTGCGTCCAAATTCGGGAATCTCATCCAAAAACAGTACGCCCCGATGGGCCAGACTGACCTCACCCGGTCGGGGGATACTCCCCCCTCCCACCAGCGCGACCTGAGAAGAGGTGTGGTGAGGAGAACGAAAGGGACGTAATCCAACAATAGGCCGACCAGCGTGGAGCAACCCTGCCACCGAGTGAATGGCTGTCACCTCCAAAGCTTCGTCCAAGGTCATTTCTGGTAGCAGCCCCGGCAGGCAGCGGGCCAGCAGGGTCTTGCCCGATCCCGGCGGACCGCTCATAATCAGGTTGTGCCCCCCCGCTGCAACCACCTCCAGAGACTGTTTGGCATGCTCCTGCCCCTTGACCTCGGACATATCCCGAATCAGCCTACTCTCCTCTCCCAGCCACGCCTTCAGTCCGGTCGATACAACCGGTTGCAAGGGGGTCTCATCCAGGAGATGGCGCACCAAATCCAACAAGGTTTCTGGGGCCACAACCGCCAACTCAGGCGTCAGGGCGGCCTCCATTCCGTTATCCAGGGGAACAATCAGCTCGGCAAACCGCTCCTGTCGGGCATAGAGAGCAGCCGGAAGGGCTCCGGTTATAGGGCGAAGCCGACCATCCAGGGAGAGCTCCCCCAACACCACTCGACTTTCCATCTGTTTTTGGGGAATCTTTTCCATCGCCACCAGCAGGCCCAAAGCGATGGGGAGATCGTAAGAAGAGCCAACTTTGGGCAGGTGGGCCGGCGCCAGGTTGATGGTGATGCGCCGGGTTGGCAGTTTAAAGCCGCAATTGGAGAGCGCAGCACGAACCCGATCCTTGGCTTCTCGCACCGTAGCCTCGGGCAAGCCGACAATACTCAAGGCCGGAAGACCCCGACTCAAGTCCACCTCCACCTCAACCGGAACCGCTCTCACCCCCTCCAACGCAATGGTATTAATGCGAGCCAGCATGAACGCCCCTATTGAGAGAAATAATAAGGATCATCAGGAAGAGAAGTGGACCAGAACCCTTTTTTCCAGCATATCATCCATGGCATAACGGACCCCCTCCCGACCCAGGCCAGAATCTTTCAGTCCACCATAGGGCATGTTATCCACTCGGAAAGAGGGGACATCGTTATGGATAACCCCCCCCACCTCCAATCGATCCAAGCCACGGATAACCGTAGAAAAATCGTTGGTAAACAGACCACACTGCAGACCAAATTTAGAGCTGTTCACCCGCTCGAAAGCCTCATCCATGGTCTCAACAGCCGTCAGGGTAACCACCGGGCCAAAAGCCTCTTCGGCAGAGATACGCGAACGAGCGTCCACCTCCTCCAGAATAGTAGCAACCAGACTGTTCCCCTGCCCAACCCGTGCAATGCTATTGCCGGTGACCAACTCAGCCCCTTGAACCAACGCTTCCTGAATCCACTCTTGAAGCCGTTTACGGTTGGAGGTATCGATCATGGGACCCAAGGTAGTGGCTTCGTCCAGCGGATCCCCAGCCACCAAAGCTTCAGCAGCCTTTTTAAAGCGGGCCCTGAACTCACCGATGATCTCCTGATGGAGAAAAATTCTCTGCACCGAAATGCAGACCTGCCCACACTGATAAAAAGCCCCCAACACAGAGCGGGCAATCAACCAATCCCAATCCTTCACATCCTTATCCACAATCAGCCCGGCATTTCCACCCAACTCCAACACCACTTTTTTACGCCCTGCGTCCCGTTTCATCTGCCATCCCACATCCGGGGAGCCGGTAAAGCTGAGCAGCTTGATGCGATCATCCTCCACCAACATCTGACCCGCAGCTCGGTCGCAAGGCAGAACAGAGAAGGCCCCTCTGGGCCAGCCGGAATCTTGAACAATCTCTGCCAGCATCAGAGCGGTCAGAGGGGTTTTAGAGGCCGGTTTCAAGACAACCGGACAGCCTGCTGCCATGGCAGGAGCAATTTTATGGATCGCCAGATTGAGAGGAAAATTAAACGGGGCAATTGCAGAGACAACACCAATAGGATACTTGCGAACTAAAGCCCGTCGCCCGGCTCCCATGGCGTTAACCCCCAGATCGTACGCCTCCCCTTGAATTCTGGTCGCCTCACCCACAGCGATATCGAAGGTGGCAACCGCACGGGCCAACTCCAGACGGGATTCGACAAGGGTCTTGCCATTCTCTTGACTTAATACCCGAGAAAACTCTTCGGATCGCTTAGATAGCTCATCCCGAATATAGGCCAGGGCATCGGCCCGTTGGTAAGGCTCCATCCCTTGGGTCTCTTGGAGGGCGATAACCGCCGCATCCAAGGCCCGATCAATCTCCTCGGCGCCGCATTGAGCCACGCTATCCACCAGCTTTCCATCAAAGGGGTTGACCACATTCAGGGTTTTGCCGGTGGTAATCCACGATCCTGCCAGATAAGCTTCTTTCACCATGATCTCCTTTGAATGGAACGTGTGGAAAATAAAACCAGAGAACAAAAGAGGAGAGGTACGCCAGTGGTCACCCCCCCTTTTTAGCCAGAGCCGCCTCCAGCTCTACCACCTGTTTTTCCAGGGCTTCGACCTTGATTCGAGTATTGCTCAACAGGGTTTGGGCGGCGTCAAACTCATCCCGTGTCACCAGATCGAAATGTTCTACACCCTCTCGAACCACATCCCGAATTTGGCGAACCATCTCCTGGTGAGTCTCTCCCGCCATATTGAATAGACCCATGATATTCTGGGTCATTTGATCCAACAGTGCATTATCAATTTGCATTTTTTCCCACCTTTTTTAAAAAGATTTCTTAAGGAACGCCAGGATTAAAAAACCCAGAGGAATGTGGAACAGCCTGGCCTACTGGATAAATTCCAACCCAGGATGTTCATGGAAGTAGCCATTGCAGAAGGGTACATTCTCATTGATTTCCAGAAGCTTGGCCAAAGCCTCCTCCCTACCCATCTGCCCAGAGAGGGAACTTTTCCAGATTTTAACCACCTCGACCATGCCTCGACTTTGTGGAGAGAGCCTGAGAATATCTATCTTCATCTCCTCCAGCCGTTTGATATCGGCAATCAGGTTATAGATCAACTCCGACATGGTCTCGATACCGTTGATAACAAGAAACTCCTTATCCTCCTGGGTGTGCATGTTCATCCCGTCAGGATAGTCACCACACTTGTACTGGCAGTTGGCCTTGGGCAGGTTGAAGGCCCGGGCGGTATAGCAGCGGGCGGAGAAGGTCAGGGGGAGGCGACCATAGGCAAAGAGTTCTGACTCCATACCGGTTTTGCCACGAAAGATACCGGTTATATGGTTGGCCGACAGCTCCACCGGCAATACCACCCGATCAACCCCCACCGACTGGAGAAAATCCAGCGTATCTGGGTTGTAGGTACAGATATGGGGACCAGCCACCAACGGCTGCCCCTCTCCCACCCCAATGGCGGCCATATCGTTGGCCTCCAGGCGCACCCCCATCTCTGCGGCCTTGGCGGCAAGCGCCCGGAGCTCTACCTGCTCCGACTCACTCATGACCAAGCCAAGGGAGGATAAAACCACCTCTTTGCCGGTACTTTTCAGCTCCTCCACCAGGGAAAACAGCTCATCCGGGTCCATGTGCAGCCGTTTGGAACAGACCACCTCACCAATGTAGAGAATGTCCGCTTCGGTTTCGAAAGCCATGCGACGGTAAAAATCGGCAATACCTTTTTTTCCCCAATCAAAGAGGCAGGGTCCAATGGAAAGTTTCATCATTACTGCCAGTTCTCCTGATAGGTACCCAGGGTGTGAGTTGATCCCTCTGCGGTGCTGTTGAGGATTTTAATCCATTTCCCTTTGGGGCGGAACGTTTTTGGTGAGCTATAGTAGGCATCCACCGCTTTTCGGAAGGTGCTGGTTACCGTCGAAACATAGGACTTGGTCCGCTGGCGCCCCTCAATCTTCAGAGAGACCACCCCGGCTTCAATCACCTCGGGAAGCATCTCCAACACATTGAGAGAGCTTGGCTCCTCCATGGTGTGATAGACATGGTTGTTGGCCTCGAAACGGCCTTTGCAGATGGTTGGGTAGGCGGCATCTTCATCCGGCTCATATTCGGCAATCAACACTTCGCCCAAACGGGTTTGCAACTTACCGCCCTGACTCTCAAAACGGACCGAACGGGCCGGAGAGCAGACCCCTTCGATGTTGGGAGAGACCCCCGTCACATAAGAGGAGAGATAACAGCGCCCCTCGGCCATGACACACAACCCACCAAAGGCAAACACCTCCATCTCGACATCGGTCTTCTCGCCCAGCAGACGAATTTCGTCGACGGTGAGCACCCGAGGCAGAATGACACGGGTGATATTGAAATGTTTTTTGTAGAAGTTGATCGCTTCGTAGTTGCTGGCAGAGGCTTGAACCGAGAGATGGATAGGCAGATCTGGATGGGTATCCCGACAATATTTAAGCAGAGCCAGGTTGGCCAGAATAATGGCATTAGCCCCGATCTCTGCCGCCGTATCCACCGTTTTATACCAGATTTCCGGCTGGTCGACCTGGGGGAAAGTGTTAAGGACCACGTTGGCTTTCACCCCATTTTTGTGGGCGTAGCGAATACCTTCCAAGGCCTCTTTTTCGCTAAAATTAAGCCCTTCAAAATTACGGGCGTTGGTGGCATTGCGAAAACCGAAATAGACCGCATCGGCACCACTGTCCACGGCTGCCCTCAGGGAGGGGAGGTTTCCTGCCGGGGCTAAAACTTCTATTTTCTTCATTTTAGTCTCTATGACTCTCTTTTAAAAGTTGGGATACGTTCCTGCTCGTCCCACCAGGACGACCACCCCACCTGATACGATACCTTCCACAATCCTCATTCAGCTACTACCCTATTAGATTCTATATCACCCCAATGGTTCAAGGCAAAAGTGCAGGATGATTTTGTGCTTTTTCTGGCCAGCCTGGGGTGAGATCATGCACCACCCCCAGTTGATTGAGTATTCGGGCAACCACAAAATCGATCAATGCCTGAATGGAGTCCGGGCGATAATAAAACCCCGGAGAGGCCGGCAACAGCGTCACCCCCAGCTTGGAGAGAGCCAGCATGTTGTCCAAATGGATGGTGGAATAAGGGCTCTCCCGAGGAACCAGGATCAACCTTCCCCCCTCCTTGATGGTCACATCGGCCGCTCTTTCGATCAGATTTCCTGAAAGGCCATGGCGTATCCGGGCCAGACTCCCCATGGAGCAAGGACAGATTACCATGATGCGCTCTCCACCAGAACCGGAAGCAGCGGGTGAGTACCAATCATCCAGAGCAAAATGGCGTAACTTTCCCCGCTTCTGATCATTGAGGCTGTTCATGGCGGAGGAATTGAAATAGTCTAACAGGGTGTCGACCACCGCAGGACCATCGCCATGGAGCTCTAACCCGCACTCCTGTTTCAACACCACCCGAGCGGGGTTGGAGAGAATCAGGTCGACGGCACGGCCCCCTTGAAGCAACAGCTCCATCAGACGCAGTCCGTAGGGGGCACCAGAGGCACCGGTGAAGGCAAGAAGCAGCGGATTCAATGACATGGTACTTTTAATTATATAAGGAACAGAGGGTGTCGGTCTACACACGACTTGGTATAAATGAACTAAACCTCCTCACCGACCGGTTTAAACTCGGAAAAATCCAGAAGATGGAGGGGATTTCTGAGGGGGTTGTCAACACCAATTACCGGCTGTTTACCGCCCGCGGAAACTATGTGCTTACCCTGGTGGAAAATCCTCACGAAGCCGATGCTCTCCCCTTTGTGGCAGCCCTTCTAAGCCATCTGGCCGACCGGGGAATCCCCTGCCCCCAACCCCTTGTCGACGACCAGGGCGTACCCCATTTTATCCTCAAAGAGCGGGCCGCCATCCTTGCCACCCATCTATCCGGTCGCTCGCCCCTGCAGCCAACCGCCCAACAGTGTCATGAAGCGGGTCAGATGGTGGCCTCCATCCATCTGGCTGGAGCCGACTTCCCTCTCCATCGCCCCAATCCCATGGGGGGAGAAGCCTGGCAAGCCCTGCTGCAGACCATTACCCCTCAACTGCAACCCAAAGAGCCGGACACCTACCGGCTGTTGGCAAGAGAGCTTAGCTGGCTAAAAGAGCACTATCTGGGCATGGAGCTACCCACCGGGCTCTGTCATGCCGACCTTTTCCCAGACAACACTCTGTTTGTCGGTCCTCGTCTTGGCGGGGTGATCGACTTTTTTTTCGCCTGCACCGAACACTATCTCTACGATCTGGCCGTCACCCTCAACGGCTGGTGCTTTGATGCCACAGGGAGGCCGATTACCGGCTATTGGCAAGCGGTGCTGGCAGGCTATGAGTCCCTTCGCCCCCTCTCTCCAGAGGAGTCCGGCGCTCTACCGGCGGCCGCCCGAGCTGCCGCCCTGCGCTTTTGCCTGAGTCGACTCCACGACACCTTGTTTCCTCGAGAGGGTGAGCGGGTTACCCAGAAAGATCCCCAACCCTTTTTGCAGCAGTTGCGTACTTTACAAAAAGGGACCCCCGCCCCTCTTTAGCCCAAGGTCCGTAGAATGACATTCAGCGTTAGGAAAAAAATGGCGCTGAGGTTCATAAAGATTTATCTTGATTCATCACATTCTCACCAACACTTCGTTAATTTATCTCAAGAGGGAGAAAATCTTTGAGAATTCTCTACGCTGAAGATGAGACCTCTTTAGCTGAAACCGTCAAGTTGGGTCTGGAACGAGATGGATTTGCAGTTGACCTGGCTCCTGATGGGGAGGAGGCACTCTTTTTAGCCGAAAATTGCCCTTACGATTTGGTTCTACTGGATCGCATGATGCCCAAGGTTGATGGTTTTGCTGTTTTGCAGCACCTTCGCAAAAAAGGCAACCATGTGCCGGTTATCATGTTAACCGCTTTGGGTAGTGTCGAAGAGCGGGTTGAGTGCCTCCAGGCCGGGGCCGATGATTATCTATCCAAACCCTTTAGTTTCCGAGAACTGCTGGCAAGAATACGTGCCGTACTACGGCGCCACTCCGGACTATCCGAAGATAGTATTGCCTTTGGGGGGCTGAGTGTTGACTTTAGTCGTCACCGGGTTACCTTGGACAATCAGCCCATCGAATTGACCACCAAAGAGTTCTCTCTGTTGGAATATCTGATCCACAATCGCGACCGGGTGATTACACGTACCGAGCTGGTAGAACATCTGTACGATGAGACCTTTGATAAAGATAGCAACCTGATCGATGTCTTTATCCACAAGTTACGCCGAAAAACAGAACAAGGAAACAACCGCCGATTCATTCAGACGGTAAGAGGTACCGGCTACCTTTTTTCAGAAGAGCTTTCAGAATAGGACCCTTTCTTCTCTCCCAGAAAATAATGGGGGTCAGATTAATGCCAAATTAACCTGCCACCTTCTATACTCTCCCCTTTTTGGGTAGGCCTCTCTTTCTCATCATACCCTTTCCCAAGCCCCAATCACGACCCGTTTTTGATTGATGCGACGATAAATGAACACTACTTCGAGAGATCTCATGCGTCCGATGGTCCCTTTTATCTTTCTACCCCAAAAGAGCCGCACCTTCTATCCCCTGTTTGGCCTCTTCCTGCTCTTTTTCACCCTTGTTCTTCCGGGTCTTCCTGCTGCACAAACCAACGATAACAACACCCTGAGAGTGGCCTACTTCAGCCAGGACCCCCCGGCCATCTCCCCCCTTACCACCTCGTTCGACCCAGACTCCTACGCCGTCATCACCCAGATTTTTGACTCCCTCATCCATCTGGACCTGGAAGGCAACATTCAACCGGCTCTGGCCACCCACTGGCAGAAAAAAACCCCGACCCATTGGGTGTTCAACCTGCGCCAGGGGGTCCGTTTCCATAACGGCGAGCCTTTCGACGGCCATGCGGTCAAGTTTACCTACGAAACCGCCCTGAATCCGCTTAACCAATCAGGTAACAGTTGGATTTTAAACAGCATCAAAAGCATTGAGGTGGAACCCGACAACCCTTACCTGCTCCATATCCACACCCACTTCCCCGACGGCATGTTTTTAAACCGTTTTTCTATGTTTGGCTCCATCTGCCCTCCCCAATACATTCAACAAGTGGGGCTGGAAGCCTTTGCCAAACATCCCATAGGAACCGGCCCTTACCGGTTTGTGGATTGGCAGAGGGGAAAATCAATCACCTTGAAAAAAAATATCGACTATTGGAAAAAAAACATCCCCCATATTGAAACCATCCAGTTTGTCGTTATACCCGACCAGAAGTGGGCCGACGCTTTTTTGCAAGGAGAGGTGGATTTTATCCCCAATCTGGCCGGCAACCAAACCTCCCGACTCATGCAGATAACCGAAGGGAGAGCCCGCATCCTTAAAAAACTGGTCCTCTCCAGTTATTGGGTCATGGTGCAAAATCGAGGTGTTTTAGCTGACCGGCGGGTTCGGCAGGCGTTAAACCATGCCCTGAACAAAAAAGATCTGGTCCGTTTTGCCGATCAGGGTAACGCCATCCCCATGGCCTCCATGGGAAAAAGGGGGGAGTTTGGCAGAAACCCCCAGTTAAAACCCTACCCCTACAACCCATCACGGGCCAAGGCTCTTCTTCAAGAAGCCGGAGTCAAGGGTCCGATCACCTTGACCGTTTTGGTTGCTGACCTCTCCCATCCGGTTGCACGTATCATGAAAGAAAACTTCAGTCAGGTCGGCATAGATCTGGCATTAACGGTTGTCTCCCGTAGTGTGCTGACAAAATGGGTGGTTGAACACAAACTTAAGACAGGTGTCCCCATCGATTATGATCTGGTCATCAGCCTGGTGGACAACCCTCTCTACTCCCTGGCTTTTCATGCCGGACTGCTGCTCCACTCCCAAAGCCCCTGGTCTCTTCTCAACCATGCCCCGTTCGATGCCGCCTATGAAAAAGCCCTGAGGATCCATGACCCTGTTATTCACCGCCAGCGACTGGAACACCTGGATACCCTGATCCACCAAGAGGCCCTGATGATCTTTACCACCCAACGCATCCTTACCGCAGCCATTGATCGCCGCATCCAGATACCCACCTTTTCCACCAGTGGGCATCTGGATTATGAGGTCTTGACAACGGCGACCTTTAAATAAAGAGAATCATGACCAACACCCTACATCAAACCGACTCATCTCTTTTAACCAAAATGATGGTGCGCAGCTTTTTGGTTCTCTCCCTCTCCATTTTTTTTATCGAGTTTCTCACCTACAACCAATCCAGCGAACAGGTGATTCAACTTATCCAGGAGCGCCAGGAAAAGCTGACCGCACTCTATGCCGAGCGATACGACAGAACCCTCAAAGCCATCGAACTGGACCTGCTGACCATTCGCAGCCTGCCAACCCTGAAAGCCTATGGGTTAAACCGCCAGTACAATCTCCAGACCGAAGCCGACCAGGCCCTATCCGACCTTTCGGATTTCCTGGTCAGGCACTATCAACGCAACCCGGCCTATGCTTTAATTCGCATTCTGGACAATCGCCACCAGGAGGTTCTCTCCATTCTCAACGGTACACCCAAACGGATACCCACCAAAACCCTGGAGGGTATCCCCCTTTCCGAACCGATCCCCCCCCCTTTTGATGGGCTGCAAGACAGAGGTATTCAAGAGACACCAGCACTGAAGGGAGGTGCCCTGGTCTATGCCATGGGCTGGCAGATCAACGGGCTGTTTCACGGCTCCATCGAAATCTATTTTCATCTGGACTCTCTGGTGGAAGAGTTGGCTCGGGAGCGGCTCTTTGAGCGTGGATTTATGGGGGTGTACAGCAAAGATGGTCGTATTATCTACGACCCAGCCCACCCCTTCAACAGCCAACTGGACCAGAAACGGCCCACCCTGCTTGCCAAGATGGCCCATAGCCCTTTTCCCGGCACCTGGGCGTTCAAGACGACGGATCAGACCGACTATCTTTTCAGTGGCGCCGCCATGACCTTCAAGCCATGGGTCATTGTAGCCCTGGTCCCCAAAGAGGAGCTGCTATCGGGATTAAACCAGACCCGCCAAATCATCACTTATTTGGTTCTTTTGGCTATTTTTCTAGATTTTGCCCTGGTCTACACCTTTACCCGGAATCTTATCCTAAAACCGGTCGACCATCTTCTGTTGGGCATGCGGCGGATTATTTCAGGAGAGAAAAAACACCGCATCCATCTGGACAGCCACGACGAGTTTGGGCATCTGGCTTTTGTTTTCAATGCCATGGCTGACAGGCTGCAAAAAAGAGAGGAGGAGCTGTCCCAGCTCAATGCCGAGCTGGAAAACCGGGTTCTGGCCCGAACCGAGGATTATCGAAAAGCGCTGGAGGATCTCAAAACAACCCAAGACCAACTCATCCAATCCAGCAAGCTGGCCAGCCTGGGCACCCTGGCTACCGGTATCGCTCATGAGATCCGACAACCGTTGACCATTATCAGTCTCACCGCAGAAAATGCCACCAACCTAATCGACGATAACGATTATGATCTGGAGAGTGCCTATCTGGTTTTTAAAAAGGTGATGAAAAACTGTGCCCGCATCAACCATATTATCGATCACCTGCGTAGCTTTGCCCGCAAAGGGGAGACACAAAATCGGCAGGCGGTTGATCTGGTCAAGGTGGTGGAGAGCAGTTTCACCCTATTGGAGCAACAGTTTTCTGGCCGAGGGGTCACCATCAACCAAACGGTCACCGCCAATCTCCCGCCCACCTTTGGCAACGCCAACCAACTGGAGCAGGTGTTGATCAATCTGCTCTCCAACGCTCGGGATGCCTTGGAAGGGGTAGCAAACCCCACTCTGACTATCGATATTTCTCAGGAGGAGAATAGAATCATCCTCTCGGTAGAGGATAATGGACCGGGCATTGACGAAACGGTTCAAGGGGAGATTTTCGATCCCTTTTTTACCACCAAGGAGGTCGGCAAAGGGACCGGGTTGGGGCTATCCATCTCCCATGGTATTATTGAGGATCATGGCGGAACCATTACCGTTTCCAATACCCATGGGAGAGGCGCTCGGTTTGTGTTAACCCTCCCTGTATATAACGGTTCCACCTAGGGAGTATTGACTCTGGCTGCACGGCAGCAGCTTAGACGTTAAAAAGAAAGTGCATCACATCCCCATCAACCACCGGATAGGTTTTTCCTTCCAGACGCATTTTTCCTTTCTCCTTGGCCCCCTGCTCCCCCTTGCAGGCAATAAAATCGTCAAAACCAATTACCTCGGCACGGATAAACCCCTTTTGAAAATCGGTATGGATCACCCCCGCAGCCTCTGGAGCCGTTGCCCCCTCTTTCACTGTCCAGGCCCGAACCTCCTTGGGACCAACGGTAAAATAGGTCATCAACCCCAACAGTCGATAGGCCTGATGAACCAACCGATCCAGACCCGGCTCTTCCAATCCCAGATCTTCCAGGAAGGCCGCTTTCTCCTCAGCCTCCAACTCGGCAATTTCCGCCTCGATTGCGCCACAGATCACCACCACCTCTGCCCCCTCTTTATCGGCCAACGCCCGCACAGCGTCACTTAAAGGGTGCTGGCCCGCTGTCTGGGCGGTGGAGAGGTCGGACTCGGAAACATTGCAGATATAGAGAACCGGTTTGGCGGTAATAAGAAAAAGTTCCCGCAGATGCTCCAACTCCTCCATCGACAGCCCCTGTAGACGGATAGGCGTACCCTCGTTGAGTCCGGCAATGGCCTTATCGTAGGTAGCTACCAACACCCGCGCCTCTTTATCACCGGAGCGGGCCTTTTTAATCACCGTTTCACGCCGTTTTTGCAGACCGGAGAGGTCGGCCAGCATCAGCTCGGTTTCAATGATCAGAATATCAGCCGCCGGATCAACCCGATCCTCCACATGGGTGATATCGTCATCCTCAAAACAGCGCACCACATGGGTGACCGCATCCACCTGACGGATATGACCCAAAAACTGATTCCCCAACCCCTCCCCCTTGGAGGCCCCGCTCACCAGCCCGGCAATATCAACAAACTCCATCACTGTCGGCAACACCTTTTGTGGATTGGCAATGGCCGCCAACTCTCCCAGGCGGGCGTCGGAAACGGTCACTACCCCCACGTTGGGTTCAATGGTGCAAAAAGGGTAGTTGGCCATCTCTGCACCGGCTGCAGTGAGAGCGTTGAATATGGTGGATTTACCAACGTTGGGTAGCCCAACGATACCGCATTGAAGAGCCATGGGATTCCTGTGATCTTAAAAAATGAAAGGATGGGGGTGAGCAGATAGATCACCCCAAAAAAAAGAGGCTATTTATTGAGCAGTTGATTCATGGCACCGGGCAGGTCTCCATCCAAAAGAGCTGGTAGAGAGGCCGGAATTCCCTCCAGGCGGGGTATAATCAACGCCCGCTCTTCCGGTTTGAAAGGGGCAAGAACAAACTTGGCCGGGTCCATTCGCCCATCCGGTCGGCCGATACCCAGCCTGACACGAAAAAAATCGGCAGAACCGATCAGTTGCTGGATGGATTTAAGCCCATTATGGCCGCCATTTCCACCCCCCAGCTTCATACGTACCCGACCGGGAACCAGGTCCAGGTCATCATGGAAAACAACAATCTGTTCCGGCTCCAGTTTAAAGAAGCGCACCGCAGCACCAACCGACTCGCCGGAAAGGTTCATAAAGGTTTGAGGGCAGAGCCAACCCACCTTATGACGACCCACTCGGCCATCACCATACAGCCCCTTAAAGCGAGAGGCCCCGTTGGACAGTCCATACGCTCGGACGATCCAATCCATGGCCTCCCACCCCAGGTTATGCCGGGTATCCCGATAACGATCACCGGGATTCCCCAATCCAACAAGTAAATTCACCGTATCAATGGAAAAAGACTGAACTCAGCCTTATTCTTCCACCTTGGCAGTGGTTACTTCGGTCTCGATGGCAGCTTCAGGCGCTTCTGTCTCTACCTCTTCTACATGAGGCGCACCGATGGTGACAATGGTAAAGTTGACTTCGGTATTGACCACAACCCCTTCGGGCATGGTGATATCTTCAATATGGATAGAGTCACCAATATCCATATCGGCGATGGAGATCTCGAAGTTCTCAGGAATATCACCAGCCAGACATTGAACTTCCAACTCACGTCGGATCTGCTGAACGATACCGCCCTCTTTAACCCCTTTAGACTCCTCTTCACCTACCAAGATAACCGGAACCTCCACCTCAACCTTCTGCTTGGGATTAAAGCGGGTAAAGTCGACATGGATCGGATTGCCGGAGACAGGATGGATTTGGAAGTCACGCAGCAGAACCATCTGCCGGGCTCCCTTGTCAATCACCAGTGTCTGGCGTTGTGTCCGCAGAGCGGAACCATTTTTCTCCACCGCTTCCATCCACTCTTTGGCACTTAAAGAGAGGTTTCTATTTTCACGACCTGCTCCGTATAATACGGCAGGAATACGTCCTTCACGACGCATTTGACGGGCCACCCCCTTGCCGGTCCCCTCACGCGATTCTGCATTAATCGTTGCCATTACTCAAACTCCCAATCAAAAAAAAGAGAAAAAAAACAGGCGTAAAAATCCCCTCAAAAAGCAGACCTCTTACTACGATCTCCTTATACGTCCAGCCTCCAGGGGTGCTGCATAACGCTTGAGACGAAATCCTGCCAAACAAAAATCAGACAAACAGCGAACTGACCGACTCCTCATCACACACCCGTCGAATGGCCTCACCCAACAGGTTGGAGACGGTGTAACTCTTAATCTTATCGCACGCTTCCGCCGCCGCACTCAGGCGGATGGTGTCGGTAACCAAAAGGTGGGATAGCCCGGAGTTTTGAATACGATCAACCGCCGGACCAGAGAGAACACCGTGGGTACAGACGGCGGTAACCGATTTGGCCCCCTGGCTCAGCAGGGCATCAGCCGCCTTGGTCAGAGTGCCGGCGGTGTCGACCATATCATCGACGATGATACAATCCTTTCCCACTACCTCACCAATAATATTATGCACCTCAGCCACATTGGGGGCCGGACGGCGTTTATCGATGATGGCCAGATCAGCCTCCAGACGCTTGGCATAAGAGCGGGCACGAACCACCCCACCCACATCAGGAGAGACAATCACCACATTGGAGGTATCCAGCTGTCGGATAGCCCCCATCAAGGCCGGTGTAGCGTAGAGGTTGTCCACCGGCATGTTGAAAAAACCCTGAATCTGACCGGCATGCAGATCCATGGTCAACACCCGTTGAACCCCGGAGGCCTGCAGCAGGTCCGCCACCAACTTGGCGGTAATCGGCGTTCTTCCCGCCTCCTTACGGTCTTGGCGAGCATAGCCATAATAGGGGATGACAGCGGTTATACGCCCTGCAGAAGCCCGACGCAGGGCATCGACCATAATCAGCAGCTCCATCAGGTGGTCATTGGCAGGGGCTGAGGTAGGCTGGATGACAAAAACATCCCGTCCTCGTACATTCTCATCGATCTGTATGAAAATTTCCGCATCGGAAAAGCGGCGGATGGTAACCTCGGCCGGAGCTACAGAGAGATAGTCACAAATACGTTGCGCCAGTTCAGGATTGGCGGTTCCCGAAAAAATCTTCAGTTTATCTATAGACATATTTTTGCTTTAAAACCGTAAATGAGGAACCGTCGGAGTATAGAAACACCTATCAAACAAGGGATAACATGCAGGGTCTGGCTGGTCCAAGAAATTTCACCGGAAAAGTACACCCCTTCGCCCCTCAAAGCAACCAGGAATTATTGACACGCCCCCCTCACCTGCTCACCTGAAGGGAATACAGCTTGCCAACATCGACAAAAACTCCTTTATTTACATAAAGATAAAAAAAAGGCGGCCACAACCGTGACCACCTTGATCTTCCCGAAAATATCCAACAAGCTCTTTCTTAACGAGCCGCCATCTCCTGATAACCAACCCCATTCGCATGGGCATCCATCTGAATGGCATTCAGGGGAGAGAGCAGTTCGACCACGTTATCATATCCACCATTTTGGGCCAGAGCCAACGGAGTGTTACCCAAGGCATCTCGAGCATTGGCGTTGGCTCCCGACTCCAGCAGGAGGGCCGCCGCCGTATAACGTCCTCGCCTGGCCGCCCAGTGCAGAGGTGTCTCTTCATATTGGGCTTTGGGGTCGACATCGTCGGTCATGGCTGACAGAAGTTTAACAATAGAGGGGAACCCCTCCGCTGCTGCCCAATGGAGGGGGGTATCACCGGAAACCCCCTTGGCGTTGGCTGGTACCCCCTTTTCTATAATCAAAAAACGGGCCGTCTCCAGCGCACCGCGACGAACAGCCCAATGCAGAGGTGTGCGGCCTTGCAGGTTGATCACATTGGGATCTGCTCCACTATCCACCAACAGCTTGACTATTTTCGGATAGTTCTCTTCAGCCGCCCAATGGAGGGGACTATCCCCCTTCTGATCCTGAACATTGACATGGGCTCCCGCCTTGATCAACCGTCTGACCAGCGAGATATTCCCCTCACCCGCAGCCCAATGCAGGGCCGTATGGCCGTTGGCGTTGGGGAGGTCGGCATTGGCACCCTGCTTCAGCAAGGCCTGGACAATCTCTTGGGAGCCGTTGTTGGCGGCAATCATGTGGATGGGTGTATCTCCCCGCCTGTCCTGAACATTGGCTTTAGCCCCTTTGCTCAACAAAAAGGAGACCAGGGAGAGGTCGTTCTTGATCACCGCAAAATGGAGGGGACTGAGTCCGAATGCGTCAACAGCATTGATATCCACCCCTTGTTTAATCAGTCGGTGGGCAGCATCCAAGGTACCATTCTCTATGGCTTTATGCAGTGCTGTTCGGGTGGATTTCATCGGAGTGGACAGAGCAACCGCCCCCTCCCCTCTCTCTACAGCCGAATGGGATGGGTCTCCCCCTCCCATCGTAAAGGTGAGGGCCACCATCCCAAAAAAAAGCGGCTTTTGTATTTTCTGCAGAAAAGATCGCTCAAAGTTGGACATTGTCCATTCCTCTTTTTTAGTTTCATAAAGTGGTTTAGTGGTACGCAGACCTATATGAGGATAGCAATGATCATACCAAACTTTAAGTTGATGTTTTATTCATAACAATCATTAACTTACATTTAGAAAACTCAAGCCATCCCAAAAAAAGAGGTCATTCAGTCAAGGTTTTGTCACGGGATTGCCAAGCCAACGACACTCAAGCCAGGCTGAAAAGCGTGCTGGGTTCTTGTTGGAAGGAGCGAAAATAGGGTATGGTGTGAATGCCTGTTTAGGAGGCTATCAAAAGAATAAAAAAAAGAGACAACCTTGCCCGGCACATCTGGGTAATGTCCAACCCTATTAGGAAGCTGACCATGACCCACCCGCCACCCACCAAAAAAAGCAACCGCTACACCACTCGGATCTCCATCGAGCTGGTACCCCGTGACAGGGCTACCCTCAAAAAAGAGCTGGCTATTCTTAAAGATCAGTTTGCCGGGGTAAGCCTGATCAACATTCCCGATTTAACCCGCTTCGAACTCAGGGCCTGGGAGGGGTGTGTGGTTGCCAGAGAGTATTTTACCAAAACCATCCCCCACATCCGGGCCATCGACATCGACCCCCAAGGGCCAATCCCGATGAAAAATCTGCTTGTCGACAACGAGATCAACGAGATTCTCATTGTCACCGGCGACCCCCACACCGACCCGGACGCCACCCAATATGAGGTCAATGCAGTTGATATCATCCGAAAATTCAGACAGGAGATGCCCCACCTGAAAATTTATGCCGCCATCGACCAATACCGCTCCGGCTTTCAGAAGGAGATGCACTATCTTTGGGAAAAACAGGAAGCGGGGGCAGACGGCTTTTTTACCCAGCCCTTTTTCGACCTGCGGTTTATGGAGATCTACGGCGAAATTCTGGCAGGCAAAGAGGTCTTTTGGGGCATATCCCCGGTCACCTCCGAAAAATCCAAGGCCTATTGGGAGAAAAGAAACTGTGTGGTCTTTCCCAAGGGGTTCATGCCCACCCTGGAGTGGAACAAGGAGTTTGCCTCCCAGGCCCTGCAATTTGCCAGAAAAACCCACACAGACATCTATTTCATGCCGATCCGCATTGACCTGGCCCAGTATTTAAAAGGGGTGATCAGCTAACCTCGGTTGGCTCTACCGACCGCTCCCCTCCCACAACCCCTGCAGCTCGACATGGCACCCTTTACTGGCCACATTAAACTGATCGGGTCGGGCCACCACCTCAAAGTTGATCATATTGGCCACCCGCCCCAAAAGAATAACCCCGTTCAACCCCACCACCGACAGCCGCAGAGAGTAGTGTCCGGGTAGCAGGGAGAAGCTCGGCAGACCAACCCGCAACTGATGGGCGCCCGCTTCGTAGGAGGGGCGCAGGTCGGCATTCAGGGATTGGCTGACCAAGAGGGCAACCGCCTGGCTATCCTCTGGTTCGAAGATCAGGGAGAAGAGCGGAGAGTCCAACATCTTGACCGCCTCAAAATCCAGTTGGATGGTAACCGAGTCGCCGGATAGCACGGTTTTGCTCGGTTGACCACCCTTAAGAAGAAGGGCGGCCTTGCGCACCACAAAGCTCTGTTCGGTTCCCGGAAAATGGAGCATGGAGCGCTGACCGGGTTGGTTGACCTCTACATAGCGGGCCAAAATTTCGGCTGTCGACCCTTTAGCGACAAACTGACCTTTCTCCAGCATCACCGCCGATTGACAAATCCGACTCACCTGACCGGTATTGTGAGAGATAAAGACCACCGCTACCCCAGAGTTGGCCAGAGCCAGCATTCGCTCCATGGCCTTGTTACGAAAAACCAGATCCCCCACCGCCAACACTTCGTCCACCAGGAGGATATCGGGATTCATAAAAATGGCGACAGCAAAGCCGAGACGGGCCCGCATGCCAGAGCTGTAGGTGCGAACCGGCGCATCGATAAACTTGCCGATATCGGCAAAGTCGATAATTTCATCCAGTTTGCGTTGGATCTCGGCGGTGGGAATCCCCAAGACTGCCCCGTTGATATGGATATTCTCCCGACCACTCAAAATAGGGCTGAATCCGGCACCCAGCTGGATTAACGCCCCCACCCGCCCGCGAATGGTGACCTCTCCTCTGTCTGGCACGATCAATCCGTTGATCAGCCGCAACATGGTGGTCTTCCCAGAGCCATTATGGCCCACCAGTCCCAGAATCTCTCCTCGCTTCACCTCAAAGGAGACATCGTCAATGGCCCAGAACTCATCCCGACGCAGACCTCGACCACGCTCCCGACCGATCATCTCTCGGGCTACATCCTTGACCCCATACCAGAGAGAACGCTTCAAATGACGACAGAATTTTTTAGAGACCCGATCAACCCGAATCAAAGGCGCTTCAGACATTCAAGACCCCAACCGTTCGAGGACAATGGGTACGGCAACCCGAAAAAAAACCAACGACAGCAAACCAACCACCACCACACCACCGCTGACAACCAGAACAGGGACAATATCGACCACCACCCCTTTGGTGATCAGATCTCTGGCCCCCATCAACAGAGGGGTAACCGGGTTCCACTGAACCAGCAGAGAGTAAGGCCAGCTCTCCGGTGGTGGGTAGACAATGGGGGTGAGGAAAAAAAGAAACCTTAAAAGAATGCCCACACTCTCCCCCACATCTTTGTACAGCGCCCCCAGAGGGATTAACAACACCCCGGCTACCGTCCCCATCAAAATCATCATCAAAGCCAGAGGAAAAGCCAACAGAGCGGCCCAGGTGAAGGTGATATCGAAATAGAGAATGGCCGCCAAGGCCATCAGAGATTGTATCATCAACAAAAACAGCATCTGCAGCAGGCTGGAGAGTATGGGAGCCTCCCGAGGCATGTTGATTTTGATCATGATGGGGGTGCACGACTCAAACTGCTTGAGGGGGGTCGAAACACTCTCCGAAAAGAGCTGCCAGAGCAGGGTACCGATCATGACATAGATGGGATAGGGTATATCGGTCTCGGCAATATTGAGAATTTTACGCTCATTGAGAAAGATAAAAATCAGGGTGGTCACAAGGGGGGGAATGATGACCCAGAGAATCCCCAAAACCGACTGCCGGTACCGTTGACGAATATCACGAAGAAAAAGCTGCCAGGCAAGCTCACGGGACTCCATCATCCCCTCGGCGATCCCCTTAAGAAGTGCCACGGGGTGACGCAGTTTGGCCTCGGAAGAGTAGTGGGTCACTTTCAGGGAAGGGTCTGAAGGTGAAGACAAGCGTTGACTCCCTTTAACTCAGAGATAGAAAAGATAACATTCATTAAGAGGTCGAAGATATCGTCTCTCATCAATCTTTGTCAAGACCTGGCCCCGGTTCAAACCCCCGCCAGACCGCCTTTCCAGGCCCACTTAAAGAGGATTGGCAAGAATCAGTAACTTGCCTTGACCGGGGTGTGAGGGTCATACTGACAGGTAGAAAGTTGCCCCACCCCATTCACTCTTTTTTGTTTCGATATTCTCCATGAGCCACGAGGCCTTTTACAGACTCGCTCCCCAGATGAGAGATTACCTGGCGGTAGGCGCCACCTACACCCCCTTTCTCATGGAGGCGACCCTCCCCAACCACTACTCCCCGGCCTTTTCTACCGATCAATACGGCCTGCGTACAACTCTGAAAGATGGGCAACCTCTCACCCTGGACCGTTTCCGCTCCCCTACCTTCCAAGGCAGACGAGGGGTTCTGGTGGGCAACAGTACCGCCTTTGGGGTGGGGGCCACATCCGATGGTACCACCATCCCCTCCCAGCTCAACCGATCGTCCCGGCTGACCTGGTTTAATATTTCCGGTCGTCGCTATCAATCAACCCAGGAACTGCTCGCCTATATGCTCTATGCGCCAACCGATGTGGCGCAGGTGGTGATTTTTTCTGGCATCAACAATTTTGACTATGCCCCCCGCTGGTTCCAACCCCAGCAGCAGCTTCGTCCGCCGTTTATCCGCCAAGAGCTCTACCAGCGGGCTTTACAGAGCCACTACACCCCCCAACCTCCTCCCGCCGAGAGTCGCCTCAAACAGCTCCTGCGCCGCCTCCTGCGCCGCCCCCGTTACTCCCCTGAATCGACCCCCCAAAGGCGGAACTTTTTCTCTGCGGAGGTACAGAGCCATTTTTTTCCAGCCGATCATAGCAACGCCTCCTATTTTAAACACAGCGGCTTTCTAGAACGCTCTCTCGCCACCCTGGATCGAGATCTGGACCGTTGGGCCCATCAGTTCAAGGGAACTGGCCGGGAGGTGATCTATATACTGCAACCCATACCCGAATGGACCAACAAACAGTTCTCCCCCGAAGAAAAACAGATTTTTGCCGCCATGGACAAAATTCGTGGCGTCGCCTGGCAGGAGGTCTCCCAAGAGATGAAGGGCATGGAGGATATCTACCGCAGCCGTATGGCTGAGCTATGCCGGACCCGAGGCATCCGTTTTTTCGATGCCAACAGCTTCGACTGGGTACAAAAAACCGACTGGATCTTCATCGACCGATACCACCTGACCGATTATGGCCAAAAAACCCTGGCGGCCTTTATTCTCGATCAGGTCGGCTGAGGGGGGAGAGAGTCCATGGCCAATCCCAAACAAAGGAGTCACAACCGTTGAAAGTCAGCATCGGCATGAACCTGCAATCCGGAGCCTGGGGAGGCGGCAACATGTTTGGCAAGGCTCTCACCCAGTGGCTGACCAAACAAGGTGTTGAGGTCTCTCACGATCTTAAATCCGATGATCTGGATATCATTCTGCTGGCCGAACCCCAGGTACGCCTTAAAATCTCTGCCTATGGACCCCAGGCCATCTTACGCTATCTCCACAGAAAAAACCCCAAGGCCCTGGTTGTCCATCGTATCAACAACTCCAGCGAAGCCCGAAACGATCCGCAAAAAAAATTCAATCGACTTCGGATTCAAGCCAACCGGGTGGCCGACCACACAGTTTTTATCAGCCGTTGGGTCAAGGAGGGGTATCAACAATCTGGCTATGACCGCCCAGAGACCGAATCCACCGTTATTCTCAATGGAGGGGATGAGAGCCTCTGGCAAAAAAAGGCCCCTGCCCCACCACCAACCCCGCTGAGTCTCGTTACCCACCACTGGAGCAATGACCCCAAAAAAGGCTTTGATATCTATCGGCAACTCGACGAGATGCTGGTACACCCCACCTGGCGAGACCGTATCTCGTTCACCTATATCGGCCGCCTGCCGGAGGGGTTTCAATTTCAATCGGCCCGCACCATCCCCCCCCTCTCTGGAGAGGAGCTGGCCCAAGAGCTTTGCCGCCACGACATCTACCTGACGGCGGCCCGAAACGAGGCGGCAGGCATGCACCATATCGAGGGGGCCTTGTCCGGCCTCCCTCTCCTCTACATTGTCAGCGGTGCCATGCCGGAATATTGCCACGGCTTTGGCCTCCCCTTCCAACCCGAAACCTTTACCCAGGCCCTGGAGCAGATGGTGGCAGAGTATCCCCACTGGGCCGCCCAGATGGACCACTACCCCTTCACCCACGACCGTATGTGCCAAAACTACCTGACCCTCTTCAACACCCTCATCGCTCAACGGCAGGAGATCCTGGCTCGTCGGCAGTGGTGGCGCAGGCCGGTCTGGTTTGTTAAAACACGCTGGGGAAAAGAGAGCTAGCGGCCATCCGATGACGAAGCTAAGCGGTGCAGCAGATCTTGGCTAACACCTCGCAGGCGTGGCAGAGAGAGCTGATGGCTGAGGCTCGACAGCCGCTCCTCCCCCCTTCGCAGGATAAACTCAGCCATGCGATCCCCTGAACGACCATCCTTTTTATACCAAAATTCAGAGACAAACCGCTGATGATCTGCCGGGGAGACCCGGTAGGTTTGTGGATCTTTAAGTAGATCGGGCAGATCCTTAGCCCGAGCAAAGTGGCCCAGCCAGGAGGGAAACCAGAGATTATCCTCCCGAGGCCGACTGTGCCAATGGCTGGATGGACCCAAAGGAATATGGGAGAGGTGGAGCGTCTGGAAGGAGGGTAACGGCGGTGGAGTGAGCTGGTCGGAGTCGACATAGATAACCGGCTTGCCAAAATAGCCCATATCGATGGCAGCATGGGAGGTGATGGCGATGCCGATATCGGCATAGTGAAAAAGATCGTAGGTGTGTTCCGGCGCCAGCACCTTCAACCAGGGAAACTGCTGCCAATAGGCCGACTCCTCATCCCGGTTACACATGTAGGAGCTGTATGAGGTGGGGTGCATCTTGATGAGGGTGTTACACTCCCCTTGAGACATCTTTCGACAAATTTCAGCATATTTATCCAGCACCCAACGGTCATAGCCCGTCTGCTGGCTTTCACTCCAGTGGGGAAACCAGAGCCGAACTTTTTGTTTGAAGACCGCAATCCCTTTGGGAAACAGGCAGGCGATGGGTTTTTCGGGGTCCATACCGTAAGCAGCGCAAAAACGGTCCCGATCAGCAAAGACCGTCCCCTTGGTACCCTGGGGAAACTCATGAACAATGGAGCCGGTCACATGCATCCGTTCAGGAGGGAGGGCCCCCCGCAGATTGAGCTTCTCTTGGAGATGGAGCAGAAGCCGTTTTTGCCATGCACTGCGCATCAAGGCGTGGTCCACATCCATGGGCCAGTGGTCACCACCGCCATTATCGTTGTAGTTGAAGGTCATCCTCCCCTCGGCACGAGCCATCTGCACCAGAGGCAGATAACTTTTCCAGGCACCAAAAACCACCGCATCAAAGCCACGCATACAGCGCTTAAAGTCGGCCGGGCTCTCCAACCAGATCGTCTCTTGAGGCTGTCTTAGCAGGGCACGGGCCGATTCATCATAGCCATTTTTATTCAGTTGACGGCTGGCAACCCCATAGCGGGTCTCCACACCACGGGCCTCCAAGGCCTCTTTAATGACCAGATCCCGATGGAAATTTTCTCGCAACTGCCGCCCTCCCACCAGCAAGAGCCGTTTTATTCTGGCCATGGATCAACGCTCTTTTCCACATCCCGAAACCGAACCACCACCCTCTCCCCAACAAAGGTGATCAGTATCCCCTCTAAAAACTGTGGCCACTGGTGATGACTCGGTGAAATCTGCAAAAGGTTCCAGGCCAGCAGAATGATATTCCAATCGTGGGAGACATGAACCTGAAAACCCGGCCCCCGATCCCGACAGACTTTAAGAAAAGAGAACACCCCTTCAGCCGCCTGATTGGGAGTTTGGGCATAGTCAGCCGGCAGCCCCTCTTCAAACCAGTGGCGGATAAAACCCAACGTGCCCCACCCCTGTTTTTCGGAATAGGCAAAGGTCTTTTGTGGGTTGGGGAGATAGGGGGCGGCAAGATCGGCAAAGCCCCCCCGATTTTCAGGATAGACCGCTCTTTCTGCCATCCCTTCCATCATCGCCAGCAGCGTCTGCCGACAGCGGGGAACGGTACTGTGGAAAAGGGCTCGGGGGGAATGGTGCGCGAGAACCTCTTTTCCCAACAGCCGAGAGGCCGCAATCCCCTCTGGAGTGAGCAGGGTCATCTCAGCTTTGCTGGCATCGAGAATTTTTGGGCGGGCGCCGTGCCGCATTAAAAGGGTGGAGCGGTCCAGGTCGGCCCCTGCCAACAGTTTTTGCAACGGATTCATGGACTTTTTTTCAGCAACAACCGACGCAACAGATGGAGAGCCGTCTGGCTGGCCTGATAGCGGATTCGGTCTCGGTCACCACGGTAGAACCCCTTATGCTCAAGGGTGATTCCACACTGGGAGACCGCCGCCAGATAGACTGTCCCCACCGGTTTTTGCACACTCCCCCCACCAGGACCGGCAATGCCGGTAACCGAGACCGACAGAGTAGCCCCTGAAGCACTCAGCGCCTCTTGCGCCATGGCCAGGGCAACCTCTCGGCTCACCTCACCATGCTGATCGATCAGTTTTTCCGACACCCCCAACCCGTCAATCTTGGCCTGCCGAGCGTAGGTAACAAACCCCGAGAGCAGATAGTCACTGCTTCCCGCCACACTAGCCAGCCGGGCTGAGAGCAGCCCAGCGGTACAGGACTCCGCCGTGGTCACCGTCGAGCGACTGCTGCGTAAAAGATCCCCCAGCCCCTCTTCCAGAGGTTCGGGCGTCACCGCATAGAGGCGGTCCGCCAATCGCTCCTTGAGTCGATCACCAAACACCTGCCCCATAAATGCCGGAATCAGCAGAGCCACATCGCCATCCGGCAGATATTTTACCTGACACTGCAGCACCTCCTCCTCCTCAATATAGTCGGATATTTCGAAAGAGGATCCTCCCCTCTCTACCAGCCAGCAGTTATAAAAACGGACCCGCCGAAAATTTTGCTCTTCGGAGAGCAGAGCATAGACCGTCTCTGCCAGCGCCTTGTGGAGCTCCCAAATAGCATTTTCAAAATAGGCAATAATCCGCCCCTGTCGCTTGATGGCAAAGCCGGCCGGATCGCCGCCACCATCATAAAGCGGCTTGGCTCCCACCACCCGCAAACGGTCCGACCCCTCGCCATCCAGCCCCAAGGAGAGGCTTAAATTAGAGAGCAGAGAGCGGCGCAAACGGCTGCTGTCCATGTTGCAGCAGTGGCTCTGACCCTGAACTAGAATCAACCCGACCTCCTCATCCACCACACCAGGATCAAACGCCGCCCCTGGCTCCAGCTCCAAAATCCCCATCTCCGAGAAGCCCAAACAGTTGAGCAACAGATCCAGGTGGGGGCGACCGGAAGAGGGGGCAAGGGACTCGGTCTCTCGCCATCGCTGCATGACCAATAGTGATTTCATCGATTATCCCACTAAACCATAAACAATATTTAATAAAAACCAGGCATAAAGACCGGCAGCCAGATCATCCGCCATAATCCCTACTCCACCGGTCAGGTTATGATCCAACCAACCAACCGGCCATGGCTTCCAGATATCGAACAGCCTGAAAAGCAGAAAGCCAGCACCCAGCCAGAGCCAACCCGGAGGCGCAGCCAGAAGGGTGAGAAGAATACCCGCCGACTCATCCACCACCACCTGTTTGGGATCTTTATTCCCCATCACCCTGGCCGACACATCCGCCGCCCACGTTCCCACCACCGTCACCAACAACAGCACCAGAAGTTGGCTGATCAACCCCCACTCCAGCACCAGATAACAGAGAGGCAGAGTAGCCAGGGTACCCAAGGTACCCGGTGCTTTGGGTAGTTTACCGACCCCACCCAGTGTCGCAATAAAAACCGCCATTTTTTCTGTGCTGTTTTGCACGGTTAATGGCCCCCCAGGTAGGCTTGGCGAACTTGTGGGTTGTTTAAAAGATCTCGCCCACTCCCCTCCAAATGGATTTTTCCATTCATGAGAACATAGCCCCGGTTGGCCAAATGCAGCGCCTTGTTGGCATTTTGTTCAACCAAAAAAATGGTGGTGCCCAAGCGGGATATCTCCTCTAAAATTTCAAAAATTTGCTGAATAATCAAGGGGGCCAATCCTAAGCTCGGCTCATCCAACAGTAACAGACGAGGACGACTCATTAAAGCCCGCCCCATGGCCAACATCTGCTGCTCCCCCCCCGAAAGGGTTCCGGCTCGCTGGTTTCGGCGCTCTTTTAGGATCGGAAACAGCGTCATCATCTTAACCAGAGAGGCCTCAACCCCCTCTCCCTCTACCGGCACCAAACCCATGATCAGATTCTCCTCCACGGTCATGGCAGAGAAAATCCGCCGCCCCTCCGGCACCAGCGCCACCCCCATCCGGGCAATATGATGGGTGGGAAGCTGGGTAATATCGTTGCCTTCGAAAAGAATACGACCCTGGCTGACTCGGGGGTTACCAAAAAGAGAGAGTAACAGGGTCGATTTTCCCGCCCCATTGGCCCCGATCAGGGTGACAATCTCTCCCGGTTGGATGGTCAAGGAGACCTGGCTCAAGGCCTGAACCGGACCATAGGCCACATCGATTGACTCAATACCAAGAAGAGGAGAAACCGTCTGGTTCATAGCCGCATCTCCCCCTCTTCCGCTACCCCCAAATAGGCCTCCAGCACTTTCTGGTTATCTTGGATCTCTGCCGGGGAGCCTGTCGCAATCACCTCGCCATGGTCTAATACCACCACATGATCAGAGATATCCATCACCAACCCCATATCATGTTCAATCAACAACACCGTAACCTGAAACTGATCTCGGAGCTTGCGAATGTGGGCATTCAACCGGGCTGTCTCCTGAGGGTTAAGCCCTGCGGCTGGCTCATCCAGACAGATCAGTCGAGGCTCGGTGCAGAGGGCACGGGCAATCTCCAGACGACGCTGGTTGCCGTAGGGCAACTCACCAGCCAGACGGTTGGCATCCTCAAGAATCTCAAAAAACTCCAGCCACTTACACGCCTCCGCTACCGCTGCCTCTTCAGACTTGAGAAAAGCGGCTGTTTTAAAAAAACCGGCCAGCAGGTTGTGGTTGACCCGATGACGCTGGGCCACCAGCAAATTCTCCATGGCGGTCATCTCTTTGAAGAGCCTGACATTCTGAAAGGTTCTTGCCACCCCACTACGGGCCACCCGATGAGCGCCACCAAACATCTTGTAGTAGAGCCGTTTAAAAAAAGCGGCTGGATGGATAAAATCCTCCGCTTTAAACCGCTCACCCAAAATCTCCAGCAGGTCGATAGCCCCCTCCTCGCCACCATCCAGAATCAACCGACCGCTACTGGCCCGATAAAAGCCGGTAATACAGTTGAAAGCAGTGGTTTTACCCGCTCCATTGGGGCCGATAAGGGCGGTAATACTCCCCTGCTCCACCTCAAAGCTCACCTGATTCAAAGCCAGCACACCACCAAAACGCATGGTCAGATCTTGGGCCGAAAGCAACATCAGCTTGATCCTTTAATCGGAAAAAAGGGCCGCTGGGGTCGAATCAACCCCCTGGGCCGCCAGATCATCATCAGCACCATGGCCAGACCAAAAGCCAAAACCCGATACGACGCCAGATCTCGCAATATCTCGGGCAAAACCGTTAAGACGATGGCCGCCACAATCACACCAACCGTCGACCCCATCCCCCCCAACACCACCACAGCCAAAATCAGGGCCGACTCAAAAAAGGTGAAGGATGATGGATTAACGAAACCTTGAGAAGCCGCAAAAAAGACCCCACCCACCCCACCCACCATCGCCCCCATGGAGAAGGCCGACAGCTTGGTTGTCACATGGTTGATCCCCAACGAACGGCAGGCGATCTCATCCTCTCGCAAGGCCTCCCAAGCCCGGCCCAGCGGCATCCGCCGCAAGCGGACCACAAAAAAGGTGATCAATAAGACCACCACAAGAAGGACGCCGTACAAAAAGATGGTCTTATGGGCGCTGGAGTAGGTGATATTAAAAAACTGATGAAACGGCTCTCCGCCCTGTTTGGCCCGACGGCTGAACTCCAAACCAAAAAAGGTGGCGGCTGGTACCCGCACCCCATTGGGGCCACCGGTAAACGACCCCCAGTTATTCAACACCAAGCGGATGATCTCCCCAAAGCCCAAGGTAACAATAGCCAGATAGTCCCCATGCATCCGCAATACCGGAAAACCCAAAACAGCGCCAAACAGAGCCGCCAACAGGGCTCCGAACGGAATGGCCGCCCAAAAACCAAGCCCCAGATACTCAAACCCCAGAGCGTAGCCGTAAGCCCCAACCGCATAAAAGGCAACAAACCCCAAATCCAACATGCCAGCCAGACCGACAACAATATTCAACCCCAAGGCCAGCAGGACATATATAAGGGCAAGAATCGCTACGGATATCCAATATTTACTCAAAAAAAGAGGCAGCGAGAAAGCCAACAGCATAACCCCGGCTATCAGGAGCCGATGGCCCCTCTCTCCACGGGCCACCGTCACCCCACCATCACGACGACCAAAAACCGAGGCAGACCACTCTCTACCCAGGCTGGAGCGGGCAAACAACGTAAAGCAAAGATGACCCACAAACACCAATCCGGCCATCAGTAGAGGTCGAAAACCGTGGACTTCGATACCGTAGCCAGAGAGAACCAATCCCGAAAGGGGTCCAAAGAGCAAAAAGGCGATAAGCGCCGTCATACCCGACTCTTTCAAGGCACTTTTCATCACACCTTCTCCACCTCTGGCACACCCAGCAGGCCGCTGGGTTTAAAGATCAGCACCAGCACCAGAATGCTGAAGGCAAACACATCTTTGTAGTCGGTGTTGACAAAGCCTGAAAAAAAGGATTCCGAAAGCCCCAAAATCAGCCCCCCCAACATGGCACCCGGCAGGGAGCCGATTCCGCCCAACACCGCTGCGGTAAAAGCCTTGATGCCGGTGACAAAGCCGATATGAAAATCGAAAGAGCCGTAGTTTAAAGAGACCAAAACCCCGGCAATGGCCGCCATGGCCGACCCCAGAACAAAAACCGTCGAAATAATCCTATCGGTATTGACCCCCAACAGCCCCGCCATGATCCGATCCTGTTGTGTGGCCCGACAGGATCGACCCAAGGTGGTCTTTTGCATCAGGTAAGTAAGCAGACTCATACCTAGAAGAGCGGCGACAATAATCAGGCACTGAATGTAGGTGATCTGAACAAATTGATCCGACCCGGTGAGAAAGAGACGAAAATGCCCCTCGATCAAAGGGGGAACCCCCTGGCTTTTGGCTCCCTGCCCTAGGCGGACATAGTTCTGCAGCACCAGGGTCATGCCAATAGCGGAGATTAAGGGGGCCAACCGGGTGGAGCTACGCAGGGGTCGATAGGCGACCCGTTCGATGCTCCAGCCGTACAGGGCGGTAAAAAGCGTGGTCAACAGCAGAACAAGCAGCAGAACCAACGGCACCGACTGAATGCCCAGAGTAGCCAACAGGGCCAGAAAAACAGCCGTCAGGTAGGCGGAGATCATATAGATTTCACCATGGGCAAAGTTGATCATGCCGATGATGCCATACACCATGGTGTAACCCACTGCGATCAGGCCATAGATGGAACCCAGAACCAGGCCGTTGATCAACTGCTGAACAAAAATAATGAGATCCATGAAAAGCCCAGCCGACTATTCGACTTCCTGATAGCTGCCTTGATCGTCCCACTGGTAGATCACATAATCGGAGACAGAGAGATCGCCCTTGGCATCCCAGGTTTTGGCCCCCATAATGGTCTGGACGGGATGGGTATGCAGCCACTCGGCCATTTTTTCACCGTCGGTGGTGGTACCGGCCCCCTCCATGGCGGCGGCGATGGCCTGAATGGTGGCATAGGAGTAGAGGGTGTACCCTTCGGGTTCGATACCCTTGGCCCGATAGCGGGCAATCACCTCTTTTCCGGCAGGAATTTTTCTCGGATCCGCGCCAAAGGTCATATAGACCCCCTGGGCATAGCTGGGACCCCCGGCAGACATGACAAACTCATCGGAGACAATACCGTCGCCGGAGATCAGCGGTGCCGAGACCCCCTGCTCTTTCAACTGGCGGGCCAGAGGACCGGCTTCACTGTGGATGCCGCCAAAATAGACCGCATCAGCCCGATGGCCTTTAATCTTGGTCACCAGGGCATTAAAATCTTTCTCGCCACGGGTCAGGCCATCGTAGAGGATTTCTGTCAGGCCAAGGGTATGGAGATGGGCTTTGAAAGCATCGGCAATCCCTTGTCCGTAGGTGCTTTTGTCATGGATGACGGCAATCTGTTTTGCCCCCAGTTTTTCGACCACAAAATTGGCGGCCACCACCCCCTGCTGATCGTCACGCCCGGTGTTACGAAAAATAGTCGGCAGCCCTCGCTCGGTCACCATGGGGTTGGTTGAGGCGGGGGTCATCATTAACAGTCCGGCATCGGCATAGATCTCGGAGGCGGTAATGGTAGTAGCAGAGCAGAAGTGGCCCATGATGGCGTTTACCTCTTCAAAATCTACCAGACGGTTGGCAACCTGCAGAGCCTGTTTGGGCTCACAGGCATCATCGCCACGAACCAAAACCACTTTTTTACCGTCAATGCCCCCTTTGGCATTAAGGTCCATGGCAGCCTGCTCCGCCCCTCGCCAAAATTGATCACCAAAGGCCGCCACAGCACCACTAAAAGGACCAGCCACACCAATTTTGACCACCTCTCCCGCCAAGAGAGGAGAGACCCCACTCAAAGCCAACAGAGCGACTATCGCCACAGAAAAGAGAGCTTTTTGCACAGATGAACGAAAAAAATGGACCATAACACACCTCTATTTACACTGAATGTTGAGTTGAACCGAGCCATTATAAAGGATAATTCTCACAATGTCTCAGAAAAGCTGGTCGCACGCTCCCAACCTGAAAATGGCCGTTGTCAGCACGTCCGGCCAAGCAAGGCCCGGTTGACCAGATCGATCATCACCGGCAGGGCAGTCGCGCATCGGCTCTCATCCAGGGAAGCGGTCTGGTCGGTACGAAGACGATCGAGGCGCGGGGTTAAAAGCTCAAGATGGGTATGGCTTGCCTGCAGATGGGCAGCCATGGTCTCCAGCGCGGCCTTGGCAGCGGCATACTCTGCCGCACCCCGCTCTGGTTGCTGAACAAAAATGGTGCTGGGCTGCACCAGAACCAACCTCTTCTTCTGCTGAGCCGATTGCTCGACAAGGGGCTGAGCCAGCCTGAGAAAACCATCCAGATAGTAGCGACAGTAGTGGTTGAACAGATCCCGACGCCATGGGCTCCAGGCATTCAGGTCAATCCGGGGTGTGGCAAAATAGAAGAGTGCCTCAAACGGCTCCCCCGCCCGGAGAGGGCGCAAAATCTCTTCATCCTTAGAGAGCACATCCAGCCCAACAGCCCTGGCCCGCCCCCCTTCTTGGGTAATTTCATCCACCACCCGAAGGGCATCCGCAAGACCCTGGTGGTAGGTGAGGGTAACCTCCCCTCCTCCGGCTGAGACAATTTTGGCAACCACCTCTCCCAAACCACGCCCCCCTCCCACCACCACCACCCGACGGTTACCATACAGGTTGGGTGCAACCAACGCTTTTACCTGAACACAAGAGGCTTGCTCCACCGCTGGTGAGCGGAAAAAGGTGTTGAGAGTACCACAGGCAACCGGACTCTCCACACCAATCTGCACCCAATTAAACCGGGCTTCACAGCGCTGAACCCGATAAGAGACCCCGGCTGCCAACGACATCCCTTTCTGGGCAAACTCAACATCAAAACCGCTAAACACCGAATGAAGCCCCGGACAGTAGCAGCCAACAATGCGGGTAAGGGAGAGCAAAAAAGCCCCCTGTTCAGCCGGAAGGTGGCGAGCAACCAGGGGGAAAAGTTCCGCAGCCAGAGCCGGCTCCCAATACAAAGGGGTGCAACCGGAAAGTCCGGACAGATCATCCCACCCCAGAGGGTGGCTCGGCTCCTCTGCCGGCACCGTCGCCACAAGCCCTGGCCCTATCTCTTCAGCCGATACCGAGGCCGACAAGACACCACGAAGGGTAGCCACCCGCTTCTCCTCCACCAGCACATCAATGGTAAACAGCCCCTGTTGGGATAGCTCTACCCGGAAGGTAAAAGGGTCAGTGTGGCGAACCGGCTGACTAAAACGTACACTCAGCTTAACCAGAGGTCCAACCTGACCCAGGCAAGCATAAAGGCTGTTCAAGGCCAGCATAACCAGATGCAGACCATGGACCACCGATGAACCAAAAGGGAGGCGGCGGGCCTGCTCCGGGTCCAGATGGAGGGGGTTGCCATCACCAGAAAGGGTGGCAAACTGTCTGCTCATGGCCAAACTCAGAGCAACAGACTCTCCCAATGACACCCTCTCCCCCATCTCGATACCTCCTCCAGGCATTGTAATTGGACTGTTTTTGGTTAAAATAGGTTAATCAAGAGGTTGGGGAAGGTTGATCCACCACACCTCCCAAACCATCACTTCAGGATGATAATGCCCCCATTTTAGGGCGTTAAAACCTCTTGTACCAGAGATAAAAAAGCAGACAGCCTATGACCCACCAGACAACGGATATTCTCCTAACCACCCTGAACGCCCGCTATCGACATGCCGCCATCGGCCTGCGTTATCTCCGAGCCAACCTCCAGGAGCTGCAGCCAAGAAGCCGGATTATCGAGTTTGATATCAGCCAACGCCCGCTGGATATTGCCGAAATAATTCTGGCCCAAAAGCCGCAGATAGTTGGAATCAGCCTCTCCATCTGGAATATTTCACCCTCCAGCCAGTTAATCCGGCTGCTCAAGCGTATCAACCCTTCGCTTGTTGTGGTTCTGGGCGGGCCGGAGGTGAGCCATGAACAGGAGCAACAGCCCATTATTACGCTGGCAGATTATGTTGTCGCTGGTGAGGGAGAGGTGGCGTTCTTGACGCTCTGTCGCCAACTGCTGGCAGGCACCCCGCCACCCAACCGGCAGATCCAAGCCCCTCTTCCCGACCTAAACCAACTCACCCTGCCCTATCGGGAGTATACAGCCGAGGATATCGCCCATCGTGTAATCTATGTGGAGGCCTCTCGAGGCTGTCCATATCGCTGCGCCTTCTGCCTGTCGGCTCTCGATGACCAGGTCCGCTCGTTTCCTCTGGCCCCCTTCCTGGAGGAGATGGCCCACCTTCTCGACCGGGGGGTGCGGCAGTTTAAGTTTATGGACCGCACTTTTAATCTTAAGATAGAGAGCGCCACCACCATTCTGGACTTTTTTCTCCACCGACCCGAGCGGGATATTTTCCTCCATTTTGAGGTTGTCCCCGACCGACTACCCGAGGCAATCCGTCAGCGGATCGCCCAATTTCCCCAAGGAGGGCTACAGTTGGAGGTGGGTATTCAAACCTTCAACCAGACCGTCCTCTCCCGCATTGGTCGAAAACAGGAGAACGAAAAGTCGGAAGAGAACCTCAAATGGCTGGTTCAACAGAGCCACGCCCATATCCATGCCGATCTCATTCTGGGGCTTCCTGGTGAGAGTCTGGAGAGCATTCAAGCAAGTTTTGACCGCCTTGTTAAAATCAACCCTCAGGATATCCAGGTTGGCATTCTCAAACGGTTGCGAGGCACCCCCATCGTTGACCATGCCGCACCGTTTAATCTGCTCTTCAATCCAGACCCTCCCTACGACCTTCTCAGCAGTGATACCCTGGATTTTCCCACCCTGCAACGGCTGCGACGCTTGGCACGCTATTGGGATCTGATTGGTAACTCGGGGCGCTTTTCTGCCTTTCGCCACCACCTGATCCAACGCCCCTCCCCCTTTGAAGATTTTCTACACTTAAGCGACTGGCTCTTCGCCACCACCGGACGAACCCATAAAATTGCCCTGATGCGGCTCTTTGAGCTGGTCTATCAAGGCATGATGGAAGTAATGCAGGTTGATCAACAAAAGGCGGCCTCCCTGATCAAAAAAGAGTTTAGAGCCAGTGGCCGAGGTGAGCCACCCCCCTTTATTTGACAACATAGCCATGCCGACCTGTTCTCTGTATAGTTTCCCCCGGCTTGCCCCTTAATGCCCAACCCTAACCCCTTTTGGTATCCCTTATGACCAACACGCCACCCCTCTCCATCCCCCATCTGGTTAAATCTCTCGGTTTACACCCTAAAAAAGGGCTGGGACAAAATTTTCTGGTCGATACAGCCATCACTCAGGCCATCGTCCACGCCGCTCAGGTGGGGCCAAAGGATCGCGTACTGGAGATCGGGCCGGGATTGGGCAGTTTGACGGCGTTACTCCTGGAGCAGACCAAAAAGCTCTGGGCTATCGAACAAGATGAGCGGATGATTCCGATCCTGGAAAAGCGATGCCAAGGGGTTGGCGAGTTGATTATCCAGCGATGTGATGCCCTGAAATTTGACTACAGCCACATGGCCCAAGAGCTAGGAGGCCCCCTGCGTATTGTTGCCAACCTCCCCTACAACATCAGCACACCGCTGCTTTTTCATCTGCTCGACCATCGTCAGGCCATCATCGACATGACCCTGATGTTTCAAAAAGAGGTCGCTCAAAGGATAGCCGCCCAACCCGGCAGCAAAGCTTACGGCACCCTTTCGGTTCAGTGCGCCATGTGGGCAACGGTTAAAGAGGTAATCGAGGTCCCGCCCCAATCCTTTTTTCCCAAACCCAAGGTAGACTCCCTGGTCATTCAACTCACCTTCCGCCAACAGCCCGCCGCCCAACTGTCAGACCCACACTTTTTTACCCAGGTGGTTCGGGCCGCCTTTGGTCAACGGCGCAAAACATTGAATAACGCCCTCAAACAGCTCTCTTCCTCACCAAAAGAGTGGCTGGAGCGGGCCGAAATCGACCCAAAACGTCGGGGAGAGACCCTCTCGGTTACGGAGTTTGCCCATCTTTCCAACTGTCGTTAATCTCTGCCATCATCCCCTCAACAGCATCCTGAACCTGACGGGTCAGCGCTTTCCTGTCCCCCTTACCCAGCCCCGCCGTTGGAATGGCTGCACCGATGCGTAGTTGAATCTCCCCCGGCTGCTTCAAAAAGGCCCGCGGTCGCCAGAAAGAGCCGGCATTATGAGCTACCGGCACAATGGGTACCCCAGCCGTAAGGGCCATACCAACCCCGCCCGGATTATATTTTCCTACCTCCCCCGGCTCTACCCGTGTCCCTTCAGGAAAAATCAACACCGTTCGGCCCACATCAAACACCTCCTGGCATTTGACCGCCATCAAACGCAACGCCTTCACCCCCTGGGATCGATCAATGGCAATCTGCCCGGTAGCCATCAACCCCCAACCAAAAAAGGGTATTTTCAGCAAACTCTTTTTAAGAACCAACACGCACTCCGGAAACAGCGCCTGCAAAGTCACCGTCTCCCAGGCCGACTGGTGCTTACAGAGGATGACATAAGGGGGAGGCGGGAGATTTTCCCGCCCCCAAACCCGAACCGTCAATCCACAGGTCGCCGCCAATATCGCCCGATTATATTTCCCCCAGCTCGGCACAACCCGCCGCCTCTGGGATAGATTGGTCACCGGAACCAGTAGAAGTATATAGGTGGCAAAACCGATAATACCCATTGTAAAAAGAAGAAAAAACAGGCTCGATCGCAAAAAAACCTTGATTTTATCCACTGGGACCCCCATATAAACTTACTGATAGGAACTTTTCCAAAGTGTTCTCCTCTAACCAACAGGTCACAAAAATCTCGAAAGCAGGATATCAAGCCCGAGGCTGCAGAGAAAGCTTTCAAGGCTGATAAACGCAAGGAGTACGGCAAAACCATGAGAACCAACGCTTTAGTATCCGCTGCCGAAAGCAGTGAACTCTCTCAATATCTGGAAAAAATCTACGCTTCACCTATTTTAACTTCAGAAGAGGAGTTCGATCTGGCCGTTCGCTATCGTGAGCAGCACGATCTGGACGCCGCCCATCAGTTGGTCTCCTCCTACCTTCGCTATGTGGTCAAAATTGCCAAAGAGTACCAAAACTACGGTATGCGTGTGATGGACCTGATTCAAGAAGGCTCCATTGGTCTTATGCAGGCGGTTAAAAAGTTCGACCCACACAAAGGATTCCGCCTCTCTACCTATGCCATGTGGTGGATTCGCTCCGCCATTCAAGAGTTTGTCCTCCGCTCCTGGAGCTTGGTTAAAATTGGCACCACAACCTCGCAACGCAAGCTGTTTTTCAAACTTCGTCAGAGCAAAAAAAGTATTGACCGACTCGACAACCTGGAGGCCGAAAAGATTGGCGACCTCCTCGGTGTCACCACCCGTGATGTACTGGAGATGGATGGTCGAATGTCTGGCCGGGATGACTCCCTCAACCGACCCGCCATCGATGAGGGCAATGAAATCCAAGACCTTCTCCCCGACGGTCGCGCCAATCAAGAGACCCTCATGCTGGAGTCCGAACAGGAACGACTCAAACGAGAGAGTGTCTCCAAAGCCTTGGCTAGCCTGAACGAACGGGAAAAGTCCATTATCACCTGGCGCCTGCTGACCGACCCTCCCCTCACCCTGGAGGATATTGGTGAACAGCTGGAAATCTCTCGTGAGCGGGTTAGGCAGTTAGAGAAAAAAGCCCTGGAAAAAATGCGCAAGACCCTGGGGAACGGATTGGCTCTTGCCTTCTGATACAAACAGAACAACGGCTCTATCAAGCGGCCCCGGAACCAACCCCGGGGCCGCTTTTTTATCCCTGACAACCAACTCTTTTATTGGGTATTTTTCTGGATGGCCCTGCAGGGTTCGGGGCAAAAAATATCAGGGTATTTTTTGAAGGACAGACCTTTACATCCAGACCCTTTATCATCAAATTTGTTTTTCAGTCATCAGCACCGAATGGTGCCAACATGGTGCTGAGACCCGAATCTCAGTTAATCAATAACGGCCAAGAATGGAGCTCACCTCCAATGAGTGACACTGAAAAAAAACCAGATGCCCTCTCCAACATTAATATCGTCATGCAAAGTGCCGACGAAATGCGCGCTCAGCAAGAGCAATCACAAGAGACAACCCGGAAAGATCCCGCAGAAGAGTGGAAACTCAATCGAGCGGCCATCTCTCGTTTTGCCAAAGATGGCAACTGGCCGGAGGTATTGAAACTCCTTAAAATTCTCTCGACAAAACATCGCAACAAAGAGGTCTACAAAGCCCTGGCCATGCGTGTATGGGTCTGCCTGAAAAGCGACGCCCCTGTCACTGAAGTTGTCTTAGCTCTTTTTCATCTTTTCAACACCCTTGGATCCAAACATGAGATAGCCGGACCGATAGCGGCTCTTGGCCATCTCATGGCAAAGAATCGAACCCCCGACCATCAAGACCGAGATCTCGCCCTGGGGCAGGCTCAACAGATGTTCAGTTTAGTCTGCGAAAATCAGGGTATTGTCGGAGAGGAGGCTTTTAATGCGTGGGTCACTGCCAATAATCTGGAAGACCCCAACCACTACATCCCCATCGTCATGAACTGCCTGGATATCATGGTTGGTGAAGATTGGTGGTTCGAAAAAGATCAACTCCAACAAGAGATGGAAGAGGCTAACAGAAAAAAACAGGAAGAAGAGGGAGGGCACGCCTAGAAAGAGGCCGTGCTTTGCAGAAGAAACCCAGCTAAAAGAATTGGCTGTCAGACACTCTCAACGACAGTATAACCAAGATATAGAGATTTCAAACCAAATTTGTACAAAACGATTGTGGATGGGTCTGGGAAGGCATGAATGCCTTCCCAGCGGGTTTAGGCAGCGCCCAAGGTCCTAAGGCTTTGACTTTGCCTTTAACCATTGTCATTGTCCAAATTTGGTTTTAACTGACTATAACAGGTCCCGGCCCAGGGGCTAAGAGACAACCTTGACATGCCATGGCTCGAAGCGCACGCCAAGCTTGTTGTCACGATTATATCGCAGATCGATATAGCCAAGCTCTTGAAGTCGACTAAACACCTCAGTTTTGGCGAATTGAGCCGTAAAATTGAGCTTGCCATACCCCACCTGTCCCACATCAAAATCACCGATACCGTGGAAGGAGTAACCAGGAGGAGCCAGAGAACGGGAAGCCAGGGAGAGGTTGCCGTTACTCTCTTCAGTTTTGCTGAGGAAAAGGAAAAACTGTTTAATCACACTACGGATGCCCGACGTTAAGATGACCTGTTTACCCAAATCTTTTTTAATCCGCTTATACATTTCAACCGGCTTACCTTTATAAAGATAGTTACCGGAACGTCGGATTTTGACAACCTCACGTCGTGGAATGCGATCAGTCAGTTTTTTAATGGGTTTTTGTCCGAAAAAACCGTAATGATCGGCGGTCTCATGGAAAAGCCTCTCCAGAAACACCAACTCTTCGGGGGTAAACGACTCCACCTGGGTATAACTCCGGGAGAGCTTGAGTGCATCATCAAACCCCAACAGATGAAAGTTGGCATGCCCTACCAACCTCTGCAGCCGGTTAAAGCGTTGGGTTGTCGATTTTAAGAGGATGATTTGATCGGGAGGGAGATACAGGTCGGATTCGTGGACCTTATTAAATTTTCTTATTTTCTCCAGATATTCCTGATAGTCCAGATGGCTATCAAACTTTTTTTTCTTTGCCGAAAGAGTCCAGGAAAACTGGGCAGCAGCCGGGGAGGCTACAAAAGAACCTAAAGTAGCGGCAGAAAGCACTGATACAAAATCCCGTCTGTTTATCTGTGCCCCCACGTGCCTTCATCTCCTAAAACGATTTAATATCGATTATAATATTTCAAACCACTTATCAAAAAACCATCTGCAAGCTATGAAACCCAACAAAAAAAGCCCCACATAAAGCAGACAACTCCGACGAATCTGCGAACTATATTCAAAAGGTATAGCTTTCGTCAAGCACTATACCACATAAACCCTATTCTCCTTTGGAAAGGCCATGGAGATAGAACATAATTGCAGATCTGTTTCAACCATTTAGCCTGTAGCATCAAAATGTTTCCCGCACAAGAAACTTACCCACACACTCTCTACCATCGACCACACCCTCATCAGAATATTCTCTACGACGAAGGATTTTTAACCGTAATATTAATATTTTAACCTGTCAATTACAGCCTACCACCTCTGTTGATTCACGGCTGGAATAAAAACGGCCATTTTTTATTCGTTTTTTGGTTGACTTCCCATGGTCAACTTTCTATTCTCTCCGGGCTTTCGAGCATTTTCCCCGGTAGCTCAGTTGGTAGAGCAGGTGACTGTTAATCACCTTGTCCTTGGTTCGAGTCCGAGCCGGGGAGCCAAATAAAATCAAAGGCTTAGCCCTAACCGGCTAGGTCTTTTTTTTGCCTGAAAAATGAGTCTGGCACACTCCTGGCACAGTACCACACGAGTGGATTCTCTCTGTTTCCAACTCCCACATAATAAAGATTGCCTGGGTTCTGTGTCTGCAGGCACCTCTAGCTAAACCCCCTTTGGGGACCGCTATGGTCACCGAAGGGGGTTTAGGTGTTAAAAACAGATGTACCGTCTGCAAATAGAGAGGAGATTTTGTTTAGAACTTCTCAAACTCACTCTCATGGGTAATCATGGCTCTCTCGTTCCCTCGCAAGGATTGTGTTAACTTCTGACTGGTAGCGACCGGTTTTTGTGTTGAGCTTTTACGAACCTGACGCTCATCCAGTTTGAAAAAATCAATCGCTTGAGCCATCAGGTCAGCCTGGGCAGAAAGCTCTTCGGAGGTGGCAGCCATCTCCTCTGAAGCCCCGGCATTTTGTTGGATAACCTGGTCAAGCTGTTGGATGGCCTGATTGATCTGCTCTGCGCCCTGGTTCTGCTCCTGACTAGAGGAAGCAATTTCCTGAACCAAGTCTGCGGTTTTTTGGATATCAGGAACCAAACGATTAATGATCTCCCCAGTCTGTTCAGCAATCTCAACACTGGAGGAGGAGAGCTGTCCAATTTCACCAGCAGCCATCTGGCTGCGCTCTGCCAGCTTCCTCACCTCAGCCGCCACCACAGCAAACCCCTTGCCATGCTCTCCGGCCCTTGCGGCCTCAATGGCAGCATTGAGAGCCAACAAATTGGTCTGACGAGCAATCTCCTCAATAATAGAAATTTTATTGGCAATCTCCTTCATCGCCTTCACCGCCTTCTCAACGGCAACCCCTCCCTCTTCTGCATCTTTTGCCGCTTTACTGGCAATCTGCTCTGTCTGCTGGGCATTGTCGGTGTTTTGTTGAATACCGGAGGCCATTTGCTCCATGGCAGATGAGGTCTCCTCAATGGAGGCCGCTTGCTGCGTTGCCCCTTGAGCCATATTGTTGGCCGAGTCGGAAAGCTCATTACTACCGGCAGCCACCTGATCGGAGGCATTGGAGACATCGAAGATGACACTCTGCAGCTTGCTCACCATGGTATTGAGCGCTTGGACCAACCGGCCAACCTCATCGGACTGGTGCAACTCTAATTGTTGAGTCAGATCACCCTCTGAAACTTGCTTGGCAAACTGCAAACTTTTTAATAACGGCTTGGTGATGGAGCTTGCAATAATGAAGGCTAACATGATCCCTATAACCAAGGCGAAGAGAGAGATAACCACGACAGCAGTACGCGTTTGCTTCGCATTGATCATCATGGTCTCCTCCGACATGATATTGTCTTTGGAAATGGTTACCAACTGATGAAGATGGTTTTGGACCTCTTTAAGGGCCGGCTGGGTTTCGGATGAGAAAATTGTCTCTGCGGCAGATTTTCCTTGCAGGTTTTGCCCTGCCCTTGATTGCATTTTTCCAAGCAACATCCGTACCTGTTTCAGCTCTGGAAGAACCAGGGTGCCATACTGGGTGGTAGCCTGTGCAAACTGTTTGGATTCCAACGCATGCTTGATGGACTCTCCACCCACATGGAGGCGCTTATGTACGGGGTCAGTTTCATCGAGCAGCTGACCTAGAACCTTATCGTCAGCACGCATTTTTTCTCCAGCTGCCCCATACATGAACCGACCAAACCCACATTGTGTCGGGTCCAACTGAACGGTCAGGGTCGGAGATTGGGTCAGAATGGCATTCTGTACCGTACCTGCCCAAGCCAGATGGTCGCTCTCTTTCTGGGCCAGGAAAGCAGGGAGATTTTTATCGGCCTGCTTAAATACCTTCTTAATTTTTTGGGCCGATTTATGCAGGTCTTCATGTGGTTTTTCAATAGCTTGCAGAACAGGCTTGAGCTGAGGAAGCTGTGTTTCCGCTTGGCGACGTCCCTCTCCGTACAGCCATTTTCCAAAGGCACATTGCGTATGGTCCAACTGGACGCCCAACTCTGAAACCGTATCATTGCTGATAAAGGCACTGACCTGATTAGCCCAGTTAAGGTGATCAATCTCCTTCTGAAGAATTTCACCTCGAAGCCGATTGCCTCCAACCACCTCCATGCCATCATCAACCATACCGGAGATACCCGTCAAAGAGCGATAACTAACGGCGATCAAGAGTAGAATGACACAGCCTATCCCGGTCAGAATCTTTTTTTGTAGACTTAAATTACCCCAATTCACAACACTCTCCTCAATAGGTTTCAATCCATTACCACCAGCATGGCCCGGCTTATTTGTTGGGATTGGAAAAAAAGTTTTCTCAAATAGAAAACCCCGCTCAGGTTAAGAGCGGGATCCCATTTGATAATGACAACAACTTTCAACCAGGTTGGCCGTGTGTGCATGGTTCAAGTTGTTAGATTACCCAGCCTAACAGTAGAAATTCCTTGCACTTTATGGGTGACAAGAGTTCTTGCCAGACAGAAGTCACCAGCATGGTCGGCGGTTTATTGACAAGTTTTAATATCATTTTTATTAAAGAATGTACAGCAACTCCAGGTATGGTTCGCAGTGCCCCAGTCCCCCTATTTTTTTATCAATGAGGGGCAAGAACCAACCCGTGGCCTCTGTTCCTACTCTCCCAATCGGAGCCCGTGAATGATTATATGGTCAATTAAAAAAAACAAAACCTTGGATGGTCACCACATCATCAGTCATCACCTCTTCTACGGCAACCTGTTCAGTGATCCGTATGGAGGCATGCTTCTTGGCCAATTGGTAGAATCGGTATAGCTGACCGGCCGTTGCAAGGTGGGATTCAGCGTTTTCTTCCAGTGCTTTTTCAAAATCCTTTTCAGACAAAGAGTGAGAATTGCTCTCCATAACCCCTCCTGATCGGCTGCCTTTCCGCTTGGTGGATCTCTTGGACACCGCCAAAAAAGTCAAACCGAAGAGATTAAGTTAAACGTATCAAAAAAACAGGCCTCCTGCTATCTCTGGCTTTTTTCATCAATAGCATGGCCGGGGCTGATAGTACATTCGAACGATCCCTAACAGACCTGTTTTATTCCCCTATTAACTTAGTCTTTGACAACCCATGAAAAGTTTCATCCAGCCAACAAACACGACGCATGGGCACCGGACGGCCCTTACGGTTAATAACCCTGAGACCATAGGGCTGTGAACAATCGTTTGAGAGCTATCATTGGTTGGTTTAAAGAGAGATCTGACAGGGAGTCTTCAAAGGCATCCGAAGGGTTTGAAGATACTTTCTGTTTCTTGAGTTTGGAATTCATGACACGATTACCGTTAGAGCTTTGTAACCTTATATAGCCCCAATCCAACCAGCCCCGTTAACAAAAGGAGTGGAAACAGAGAGAGACCGGCCCCCAAAAAAGCCCCCTTACCAGCGGCTGAAGCGACAACGGCTCCCGTAGAAACCGTCCCTTTGGCAGCCAGACCAGAAGCCACTGCTTTTTTACCCGCAATGGCGACTCCTTTTACAGTCCCACCTCCCAGGCCAGCCTTGCAGGTACCCGCGGCTTGACCCATACCTGCCCCCCCACCCATCACCCCTTTTGGGAGAGCCACTTGACCGACGCCATTGGGGCAGAGCGCTGCTTTATTGGGTATTGTCATGCCCGCCATTCCCTTGCCAGCCCCCCCCTTCCCCATCATTCCCTGTGAGACCGGTCCCATACCTGTTCCACCGTTTGGACAGGGCACTGCTGTTCCACCATTTCCCATCATATTCTGACCTCTCATCTCTTTGAATCCTTTATCACCTATTTGATTGTTTCAAGACACTTCCAGCTTGCTATAAACCCATCAATGGCTGTGAACGGCTCTCCTCCCCTCCTAGAAACTGGTTCTGCATCACCCCATTGACCTGCTGATGTTGCACCATCTCCCACATCTCCCGCTTCAGCTTGGGTGGAAGGTAGGATTCGACCCAAAGATTCAGACTATCGACATCGAAGGGTGTGGGGTGTTTGGAAAGATCTGAAAAATGGGTGGCAACCCAGCTTTCGACATTGATTAAATAGAGTTCAAACCGTGCTTCAATCCAACCATGAATCAGATGGTAATTCTTCATGTTGACCGATTCACTCTTCATTTTTTCCATGAATCTCACCCCCTCTATCCTGTTTGTGTCTGGTGTTGTTACCCATCTACAACTCATAAAATATGCCATGATCAATCCAACCGACAATTAAGATGATTTTTTCCTTTAATTTCAAAATATATTCGCAGCACACTCAAACCATGGGCAGCGTTTTTTCATCAACCTTAATAGACATTTTTGACTTATTAGGCCACTATTGTCAGGACATTATTTTGCAAAGGGCTCATCATGACAACCCCCATAAACAAAAACCATCGACAAGCATTAAACGCCATATCCGATCCTGCCATGTTGCTGGATGCCAACTACCGAATTTTGGCAACAAACAGCGCCTACCGGGATGTTTATCATGGGGGAGAGGATGTGACAGGGGAGCATTGTTACCAATCTTCTCACGGATATGACCGCCCTTGTGATGAGGCTGGCGAGTGCTGCCCTTTAAAAAACTGCATCAACTCCAACGCAACCGAACAACTCCTCCACGTTCACCACTCCCCAAGTGGAAAAGAGTATGTTGATGTAGAGACCAGTCCAATCAAAGATTCCCAAGGCCAGGTTCTTTATTACCGAGAGATTCTTAAACAGACCCTCATTGCCAGCGCCGAACCCAAAGCCTCTGGCCTGGTTGGGGTCAGCCCCAGTTTTACGCAAATGCTCGATGAAGTGCATAAAGTGGCAAGAGAGCAGATACCGGTTCTGTTATTGGGTGAGTCTGGCACTGGGAAAGAGCTGATTGCCCGGGCATTACATGATGCCAGTGATCGAGCCAGGAAACCGTTTGTTCCGGTTGAATGCAGCGGGCTTTCAGAAATGCTGTTTGAGAGTGAGCTGTTCGGACACCACAAAGGGGCCTTTACCGGTGCCCTGTTTGATAAGGAAGGCTTGATAGAGGTTGCTCAAGGTGGAACCCTGTTTCTGGATGAGATTGGGGACGTTCCCTCCTCCTTACAGGTCAAACTGCTCCGCCTTCTGGAGTCCCGAACCTACAGAAAAGTGGGAGAGACAAAAACCAGACAGGCCAATTTTCGCCTGATCTGCGCCACCAACAGAGATTTAAACCAGATGATGGAAAAGGGTCAGTTTCGCCAAGATCTCTACTACCGCATCAGCACCTATCCCATTCAGCTACCGCCACTCCGGGAAAGGCGAGAGGATATCGGCTTGCTGGCCCGCTCCATTCTACTGAGAATCTCACCAAAACTCAGCCTGAGCCTAACCAACAAAGCGTGTGACCACCTCTCTCGCTACCCTTTTCCAGGAAACATTCGTGAACTGGTCAATATTCTGGAACGGGCCAGGATTCGTGCCGGTCGCACCCAGTTGACCCCAGCACATTTTCCGGATCTCCTCACCCCCCTGCAAAGGGTGAAACCCACCACACAACAGAGCCCCGTATGGAGCCCTGATGAGGCCATCATCACACTCAAAGAGTTGGAATCTCGATACCTCCGGCATCTTCTGAAAACCTACCCCAACACTCAAGCAAAGCTGGCTTCACAACTAGGCATGAGTCACCGAACCTTAACCAGAAAGATCAGTTCGACATTGGGAAAGAGGCCGTATGATCAGGATTAACAAGCAGAAGGGCACTATAGTCATATATGGTCTGCCCCGCCGAGCATGTTTTGACCGGCCAGCCACTCCAGAAACGATAAAATTCTTGCTTCAGATAGCTGCTCATCTCCCATACAGCCCCCCTCAACCCAGGTGGTTCCATCCAGCCCAATCTGGACATCCGGATACCCCCCAAAGTCACAAAGCAACCGTTCAAGACTGGCCCTGTTCTCAGGCCAGATTTTCTTAAGGTCAGAGAGCTGTTGGTGCGGGGAGTTATTGTTCATCGTGATAGATTCATTATCCTCTCGTCACTTCAACCTGGAAACAGCACATCTCGTCAGGCCATTTTTATCTTGTCCAGTTTATGCGCCAACTCTCCCATACGATAGGCTAGCGGGTCATCTCCTTCCAACAAGGTCAGTAATAACAGATCAAACTTGAGTTCCAACTCGGCAATCCGCTCTTTTTTACTTTTATTTGCGCTCTTTTTGACCTTCTTACTCATCACTTCCCTCCTAATAACACCCTCAATGGAGGAGAGCAAAAAATTCCCTTCCTGAGGCAAACCAATAAACACCATCAAGATCAGCTTTTGGCAAGAGCAGACATAAGGCACTAACCTCTAAAGAGAACCAGCTGTTTTTCTTGCAAAAGTACAGCAGGAAATCCAAGCACACCAAGAAAGGCACTCTTCCAGGTAAGATGTTCTGGTTTTAGTGTATACAAGGAGGAGAGTGTATTGACCAAAGGTTGCTCTTGCACATGATCGACTGCCAAGTCAGCATAAAAAGGCTGGTCGGCCTTTTCCCTATCCAAAAAGGAGACCATGACAATCATGAGGATACTTAAAACAGTCCAAGGCCAGACCCTTCTCTTTTTGCCAGAAAATGCACACATAGTCCCTGCTCCATATCATGAGTGATTGATGCTCAACCTCTATTCAATCTTCAGGCCATGTATCACTTTTCCAGTACAAACAAATGGCATCCTATTGAAAAATTGACTGTTAATAAATAATCATTCCAGCCAGGAAACCCTCTATCCCCCCTATCATAAGTGGCTGTATATGGCTATATTAGCCATTAATGGCTAATAATATCGTCTATAAGACAATAATCTTCAGAACACACCGCCCTCTCCTCTGATGGCAAGCCTAACACCTCTACAACATGCCATATATGACCATGTTAGACATTTATGACTATTACTCCCTTGGCTGCAGAGTGATAACACCCGCACATACTGTTTGCAAAACCTTGAAATATTTAGACAAAAAATAATTAATACCCCAAAGCAAAAATGGCCCATAACCTGTATTTACTTCTAAACAAGAGAAACAATCATCGTAGCGACAGGAAGGAGAATACAAGATGGCTGAGAATCAAGACTCTCTCTATGCGGACTGGAAAAAATTGTACCCCAGATATCAAAAAGGGTTTTTCCGCCGATTAAAATGGGGACTGTTATTTCTCTTTCTTGGCATTTATTACCTTTTGCCCTTTGTACGCTGGGACCGAGGTGTTGGCGTTCCTAACCAGGCCATTCTTTTTGATCTTCCAGCCCGAAAATTTTATCTCTTTGATTTAGTCATCTGGCCTCAGGATATCTTTGTATTGGCCGGGCTGCTTATTTCAGCCGCCCTTGGTCTTTTTCTGATGACAGCGCTTGCAGGAAGGGTTTTTTGCGGCTACATCTGTTTTCAGACCATTTGGACCGACCTCTATCTTTATGTCGAGTATCTGGTAGAGGGAAACCGCAAGAAAAGAGTGCGACTGGATGCTGAACCATGGTCGGCAGGAAAACTCATGAAAAAGCTGGTAAAACACACCCTCTGGCTAGTGATCGCCCTAGCCACGGGTGGTGCGTTTGTTTTCTACTTTGCCGATGCCCCCACCCTATTCCATCAATTTCTAACGGCAACCGCACCGTTTGCCGCCTGGTTTACCCTTCTGTTTCTTACCATTACAACCTACACCATGGCGGGCATTGCGCGGGAACAGGTCTGCACCTATATGTGCCCCTACGCCCGTTTTCAGGGGGCCATGTTTGATGACAACACCTTAATTATTGCCTACCATCCAGAACATGGCGAACCCAGGGAGAGTAACCGACGCAATCGAAAAGAGATGGGAGAAGCGGTTGGTGAGTGCATAGACTGCAACGCCTGCGTCACAGTCTGTCCGACGGGTGTTGATATTCGCCAAGGTCAACAGTATGAGTGCATAACCTGTGGCCTCTGTATTGATGCTTGCGATGAGGTAGCAGCCGCCGTCGGCATGGAACACCGACTCATCTCCTACACCTCACTCACCGAGATGACCGGCAGGAAAACTCGCTGGCTCCGACCTCGAACCCTTGCTTATAGCGCTTTGATTCTCTTATTACTGGGTGGAATGGCCTATTATTTAGCCACCCGCCCCCCTGTGGAGATGAGTGTCATTCGTCATCGACAACCGATCTATATTACCCTGTCGGATGGAAGCATTCAGAATAACTTTACTATCCGAGTACTTAATATGAGCCCAACGCCCAGAACCTACGCCTTGGAAGTTAAAGGGCTAGAGCAATCAACCTTGTCCCTGGCTGCTATTGATCGCTTTGACAAGTCTGGTCGACCGCTGATATCAATTCAACCCGGCAAGGTGATGCCCTATACCGCCTATCTAAAACAAAATAAAGAGAGCGGAGGCAAGGGCGCCAAGAACATTACCTTTCACTTGGTCGACAGTCACGAGACAGACATTTCGGATATCTATGACAGCGTATTCATAAGACCATGATCCTATAGCCAGTCAACACCAAATTGGGACAATGGTTAAAGGCAAAGTCAACACCAAATTGGGACAATGGTTAAAGGCAAAGTCAACACCTTGGGAGGCCTTGCAGGCCCCCAAACCCCCACGCTTTTAAAGGTGAAAAAACAAAAGCACAGTCAATAGCTTAGAACCTTGGTCTCTGCCCAAACCCGCTGGGAAGGCATTCATGCCTTCCCAGACCCATCCGTACTCCTTCTGTACACATTTGGTTGGCTATGGAAGGACAGAGTTGAGAACACCTATACCCTTACCTGTACTTGCCAAGATCAGCTTGCAATCTCCTGAGCACGCATTTCACGAATAACCGTCACCTTGATCTGCCCCGGATAGGTCATCTCATTCTCGATTTGATCGGCAATTTCCCGAGCAATCATCATGGCCCCTTCATCATTGACCCGATCATAACTAACCAGAACCCGAACCTCTCGGCCCGCTTGGATGGCAAAGGCCTTCTCCACCCCTTTAAAACCGGTGGCAATGCCCTCCAACTGCTCCAACCGCTTAATGTAGGTCTCAACATTTTCCCGACGTGCCCCCGGACGGGCTGCCGAAAGGGCATCAGCCGCATTGGTTAAAGGACCGTACACAGAGATCGGCTCAATATCAAAATGGTGCGACCAGATCGCATTGGTTACCAAAGGATGCTCACGATGTTTTTTGGCTAACTCACCACCAATAACCGCATGAGAACCCTGAACTTCATGATCAACCGCTTTACCAATATCATGCAGCAGCCCACAACGTCGGGCTAAATTACCGTCCAGCCCCAACTCTTCTGCCATGATTCCAGCAAAATAGGCCACCTCTACCGAATGAGAAAGCACATTTTGTGTGTAAGAGGTCCGAAACTGCAACATGCCCAAAAGCTTGACAATCTCAGGGTGGACATCACTCAACCCCACCTCAAAAACTGCCTGCTCCCCTTTTTCTCGAATCTCGGTCTCAATGGCTTTGGTCGCCTTTTTCACCACCGACTCAATACGAGCCGGATGAATACGACCATCGGTAATCAACTCCTCCAAAGAGCGCTTGGCGATCTGACGACGAACCGGATTAAAACCAGATATCACCACCGCCTCCGGTGTGTCGTCGATAATCAGATCACAACCGGTTGCTGTTTCCAAAGCCCGGATATTGCGACCTTCCCGACCGATAATCCGTCCCTTCATCTCTTCGGATGGCAAAGTAACCACCGAAACAGTCCTCTCAGAGACAAATTCACCCGATAGCCGTTGAATGGCCGTGGCAATGGTATCCCTCGCCTTCTGGTCGGCATTCTCATGGGCTTCCATCTCTAGCCGCTTAAAAAGACTGGCAGACTCCTTGCGGGCACTCTCGGAGAGAGAAGACATAATCTGCTCCTTAGCCTCCTCCAGGCTCATGCCGGCTACCTCTTCCAGCTTTTTCTGCCCCTGGCTTAGAAGATCTTGATAGAGCACCTTCTGCTCATCCAGGGTTTTACGCTCATTTTCCAACTGAGAGCGGCGTTGATCCATCTCACGCTCACGATTATCGAACTGGTCAAACTTCCTATCCAGTTGAGCCTCTCGCTTATCAAAACGTTGCTGCAACTGCTCCAGTTCAGCCCCTTTTTCCCGATATTTTTTTTCCAGCTCCTCTTCAATTCTAATTTGATGTGCTTTATTACTAAGCTCCATCTCCCGATTCATGGAGGCTGCTCTTTCCTCAACCGCCGCCAACTTCTGCTGCACTCTCTCTTCCTGAACCACCAAAGCCTGCTGCTGTTGGCCCCGTTTCAGATAGAAATAGGCGAGGGAGATGGCCGCTCCAAGAATCGCGCCAACAAGGATGGTAACGATATCCATGGCCATCGGTCTCCTGCCCCGTCTTATAGCCAAAACCGGCTATCTCAAGGGAAAAATAGGTTAACATGAGGTGTCACGATCCCAAAGATCGCACACCACTCGGCGTTACAACAAAGTGTAACGGCACATCATGAAGGTCACACGGCAACCGCGTGGCTTCCTGAAAGTCATAGGCCAGTCCCGTTAACATTGGCCCGACCCCAGTTGTCGACAGCAGCGATAATGCTCTGTCATAATATCCTCCGCCATACCCCAAGCGGGTTCCAAAACGGTCAAAACCCAGCAGAGGCATGAAAAGAAGGTCGATCTGATTGATATCGACCCACACCTTATTCCGAGGCTCCTGAATACCATACTTGCCGCATTGCAAGGGGTCTCCAGGAGAAAAAAGAGTGAAATTCAATTTTTTCTCAGGCGCCACAACCGGCAGGCAGAGGGTTCTGTTCTCAACATGAAAAGCGTGGAGGAGAGAGGAGGTGTCGACTTCGTTGTCGAAAGGAAGATAGAGTGCCACAACGCTAGCCGAAAGAAAGGGCTTAAACCGTCTGGCATGTTCAGCTATAGATCCACTGAGGGAGGCCACTTGATCAGGGGTTAATGCTCGGCGCTTTCGGCGCAGGCTGCTGCGAAAATCTTGCTTGGAGCACAACCGACTATCTGCCTCAAACCATCTATATGATAAAATCCCCCACCTGTACCGTGGGAGTGCGTCCTCTGAACCCTTGTATAAAGGGCGGAGGCCTGATAATCGCTTCTGTGGGTCTCTCCCCAAAGAGAGAGCATACACTCCACAATCAGAGCAAGCTTCCAAGGTTCATGAGTATCGGCTCAGGAGAATGCTACGCCTCACGAGCACTGCAGGGGATTATTAAAATGTTGTATCACCCTTTTAACAACTGATCACTCGATTCAATCAGTTTACCTACTTTTTCCTCAAACGACTCTACGCCATCTGTTACTTTTTGTCTCTGCTGAAAAAGTCTATCGGCAATCCGTATGGCCGCCATAACTGCGACACGATCGTGGGAAGCCCCCTGGGACTGACGAACCAACCCTCTCATCTCACTATCCACATAACTGGCTACTTCACGAAGATACTCCGACCGACTCTCCGCATCAGTACGCAACCGATAGATCTGTCCTTGAATATTTACCTCAACTAACTCTGACATACCGATTCTCGTAATGGAAGTCGCAATAGCCTATTATTGTCCAGAATCATTAAAACGAGCAAGAAAAGTTTCCAATTTCAAGATAGTTTTCTCTTTTTCTGCAACTAAAGCGGCATTTTCGGCCATTAATTCGGCATTTTCCCCCTCCAACTGGGCCTGCCGCTCGTCAACTGTGGCCAATTTTTCGTTTAATGCCGACTTCTCGTTTCGTAGTACGGCCACCAAGTCAGTCAGAGAGACCATACGGGCCTCCAACTGATCCAGAAGAGCCTCGCTCTTTTCCATTCCGGCTATCTCCACCCCTGCTCCCTGTTCTTGTTCAGTACCCATCATGCCCTTTTTACGTATTTAGAACCATTAAAATAGGAAAAAAAACCATCACCCCAAAACAGATTGTCCGCCCCGAAGCCAGGAATCAACACTTATGGCCGCTTTACGACCCCCATCGATGGCCTGCAAAACCAAAGATTGTCCCGTCGCCATATCGCCGGCAGCAAACACCCCTTCAACACTGGTCATATAAAACTGATTGACCTGGACATTGCCCCGAGGGTCCAACTCTACCCCTAACGACTCCAGCAGTCCACTCTTCTCTGGATGGAGAAACCCCATAGCCAACAGAACCAAATCAACTTTCAGATGAAAAGCACTATCGCTTACCTCCTGCATCTGGGGACGTCCCTCTTCCTGCTCGGTCCAACGCAGACGTACACAGTTGATCCCGGTAACCTGCCCCTTCTCCCCTTCAAACGATTGACTCAAAATATTCCACATCCGCTCACACCCCTCCAGATGGGAAGTCGAGGTACGCAGTTGATGGGGCCAGAGCGGCCAAGGGGTATCGATAGAGCGGTCCTTGGGAGGTTTGGGCAGCAGTTCGATTTGAATCACCCTTTTGGCACCATGGCGAATGGAAGTACCGACACAGTCCGAACCGGTATCTCCGCCACCAATCACCAATACCTGTTTGCCTTTGGCAGAAATCTCCTCCTCTTTGGGAATTTTTGTACCAAAGACCCGCTTATTCTGCTGGGTTAAAAAATCCATGGCAAAATGGATTCCACCCAACTCCCGTCCGGGAATGGGTAAATCCCGCGGTTTTTCTGAGCCGCCGGTCAGCATAATGGCATCAAAGCTCTCCTGCAACTGAGCAACCGTCAGGTCAACACCGACATTCACCCCGGTCTTAACCGTCAAACCCTCCGCCATCATCTGTTCCAGGCGGCGATCAATCACATGCTTTTCCAGTTTGAAGTCAGGAATACCAAAGCGGAGCAGCCCCCCTACCCGCTCATTCTTCTCAAAAAGGGTAACCTCGTGGCCTGCACGGGTCAGTTGTTGGGCCGCCGCCATACCGGCCGGACCAGAACCAATGACAGCCACCCTCTTACCGGTCTTTTCGTGGGGAAGAACCGGCGTAATCAACCCGCGCGCCCAACCCTCTTCCGCAATGGCTTTTTCAATCTCGCGAATGGCTACCGCTTCACCGTTCAGACCAACAACACAAGAGGCCTCACACAGAGCCGGACAGATCCGACCCGTGAACTCAGGAAAGTTGTTGGTTCGGTGCATCACCTCAACCGCCTCAGCCCAACGCCCTTGATAGACCCAGTCATTCCACTGGGGAATAATATTGTTCAGTGTACAGCCACTGTGGCAAAAGGGAATGCCACAATCCATACAGCGAGAGGCCTGAACCTGAAGCTTTTCCAAGGGAAAGTCATGATACAACTCGTTCCAGTCGTTGATCCGGCTGGCTACCGAACGAGTACGGGGATTTTCCCTATCCACATCCATGAAACCCGTTACCTTACCCATTGACAGCCTCCTGCTCCTTCATCTGCTCCAATACACGTTTGTACTCATAGGGCATCACCTTGACAAACTGAGAGACGGTTGTCTCCCAATGGGCCAGAAGACGCTCGGCAACCGCACTACCGGTATATTCTTTATGCTTCAAAATTAGCTCCTTGAGTTCAGTCACATCCTTTTTATCTTCTACTTTCTGCAACTCGACCATAGCCGGGTTACAGAGGGAGGTGAACTGACCTTTTTCATCCCATACATAAGCAATGCCGCCACTCATGCCCGCACCGAAATTGCGGCCCGTAGGGCCTAGAACCACAACCGTACCACCGGTCATGTATTCACAGCCATGATCACCAACCCCTTCAACAACCGCTTTCGCACCGGAGTTTCGTACCGCAAACCGCTCCCCCGCCAAACCGCAAAAATAGGTCTCGCCACCGGTCGCCCCATAAAGGAGGGTGTTGCCGACAATGATATTCTTTTCTGCCACCAAGTCACTTTTGGGGTGGGGTCGGACAACAATTCGGCCACCCGACATACCCTTGCCGACATAGTCATTGGCACTCCCTTTAACGTGAAGAGAGACACCCCCGACATTAAAGGCCCCAAAGCTCTGCCCGGCTACCCCGGTAAAATGGATGACAATGGTATCCTCTGGAAGACCACTGGCTCCAAACTTCTTGGAGATGGCTCCCCCCAACATGGCACCCACACTACGGTCCGTATTGAGAATGGGCAGCCGCATTTCGATAGGCTGCAGGGTTTCGATAGCCAGGTCCGCCAACTCCATCAGCTTGTGGTCCAGCACCTTGTCGATGGCATGTTCTTGCTTTTGCATCTGACGAACAGCAATATTGGAGGGTACGTCCGGTTTTTTGAGAATGTTGGAAAAATCCAACCCTTTGGCCTTCCAGTGGCCAATTGCCGGATTGGTGTTGATACAGTCCACCCGCCCAATCATCTCATCAATGGTACGGAACCCCATCTCTGCCATGATTTGACGGGCTTCATTGGCGACAAAATAGAAATAGTTGACCACATGTTGAGGACGACCGGTAAACTTCTTGCGCAGCCCCAAATCCTGGGTTGCCACACCCACCGGGCAGGTGCCCAGATGGCACTTGCGCATGATGACACACCCTTCAACCACCAGGGGAGCTGTGGCAAAACCGTACTCTTCTGCACCCAACAGAGCCGCAATCACCACATCCCGACCGGTTCGAAACTGACCGTCAGTCTGCAACCTGACCCGTCCACGAAGATCGTTGAGGACCAGAGTCTGTTGTGTCTCAGCCAGCCCCAACTCCCAGGGTCCACCGGCATGTTTGATGGAGCTGACCGGGCTTGCGCCAGTACCGCCATCCCCACCGGAGATAAGAATCATATCCGCATGTCCCTTGGAGACACCAGCCGCCACCGTACCGACCCCAACCTCCGAAACCAACTTGACGGAGACCCGCCCATCGGGATTGACATTTTTCAGGTCGAAAATAAGCTGGGCCAGATCCTCAATGGAGTAGATATCATGATGAGGAGGTGGAGAGATCAGGGTGACGCCCGGTGTAGTGTTGCGGGTGCGGGCAATGACGTCGTTCACCTTATGACCGGGTAGTTGCCCCCCTTCACCGGGTTTGGCGCCCTGGGCAATTTTAATCTGCATCTCGTTGGAGTTGACCAGATAGTGGCTGGAGACCCCAAAGCGTCCAGAGGCCACCTGTTTGATGGCACTTCGAGCCAAATCTCCATTGGGACGCGGCTTGAACCGTTCGGGGTCTTCCCCCCCCTCCCCAGTATTGGATTGACCACCCAGACGGTTCATGGCAATCGCCAGGGTCTCGTGAGCCTCCTTGGAGATGGAGCCGTAGGACATGGCGCCTGTCACAAAACGTTTGACAATTTCGGAGGCTGGCTCCACCTGATCCAGTGGAACCGGTTTCCTGTTCTTTTTCAGGACAAAGAGACCACGCAGGGTGCAGAGATCTTTAGAGCGCTCGTTGATCAGCCTGGCAAACTCTTGATACATGCTGTAGTTGTTCTGTCGGGAGGCATGCTGGAGCTTGGAGACACTCTCCGAGGTCCACATGTGGCTTTCCCCCCCCTCACGAAGCTTATAATCTCCACCAACCTCCAGAGCATGAAGGTTGGAGAGGTTTTTGCCGTAGGCATTTTGATGCCTGGCCAGAGTCTCACGGGCAATACCGTCCAGGTTGACCCCTTCGATGCGAGATACCGTGCCGGTAAAGTAGCGTTCGACAACCTGGTGGGTCAAACCAACCGCTTCAAAAATCTGGGCGCCACAATAGCTGAACAGGGTCGAGATACCCATTTTGGAAAAGACCTTCAACATCCCCTTGTTGATCGCCTTCACGTAGTGATAATGGGCCTTCTCAACGGTCAGGTCGTCGGGCAGAAGCCCCTGTTGTTTTAAGTCCGACAGGGTCTCAAACGCCAGGTAAGGGTTAACCGCCCCTGCGCCATAGCCGGCCAGCAGAGCAAAATGGTTGACCTCACGGGCCTCGCCGCTCTCGACAATAATACTGGCCCGATTGCGAACCCCGGCCCGAATCAGGTTGTGGTGAATGGCAGAGACCGCCAGCAAGATGGGAATGGGAGCCATATCGGCATTGGTGCCCCGATCACTGAGAATAACCAGGTTGACCCCCTCAATCAGAGACTGGGATACCTTATCAAACAGCAGCGTTAATGCCGCTTTCATCCCAGAGGCCCCATTGGCTACCGGAAACAGGGTAGAGAAAGTCTGTGACTTCAACCCCTTGCTGTTGGCTGCCCGAATTTTTTCAAGCTCTTCATTGGTTAAAATGGGCTGCTGCAGAGAGATTCGGTCCACATGAGAGGCCTCCTCCTCCAACAGGTTGCCCACCGAGCCTAACTGCATGCGCAGGCTCATCACCAACTCTTCCCGAATGGGGTCGATGGGGGGGTTGGTCACCTGGGCAAACAGCTGCTTGAAATAGTTGAACAACAAGACAGGACGACCAGACAGAACCGGCAGAGCCGCATCATTGCCCATGGAACCAGTCGGCTCTTGACCGCTGATAGCCATGGGGGCCAACAGGGTGTTTTGATCTTCTTCGGTGTAGCCAAAGGTTTTCTGTCGGGTCAACAGGGGCTCTTTTTCAACCACCTCGGCCCCACCGGACGGCAGAGACTCAAGAGGCATCAGCCCCTCTTTTACCCACTGGCGATAGGGCTGCCGACCAATAATGCCGGACTTGATCTCCTCATCATCGATAATTCTGCCCTCTTCCAGGTCGATGACAAACATCCGTCCTGGCTGAAGCCGTCCATTATGAAGAATCTCTTCCGGTGGGAAGGTGAGGGTACCGGCCTCCGAGGCCATGATGCACAGACCGCTTTTGGTCACCTGATAGCGGGCCGGACGCAAGCCGTTTCTGTCCAGAGTGGCCCCAATATAGCGACCATCGGCAAAGGCCACCGCTGCCGGACCATCCCATGGCTCCATAATAGAGGCGTGATACTCATAAAAGCCTTTTCTGTCTTCATCCATCTGCTGGTGATTTTCCCACGCTTCCGGGATCATCATCATCATGGCATGAGGCAGAGACCGGCCACTGACAACCAAAAACTCCAACGCCCGGTCAAAAGAGGCGGAGTCGGAGATCCCTTCCGGGACGATGGGAAAAAGTTTTTTAATATCTTTACCAAACAGCGGAGACGAAAGCGCCGCCTCTCTGGCCCGCATCCAGTTGATATTCCCCCGCAAGGTGTTGATCTCGCCGTTGTGGCAGATCATTCGGAAAGGCTGCGCCAGATCCCAGGTAGGAAAGGTATTGGTGGAATAGCGTTGGTGAACCATGGAAAAGGCCGAAACCACCATGGGATCGTTCAGGTCGGGATAGTATTCACCAACCTGCTCCGCTAAAAACATGCCTTTGTAAAGAAGCGTGCGGGTAGAGAAGCTGGATATGTGAAAAGCCGAGGTTTCCGCCACCCCATACCCCAACACGGCATTCTCAATCCGCCGCCGAATAATGAACAGCTTTCTCTCCAGCCATAAGGGGTCGGCATTTTTGGGGCGATGCCGTCCCGCCACGATCACCTGGCGGATAACCGGTTCGGCTCCTTTGGCTGTATAACCGATTCGGGCATCGGCACTGATTGGCACATCCCGCCAGCCGATGAGGATCTGCCCCTCTTCGGCAATCATCTGCTCAACCAGGCGAATACAGGAGTCCCGAAGATTTTTATCCTTGGGAAAAAAGATCATTCCAACGCCGTAAGCACCCTGAGCCGGGAGCTTGAAGCCCAACCGTTTGGCTTCCGCCTTAAAAAAAGCATCGGGCATCTGGATGAGAATACCGGCACCGTCACCCGTCAAGGGGTCTGCCCCTACCGCCCCACGATGGGTGAGGTTACAGAGGACTGTCAGCCCCTGTTGAATGATTTCGTGGGATTTCTCACCCCGAATATTGGCCACGAATCCAACCCCGCATGCGTCATGTTCAAAATTGGGATCGTATAGCCCTGTCTTTTCTGGAAAACCCATATTGCGCTACCCTGCTCTTTCTCAATAGATAAATAACCGCTCACGACACAATCAACGTTGAATCGCAAACTTTAGTATATCAAACAAACCCGGTATTTTGTCAACCTTGGGTAACACACAACCGGTACAACCCTTCCCAGAAGCCCAGAGGATCACCAGCCTGGACAAAGAGTAGCAATTCAACCCTTTTTCATCCTGTTTACAATAAATTAAACAACAAAACCCACCATCCAAAAAAGAGAGATGTCCTCCCCTTTGAATGGTGGGCTTCATGGTAAACCTGAAACAGGATTGGGAGAAAAAAATTTACACTTTTTTTCTTTGTGTATAATCAGCCTAAAGGCCAAACCTTAAGGACGCTGCCGCAAAATGAGCGGGGAGCTTCCCCGAATTTTCCACCGTTCCATCGCCCACTTGGCCTCTTCCTGAGAGGAAAAGGGTCCGAGACGTACTCGATAAAAAGGCTCCTTAGAGCCTTGCGCCTTTAGCAGATAGGCCGGTGCTCGCTGTTTTTTCAGTTCACGAACAACCGCAGAGGCCCGCTCCAGATTGGAGAAGATAACCAACTGAACCTGATACACACCCAACAAGGAGCTACCCGGTGGTGGCGCCAGGGGACGGGGCCGATTAACCGCCGGCCTTTCAACCAAACTCCGAATCATAGCATCCATCCCATCCGGACCACCCCCCTCTTCCACCTTGGGCACAACCACCTTTCTGCGCGGAAACTCTTTGTAAAAAGTGATTTTTACGTCAGGATCTTTACTTTTTGGCGATAGCCCACTCGGTGCCGCAGAGATAGGGGCAGGAACCGACGGAGAGGGATCTAAAAAATGTTCAACAGCCGATTGAATTGATGAAGAGGTGGATTCCGGCTGAATCGGAACATAGTTGATGGGCTCCTGAGCCTTCCGCTTGAGCGGTACAGAGAGCTGCAACGGTTCAGGTTTTGGCGGCGCTTTTTTAACAACCGGTGCAGGGGGGGGTAGAGGAACGCTCACCTGGGTAGGCTTGACCTCTTCGGCCGCAGGCATCACATCTTCCAGATGTTTAAACTTCTCCACTTTAAGCGGAACAAAATCAGGCTCTGAGGAAGAGTCACCGGTAAAAAACAGTTGGAACAGCAAAAACACCCCGCATCCGGTGAGCAGGCCCAAAAGAGCAGGCCAAAGATAGGACTTGGAACGGTGCCGCCTATACTTGGCCGATGTGGGATATCTTGGTGTGGTCACATTTTTTCCGGGGCTGAAACACCCAATACATTTAAACCATTGAACAGTACCTGACGAACAGCAGAGATCAACAGGAGTCTGGCTCCAGAGAGAGGCACATCTGCCTCGTCCAAGATACGATGGCTATTGTAATAGGTATGAAAAGTGGATGCCAACTCAACGAGGTAATAGGGTACCCTATGGGGCTCTCGATTGATGGCTGCAGCCTCCAGAAGTTCCGGGTAGCTGCCCAATTGACGAATCAGATTCAACTCATCCTCCGTCTCCAGGCGAGATAGCTCTCCCTGCTCAACCCCAATCCCCTTCTGTTCAGCCTGCCGAAAGACAGCATGAATCCGGGCATGGGCATATTGCACATAGTAGACCGGGTTATCATTACTCTTGCTGACCGCCAACTGCAGATCAAAGTCCAAAGATGCTCCACCAGAACGGGTGAGAAAAATAAAACGGACCGCATCGCTGCCTACCTCTTCCACCACCTCCTTCAAGGTGACAAAGGTGCCATCCCGCTTGGACATCTTGACCGGAACCCCGCCACGGACCAGGTTGACCATCTGCACCAACTCCACATCCAGCAGATTTTTCTGACCGGTCAACGCCTGCAAGGCAGCCTTGACACGCTTGACATAGCCGCCATGATCCGCCCCCCAAATATCGATAAGCTGATCAAAACCACGCTGCGCCTTATCCAGATGATAGGCGATATCCGCCGCAAAATAGGTGGCTGAACCGTCAGACTTTTTTAAGGGACGATCAACCGTATCGCCATACTCGGTCGATTTAAACAGCAACTGCGGCCTCGACTCCCAATCTTCCGGCAGCTTCCCCTTGGGAGGCTCCAACACCCCTTCATAGATCAAGCCTTTTTGGGTCAACTGTTCAATAACCTGCTCAATTTTTCCCTGACTATGCAGGGTCTGCTCTGAAAACCAGCTATCGAAATGGATATTGATGGTCGCCAGTTCACTGCGAATCCAACCCAAAATCTGCTCCATGGCAAACCGGACCACCTCCGCCGGTGGGTCACCACCGAGCTGTTCCGAATCCCCCAGCCAGCGCTCTCCATCCCTCTCCCGCAGACTCTTGGCAATCTCAATCACATACGCAGCCGGGTAGCACCCCTCCGGCATGGTAATGGCGTGACCAAAAAGCTCCCGATATCGCAATAATACCGACCGGCCCAACACCCCGACCTGTGCCCCGGCATCGTTAATATAATACTCCCGCTCCACGGTATGCCCGGTGACGGAAAAAAGGCTGGCAATGGCATCCCCCATTACCGCCCCTCGCCCATGCCCCACATGCATGGGTCCGGTAGGGTTGGCCGAAACAAACTCCACCTGAACCCGGCGACCCGCACCAAAATTGCTCTCGCCGTACTGTTTTCCCGCCTGCAGAATATCCGGAACCATCTGACGAATACGCTCCTTGGCCAGATGGAAATTGATAAACCCCGGACCAGCCACCTCCCAGCGGTCAACCAATTTCTGGTCTGCCGGCAGCATCGCCAGCATCTTCTCAGCCAGATCCCTCGGCCTTATTTTAGCAAAGCGGGTCAGCACCATGGCCGCATTGGTAGAAAAATCCCCATGGCTCTTATCCCTCGGACGCTCTACCTTATATGCAGGCAGCACCCCCTCAGGAAAAAGACCCTCAGCCTGCAACTGTCTGACAATACCCGAAACCAACTCTTCAATAATCCGCCGCACAACACACCTCTAAAAAAATGTCAATTCCCCCATATTACGAGCTTAAGCCAGAGAATAGCAACCACTGTTTAACGTAACCTACTCACCCGAAGAGATCAACACAACCGCCTGAGCCGCCACTCCTTCGCCCCGACCGGTAAATCCCAGCTTTTCGGTCGTGGTGGCTTTAAGGTTCACACAAGCAGGATCAACCTGAATAATGCGGGCAATTTCCCTCTCCATTGCCGGAATAAAGGGGGCCAAACGGGGCTGCTGACAAATGACCGTTGCATCCAGGTTGACCACCTGCCAGGAGCCCTCCGACAACACCTGACGGACCTTGATTAACAAGGTACGACTATCGATGCCCTTGTATTGGTCATCCGTATCGGGAAAATGGCGACCAATATCACCCAGCCCAGCCGCTCCCAACAGAGCATCCATCACCGCATGCAGCAAGACATCGGCATCCGAATGGCCCAAAAGCCCCAGATGGTAGGGTATCGCCACCCCACCCAGCCGCAAAGGCCTCCCCTCTACCCATCGATGGACATCAAATCCTTGCCCTACCCGAATCATCATCACCTCTGCCCCTCACACGCATCCATCGTCAGCAGCCACTCAGCCAGAAGAAGATCCGATGCCTGAGTAATCTTGATATTGGCTCCATCCCCCTCGACAACCCGAACCGGCTCACCCAACCACTCCACCAAAGAGACATCATCCGTCCCCATCCATCCCGCTTCTGCCGCACTTCTGTGGGCCCGCCTGATCAGCTCATAACGAAACAGTTGGGGCGTCTGAGCCAGCCAGATCTCCCGACGATCCAACGTTGCCCTGACAACCCCGTCCAACCCAACCTTTTTAATGGTGTCGCTGGCCAACTGTGCCGTTAACAGAGCATCCCCCTTCTCTCTCGCTAAAAAAAGTCGATCCAACATGCCACGACGTAATACTGGACGAGCCCCATCATGAATAGCAACCCATTGATCCTTCTTTAAAGTGAGGGAGCTCAGACCGTTAGCCACCGAGTTCTGCCGCTCTTTCCCCCCCGTCACAGGTTGAGACACTTTAACCAAGGGAGCAACCAGCGGCCCCATGACCTGATCCCATAAAGAGCGCCCGTCCGGTGCAATAATGGGTACAATGTTTTCAACCAACGGATGATCATGCAACCTTTTCAAGGTGTGCCACAAAACAGGGTAGCCCGCCAAAAGACGATATTGTTTAGGTATTTCACCACCCAATCGCCGACCCTGCCCTGCAGCTACAACCAGGAAGGTAATTAATTCACTCTTGTTCATGTCGTTGCACCCCATCCATGTGTATAATAAACTTGAGTGAGTGTGAGAATCAGTCGGCTCGGTGTCAACCGAAGAAACATCATCATGGAGTAAAGAATGGGGGAATTCCTGTTAATATGGGCTACGATCGCCTATGCAGGCGCGGCAATTCTAATCACCTACAACCACCTGCGAGGCCACAGCAAGCCCTCCATTCCTGGTTGGTGGCTGGTGGCTTCTGGCTGGTTTGCCCAATTTTTTGTCCTGGCACAAGATTTTCTATCCCAACACAGCCTGTCGGTCAACTTTTCCGACTCCCTCAAACTATCTGCCATGACCATGGGGCTTCTCTATCTGATTAGCTGGCGATTACAGCGTCAAACCACTCGCTCTGTCGGGCTGATTTTACTCCCTTTGATGGTCTTCTCTCTGGGTGCGGCCCTATCTCTTCCATCCGAAGAGGCCAAATTCCAAACCCTAACCGACCCAATCCTCATCACCCACCTGGTTCTCTCTCTACTGGCCTACGGCCTACTGAGCATTGCTGCCATTCTCTCTCTCATGGACACCTTCCAGGAGCACGCCTTACGAACCAAACGGTTGGGAAAACTCTTCAACATGCTCCCCCCTCTGGAGGCACTGGAAGAGACCCTCTTTCTTATGGTGCGCATGGGGTTTGCCCTCTTAACCCTCAGCATCCTGACCGGGACCCTCTATTCCAACAGCCAGAACGGTCTCTTTTTCGCCTTTACCCACAAGGTTATCTTCACCTGGGCTACCTGGCTACTGTTTGGCACCCTGCTCCTGGGGCATCATCTTTGGGGATGGCGAGGTCGAAAGGCGTCCCGCTTTATTCTCTCTGGCTATCTTTTTCTCGCCTTGGCTTTTCTGGGGGTTAAATTTGTGGGAGAAATGCTTCGATAACCCGATGGTTACTCGTCGCCAATGGATAGCAAGCAGCCGGCACAACCCGGTCAGCACAAAAGTGACCCCTACTGAAATGCCCCCTTGCAAGAAGAAGGAACCCGAAACCTTATTGAGGCTTCCGTACTGGCAGGAGCCAAGGGATTAATCGCCCAAAGCATCGCGCTCCTCTATGCAGTAGGCCTTACCCCATCAAGAAGAAGCCCCTTTACTGGCTGAGACAGACCCTGTTTATGGTGAAACGGTTAACCAAGAAACGGCAGTTGGTGATGCCTGTAGGGTGTAATGGAAGGGTTGCGCCAGCTGTCTGCCGAAAACTGCCATTTTCCAGTTTAGCAACCTAAAAAACAGAAGGATGATTACAAGCCATAACAACAGAAAAAGACAAAAAAAACCCTGTAACCATTTAAGATTACAGGGTTTTTTTGGTTGCGGGAGGAGGATTTGAACCTCCGACCTTCGGGTTATGAGCCCGACGAGCTACCGAACTGCTCCATCCCGCGTCAACATAAAAATAAAAAGATTCCTGGCGGTGACCTACTTTCCCACATCTTAAGATGCAGTATCATCGGCGCTGAGGGGCTTAACTGCCGAGTTCGGGATGGGGTCGGGTGTTTCCCCCTCGCCATCGCCACCAGGAATCTATAGCAAAGTCAAAGTCGAGGCGATACTCTGCCATCGATCTTTAACAACTGAGTGGAATGGGCATATCTGTTTAATTTGATGTCGAAGTATAAGAAAGCCAATGGACCAATTAGTACTAGTAAGCTTCATGCATTGCTGCACTTCCACACCTAGCCTATCAACGTCGTAGTCTCCGACGGGTCTCATGGGGAAAATTCATCTCAGGGCGAGTTTCCCGCTTAGATGCTTTCAGCGGTTATCTCTTCCGTGCGTGGCTACCCGGCAGTGCCCATGGCAGGACAACCGGCACACTAGAGGCACGTCCACTCCGGTCCTCTCGTACTAGGAGCAGCCCCCTTCAATTTTCCAAACGCCCACGGCAGATAGGGACCGAACTGTCTCACGACGTTCTG
>PEAM01000020.1 GCA_002753565.1 Magnetococcales bacterium | reverse complement strand
TATAGAGATTTCAAACCAAATGTGTACAAAACGATTGCGGATGGGTCTGGGAAGGCATGAATGCCTTCCCAGCGGGTTTGGGCAGCGCCCAAGGTCCTAAGCCTTTGACTTTGCTTTTTTTGTTTTAAAAGCGTGGGGGTTTGGGGGCCTGCAAGGCCTCCCAAGGTGTTGACTTTGCCTTTAACCATTGTCCAAATTGTCCAAATTGTCCAAATTATCCAAATTTGGTTTTAAACTGACTCTATTGAAACAACAGCATACAATACAGAAAAAAAACCCTGCCTGATAATATGTCAGGCAGGGTTTGCAGATCGTTTTAGCTAAAGCAGAAACTAGAGTCCTGGTCGATCTTCCATATCCATGTCCAGAGAGTTGAGGGTATTGGTGAGTTCCAGGGCGTGGCTGGCCTCTTCATCGGATAAGCCCTGGCAATATTTTTTCATTTCGGGGTCTTTGACCTGCATGCTAAGCTTGTCATAGGTCTCTTTTGCAGCATTTTCAAGAGAGATGGCCAGTTCAAGAACTTCAGCAGGAGAGCCGTTTTCTATGGTGTCTGAGGTGATTTTATCAATACCGGAATCTTTTTTGATCAGATCGTTTAAAAAGGCCTGGGCGTCGAATTCGGAAGGGTCAAAAACTTTTTGGCACTGTTTGACCAACTCCTGAGCGTGATCATCCTCCATGGTAGAGAGGTTTAGGAACACCATCCGGGCTTCATCATTTTTGGTGACCTCGGATGCTAAAGAGTAAAAGGAGCTTGCTATCACCTCTCCTGAAATCGCCTTTTTAAACAGCTCAACCGTTGTATCCATTGTGTTTTCAGCTCCCTTTGGTCTTATATTGAAAAAAAGAGGATATTCTTCTCGTCCCTAACAGCTAGATTGTCAATTGGAATGATTTGACAATCCGAATTTTAGTCATACATTAATTGATAATGCAATTATTTCTTCGAAAAGGTGCGTAAATGGAGGTTGGCTATTGGCATTTGTTGGAAAACGGTCGAATTCAGTGCGATCTTTGTCCTCGGTTTTGCCAGTTGGCAGAGGGGCAGCGAGGGCTCTGTTTTGTTCGGGCCAGATTGAATGACGGGATGATTTTGACGACCTATGGACGTTCCAGCGGATTTTGTGTGGACCCCATAGAGAAAAAACCTCTCAACCATTTTCTGCCCGGTACTCCGGTCCTCTCCTTTGGGACCGCGGGATGCAACCTGACCTGCTCTTTTTGCCAAAACTGGGATATCAGTAAATCCCGAGAGATGGATAAACTGGCCAATCAGGCCGGTCCGGCCCTGATTGCCGAGGCTGCGGTACAGACCGGCAGTCGGAGTGTGGCCTACACCTATAACGATCCGGTTATCTTTTTAGAGTATGCCGTCGATACCGCCCTGGCCTGCCGGGAGCGGGGGGTTAAGTCGGTGGCGGTGACGGCTGGCTATATCACCCCCAAGGCGGCAGAGCGTTTTTTTTCGGTGATGGATGGGGCCAATGTGGATTTGAAGGCCTTCAGTGACAGATTCTATCGGCGGCTGGCTGGGGGGCGACTGGAGCCGGTGTTGGAGATTTTGGAATATTTAAAGAGAGAGACCAACGTCTGGGTTGAGTTGACCACCCTGTTGATTCCGGGTGAAAATGACTCGGAACAGGAGTTGGAAAAGATGACAACTTGGGTCTGCGAGCGGTTGGGGGCGGAGGTCCCCATCCATTTTACGGCGTTTCATCCCGCCTGGAAAATGGGCTCAACTCCCCCTACCTCCCCGAAGATTTTAAGCCGAGCACGTCAAATTGCACGAGAGGCTGGTCTCCACCATGCCTATACTGGTAATGTGACAGACTATTTGGGTGAGAGTACCTATTGCCATCACTGTGGGGCGCTGATCATCGGTCGAAGTCGCTATCAACTCAGCCAGTGGCAGTTAGATCCTTCCGGAAAGTGCCGGAGATGCGGCACAGTGTGTGCTGGCATTTTTGAACCTCAGCCGGGAAATTGGGGTTCCAAGCGGGTTCAGGTAACAATGGGTTAGATGTTTGAGGTGTCGTTTGATGAGATGGGCTAGGCACAGGCTAACGGTTGGGGTGTGGGGATTGGGAGTTATGCTCCTGATCTCTGGCTGTGACCTGCGTCTGGAGCGACCCATGGTTGAGGAGATCCGAGAGAAAGGGTCTCTGGTAGTGGTTACCCGTAATGCCCCCACCACCTACTATGAGGGGCGAGACCAGAAGATTGTCGGCTTTGAACATGACCTGGCAGTGGCTTTTGGTGAATATCTTGGCGTGCCGGTCAAATTTAAGGTGTTAAGCTCTCGGCAGGCTATTTTAGATGCCATCTTGACGGGAGAAGGGGATCTGGCGGCGGCTGGCCTCTCTATTTTTCCTGATAAGAAAGGGCAGTTTCGGTTTGGCCCGGCCTATCAGGAGGTGGACCAACAGGTGGTCTGTCTCCGTGGTGGACGTCGGCCAAGAAATCTGCTGCAGTTGGCTCGGGTAGATCTGGTTATCGAGGAGGGGGGGACCACCCCCAAAAGGCTGGAAGAGCTAAAGAGCATTGTGCCAAATCTAACCTGGAGCGTGGCACCGGGGCTCTCTGCCGAGCAGATTCTAGAGAAAGTTTCATTAGGAGAGATGGACTGTACCATCGTCGATTCCAATATTGTGGCCATTAACCGACGCTATTTTCCCGAGTTGGTGGTTAAGTTTCCTCTGGGGGCCTCGACCTCTTTGGGGTGGGTGTTGCCACGGCGGGCCATACTCCTAAGCCGAGAGTTGACGGCTTGGTTTAATAAAATGAAAAAAACCGGGCAACTGGAGGCTATTTTTGAGCGCTATTATGGTCATATCGACTACTACCATCAAGACTACGACTATGTCGACAACCGGAGCTTTCTCAGGCGGATCAAGGAGCGGCTTCCCCATTATGAGTCCCTGTTTCGGATGGCGGGCGAAAAATATAATGTCCCCTGGAAACTGTTGGCGGCTCTCTCCTATCAGGAGTCTCATTGGGACCCTCAATCCACCAGCTATACCGGGGTTAGGGGGTTGATGATGTTGACGCGGGCTACGGCTCGGGCGGTGGGGGTGGATGATCGTCTGGACCCGGAACAGAGTATCTTCGGTGGCGCCGAATATCTGGCCAATATTCACCGCAAACTACCAGAGACCATTCAAGAGCCGGATAGAACCTGGTTTGCCCTGGCTGCCTATAACATTGGACCAGGCCATCTGATCGATGCCCGTGAGTTGGCTGTTCGCCAGGGTAAAGATCCCGATAACTGGAACAGCCTGAGGACGGTTCTCCCCCTGCTTTCCCAAGAAAAATATCACGCCACCCTGAAGCGAGGGTATGCCCGTGGCTCTGAGCCGGTACGGTATATTTTCAAGATCCGCCAATATCTGGATGTGCTGGAACGACAAGAACTGACCGCACACCTCACCCCAGATGATGAATGAAGCTGGGTTGTTCCCCTCTTGAAAGTGCCCCCTTTCCGGGGGTGTTCTGGCCTACTTTTTCTGGGTTGATGGGGTCTCCATCTCTTTGAAAAAAGCGTTGAAGTCGGGCATCTCGGGTGCTTCTGGTGCCTCGATACTCAGTGAGAACCAGATGGCGTAGGCCAAGAGCCCCCCCGAGAGAACCAGTCCGATTCCTGCCAGTTGAGTCAGGATAAGGCTCTCTAAGGTGATGGCCAGAAAGAGCAGGGTGAGGGTGGCCAGATGGAGAGGAAAGTGGCTTCGTACCACGGTCTGGGGCAGTAGATCGTCCATCATGGGAATGGTCACCAAACCGGCCAGTCGGCTGAAACGGTGAAACCAGACCAGAAAAGGGATGATTTTATAGAGCATGCCCAAGAGGATGGAGGTGGTCCAGCCGAAGATATAGAAGAGACCAAAGAGCATGCGCAGAAGGTCACTCTCTACCCCAGGCCAGAGGGCCATCAGGATGAGCGCAACGAAGGCCGAAGCAAATCCCAGCAGCCAGAAGCGATAGGTCAGGTCAACACGCACCCTTTTACGTTGGCTGAGCATTTTTTTCATCTCCCACCCGTATACCAGCAGCGCTCCCATCCCCGGCAGGGCCGACAGCCAGATGAGAAGGGGTTCTTCAGGCCAATAAAAGAGCACCAGCGGCAGAAGGATGAGGGAGGCTGTCCAGGCTTTGATAAGGAGAAAGGCCCGGTTGGTGGGGAAGTCCGGTGTCATGTAGAACATGGGGAGCACTTGGAATGAGACCCCCATGATCAGGGTGCCTACCCAGCCAAACAGCCCCCAGGTAAGATGGACACCGATGAGGGCCTCGCGGTTGAAGTCGTAAAACCCGTGGGAATACTCTCCTAGAAAGAGCGCCCCCATAGCCAGAACGCCCACCAGAGAGAGGGTGGAGATACGCATGGCGTAGACGGTCGGGTGTTGGGATGGCGCCCGGTACAGGGCGATGGAGATGGGGATGATAAAGAGGCCGATGGCCCCTCCCAACCCCAAAGAGGCAAAAAGCAGCAGCCACGGATGGAGGTCTGTACCAATGCCCAGAGCCATGGTAACAACCCCCATGACCAGCAGACCATGGACCCAGGGCACCCCTTGGGGCCAGGGTACCGGAAGGCTGGCCAGCACTGGAATCATCTGATACATGGCACCAAACATGACCATCATAACCCAGCCAAGCACAGCCAGATGCACCAAGGCAACGGTCTGGGGCACCAAGGGGGTCGAGAGCAGATCTTCTCCACCAAACAGGGCTGCCAAGCCAGCCAGTACCAAAAAAAGCGGGGCGGTGGCAAAAAATCGGAAGGGGAGGTGGATCGGAGGGGCCTGGTCAATACTTAAACCGCCTGTTGAAAACATTTTTTACAATCCTTTGATTGTTGGAATTCCCCGAAATATGATACGGAGCGATTGATTGACATCAAATACTTCAGAAACAGATGTATGCTAGGGTTGGAAGCTACACAACAATAGCAGCGGGAAAAATACCTTTCAAGGAGATGGCTGGACCATGAGTGATCGTTTGGATTTGACAGGGAAAGAGATTGGACAGGCCCAAAGTGCGTTGGAATCCGCTCTGAGTGGTATTTCAGATGCCGGTTTGGAGTTGGTTGCCGACTTTGATTTAAGAGCGTTACTTCCCGATTTGCAGGAAAAAAAATGGGGTCTGTTCAACTGGTTCCCTCTGGAAGATGGGCCAGCCTGCTGGCGGGTGGCACTGACCCCTCTGGAGCCAGGCCACACCCCACGCAGCTTTGGTGAACTGTACGGCTATGATCATAAACGGTGTGACGATCTGTTTATTCTGGTCGAGACCGCAGCTCAAGGCGGGGATGAGGCGGGAGTTAAAAAGGGTTTTGACGAATTTTTACTGGGTATGACCCACCATTTCGCCATGGAGGAGGAGGTGTTTTTTCCCGCTTTCGAGCAGGCGACCGGGATGACCCAGGGGCCGACCATGATGATGCGGATGGAGCATCAGCAGATGCGGGGCCTGTTTACCCAGATGGAAGAGGCGGTCAGCAAAGGGGATGTGGAGGGGATCTCTCGTATCACCTCAACCCTGATGGTCATCATGCGTCAGCACAACATCAAAGAGGAGCAGATGCTCTATCGGATGGGGGATATGCATCTTTCCCAGGAGTGTGAGTCGCTGCTAAGACGGGCGCAGGCGCTCTAGCCGCTCTTTTTCTCGGGCTGCCTTAGGTGTCTGGTCGGTGAGCCAACCTTCTCCACTATCCAGGGGAGGGTTGGCTCCCTTCCAGGTTTTACCCGCAGAAGCTAACAAGTCAGCAGGGGACGGCTACATCATCAGTTGATCAACCGGAGTAGCGCGATGTTTGTCTACTTTCTCCATGGTGCTGAGTGGAGGAGAGGTATCAGACTGCTTCTGATTACTGCGCCAAGTGTGTTCAGGGGTAACATCTAACACGATGACACCAAGGGCGGGATCGAGTTGATCCAAGCTGGAGAGGAGATTGGCTAACTGGTCTTGAGCCACCAAAATTCCGCGTACTGACCGGCCGTCGAATAGTTCCACTACATATTTCATCTCAATAGCTCCTTTGAATAAGATAACCTGCATGGTGCAGGTGGCCTGCTATGGCAGGACGTCATTGGGTAAAGTGCATGACTAATCTAGCTTACGCAAAGCTTGTGCCATTAACGAGAGTATTATCTCTCTCCCCTGAATTTCTGCCGTCAGCCATTGGTGAAATGGCTGTGAAAAAAGATTTGAATTCATATTCTTGCTCAGGAGTGCGCTGTGACGATCAGGGAGAGTAAGGCCTTTGTTGGCCGACAGAAATTTTGGGATGAACGCTATGCAAAAGGAGACAAGAAACCGATAGCCGACCCTTTTTTGACAGAAAATCGACATTTGTTGCCGTCGAGAGGGCGAGCACTGGATGTGGCCTGTGGTTTGGGGGGGAATGCTCTTTTTTTGGCAAAGGTGGGGCTGCAGGTTGAGGGGTGGGATTTTTCATCCAAGGCCATTGCTCAACTGCAACAGGAGGCCCAACAGCAGGAGGTGGTACTTTCTGCCGAGGTGCGGGATGTGGTGGAGCAGCCCTGGCCAAAAAAACGCTACGACCTGATTACCGTCAGCCGTTTTTTGGATCGATCCTTGACCCTGTCCATGGTAGAGGCCTTAAAACCGGGAGGCCTGCTTTTTTATCAGACCTTTGTTCAGTGGAAGGTTGGGGAGAGAGGGCCGAAAGATCTCGCTTATCGTTTGGGTAAAAATGAACTGCTCACCCTTTTTGTGCCGGCTCTGTCGTTGGTATTCTATCGGGAAGAGTGGGATGTGGGTGTGGGGGCGTCGGACCGGCGCGACAGCGCTTTTTTAATCGGAAGAGTGCCGAGCCAATCCTGGTCGATTAATCATCCAGCATGACAATAAAGGGAGTTCCAGCCATTGTTTCTACGCCGATGCAAACCGGAAGAGGGGCTTGGGAATCCTGTTGACAACCCCTGTCTTGAGGATGGCAAAGATCTGCTGAAGCTGGCTGATAGGTTGTCAGATTTAACACCATCACCTGACTATGGGCTGGATGGGTGGCGTGAGCAACTCACCACTCTCTTGGCAGACCCTGAGCTGGAGAGCCTTTCTGGGGAGCATCGTCTTGAAGAGCTATCCCTGGAATTTCGTCGTATATGGGGTTTGGTCGCTCATTCAACCGTCAACCATCAGCTTAAATCTCCGGCATCTGGTCGTAACGTGACGTTTCCCTTCAGCAATAGCATTCAATTTGTCTACGAACGTGTTCTAACGCCCGCCCATATTGAGAGAAGACTTGAGAAGAGTTTGCCCACGGTTTCCAGTTGGGAGAGTCGATTCTCTGTTTTTTCCAGTGGAATGGCTGCCATCTTGACGGCCCTAAAAACGCTGCACTATTTTAGAATGTCCTATCGAAGAGCCGACGAAAAATCGTTACGGCTGGATTGGTTCGGCGGGTATTATGAGACCCTGAAGCTGATTTTACTCTTGCATACGACAGATATCTATTCCCACCATGTCAGACGTTTCAACTCTGTCTTAGAGCGTCTGCGCAGTGGTAAAACCGATATTCTGTTTCTAGAGCCTCTCTTATATGACTGGACCCAAACAGTGGCAGATCCCATGGCCCTGATTGAGGCTTTGACGGATAGGCCAGAGGATCGTCCGTGGATTCTTATCATAGACTCTACCTTGTTGGGGTGTGAATTTGATCTGGAACTGTTTTTAACCGCCTGCGGCTCTCATCGACCGGTCTTGGCGTTGGATATTCGCTCGGGTTTGAAATTGGATCAGTCTGGCTTGGAGTTTTCTAATGTTGGCCTGGTAAAAATCTGCACCCATCAGGATCTGCAGCAACCTCGTTACCCTACAGCAGAACAGTTTCACAGCAGGATGGAGATTAACCGTTCGATTTTGGGTACGGCGCTCAGTCTGGATGAGATGGCTGTTTTGGATTTGCCGGTACTTTTTCACCCGATGTGGACCCAAAACCACAGTCGAAAGGTGTTTGATAACAACCGGCGTTTGGCCTTTGCCTTGGAGGGAATAGAGGGAATTTTTGCACGGGTCAACCACCCCGGCCTCGGTCCCAACAAACATCTGAATTGGGCTGAATCACCCCTGGTGGTTCTAGAGTTTCATCGCCATGAGGATCAGAAGGAGCATCATGCGTTATTGCTGCAGGTGATTGCTCAGGAGTCACAAGCCAGAAACCTGATATTCTACCAAGGTGCCAGCTTTGGTTTTCGTCATCACCGTTGTGAAGTTGTGGTGTCTGAAAACACCTTTCCCCACAAAAACGGCCAGCTGCGTGGTTTTTTTAAAATAGCCGCAGGTTCTCGTCGTGGTCCTTCACTGGAGGGGATCATTCTGCTTCTTCAGGAGTTGGCTGCCTACCCAAGCTTTCAGGCCTTGCGACAGGCCTATCCACAACTTGGCTAGTTGTTCCCTCACTGGTTGAGTCGAAGGTGGGTCGTGATTGAGGCATCCTTGAACCTGAAAACGGCAGGTGGAACGGGTCCACCTGCCCCTCAGTGGTGTCTCGAAAGAGCTAGTTGTTTCGCGCCCCTTGATGGACCCATTGTCGGAGAATTTTAATATCGCACGGGTTCAGGCGTCTTTTGTTGTGGGGCATGCGAATGGCGGCCCGTCCTTCGACCATGACGTTGAGATTGCTGATCATGGGGTTGCCTGGGACGATGATGGGTCCATATTTTGTACCCTTCATCAACCCTTCGTAGGTTTCTAGATTCAGGCCACTTTGATTGGTGCCCTCAGCCCCCTCTTTATGGCAGGAGAGGCAGCGGAAATGAATGATGGGGTAGACATCTTCCTGATAGCTTACCTCACCACTCCAGTCTGCCCGGCTGTTGGTTACCATGCCAAAGGAAAAAACCAAGAGTACCGCAACCAGCAGAGCCAGTTTCCCCGAAAATTTTACCATAATGAACACTCCCCGTCTTTTGAATGATCTGTTGTCGATTTTGGATGGAATACCTCCTCTTGAAATCTACCATAAAAGATATAAGAAAACCGAATTTTTTATGCAAAAGGTCGATTTTGACAGCAGGATTGTACCAAGAAGAGCCGGGTGGCTTGGATTACTCTGAGGCAGAGGGGGTTTGTTGGGCTATGGCACAGTGTCCCAAAGGCATCTGGGGTAGGGGGATGGGCTGGCTGTCATCTCGGGGTTGGCGAAATTCCAGGCGAACCTCCACACGGCGACTCTCCTCCGGGCTGCCTTTGATGCTGGTCACCGAGGCGCCATCGATGATTAACAGCTCCTGGAGCTGTTTCTCTCTCTCTTTGGAGAGCTTGCCAGAGAACAGGGCGCAGATGACCGATTCGGCTCTTTTCAGGCTTAAATCGACATTGTAAAGGTAGGTTCCGGTCCCATCGGTATACCCTTCGATATGGATTCTCTTCAGCCATTTTTCTCCGGCAACACTGCTTTTGACCTCCAGCATCAGGGGGACAAAGGCTCGAAGCTTCTCTTGGGCTTGCAAGGTGAGCTGAAAGCTGTCAAAGCCAAACCGGGCTTTATCGCCAAAACCGATGGTGTGGTCGGTGCGGTTGACCTTCAGTGCCAGTTCCTGAGCCTTTGCCAACTGTTCCAAATGGTCAAAAATACGTTGAATGTCTGTTTCACGCTCTTTCTTTTCGACAATAGGTCGGGTAGAAATGGCGACGATGGAGATGCTCATTACCACCAAGAAAAGAATGACCAGTGCTGTCATGAGATCGGCATAACTGATCCAGAACGGGTTTTCCGTTGTTTCGATTTTACGCCGGATGATGGGAATAAGCCGTGGCATGAGTTGCTCTATCGGGTGCTGTTGAGGTTTTCTGCCTGAAGTGCCTCAGCCAGATTTTCAATATCTTTATGGGTTATCTCAAAGAAGGCCAGAATTCTATCCTCCATGGGTTCCCACTCCTGCAGAGAGATTTCGTTGGAGAGATAGCCGACAATCAAGATAATACCGTGGAGAATGGTATATTTCAGATGTTTGACCTTACGGCCCGGTTGGTTGAAAATCTCTGCTTTGTGGTGGTCCAGTATGATCTGACAGACCGGTTTGGGCAGCTTCCATCGTTCGGCCAGAAGGTAGCTGGCCAAGGTATGGTTGGTGCCAAACGCTCTGTTTTCAGCCTCAATCAGATTTTTCTCTCTCTTTTGCCGGACCTTTTTAAGAAAGGTTGGGTAGTCGGGAAAAGCCTGCTCCATGGCGATCATGCCGCTATCGAGAAACAGGGCGGAGATGTAGGTCTGATCCAGGGAGAGGAGAGGGTAGCAGCCGTTGCGAAAATGGGGAGAGATGTTGGTAATCCGTCTCACCAGCCACATGGCGGTCTCGGCCGAGACGACCCCTTGCTCCCGGACCTGTTGCGCCAGACTCTCTTGACCGATCAGAGAGTGGCTGAGAAACATTTTTTCCAACAGCTTTCTGGTGTTTTGCCAGCCCAGCCAGATAATGGCCTTCTCTACCGAAGCGATGGTTCGATGTTTTTTCTTGGAGCGGCTGGTGTTGGCTTCGTGGAGTACAGCCGCTGCCAAGGCCATATCCCCACGGATGAGATAGCTCAGGTTTCGCCAGTTTGGTTCGTGGTGGCTTGAAAGACGTGACACCTCCAGCATGACGCTGGGCCGAGAGGGAATGGAGAGGTTTTTGGTAATTTTTTTTGCCAGCTCCAACTGTTTTTTGATGGTTTTTTTGCCCATGTTATTTAATCCGTAATTTTTTTCTCATGGTTTCCAGTCGTTCACCAAGAAGCTCGATAAAGGCGGTCTGCTCTTTACCGGTTCGTTGCACCGTTGCTTCCATTCCGTGACCCAGTTCGGAGAGGGTTTTTTCCAGTTTTTGTTCACTCTCCCGCCCGCTGGTGAGGATCTTCTCTTTCATTTCCAGCAGGTCGTCCCCCATCCCCTTGTTGAGCTGATTAAGGGCGTCGATAATACCGTTGTGCCGGTCATCCACCTGATGGATAACCCCTTTAATCCGCTCCGCCATCTCTCGGCTTTCAGTCTGGTTGAGGGTGGCCAACTCGTTGAGCCACCCCTGCATGGTGGTGTGCAGCCCCTCTTTTTCGGCGGTAACCTGATGGCGCAGTTGTGACAGACCCGAGGCAATTTCGGAGATACTGCTGGACATTTTTTCCGATAGGGTGGTCAAGAGCCGATCCGCCAGCTCGCTGTTCTCTTTAACTTGTCTATCTTGGGCTTGCTGGAAGGAGGCGTTCATGGTTCGGCTGCTATCGGTCAGCTCCTCCCGAACGGCCGTCTGCACTCGGCTGGCCAACTGATCGCCACTGCTATGGATCTGATGAATAAGCATCTCCTCCTGCTCTTTTTTAGCCCGATCCTGCTGTTGGTTCAGCTTCTCGAGAGAGGAGGCAAACGCCGCTTTAAGATGTTGGGTGATCTCCTGATATTGGTGGGTAGAGACCTGGGTTTTATCGGTGGAGAGTTGGGCGGCGCTGCTTAAGCGGCTGACCATCTCGCCGCTGGACTCCCTGACCAGGGAGAGCAGCTGCCCCAGCTCTCCCTGAATGGAGCTGCCAAGGCGGCCAAGCTCGTTGTTGAGCTGCTCTTGAGAGCGGCTGTGAAGGCTGTCCAGGTGGCTTTTGGTCTCTTCTGCTTGGGTCTGGGTTGCGCTTCTCAGGGTGCTGCCAAGGCGACCCAGGCTATCCTCCAAAGCCACCCGCTCGATGGTAATGCGATCACCCACCCGGTTGATGCGATCGGTCAGGGTGGTGATCAGCTGGTTGATCTGCTCTTTAAAGGTATCCAGCGTCTGCTGGTTGAGTTGTGGAGGGGGGGATGGCTGAGGCTGTTGGCTGGATAAGTCCCGTTTTTCATCCAGGGAGTCGACAATCTGCCGGGTAGAGGCTTGCAGCTCTCTGTGGGTGCTGGACTCCAGCTCTTGAAAAATGTGTGAGAAGGTTCTCTCCAGGCGGTTTCCGCTCTCTTGGATCTGGGAGAGAATCTCTTGCAGAGAGTGAGGGCCTCCTGCTGCCAACAGGGTTTGGGTAGCGGTATCGATGGCTGCCTTGATGGCGTTGGAGTCCCCTTGGATTGCGCTGTCGATATGGTTTTCGAAGGAGCGGGTAATCTGTTGGGCCGACGCTTGGATCTGCTCGGCTGTTCGGTTTTCCAGATCCCGCAGGATCTTGGCAAGGGCTCCCTCCTGGCGCATGTCAGAGGCCTGCAGGGCAGAGAGAATCTCTTGAGATGAGGGTTCCCTCGTCTGGTTGCTGAGAATAGCCTGGGCCGACTGGTTGATGGCTTGGATGATCCCCTCGGAGCCTTGCTCCATGGTGTGGTCGAGCCGGGCTTCGAAGGAGCGGGTAATCTCTTGGGCCGAGGTGCGGATGTCGGCGGCTGTTTGGCTCTCCAACCTTTGAATAATCTTAACCAGAGCTGCCTCCTGTCGGATATCTGAGTGTTGGATGGCCTGGATGATTTTTTGATAGAAGAGGGGGTCGTTGGCGGCCTGGATCTCTTGTGTGGCCTGATTGAGGGCGGTCAGAATGCCTTCGCTGTTTTCAGTCAGAGAGGCCTGAACCCCCTCTTGAATGGAGCGGGCGATCTCTTGATGGGTATTGGCTGGCAGGCTCCCCTCTTGCCGCTGGCTGCTGCTCTGGAGGGTGGCCATGATCTCATGCTGCTTCTGTTGGGCCTCTCCCATGGCTTTGAGTTGGTCAGCAATGGTCTGCAGCAGAGCCAGTTCACGGTTGGGTTGCTGGGGGTCCGGGGCGTGACTCTTGGCGAGGGTGCTGCTCATCAACTCCAGGCTTTCACCCTGTTTTTGAGTCAGTTGAGCCACCCCATGGCTAAAGTTGTTCATGCCTCGAGATAGCTCACTCAAGGCCACATCCATCCGTTCGCCAAAGCCGGCCAGTCGCTTCTCCAGGTTGCGGATCTCCTCCTGCCGTCGGCTCTGCTCCTCCAGGGAGAGTTCTACCGCCTCGGCGATCACCCGCAGGGGTGCAGAGAATCCGGTTTTAATGGCGGAGTCCAAGGCGCGCACCGTCTCGTCCCGGTCTTGGGTCAAGGTCTGTTGCAGTTGGGCAATGAGGGTATCCAAAGCCCCACCAGGGCTGGAGTGGGCGCTGCCTTCAAGGGTGCCAGCCAGTTTTTCCAGGCCGGACTCCAGCCTGTCCACCCCAGAATCACCTCTCTCCACCAGTTGGGCCAGATATTCCGGCTCGGCGCCGCTGCGGAAACAGTCATCGAGAAAACCCTGAAAAGTGACAATCTGGCTGTAACGCCACTGAAGAATAAACTTTTCGATGACCGTAATCAGGATGGCGGAAAAAATGGCAAAAAAACTGGCGACAAAAGCGGTGGAGACACCGACAAAGAGGTTTTTCAACTCCTGGGTGACCAGTTCTGCCTCAACCGCCGGGTTGAACTCGGTCAGTCCGACCAGGATACCGGCAAAGGTGCTGACAATGCCGGCGCCGGTGAGAATACCTGGCAGATGGCGGAAAAACTCCACCCGCATGGGTACATCCACCAGGGTCTGAATGTTAAAGATCATCTCTGCAGGCAGGGTGGAGCGGTAGAGAATGCGCCGGTTTTCCGGTGTGGTGTCAGGGTGGGGCTGACGGTGCAGGGTTTCGGCAAACTCTCTCCAGAGGCGGGAGAAGAGAGGGTAGATGGACCAGTGCCATTGGGTCAGGTCGTTGCTGGGATCTTCCAGGCGGCCTCTGTTTCGTGCCCGGCGCAGCCACTGGGTCACAATCATAAGGCGGGCGGCATCCACAAACCCCTTCCAGACATAACCCAGAATAAACAGAACCGAAAACCCGGTAATGACCGCAGCCAGGGTGATGATGATCTGGTTTTCTATTTGGGTTGTGAGCGGGGTCAGCAGAAAGGAGGGGAGATAGTTTAAACCTGGCAGTTCGGTAATATCCTGGATTTTGTGGATCTCCAGACCGGCCAGCAGGGAGGCTCCCAACAAAAAGAGCACCCAGATGAGGGAAAAAAGGGATGAGGTAAAACCGCTCCGGGGACTTCGCATGTCGAACACCCAACAGGTTGGCTCCCGGTCGGGGGAGCATAAGAGAGGGTTGCCCTAAAAAAGGTCAACAATCAAAATGTGTTAGCTATTAAGTAGATGGGGCCGATCTCTCCACCCCACGCTGCAGTATATCGTATCCCATTTAAAAAAGCATTGGAACTTTCATTAACATGGAGATGGAAAAAGGATAAGCGGGTTGGCAAGACTCCTTTGCGCTGGATGGTTCGAATGTGTGCAGTCGATGAAAAGAGTCTCATCATGCTGCCTGTTTTTTAAGCAGTCGCCGCTTGTTTTTTGCTGTCAAATGGGTCATGAAAACTAATATAAATAAGTATAATCAAGTGTTTGAATATGTCTGGCATCAGGGTTGCGCAAGAGAGGGTGTAGCGTGTTGATTGGTGCAGGTTCGCACCATGGGTGTGACTGGTATTATTTTTTAGGAAGGGAAAATCAGATGAAATGGATAGTCGCCATCATTAAGCCGTTTAAACAAGACGATGTTCGTGAAGCTTTAACCGCTGTGGGTGTAACCGGAATGACGGCCTCGGAGGTTCGAGGTTTTGGTCGGCAAAAAGGGCACACCGAGCTCTATCGTGGGGCAGAGTATCAGGTGGATTTTCTGCCAAAAATCAAAATCGAGATTGCTGTCAACGATGAGATCGTCGAGCAGGTTGTTGAGGCGATACAACAATCAGCCAAAACCGGAAAAATTGGAGATGGCAAGATTTTTGTGACCGACCTCACCCAAGCCATTCGGATTCGTACCGGAGAGAAGGGTTCTGCTGTTTTATAGAAGCGTCAAAAAAATCAAGATACAATCAAGGAGAATAATCTGATGAACAGTTTTATAAAACGGTCGGCAATCCTGGGGATGGGCGGGAGCGCGCTGCTCTTTCCAACGCTGGCTTTGGCTGAAGATACCCTGAACTCTGGCGATACCGCCTGGATGTTGACCTCCACGGCCTTGGTCCTGTTTATGACCATTCCCGGCCTGTCGCTCTTTTATGCCGGTATGGTTCGCTCTAAAAATGTGTTGTCGGTGTTGATGCAATGTTTTGCCATTACCGCCTTGATGACCATTATCTGGACACTCTATGGCTATAGCATGGCGTTTAGTGATGGCGGCAGCAGTAACTGGTTGGTGGGGGGGCTTGAAAAGGCCTTTTTGATGGGCATTGCCGTGGATACCCTGAGCGGGACCATTCCAGAGACGGTCTTTGTGGTCTTTCAGATGACCTTTGCCATCATTGCCCCGGCTTTGATTGTGGGGGCTTTTGCGGAGCGGATGAAGTTCTCCTCCATGCTGATTTTTCTGACCATCTGGGTCACGGTGGTCTACATACCGGTCTGCCATTGGGTTTGGGGTGGTGGCTGGATGAGTAACCATGGTGTACTGGATTTTGCCGGTGGTACGGTGGTTCACATCAATGCCGGCATCGCCGGTCTGGTCACAGCCCTTGTTCTGGGCAAGCGTAAAGGCTATCCCAAAACCCACATGACGCCCCATAACCTGACCTTGACCGTCATGGGTGCTGGCATGCTTTGGGTGGGTTGGTTCGGCTTTAATGCCGGCAGTGAACTGGCAGCCGATGGCGCCGCCGGCATGGCCATGGCGGTCACCCAGATTGCCACGGCAGCAGCGGCTCTGGCCTGGATGTTTGTTGAGTGGATCAAACATGGCAAACCCAGTGCCTTGGGTATTGTAACCGGTGCGGTAGGCGGATTGGTGGCCATTACCCCGGCTTCTGGCTATGTTGGCCCCATGGGGGCGATGGCGATCGGTTTGGCTTCGGGTATTGTCTGCTTTTGGGGGGCTACTACCCTGAAGAGGATTGGCGGATATGATGACTCTCTGGACGCCTTTGGTGTGCATGGTATCGGCGGGATTGTCGGGGCGATTCTAACCGGTGTGTTTGCGGCAGAGAGTTTGGGCGGTGCCGGATTTGGTGATGGCATCTCCTCCATGGGTGCCCAGGTCTATGCTCAGGGGTTGGGGGTTGTTGCCACCGCTGCCTATTGTGCCGTGGCTACCTACGTTATTCTGGTTGTCGTTCGGGCCATCATGGGCTTGAGAGTGGATGAGGAAGAGGAGACCATGGGCCTGGATATCGCGCTGCACGATGAGCGGGGTTACAACCTGTAAGGTTTAACAGCTCGCCAAAAATCCAGCTTTTAAAAACCGGGATGGTTTCAAGACCATCCCGGTTTTTTTATCTGTTCTGCTCTCTATGCTTTGAATAAAAGGCTGGAACATGGTAGTTAATGGGGTTTAATAGAGGCAGAATTTAGAAAGAGTGAATCGTGGTCAATTCAGCAACAGGGTCGATTTCCCTTCTGCATATCGGGGATATATTCGGCAAGTCGGGCCGCAGAGCATTAAAAAGTCATCTTCAATCCCTTCGAGCCGATTATCATCTCTCTGGCGTGGTGGCCAATGGTGAAAATGCAGCGGGTGGTATCGGTATTACCCAGGATATTACCGAAGAGATTTTATCCCAGGGGATTAACCTGATAACATCGGGCAACCATGTCTGGCGCCACAAGGAGATCCAATCCTTCATCGGTCTGGAGCGCAGGCTGTTGCGGCCTGCCAACTACCCCAAGGGGGCGCCGGGATTCGGTCAGGGGCTCTTTACCACCCCGGAGGGGGTTCGGGTTGGGGTGTTGAACCTGATCGGTCGGGTTTTCATGGAGCCTCTGGACTGTCCTTTCAGGGCGGCAGACAACTACCTGAAAAAGACCGCCATGGGTCGGGATGTCGATGCCATTCTAGTCGATTTTCATGGTGAAGCTACCTCGGAAAAGGTGGCGATGGGGATGTATCTGGACGGTCGGGTGACGGCTGTGTTAGGTACCCATACCCATATCCCCACCGCCGACCACCGGGTGTTGCCGGGAGGGACCGGTTATATGACCGATGTGGGCATGACCGGCTGTTACGATGGGATTATCGGCATGAAGAGGGAGTCGGTCATGCCCCGTTTTCTGACCGGTATTCCTACCCGCTTCCAGCCCATGGATGCCGAGGCCTCCTTATGTGGGGCGGTGGTTACCTTCAATCCCAACAGCGGACGCTGTCTGTCGGTTCGACCGGTGCGGCGGGGTGGGGTTTTGGAGCAGACAACCCTATGAAGGGTAGCGTAGATTGGGTTTTTGTCTCAAACTCTCTTTGGCTGGTGTAGTCCAAGGAGGCTGGGGCTTTTTTTTTTTGAAAAAAACATGAGGGAACAACAGGCAATGGAAAAGCGGGATCAACTTTATGAGGGAAAAGCCAAAGTGCTTTTTTCCACCGACGATGAGAACAAGCTGATTCAATATTTTAAAGATGACGCAACCGCCTTTAATGGCGTAAAAAAAGGCCAGATAACCGATAAAGGGGTGCTCAACAACCTGATCTCTGCCCGGCTGATGGGGCTGTTGGAGGTGGTCGGTATTCCTGTCCATTTTATTGAGCGCCTCAGTGAACGGGAACAGCTGGTCCGGCGTGTTGAGATTGTGCCGGTGGAGGTGGTGGTCAGAAATCGGGCTGCCGGTTCCATGTCCAAACGGTTGGGTATCAAGGAGGGGACGATTTTACCTCGGCCTGTGGTGGAGTTCTATCTGAAGTCCGATGAACTGGACGACCCCCTGATTACCCTGGACCACATCGAAGTTTTCAACTGGGCCAGCCACGATGAGGTGGACCAGATGATTGAAATGTCCCATCGGGTCAACGATGTTCTGCTGGGCTATTATGCCAATATCGGTATCCATCTCATCGACTATAAGCTGGAGTTTGGTCGTCTGAGCAATGATCCGGACACCTTGGTTCTGGCTGATGAGATCTCGCCGGATAGCTGCCGTTTGTGGGATATGAAAACCGGTAAAAAACTGGATAAAGACCGTTTCCGCCGGGATCTGGGCAATGTGGAAGAGGCTTACCAAGAGGTGGTTGACCGCATGGGATTATCGTAAGCTGGAAAAGATCTCCCGTCCCTAATTGTTGTTGGATTGACGGAGCATGCCATTGTGATTCACTACCCTACCTTTAGAATGGGGATTTCATGAGTAAACGTGATTTCCGAGTGTTGCCGGGGGGGGCTGCGCTCTCTCCGTTCCAAATGGAAAAACTGATCAAGACCCTGGGGGTTGCGGCCCCCTCGGTCTCTCTTCTTTCTGCCCGCTTCATCCACTTTGCCGACCTTGACGGCCCCCTCTCCGATGCAGACCTTGCGGTTGTGTCGGCGCTGTTGACCTATGGTCCGGGGGAGGCTCTGCCTTCAGAATCTGGCGGTCAGCCGGTTGTGGTGCTGCCTCGGTTCGGCTCTATCTCCCCCTGGTCTACCAAGGCGACGGAAATTGCCAAACGGTGCGGGGTAACCGCCATCCACCGTCTGGAGCGGGGGGTAGCCTACGATGTGGGGAGCGACCCTCTCTCACCCTCTCAGCTAGCTGGTCTCTCCGCCCTTATCCATGACCGAATGACCCAGGAGGTGGTGGTGGGGACCGAGGCTGCCAGGGGGCTGTTTGCTCAACACGACCCCCGGCCATTAAACCATATTCCGGTTTTGGCTCAGGGTGTGTCGGCCCTTGAAGAGGCCAATGGTCGCCTGGGGTTGGCTCTGGCCCCGGATGAGATGGATTATCTTATCCGCTATTTTCAAAGCCGGGGAAGCGACCCGACCGATGTCGAGCTGATGATGTTTGCTCAGGCCAACTCGGAACATTGTCGTCATAAAATTTTCAACGCCTCCTGGAACATCGACGGACAGCCACGCAAAGAGACTCTGTTTGGCATGATTCGTCACACCGAAAAGTGTACTCCCCAAGGGACCTTGGTGGCCTATTCAGATAATGCTGCGGTGATGGAAGGGGGAGAAGGGGGCCGTTTTTATCCCCATCCCCGCACCGGGGTCTATACGTTTCATGTTGAAAATACCGCTATCATCATGAAGGTGGAGACCCATAACCACCCCACAGCCATCTCCCCTTATCCCGGCGCATCCACCGGTTCGGGTGGGGAGATTCGTGACGAGGGCGCGACCGGTCGCGGCTCTACCCCCAAAGCGGGGATGACCGGCTTTTCGGTCTCCAACCTGCAACTCCCCCATGGTATTACCCCATGGGAGGAGGATTATGGCCATCCAGACCGCATTGTTTCCGCTCGGGAGATCATGCTGGAGGGTCCGTTGGGTGGGGCGGGTTTTAACAACGAATTTGGTCGCCCCAATCTGGGCGGCTATTTTAGAACCTATGAAGCACAGATTGGTGAAGAGGTTCGAGGCTATCACAAACCGATTATGATTGTCGGTGGTCTGGGCCACATCAACGCCGATTATGTCAAAAAACAGCCGATTCCAGCGGGTAGTTTGATTATTCAAATTGGTGGACCGGCTATGCTGATCGGTTTGGGGGGAGGGGCCGCCTCTTCCCAGACCAGCGGTAGCTCCAAGGCCGATCTCGACTTTGCTTCGGTGCAACGGGACAACCCTGAGATGGAGCGGCGTTGTCAGGAGGTGATCAATCGCTGTTGTCAGTTGGGGGCGGAGAATCCTATTCTCTCCATCCACGATGTCGGGGCGGGCGGTCTCTCCAATGCGGTGCCGGAGGTGATCCATGGTGGTGGGGTTGGTGGGCGGTTTGAACTGGGCCATATTCCCAACGACGACCCCGGCATGTCCCCCATGGAGATCTGGTGCAACGAGGCTCAAGAGCGCTATGTTCTGGCGATCCCCCCCCAATCCCGCACCCTGTTTGCCGATATCTGCGCTCGGGAGCGGTGCCCCTGGGCGGTTTTAGGGACGGCAACCGAAGAGAATCAACTGGTGTTGACCCAGTCGGCAACCGGCGAAACCCCCATTGATATGGATCTGGAGGCGCTGCTGGGTAAGCCCCCGAGGATGGATCGGGTGGTTGATCGGCGGCGGATGGCGCTTGAGCCCATTCTGTTGGAGGGGATTGCTCTGGAGGAGGCGGCCAGCCGACTGTTAACCCTGCCCACGGTGGCGGATAAGGGGTTTCTCATCACCATTGGCGATCGTTCGGTAACCGGTCAGGTCTGTCGGGATCAGATGGTTGGCCCCTGGCAGGTTCCGGTGGCGGATGTCGCGGTGACGGCTAGAGGTTATGAGGGTTATGTTGGTGAAGCCATGGCCATGGGTGAGCGCACCCCCATCGCCCTGATCAGCGGCCCGGCCTCTGGTCGGATGGCGGTCGCAGAGGCGGTGACCAACATGGCGGCGGCTCGGATTGAACAGCTCTCTGACCTGAAACTCTCGGCTAACTGGATGGCGCCAGCCGGTCATCCGGGTGAAGATGCCAACCTGTTCGACACGGTAGAGGCGGTGGGTATGGAGCTCTGCCCGGCTTTGGGTATCGGCATTCCGGTCGGGAAGGACTCCCTCTCTTTAAAGACTGTCTGGCAGGAGGAGGGGGTGGATAAGGCGGTTACGGCCCCGGTCTCCCTTATTATTTCTGCTTTTGCTCCGGTGGTGGATGTCCGCCAGACTCTTACCCCCCAGTTGGTGTGTGATGTGGGAGAGACAGAGCTGATCCTGATTGACCTGGGAGAGGGGAAAAACCGGCTGGGAGGCTCTTGTCTGGGTCAGGTCTACAAACAGTTGGGTGATGAGCCGGCCGACCTGGATGATCCCTCTTTGTTAAAGCACTTTTTTTCGGCCATTCAATCGTTGAACCAGGCAGGAAAGATTCTGGCGTATCATGATCGCAGCGATGGGGGGCTGTTTGTCACCATCTGTGAGATGGCGTTTGCCGGGCACTGTGGTGTGACGGTCGCGTTGGATGGGTTGGGGGCATCGGCGTTGTCGATTCTCTTTGCCGAGGAGTTGGGTGGGGTTATCCAGATTAAATCCTCTGATCGGGCGTCGGTTGTAGCGGCTCTGGCTGGGGCTGGGCGGGTGACGGTCATCGGCAGCCTGCGTTCGGATGACCAGATTCTCTTTACCCAAAAGGGAGAGCCTGTTTTAGGGGAGAGCCGGATTAACTGGCAGAGGCAGTGGGCCAAGACCAGTTGGCAGATGCGAAGCTTGCGAGATAACCCCCAGACCGCCCAACAGGAGTATGACACCCTGTTGGATGGGGAGGATCCGGGTTTGCATGCCCACCTGACCTTCGACCCCAAGCAGACCCCCTTTCGGGCAGAGGGCAGCCGCCCCAGGGTGGCGATCTTGCGAGAGCAGGGTGTTAACGGTCATGTGGAGATGGCGGCTGCTTTTGATCGGGCCGGCTTTCAAGCGGTAGATGTGACCATGTCCGACCTGCTGGAGGGACGGCTCTCTCTGAGTGATTTTCGGGGCTTGGCGGCCTGTGGTGGCTTCTCTTACGGGGATGTGCTGGGGGCCGGGGAAGGGTGGGCCAAGTCCATTCTGTTCAACCCGGCGTTACGCAAAAGCTTTTCACACTTTTTTCAGCGGCCAGATACCTTTACGCTGGGTGTGTGTAACGGCTGCCAAATGTTGAGCAACCTCCGGGAGCTGATTCCCGGTACCGCCAGTTGGCCCCACTTTAAGAACAACACCAGCGCCCGTTTTGAGGCCCGTGTTGCCTTGGTCGAGATCCCCGAATCTCCCTCCCTTCTTTTTCGGGGGATGGCAGGCTCCCGACTTCCGGTACCCTGTGCCCATGGCGAGGGGCGGGCGGTGTTTCAAGATTCGGCGGGGCTGGCGTCTCTTCGTCAAGAGGGGCTGGTTGCCCTGGGGTATGTGGACAACCGGGGTGTGGCGACCAGCCACTATCCTGCCAACCCTAACGGCTCTCCCGGCGGTTTGACCGGTGTGACAACTCCGGATGGTCGGGTAACCATCATGATGCCCCACCCAGAGCGGGCTTTTCGGACCATCACCAATAGCTGGTATCCCGGAAAATGGGGCGAGCAGTGGGAGGAGGAGGGGCCCTGGTTGCGACTGTTCCAAAACGCGAGACGCTGGGTCGATGAGGGTTGAAAATAACAGGATTTCTCTATTAAAAAGCGGAGGGTACGGTGGCCGATTCTGATGAAGAGGAAGTTCCGGAAGAGGGGGAAGAGGGGGGTGATTCACCCCAGGAGAAACAGAAGAAAAAACAGCTGTTCATGGCAATCGGTATTGTGCTTGGGATTGTTGTAATCGCCTCGGTTGCCTATTATTTTCTCTCTGGTCCTTCAGAGGGAGAGGGTGAGGAGAAGGAGGAGGGAAAACGGGTTGCCACCCCGTTAACCGGCTATGGCAAACTGATGGTGGAGGCCATTCCCGACCTTGAAGCCATTCCCTACCCCTCCCAAGCCACCCAAAAGGCCAAGGTGGTCGAGAACGCGACCGGCGATGTATCGATAATCCAAAAGCCGGTGGTTCAGGCCAACGGTGAGGTCATCTACACCCAGGGGGATACCACCCAGGTGGGTGAGCGTCATACCATGGCCGGGGTGGTGGTGGTGGATCAGATTACGGTGCAGACAGGGGAGGCCAACGAAAAACGGGTTCAGGCACGGGTACACAATCTGAGTGGGCGGTTTTTAGCCGATCTTCGGGTGGACATGCTTTTTTTGGATAACCAGGGCCGTATTTTGCTGGCCCGTGGGGTGAATCCCCTGGTGGTTTCTGGTGGGCTGTTTGGTGATAAGATTCGAACACTCAAGCCTGGTTCCTCACGTCTTTTTTCCTTGGATGCCACCGATATCCCCACCGGTTGGACCGGTTCAGTCTCAGCCCAGGTGACCGGGTATTGGTTTGCCCCATGAGCCACCCCCCCCTGATCCTCGCCTCGACCTCACCCTATCGGCGCCAACTGCTGGAGCGGTTGGCGCTGCCTTTTTCGGTAGCCGATCCGGCAGTTGATGAGCGTTCTCTGGTTGGAGAGTCGCCGCAACAGTTGGTGGAACGACTGGCTATTGCCAAAGCTGAAGGGGTGGCCAGGGTCCATCCGGGTGCTGTGGTTATCGGATCGGATCAGGTGGCAGTGTTGGACGGGGAGATTACCGGCAAGCCGGGCCATCATGAGGCCGCCAGGGAGCAACTGCGCCGTGCTTCGGGGCGGGAGGTGGTTTTCCATACCGGGTTGTGCTGCTATCAGCATAACCTGGCTGGGGATCATCTCCAGCATGCCGTCATCCCCTATCGTGTTCTGTTTCGAAAGCTCTCCGACGAACAAATCGAGCGCTATCTTCACAAGGAGAAGCCCTATGACTGTGCCGGAAGTTTTAAATCGGAGGGGTTGGGGGTGGCTCTGTTTGCCCGGATGGAGGGGGAAGACCCTTCGGCCTTGATGGGCCTTCCCCTGATCCACTTAACGACATTGTTGGAAAAAGTGGGGGTTTTTGTGGTATAGTTGCAACACCTGACACTACATGAAAGGGAGTATCCAATGATGCCAAAACCAGGGATAGGTCGTGTCGTTACGCTGTTGACCTTTTTTATTCTTCCATTGTGTCTCATCTGGCCGTCTCAGGCGGATGATCACTCCCCTTCACTTCTTTTCTCCGACCCTGACCGAGGGGTCACCAAGCCCGATCAGTGGGTTAAAGCTCCCATTCAATACGATCAATGGGCCAAAGAGGCCGATATTGCTGCCACGTTGGATCAGCACCTCTATCCTGCTTTTTTGCCGTTTATTCAATCTTTTGCCAAACAACACGACTGGGATATTGCCGTCAGGGAGGGGACCTGTGGCACCTCAGAGGGGTTGCTTAATCGCAAACAGGTCGATATGGGTGGCTTTTGCTGCCCCCCAGCTTTTACCGACCGTCTGCCAGGCTTGAGGTTTCACACCATGGGGATCGCCTCCCTGGCAATTTTGGTCCACCCGGACAATCCGGTTACTGATCTGACGGCGGCTCAGGTGCGAGATATTTTTCGGGGTATCATTCGCAACTGGAATGAGATCGAGGTGGCTCCAGGGAAAAAACCCCTCAATCTTTCCATCCGTCCTGTCGGCAGGCTCCACTGTAAGATCCGTCCGGGCCACTGGCGATCTATTCTCGATGATGAAGACCAGTTTTCCCCCGCTTTGGTTGAGGTAGGTACCATTCCCAGCATGATCTCGGTTGTCTCTGATTATAAGGGCACCATTGGCTATGAAGTGTTGTGGAATTTGACCCGATTCAAAGAGAGAGGGCAGCCAAAGGCGGTAACCATCGACGGGGTCTCTCCCTACGACAAAGAGGCAACGGCCTCTGGACGGTACCCTTTCTATCGGGTGGATAATGTTACAACCTGGGAGACGCCGGGTCTGAAAAATGACAAGGCAAAAAAGTTGGTCGGTTTTCTGATGGAAAAGAGCCGAGAAGTTGGTGCAGATTTTGTGTTGGTTCCGGCGGAAGATTTAAGAAAAAATGGCTGGAAATTCAAGGGAAATGAGCTGATTGGAGAGCCTTGATGGACAAAAGGGGGCAATCCACCCTTACCCAACTGTATCGCTGGCAACAGGGTGTCTCCATTACCCTGAAGGCGCTGGTCTTGACAGTCTGTGTCGGAGTTCTGTTTTGGGTGGTGCTTAACGCCTTTCAGACCACATCGCAACAGAAGATTTTCAATGATTTTTTACTGGAGGAGCTGAACAACCGAGCCCAATCGGATTGGGGAAAGTTTGACGATCACATGCGGGCGCAGATGTGGGTTGGTAAGTTGTTGGTGGATCGACACGATTTTTTGACCTACATCAAACAAAGGGAGGCCGAGGGTTGGGCGGAAGATCAAACTGTCGTTGTTAAAACAGAATGGGCCAAACAGCCTGTCTGGCTACCGGCACGGTCCACCTTGCGAGGTCTTGTTCGCTCCACCCATCTGCTGTTACTCGACCCGAAAGGTCGGGCCAGAGAGGTCTTTCGAAACGGTTGGAAGCCTCTGCCCGATACCCTGTTGGAGGGGTTGATGGAGGATATGGATGGGGTGGAGAGCCGAAATACGGTCCGGGTGGCAAAGGGTAAACCTTTTATTCTGGCCCGTGTCTCTCTATTTGATGATCAACAGCAACTGCGGGCTGGGCTGGTGTTGGTGACCACCATTGATGATGAGTTTCTTCTCAATCTTCAACTACAGAGCAGATCGGAAGGGGTCTTGGTTTTTTTGAATCAGGAGGGGACAGCGGTTGTGGCCAGCAGTCGCCCGGACCTGGTTTCGGCTGGGGTGACGCTTAAATCACTGGAGCAGGAGTATCTGGTGATGCAAAAATCCTACTTTGACCACGGCTTTTTTTCAAACTACTTCATTCAGTATGCCACCTTGGTGTCGGTCTCTCGCATACAGGGGTTGAGTCAAAAAATTTCCGATGCCGGTCGAACGCAAAGGGCGGTAGCCCACACGATCATGGTTGTTCTGGTGACGATTATCGTCTATTGGCTGGTCAATCATATTCAGAACTTTACCAATGAGATGTTGCGTGTTTCCCAGGAAAATCTCGGTCTGGACCCGCAAAGAGCCACCGGGAGCAATCAGCTGCAGGTCATGAAAGAGCAGTTTCGACTGCTGGCCCATGAAATTTCGGCAAGTCGTGCCTTGGAAAAAGAGCGTAAAGAGGAGTTGAAAGAGGCCAACAAAGCGCTCTGGAAGTCTCTGGTCATGGTCAAACGAACCCAGGCCCAGCTGGTGGAGTCAGAAAAAATGGCGGCTTTGGGTGGTCTGGTGGCGGGGGTGGCTCATGAGATCAATACCCCGGTGGGGATCGGTATTACGGCAGCCTCTTTTTTGCAGCGGCGCAGTAAAGAGTGTGGCCAACGCCTTGCCTCGGGAGCGCTGAAAAAATCGGAGTTGACCACCTATTTTGAAGAGACCATCGAATCATCCGAGATGATCCTCTCCAACCTTAACCGGGCGGCACGGCATATTCGCAGTTTTAAACAGGTTGCCGTCGATCAGACCAGTGAGGATCGTCGCTGTTTCAACCTCAAGGAGTATATCGATCAGGTTCTGCTCAGCCTGCACCACCGCCTGAAGAGTACCCGCCACACCCTGTCGGTGGTCTGCCCGGTGGATTTGGAATATGACGGTTTTCCCGGTGTTCTTTCCCAGATTATCACCAACTTTGTGGAAAACTCCCTGCTACACGCCTTTACCGAAAAGGAGTCAGGAGAGATCTCCATTCATGTTACCCTGGAGGGGGGTAACATTCTGTTTCGTTATAAGGATAACGGCAGGGGCATGTCTGAGCAGGAGCGCAAACAGGTTTTTGAACCGTTCTTTACCACGGCAAGGGGGCGGGGCGGGAGTGGCTTGGGAATGCATATTGTCTATAATTTGGTCACCCAGAGCCTGAATGGAACGGTAGTCTGTTACAGTGCCCCCAATGAAGGGGTGACGTTTCTCCTCACCATTCCTGCCAGTCAGGAGGAGCAGAACAGTTCAGAGCAAGGAGCGTGATAGATAAATGGATGACGACCTGATTTTTGCCGATGATGACGGGGATGGAGGGGAGGAGGGGTTCGATATGCCTTCTCTGGAGCGTAAGGTGGTGCCGTGGAAGGTGATGGTGGTGGATGATGATGAGGATGTCCACGCCATGACCCAGTTGGTGTTGAGAAACTTTAGTTTTGAATCCCGCCCTTTGGAGATTATCTCCGGCTATTCTGGGGCCGATGCCCAGCGGTTGATGCGCGAAAACCCGGATACGGCCGTACTTCTGCTGGATGTGGTGATGGAGTCTGACCAGGCCGGTTTGGATGCTGTCCAGGTTATTCGTCAGCAGCTCAACAATCGCTTTGTTCGGATTATCTTACGCACCGGCCAGCCCGGTCAGGCGCCGGAGCAGGATATTATTACAACCTACGACATTAACGACTACAAAGAGAAGACCGACCTGACCGAGCAGAAGCTGATTACAACCATCATCTCCTCTCTGCGCTCCTATCGGGATCTGCGCACCATCGAGAAGAATAAGCGGGGTCTTGAAAAGATTTTGGAAGCGACGGGCACTCTTTTCAAGCCCCGCTCCATAGAGAAGCTGGCCACGGGAGTTCTCAGCCAGTTGGTTTCGATTCTGGGTCTGGATGAGAGCGCTTTTTATCTCCACTCCTCGGGGTTTGCTGCCAGTCAAAAAGAGGGGGGCTATATTCTCTATGCCGGAACCGGACGCTATCGAGATCTACTGGGGCAGCCCCTGGAGTCGGTAGTCTCTGCTGAGGTGGCCAGCCAGATCAAGCAGGCTGACGAGCAGGAGAAGACCCTATATGGACCGGACTCCTATATTGGTTTTTTCAAAAGCCGGGGAGATTCCAAAAACATTCTTTTTCTCAACGGACCCAGGTCACTGTCGGATGTGGATCGTCGCTTGATTGAAATCTATTCGAGCAACGTGGGTCTGGCTTTCGATAACATTTATCTGAATCAGGAGATCATCGATACTCAGAAGGATATCACCTTTACCTTGGGCGAGTTGATTGAGGCTCGCTCCAATGAGGCTGGGAACCATATCTGGCGAGTGGCCTATGGGGCCAGATTTATTGCCGAAAAGCTGGCGCTGCCTGAGGATGAGATCGACCTGCTCTGGCTGGCCTCACCGCTCCACGACCTAGGCAAAATTGGTATTCCTGATCAGGTGTTGAAAAAGCCGGGGGCGTTGGAGCCGGATGAGTGGGCCTTGATGCAGGACCATGCCAACATCGGCTATCAAATTTTAAAGGGTTCCAACCGAAAGATTCTTCAGGTAGCCGCCACCATTGCCATTCAACATCATGAGCGTTGGGATGGCAAAGGCTATCCCCAGGGGTTGAAAGGGGAGGAGATCCATCTGTATGCTCGAATTATCGCCCTGTTGGATGTGTTTGATGCCCTCTCCAACGATCGATGTTATAAACGGGCCTGGGAACGGGATCGGGTTTTGCAGTTTATTGATGGGGCACGGGAAAAACGTTTTGATCCAAAGTTGGTAGACATTTTGTTGGAAAACCTGGATGATTTCTATCGTATTCAGGAACGCTATTCCGATTCCAATCGGCACAATGCAACGCATTCGAGTTGAAGGGTTTGAAAAATGTGACCTCCTAACTCGGTTTGGTTTACCCTATTCTTGGTATTTGTCATGTCCATTGCTCTCTCTACCCCTCACCACGATACCCAGGCAGCCGAGAAAACCCTCCCGGGTCTTTTTGTCAGTCAAGAGTGGTTGGCCAACCATCTGGATGCAACCGACCTGCGTATCATCCAGGTGGGGGGAGAAAAATATTTTTCTCGGTTTCATATCCCCGGTGCGCAACTGGTCTCCTATAACCAGATTGTCGAAATGCGGGATGGTGTTGCCGGTCTTCGCCGTGGGGAGTCTGCTCTCAAGGCGCTGTTTGGTTCGTTGGGTATTGCGCCTCACACTCGTGTGGTAGCCTATGATCTTTCTGGTGGTATGGATGCTGCCCGACTGATCTGGACCCTGTCAACAGTGGGCCATCCAGCTGAAATGGCGGTGTTGGATGGGGGGCTGGGCCGATGGTATGAGACCCAGCAGCCCATGGAAGAGACCATCACAACGGTTGATGCGGTGGACTTTGTCCCCCAACCGGATGGTCGTTGGTCTGTTGAGGCTCGAGAGGTGGAGAAAATCGCTGAGGAAGGGGGGCCTGCTCTGTTGTTGGATGTTCGCAGTGATGGGGAGTATGTCGGTACCACCCGGCAGCAGCCCAAGGGGCACCTGCGTGGTGCGGTCCATCTGGATTGGACCCAGACCTTGATGAATCCACGGGATGTGCGCTTGAAAGATTCTCCTGCCTTATTAAAGTTGTTTGAACAGGTGGGCTTGTCTGACCCGAACCGGGAGATTATCGTCTACTGCGAGACCGGCCACCGTGCTTCTCAGAGTTGGCTTTTACTCCGGCATCTGGGGTTTACCCAGGTGCGCCTGTTTGATGGCTCCATCGCAGAGTGGCGGGTGTTGGGTCTGCCGGTGGTGGCTGGAGCCAGGCCGGAATAACCGTTTTAATTTTTTTATGAAAGAGAGATAAAGGGCCATGTTTGATTCCCTTTCAGACCGACTGGAGTCGGTATTTAAAACGTTGCGAGGACAGGGTTCTCTCAGCGAAAAAAATATCCAAGATGCCCTGCGTGAAGTACGTCGGGCTTTGTTGGAGGCTGATGTTCATCTGGATGTGGTCAAATCCTTTATCGAGTCGGTAAGGGAGAAGGCCGTTGGTCAAAAGGTTCTAGACTCCCTGACGCCGGGTCAACAGGTTATTCAGGTGGTGTATGAAGAGTTGGTTCATCTGATGGGGGACCAAAACAGCGAGCTGAACCTGGCAGCCCAACCCCCGGTGGTGGTGATGATGGTGGGTCTGCAGGGGGCCGGTAAAACCACCTCAACCGGTAAGCTGGCTAAGCGGCTGCTGGATAAACACCGCAAGCGCTCTCTTCTGGTCTCTCTGGATGTCTATCGTCCGGCGGCGATGGAGCAGTTGGCGACAGTGGGGAGAGCGGCGGCAGTCGATGTATTACCAACCAAACCGACGGAAAATCCGCGAGATATTGCCAAACGGGCTCTGGAGGCTGCCAGAAATGGTGGCTATGATCTGCTGTTTATCGATACGGCGGGACGGTTGCACATCGATGAAGCGCTGATGACGGAGCTGAGCGACATCCGCTCTATTGTCAACCCGACCGAGTCTCTGTTGGTGGCGGATGCCATGACCGGACAGGATGCGGTTACCGTGGCTCAGAGTTTTAACGAGCAGTTGGGGCTGACCGGTGTTATCCTCAGTAAAACCGATGGCGATGCTCGTGGGGGGGCCGCACTCTCCATTCGCCATGTGACGGGGAAACCGATCAAATTTATCGGTACCAGTGAGGCGTTGACCGGCATTGAACCTTTCCATCCCGAGCGGATTGCCTCGCGCATTCTGGGGATGGGGGATGTGCTCAGTCTGGTTGAAACCGCCATGGAGAAGGTGGATCTCAAGGAGACTGAAAAACTTCAGAAAAAGCTGGCCAAATCCTCTTTCACCCTGGAAGATTTTCTCGGCCAGATGCAGCAGGTGCAGAAGATGGGCTCCATGAAGGAGATCATGGGGATGATCCCCGGCATGAAACAGGCCATGAAAGGTCGAGAGGCCGCTTTGGATGATGGCAAGTTAAAACGGATCGAGGCGATTATTCTCTCCATGACCCTGGTGGAGAGAAAAAAACATCAACTGCTCAACGCCTCTCGAAAACGACGGATTGCGGCAGGGTCTGGCACCTCTGTTCAGGAGGTCAACCGGCTGTTAAAACAGTTTGTTCAAACCCAGAAGATGATGAAAAAAATGGGCAAAATGGGTAAAAAAGGGATGTTGGGCGGAGGTATGCCCGGGCTGGGGGGGCTTGGTGGAATGGGAGGGGGTGGCGGAATGGGAGGGCTTGGCGGCATGCTGCCTCCAGGCTTTCCGGGCTTTCGGGGTAAATGAGATTCTTGACACGGGTAGTTAATTCAGTACAATACGCCGGTTATCGTACGATCGGGTCGTCATCTTCAAAAGGGGCGGTTACCGGTGATTTTTTGTTATTTCAAGGAAATAGTTGATGGCAGTTAGTATAAGAATGCAACGCAGGGGTTCAAAAAAGCGTCCGTTTTACGCCGTAGTCGCAGCGGATTCACGCTGTCCACGGGATGGTCGTTTTCTCGAGAAATTGGGAACCTACGATCCACGGGTCGAAGAGAACGGAATCAATTTGAAGTGGGATCGGGTTCAACACTGGATCGGTGTAGGCGCCAAACCATCCAAGACAGTTGCAGGTCTGATTAAACAGGTTGAACCTGCCGCCTAGAGCCTTTTTTCTGCTGGTTATTGAAATCCCGTTACCTCTATGACAGATGTGGATAAGACAGACTGGGTTGGGGTTGGTCGTCTGTTGGGTGCTCATGGTGTGCGTGGCGAGTTGAAGGTTCATGCTTTCACCGAAGATAAAGAGCAACTCCTCGACCATTCAAGTTGGTGGCTTGGTCCGGATGGGGGACCTTATCGCGAGGTGGGGGTTGTCTCGGGGCGAGCCAACGCCAAGGGGTTGATTGTCCGTCTGGCTGATGTCAATGACCGGGAGATGGCTCAGGCCCTCTCTGGTACAGAGATCTGGATGGCCCGTTCGCAACTGCCGGAGCCCGAGGAAGATCAGTTCTACTGGTCCGATCTGGAAGGGTGCCGCATGGTGACAGAGGCAGGGGAGGATGTCGGTGAGGTGTTACACCTTTTCGAGACCGGAGCCAACGATGTCATGGTGGTTGATTCATCGGGAGAGGAGCGACTGATTCCCTTCATATCCGAGGTTGTTCTGCATGTGGATACCGAAGCCAAGAGGGTTGTGGTCCGTTTGATGCCGGGTATGTAGGATGAAATTTTCGCTCCTTACCCTGTTTCCAGAGATGTTTGACGGGCTGTTGGGTAGCTCTATTCTGCATCGGGCGCAATCTCAGGGACATATTGAGGTTGAACGGATTCAAATTCGGGATTTTTCTCAGGATCGGCACCGTTCGGTCGATGACTACTCTTTCGGCGGTGGACCGGGGATGGTCATGAAGGCGGATGTGTTGGAACGGGCTCTACGGCATGTTGTTTCTGGGTCGGCCCAAGAGCAGCGCGGGGTGAATGGAGCGTGTGCTGTCGGCGTGGCACCCCATGTGGTCTATCTTTCGCCCCAAGGGCGTCAATTTTCACAGGAGGATGCCGGGCGTTTGTCCCAGGTAGCGCATCTGGTTTTGGTCTGTGGGCACTATGAAGGGGTGGACGAACGCTTTATCGATCGGTATGTCGATGAGGAGTTGTCACTGGGTGATTTTGTCCTGACGGGTGGAGAGATTCCCGCCATGGCCGTGGTGGATGCGGTGGCCCGTTTGTTGCCTGGTGTGTTGGGGGATGAACAGAGTTTTCTTTCAGACTCCTTTTACGCCGCTCTGTTGGACCACCCCCACTATACCCGCCCGGCTCGTTGGATGGCTGAAGAGTCCGCTCTTACCCCCTCCGACGAGAGCGCAGAGCGCGTTGGTGAGATAGACGAAAAGGGGCGAGTCGAGGTGAAACCTCCGGCTGTTTTACTCTCTGGGAACCATCTGGCGGTGGCGGAGTGGCGGAGACGGCAGGCTCTGTTGCGTACCTTGATTCGACGTCCGGATCTTCTGGATCAGGGGGCATTGAGTCGGGTTGAAAAACGGGTGATGGGCCGACTACAACAGGCTTTGGCTCAAGATCTGGATGAGATGGTTGGAGAGGATCCCCCCTCAAAGAGTGGGAAGAGAGTGTGACCATGTCTGGTTCGTGGTGTGGTTGTTCTTTATAAATGAAAAAGTGGATAATCGTGATGTCGCGATACAAATTACGTTGATTGCAGTGGCAAGGAAGATATCGTTATGAATGAGCTGATGGGTTTTGAAGCACAACTGGTTGAAGGTCAAGAGGTTCCAAAATTTGGAGCAGGGGATACCCTCAAGGTCCATGTCAAGGTTGTAGAGGGAACGAGGGAGCGTATTCAGATTTTTGAAGGGGTCTGTATTGCTCGTCGTAATGCTGGCTACCGCTCCACCTTCCGGGTTCGCAAGATCTCTTTTGGTGAAGGGGTTGAGCGGGTTTTTCCTCTCTATTCCCCTCGGATTGAAAAAATTGAAGTGACCCGTCGTGGTGATGTGCGTCGGGCTAAGCTCTATTACCTGCGTGAACGTGCTGGTAAATCGGCTCGTATTCGCGAGAAGAGAGACTGGTAGGCTTTTTTCCTGGGTGTGGTTGCCGGCTTGTAAGCGGGCAATCACACCTTTTGGTTTGATCTAGAAGATTGGCATGGTGAAGCACTCCACTCGTCCCGATCTCCATCTTGAGTCAGCCTTATGGGCAGAGGGTTGCCGGTTTGTCTGCGGTGTTGATGAGGTGGGGAGAGGTCCTCTTGCTGGCCCGGTGGTTTCTGCTGCCGTTATTTTTCCCCCTCATCTCGACCTGGTCTCGTCTGGGCTCTCTGCTCTGAACGACTCCAAAAAACTCTCTCCCACCCAGCGAAACAGGCTGCTTCCTATTATTCAGGCTTCTGCCTTGAGTGTGGGGATTGCTCTGGTTTCTCCCCAGGAAATTGATCGTATCAATATTCGCAAGGCCTCTTTGTTGGCCATGGAGAAGGCGTTATCCCATTTAACGGTCGATCCTGACTATGTGTTGGTTGATGGTCGGGACTGGCCGCCGGGGTTGACCTGTCGGGGTGAGGCAGTGATTCGGGGAGATGGGGTTTCGGCCACCATTGCGGCGGCCTCGGTTGTGGCAAAAGTGCATCGAGATAGCCTGATGGCAGAGCTGGCTGGGGTCTATCCTGGATATGGCTGGGAGCGTAACCAGGGGTATCCAACGCGGGAACACCGACAAGCTCTGTTGGATAGTGGTGTGACGGAGGTTCATCGTCGCAGCTTCAGACCTGTGAGAGAGGCCTTGGAGCGGTGCAGGGAGGTGGAGTAGGGTGGATTGGGATCGTTTCAGGTGAAAAGAGAGCGCGCTTTTTTGAGTTGCTGATAGTGAATGACTTAAAAATAGTGTGTTTTTATAAGAAAAGAGAATGTATCGGAGTGTTTGTTGTGAAAAGGGGGGGTTATACTGTTTATTGATCGTTGATAAAACGGGTAAAGCAGATAGGTTGGTCAGTATGACTGCTAGATGAGGAAGGATATTTTATTGGCTCATCAGGCTGTTTTTATGAGTGGGAAAATATTTTCATGCAAAGTGTGGAGGATAGATAAATTAAAACATAGTATTTTAGGAGAACCCGCTCCATTCATTTGCGGTTAATGGTCGTTGTTTTTTAGTCTATATTACCATTTGTTAGAGTTTGTTATTGAACGGTCGTTCATTTAAAGTAGCCTTTTATTCTTTTTTTTCAGCGTGATATCAGCAATAATCATTGTCTGATTGTCTGATTTTTTTGAATTGAAAAAAAAGAGTCTAGTGATGCATTTCGAGCTTTCCACCAAAGAGGCAGATAAAAACTTGATAGTCGGCATGACTCATCTGCTTAATTCGATGAAGATGCGGCAGAAATTTTTACTGTTATTGGTTTTTCCCATCACGGGAATTCTCATTCTTTCCCTCTTTCTTATTATGGAAAAAGTCCACGTCTCCAAGCAGATGAAAGAGCTGGAGGCATTGACCCGTGTGGCTGTTCAGGCGGTCTCTCTGGTCCATGAGGTGCAGAAGGAGCGGGGGCTTTCGGTTGGTTTTGTTGGTAGTGATGGGCAGGAGTTTGATGATCTGTTGCGCCAACAGCGCAAAGAGACCGACCGACTGCTTGACTCATTCCATGAGGTGTTGGATCGGTTTGGTGGTGACAAGATGGTGTTGATCGATCTGACCGACCACCGAACCATTATCAGCCGTGATCTGGAGAGAATTCATCCGATTCGCGACGCAATCTCTGAAAGGAGAATCTCTGTTCGGGAGGTGTTGGAGTCCTACACCTCCATGAATCGAAAAGTTTTCGAACTGGTCGGGCATATAACCAGCATGAGCCCCAACCGGGAGATCATCCGCTTGGGGACCGCCTTTCGTAATGTGATGGAGTATACCGAAAGGTTGGGGATTATTCGGGCGGTGATGAGCCAGATTCTGGCTGAAAACCGAATGGATAAAGAGATTTTTCGCACTATCAGCACTCTGGAGACTGAGCGACAGCTCTTCTTGTCTCGCTTTCTGCTGATCGCCTCCCCCAAACTGAAGCACTTATTTCAACAGAGGGCATCGGACCCCGTTTTTACCCAAATTGATCAAATTTTGGCTCGAGCTCTTGAAAAAGGGACGGTGAGTCGTCGGGCGGTATTATTGTCGGCTCTCCATAAGGAGTTTGGCTATGGGGGGGCTATCCATCAATTCAAAAACTATCTGCTCCGTGGACAGAACACCTATGCCCGGGATGCTGTGCTGCGTTTTGATCATATTCTGGAACTTCTTGCCGAGTATGAGGAGATCAAAGCCATTCAACCGGAAGAGTTGGCGTCGGTTGCGGGTATTCGAGAGACCATCTACCGATACAAACAATCTTTGGCTGTGGTGCTCTTGCTGCAGAAGGAGGGTAAATCGATCTCGGAGATCGATTCGACCGTGAAAGTGGATGATGACACGGCGCTACAAGCTTTCAAGCAGCTCTCTCAATTGGCGACTGTGGCCGATCTTGGTCTGGATGTGAAGGATTGGTTTCATCTGGCCAGTGCAGCCATTGAGCAGATGAAAGTGGTGACAGACAGAGCGGCACAGCTTTTTTTGGAGAAAGCTCAGACGGAGAACCAGCAAGCCCGATATTCAGTACAGTTGACAGTGGTTCTAACGCTGCTCAACATTTTGGGTGCCTTTGGTTTTGTCTGGTTTATTTCTAAAAACATCATCAGCCGTATCAAGCGTTTGGTGGTAGGGGCCAACCGTATCTCCCAAGGGGATTGGAGTGATCGGATTGAAGAGATCGGCCAGGATGAGTTGGGGATTCTGGGCGGTACCTTTAACCAGATGTCTGAGCGGGTTGGTAAGCTGGTCGGGGAGTTGAATTTTCAAAAATTTGCCCTGGATGAACATGCTATTGTCAGTGCATCTGATGTGAAGGGCAACATTATTTATGTCAACGACAAGTTTGTCTCCATCAGCGGTTATAGCCGGGAAGAGCTAATTGGCGAGAATCACCGTCTGGTTAAATCCGAGGAGCACCCTCCTGAGGTCTATCGGGATATGTGGGGCACCATTACCCGAGGACAAACCTGGCATGGGGAGGTAAAAAACCAGAAAAAAGATGGCGGCCACTATTGGGTCAGGGCAACGATTGTCCCTTTTATGAACGAAAAGGGTAAGCCTTATACCTACATCTCTATTCGGACTGAGATTACCGACCAGAAAGATCAGGAGTTGAGGCTGATTGAGTCCGGCAAGAAAATGCGTAAGCAGGAGAAGGTTAATGCCATCCTGAGGCAGCTGTTGGAGTTGGGTATGCTGCCGATCTCCTTGAAAGATTATATGAAACGGGCTCTGGATATTATTCTCTCCGATAGTCTGGAGACCCTGCTGCTTCCAAAAGGGGCCATCTTTTTGGCAGATGATCGGCAGCAGATGCTCAATCTGGTGGCTAAGAAAAGTCTTTTTGTTCCAGAGGTGACAGAGTGTTTGCAGCTTCCGTATGGCAAGTGTCTCTGCGGTCGGTCGGCGCTGGAAAAACGCACCCTGTTTGTCGACTGTATCGATGAAAAACATGACATTCTCTTTAAAGATATGAAGCCCCACGGCCACTACTGTCTGCCCATTCTCTCTGAAGAGCGGCTGTTGGGGATTCTTAATGTTGAAATTCCCGCTGGCTCCCGTCGGGAACCAGAACTGGAGCGGTTTTTGGAGTCGGTCAACTCCATTCTGGCCATGGTGATTGATCAGAAGCAGATGGAGGAGGAGTTGAAGCTGGCTAAAGATGCCGCTTTGGAGGCCAGCCAGACCAAAGGGGAGTTTTTGGCCAACATGAGCCACGAAATTCGAACCCCCATGAATGCCATTATTGGTATGAGCTATCTGGCTCTGCAGACAGAATTGAGTCGGAAACAGAAGGATTATGTGGATAAGATCCACAATGCTGCCAAAGCCCTGTTGGGTATTATCAACGATATTCTCGACTTCTCCAAAATGGAGGCGGGGAAGATGGAGGTGGAGAAGGTTCCTTTCCGTCTGAATGGCGTGATGGAAAACCTCATCGATCTGATCTCCGTCAAGGTCCGGGAAAAAGGGGTGGAACTGCTGCTGGCCATCGATGCCAACGTGCCCAACGGACTGCTGGGTGACCCCCTCCGTTTAGGGCAGATTTTAACCAACCTCTCCAACAATGCCATCAAGTTTACCGAAAAGGGAGAGATTGTCGTTCGGGTAGAGGTTGCCCAAGAGCGAGGCGGAGAGGTTACTCTGCAGTTTTCGGTTTCCGATACCGGTATCGGCATGACAGAAAAACAGATTTCCAAACTGTTTCAATCCTTCAGTCAGGCCGACGCCTCCACCACCCGAAAATATGGCGGAACCGGGTTGGGGCTGATTATCAGTCGGCAGTTGACGGAGATCATGGGCGGAAAAATTTGGGTTGAGAGTGAGGAAGGCAAGGGGACGACCTTCTTTTTTACGGCCAATTTTGGCCTCTCCAACGAGGTTGAGAGTGAACAGCAGCTTCCTGAAATCATCAGCAAAGGGCTGCGGGTACTGGTTGTGGATGACAGCCCAACCTTTCGGGAGATCATGTATCAGTTGTTCAAGGGGTTCTCCTTTCAGGTGGTGTTGGCAGAGACCGGTGGTGAGGCCCTGGACCTGATTAGAAGCAATGATCAGGAGGGGACCCCTTTTCAACTGGTCTTTATGGATTGGATCATGCCAGACCTGGATGGTGTGGAGGCGTGTGAACGGATCAAGTCGGATATCAACCTGAAATCTCCTCCCAAAGTGGTGATGGTTACCGCCTATGACCGGGATGAGATGTTGTGTCAGATCCATGAACTGGAGGTGGATGGCTTTTTGACCAAACCGGTGACCGCTTCCATCCTGATGGATACCACCATGAAGACCCTGGGGTTTGATCAGCAAAAACCAGAAGAGGTTACGGTCTCGGAGTTGGATGTGGGGGCGGTAGAGATGATTCGGGGGGCGCAGATTCTTCTAGTGGAAGATAATGCGGTCAACCAGCAGATTGCTTTGGAGTTGCTGGAGATGGCACTGTTTGTAGTCACAGTAGCCGAGAATGGTCAAGTGGCGCTGGATAGAGTCCAACAGGATCACTTTGATGGGGTGCTGATGGATATCCAGATGCCGTTAATGGATGGCTACACCGCCACCCGTGAGATCCGTAAAATGTCAGAATATGATGATCTGCCCATTATCGCCATGACCGCCAATGCCATGGCAGGGGATCGGGAGCGCTGTTTGGAAGCGGGTATGAATGATCATGTGGCTAAACCCATCGACCCACAACGGCTCTATGCCACCTTGGTTAAATGGATCAAGCCGGGGGTTCGCAAGGTGCCCGATCAACTTCTGAAAAAAGGGCAAATAAAGGGCAAATCAACTCTCGCTCTTCCCCACCTGCCCGGCATCAACGTAGAGGTCGGCGTGGCCCGCCTGGGAGGCAACATCGAGGCGTTTAAAAAACTGCTGGAAAAATTCAGCAGTAATCAGGAGGGGGCTGTCGAAGAGATTCAGCAGGCCTTGATAGAAGGGGACCGTGAGCTGGCACTGCGGGCGATTCATACCCTGAAAGGGACCACGGGTAGCATCGGGGCCGAAAAGCTCTACCACTCTGTAAAGGAGATGGAAGCGGAGCTTCACACGGCTGATGAGAGCTTTGATACCCGAAAACTAAAGAGTATTGCCGCCCAGTTGGATGCGATCATTTCCGGTATCCACGAGGCCTTTAAAAAAAGCGAGACCCCCTATCTCTCTCCGGGAGAGAGCCTCAATATTGTCCCCAGGTTGAAACAGCTCTATGGTATGTTACAGGAGTTTGACTCAGAGTCTGAGGAGTTTTTAGAGGCGTTGATGCAAGGCATTGACTCAGACAACCCCTTGGTCAAGCCGCTGCAAGGGGTAGCTGAGCGGTTGGCCAGTTATGATTTTGAAGGGGCCATGGCGCGCCTGTATCCTCTGCAGGAAGGAGAGGTCGGTTCAAATTCTGCTTCCAAGGAGCAGGGGGAGGGGATGGATCTGGAGCTGGTAGCAACACATCTGACTAAAATTCACACCATGATGGCAGAGTATGACTCTGAAACAGAAGAGGCGATTGATGAGGTTTTAGAGCTTCCACTGGATAAAAAGCTGAGTGATGATCTGAAAACGATTCGAAAATATGTTGAACAGTACGATTTTAATAGGGCAGGGGAGGCTCTGGACACCCTGACTCAGGTCCACAACCTTCCACTGGAGAAAATCGCGCCCTGATGGTAAGGCAAGAGACCGAAAAAATGACCGTTTTGGCTGTGGATGATGTGCCAGAAAACCTGGATGTCATCCGAGGTATTCTGGTGCCCGCCTTCCGGGTTCAGTCCGTTCTGAGTGGTGCCATTGCCCTTAAACTGGTTGAAAAGACCCCCCCGGATATTATTTTGTTGGATATCATGATGCCGGATTTAGATGGTTATGAGGTGTGTCGGCAACTCAAGGAAAACCCAAAAACACAAAACATTCCCGTTATATTTGTTACCGCTATGGGTGAGGAGGTGGATGAGCTGCGCGGCTTTGCCTTGGGGGCGGTAGACTATATTCGCAAACCCATCTCCCACGCTGTACTCAAAGCCCGCGTCGGCGTTCATACCGACCTGAAGCGAGCCATCAGGCAGTTGGGGATTAAAAACCGACTTCTTCAGGATGAGCGGGAGATGGTGGAGAGAATTGTCAACAAGATGCGAACCGATGCCCACTTCAACCCACTCAACCTACGCTATAGTATGGAGTCCCTGGAGAGAACCAACGGAGATGTCCTCTTCTCGGCGTTAAGGCCGGATGGGGCGCAGCATATTTTGTTGGGAGATTTTACCGGACATGGCTTGAAAGCGGCTGTGGGCGGTCCGTTGGCCGCTGCCTTTTTTTATATTCGTACCCGGGATGGGCTGGGGGGGCGGGATCTGTTTCAGGAGATCAACGCCATTCTCAATAATCAACTCCCTACCGGCATGTTTATGGCGGCTACTCTGGTGGAGATTGCTGCCAGTCGAGACCGCTTCAGGTTGTGGAATGCCGCCCTTCCCGAGCAGGTTCTGATCGTTGGTGCCCAAAAAAGCCACCGCCTTTTTCCCTCTTCGCTGCCCCCCATGGGGCTGTTGGATGATATTGTCGTCGAAGAGGGTGAGTGGGTCGAGTGGCGTGAAGAGGATCGGCTCTTTCTCTTTTCGGATGGCCTGGTGGAGCTGCTCAATGAGGGGGGAGAGTTTTTGGGTAGCAACGGCTTGGCGGCTCTGTTGGCTCAGCCTGGATTGATGTCTGAGGGGCTGGATGAGATTTTAGACCGGGCAAGAGGTTTTAGTGAGGATGGAAAACAGGTTGATGATATGACCTTGGTTGAGTGTCGGAGATAGTTTTTGACCTTTTCTCTGCCAACTATCGGATGGGTGGCAGAGGTGGAGTTTGGGCATTAAAATGAAACATTCTGAAAAAAAACAGACCATTCTTGCTGTGGATGACACACCAGAAAATCTGGATATCCTCAAGGGGATTCTTACCCCGGAATACAAGGTAAAAGCGGCAATTAATGGCAAGATGGCGTTGAAAATTGCCCAGACTCAAGAGACCTCCCTGATTCTACTGGATATCATGATGCCGGAGATGGACGGTTATGAGGTTTGCCAAATGCTGAAAGCCAACCCCAAGACCAATACCATTCCGGTTATTTTTGTCACAGCCATGTCGGAGACCAGTGATGAAAAAAAGGGCTTCAGTGTGGGGGCGGTGGACTATATCACCAAGCCGGTCAACCCCAGTATTGTCCATGCCAGGGTAAGAACCCATCTGGCATTGGCTGACCAGCAGCGTACCTGTGAAATGAAGGTTGAGAAACGGACCCGTGAGTTGATCGCCAGCCAGCGGGCGGCCATCTTTATGTTGGGAGAGGCGGGACACTATAATGATAGCGATACCGGTGTGCATATTTGGCGCATGGCGGCCTATGCAGCCGCCTTGGCTCGGGCGGCCGGCTGGTCTGTAAAGGAGGCTGAACTGCTGGAACTGGCGGCTCCTATGCATGATTCCGGCAAAATCGGTATCTCGGATACCCTGTTAAAGGCACCCCGCAAGCTGACGCCAGAAGAGTTTGAGGAGATGAAGCAGCACACCTTGATTGGTGAAAAAATCTTAAGCCTCAGCAGTGACAGCCCGGTCTTTAAAATGGCCCTCAATGTTGCCGTGGGCCACCATGAAAAATGGGATGGCTCCGGGTATCCCAAGGGGATCTCTGGGGAGGATATTCCCGAGTCGGCACGCATTGCGGCGGTAGCCGATGTGTTTGATGCCCTGACCATGAAAAGACCCTACAAGGAGCCATGGCCCACTGAACGGGCTTTTCAGGTGATTGAACAGGACTCTGGAACCCATTTTGACCCCAAGTTGGCGGCTCGTTTTCTGGAGATCAAGGATGAGATCTTAGAGATTCGAGAGAAGTGGGGTACCAAGGAGTAGGGGCCAAAGGTTCGATCAACCCCATAACCTCTAGGGGGGCACGGTTGACCTTTTATTTCAATTTGGATAGGGCTGCCTCTTGGGCTGATGCGGCACTCTCGTAGCGACGGAAAATGGGCATCAACGACTGGATCTCATCCGTAGAATACTGGGACAGTATCGGTAGAGAGAGCCTGTCCAAAACCTCTTGGTCAAACCACTCCACTCCTGCATCATCCAGGTGGTTGAAGAGTTCTATGCCCAGTTCAATCAGGGGCATGTGCTCTCCAAACCCATTGCTTTCCAGTTTGAAGATTGTCTCGTAGATGGCCACACAGCTTTTGACCGTACAGGATTGGGTAAGAATACCTCCCTTGACAGTGTTGAGTTGTTCAACCGAGTCAACCGCTAACTGTGGCAGGTTTTTGTGTGGTGCCATCAGTTGAATACGCTCTTCTATTGCCTCTATCCAGGATTCCAACCGATTAACGTGGGATCTGTTGGGATCTGTTCTGCCTATCTGGTAAAAGCAGTGTGACACAGCCGGATGATAATAGGTGAGAATCTGTACCCAAATACTCAGTTTCAGGGCGATGTCGATGTCTGGTAATGGGAAGGATTCACTCGCCAAAATAGAAAAAGGGGGCTCCTCATTATAGACTAACCCCAACTGTTTTCTTTCGTCATAAAATCGGGTTCCGGGTAATAGATAGACGGGATAATTTAAAAATATCTGGTTGGGCTCCAGAGAGAGAACCAGGTTGGTCGTCTGACGCAGCCCTTCCAGATCATCTCCGGGCAATGGGAGCATGATATCGGCGACAATTTTTGCATCGGGAATCCAGCTGCGGAGTAATTGGGCCTTTTCCAGGAACAGTTCCGGCTTGGCTCGATTGTCACCTAGTAGTTTCCAGGCAATAGGATTGGCCGTTTGCACGGCAAATTTAAAGAAAAAACCAGGAAGCCGATGTAGCTTTTCAATCAGGCGCCTTCGACTGGGCACAATATTGCGGATGTCGCTGTCAAATTCTGGGATAAAGGTGTTGCGTCGACTCCAAAGCTTATCGGCAATGTGTTCATTTCTTCTAAACTTAAGCAAGATATCCGCATCTGTTATAAAGGCGTGTTTAATCCTGCTCTGGTCAGCAATCCAATCAATCTCAGCCAGCGTCCTCTCCAACGGAGGGAAGAGGACCTGGTTGGTTCCTGAGCCCCAATAACAGTAGGCACAATCGAAGGGACAGCCACGTGATGTCTCTATGGTGACATGGAACTCCCTGTCACCCTGCAGTTCTACCGTACCATCCAGATAGGGAGACGGGTGCTGCATATCGAGCATTTCAACTTTGTCAGATGTCTTGGTTACGCGCCCCTTTTTATCTCTGAAAACCAAACCAGCCACCGTGCCCAGGTCGGTACCGGTGAGGAACGCTTTGACAAACTGAAAAAAAATGATCTCACCGGGGGCGGTAACAAAAGCTGTTGCGTCAATAAAGGGGTGGGCCTGCATCACCTCTTCTGCAACAGGAGAAACCTGAGGCCCCCCCATGATGATAAACGGTGAGCTATCTCGCTCCCCAAGAAGTCGGGCGCAGGCTATGCTCTCTGTATAGTTCCACACATAGACAGAGAAGGCGACAATATCGACATCAAAGGATTCCAATTCCAGAGCCATTTCAGCGCCAGAGAGATCGGGGTCAAAAACGATAATATCGATTGTCACATCTCTGCTTGCTTCACCCAGTCTCCACATCGTATAAGACTTTAACGCATAGGGAGCCAGAGGAAGAACCTTAAGCTCTCGACTCATGCGTGGGGATGCTGTGGCAATCATGATTTTGGTACGCTTTTGCATTTTTCCATACTCTAAGGTAGTCGATCTGGCAAGCTTTTTTTAGGAAAACAGGAGAAAATATATACAAACAACCACAGACTTGTCCAAATAATTGTCTGATGGGCAGGCTTTCGTAAGAGTCTACTATAAAAAGTCTGTTTGGGGAGTGTCTGGGACTTGTCTCTGGAAAAGAAGAGTTGGAAAAGGGGTGGTTTTATTGGTCAGACAGGTCGGTGGCTAGGGAGAAGATTTGTAAAGCGTGGGAGCCCTGGCTTGATATATCGATGGATATCATGCAATAAAAGCCAATAAAAAGATGGCGTCCCGTAGGGGAATTGAACCCCTGTTACCGGCGTGAAAGGCCAGTGTCCTAACCTCTAGACGAACGGGACTTGGCATGATCGTTGTGTAGGGAGCTCTTGCATTTGGCAAGCCGTCTTCAACATCAGGCCGGGGTACACTAATGGTGTGGCGGGTTTTTCGCAACCCATTTTCTGCTATATTTAATTTTTTTTTTATTTGTCACCCTGGCCCTCTCAGGTTTATAAGGTCAGAATGCTTTTTATAGTGTTGTATTTTAAGGTTTTATTGGTTTCTGGTATGTTGAGGATGATAAGACAATCGCACCCTGATTGCTCTGCCTCCCCTGGGCAGGAGCGGAAACCAAGAGGTGGAGAGGGTGGAAAAAAGAGAGGGTTGGCTTAACAGATCTGTTTAAAGTGGCTTTTTATGTTATCCTGTTTTTTTTTAGATTATTTTCCAGTTACTCTTGCGCGTATTGAGAGGATGAAGCATGGATCAAATGATGGAAGAGGTCGACCGGAGGGCTAACTTGGCATTTTCCAATCAGATGGAAATGCTGACTTTTTTTCTGGCGGATAATCAACAATATGGTATCAATGTCTTCAAAATCATCGAAGTGATTGAGACACCGCGTAATGTGGTTGTCATGCCAAACTCACATAAGGCCATTGTTGGAGCGATCGACTTTCGTGGCAAGGCTGTTACGGTCATCGACCTGGGGTGTGGTCTGGGGTTGGCGCCGGTGGATTATCGAAACAGCTTAAGCTATATCATCGTCTGTGAGTATAGCGGGACGACGCAAGGGTTGATGGTTACCAGCCCCAACAAGCTGCTCAATAAAAGTTGGGGGGATGTGCAGAGGCCGGGCTCTGGCATTCAGAGTTCTGGCTATCTGACGGCCCTCACCTACGAAGAGAATGGTGAGGCGGTCCAGATTCTGGACATTGAAAAGCTGCTGGGTGAAATTATTGGTGTCGATAATGAAATTGAAGAGAGCCTGTTAAAGCAAGGCCAGGGGATGAACCTAAAAGGGGTCTTCAGAGTACTGGTTATCGATGACTCCAAAGCGGCGCAAAAGCTGCTGACATCCACTCTGGATAAGTTGGGTGTTGAGTATGATGTCTTTGACGGGGCTCAACCAGCCTTTGATCGTCTGGAAAGCAGTTTGACGGATGAGGGGTCCATCTACAGTTTAATTGTCTCTGATATCGAGATGCCGGGAATGGATGGCTTCACCTTTACCCGTAAGGTCAAGCAGCATGCCGACCCACGCGTCAGCAGTGTGCATCTGGTTCTGCATAGCTCCATGAGCAACCAGTCCAATAAAGTTAAAGCCCAGGAGATTGGTGCCGATGATTTTATTCCCAAATATGACCCCAACGCCATTGCCGGCTTGATATTGAGCAAGATGGCTGCCCTTGTCTAAACGACGATTTATTATAACCTGCAAAGGGTAGTTGGTTGTACCAGGTACGGTTGCTTAGAGCCTGTTTAAAGATTTAAATGCCTCCCTTTGTACGGAGGCATTTTTTTTAGGTGATTGATTACGCTTTAACCCATGATGGGAAAAGAGATCATGCAGGATCTGTAAAAAGTGTGGTTAAACGGACTTTTAAAGTGTTAAAGTGATTGGAAAGTCAGTTTATTTTATTGGTTTATGACGATTGATGGAAAGAGAAAAGACGTGGCTACATTAGAGTCCAGCATTGGCAACACCCCCCTGGTTGAGTTGACCCGATTAGGTCGTGATACCCCTCATGTTAAGATCATGGCCAAACTGGAAGGGAACAATCCCGGTGGTTCTGTTAAGGATAGAGCGGCTCTGTTTATGTTTTTGGGGGCAGAAAAAAGAGGAGATCTCAAGGAGGGGGTGCGGATTATTGAGCCTACCAGCGGCAACACCGGAATCGCTCTGGCCATGATGGCGGCCAGGAGGGGGTATAAAATCACCCTGGTGATGCCGGAGAGTATGACAGTCGAGCGACGGGCCGTCATGACGGCCTATGGTGCCGATATTGAACTGACCTCCGAGGAGGGGGGGATGGAAGGGACCATCGATCGGGCAAGAGCGATGGTGGCGGCGGGAGAGGGGATATTGTTTGACCAGTTTTCCAACCCGGATAACTGGACCGCCCATGTGATGGGGACCGGGCCGGAAATCTGGCAACAGACTGGTGGAACCATTACCCATTTTGTCAGCTCCATGGGTACGACAGGAACCATCATGGGGGTCTCTCGAGCCCTGAAAGAGAGAAATCCGGCTATTCAAATTGTGGGTGTTCACCCGGATGAGGAGTCGAAAATTCCCGGCATTAGACGTTGGCCCAAGGCGTATCTGCCTAAAATTTTTGACCCCAGTCGGGTGGATCGAGTGATGGATGTCTCGGCGGCCGAGGCAAAGTTGTATACCCTTCGGTTGGCACAAGAGGAGGGGCTTTTTGCCGGTCATTCTGCGGGTGGGGCTTTGGCTGCTGCGGTGACGCTGGCGTCTGAGCTGGACCCAGACAAAGCGGCTACCATTGTCACGATTTTACCCGATCGGGGTGATCGTTATCTCTCTACCGATCTTTTTCTTTGATAACAAAGGTGTCAGCTATGAATCGAATACAAGCACTCTTTCTTTCCATGGCTCTACTCTTTCCTGCTCTGGCTTTTGGAGAGGAGATTGGCAGTGTCAGTACGGTTTTCAAGTTGCTGGGGTCTAATGATAAAATTGTGATTGAGGCTTTTGATGATCCCAAGGTGGCCGGTGTTTCCTGTCATATTAGCCGGGCAAAAAAAGGGGGCATCAAAGGAAGCATTGGGTTGGCAGAGGACCCCTCCAACGCCTCCATTGCCTGTCGGCAGGTGGGGCCCATCCATTTTGAGGGTGAACTGATTGAGGGGGATGAGGTGTTTTCAAAAAATACGTCGATTCTTTTTAAAGCCCTGCATGTCGTGCGTTTTTTCGATAAAAAACGCCATACGCTGGTTTATCTTGCCTACAGTGACAAATTGATTGATGGGTCGGCTAAAAACTCTCTTTCGACCGTGCCCATCATGCCATGGAAGAGATAGAGGAGGCTATCCTGCCAAAACAGTTGCTTCCTCCTTGTCATTTTTTTTTTGGGCTGTTTGGTAGGGAGAGCAGGGTATCGATCTGTTTCATGTCGATCTGCTCTTCAAAGTTGTCAGCCAGCCGATCGAAAGTATGTTCCTGCTCTTGGGCTAAATCCACTCTTTTGGCCTTCTTCATTCCAGCCCAGTCAAGCAGGGCCTGCAGGGCGTCGGGGTGGTCAAAGATACCGTGTAGATAGTGGCCCATAATCTGCTGATCTGGGGAGAGGGCACCGTGGGGTTTTCCCTCCAGGATTAGGGCCGGATGTTCCAGGGCTGGGCCAGCAGACTCGCCCATATGAATTTCATACCCCAACACCGGCGGCTTTTTTGCCAGCATCAACTTCCCCTGGCTATTGGTCAGTTTTTTATTGTCTTTAAAATGGGTATGCATGGCAAGCAGAGCCAAGCCGTCAGTTTGTCCAGGCAACCCTTCAACGCCATCGGAATCATCCAGCTTTTCTCCCAACATTTGAAAGCCCCCACAGATTCCCATCAGCTTGCCGCCATAACGCAAATGCCGATTGATACCATCAGGCCAGCCTCTTTTTTTCAGCCATGCCAGATCAGCACGGGTGCTTTTGCTGCCAGGCAATATGATGAGATCTGCTGGGGGGATTGACTGCGCCTCCTCAACCCAGATCAACTCAACTTGAGGATGTATTCGTAAGGGATCAAAGTCGGTATGGTTGCTGATGCGAGGAAGGCGGGGGATGGCTACCCGTACCCGTTCGGGATCATGGTTAACTTGTTTGTTTGTATCGAAAAAACTGTCTTCAGATGCTAGGAATAGTCCTGGCATATAGTGCAGAACACCCAGCACAGGCTTCCCGGTTCGCTCTTCCAACCAGGTTAATCCCGGCTTGAGGAGAGCAATATCACCTCGAAATTTATTAATGATAAATCCCTTGATTCGATCTTGTTCTGCAGGGGAGAGCAGGGCCAGTGTGCCGACAAACTGGGCAAAGACACCGCCTCTATCAATATCGCCAACTAGAATGACCGGACAGTCCACCTTTTCGGCAAATCCCATGTTGGCAATATCATTTTGGCGCAGGTTAATCTCTGCAGGACTGCCGGCCCCTTCCACGATAACATGATCATATCGACTTAAAAGAGAGTGAAAAGTTTTGGCGACTTCAGAGAGGAGTTGGGGCTTTCTTTGGTGGTAGGTGACGGCATCTTGGTTGGCGATGGGGTGTCCTTGGAAAATAACCTGAGCGGCTTTATCGGAGTTGGGCTTTAATAAAATGGGGTTCATGTCGGTGTGAGGTTTAAGACCACAGGCCTGGGCTTGGACAGCCTGGGCACGTCCAATCTCTCCACCTTCAGGGGTGACGGCACTATTAAGTGCCATATTCTGAGGCTTGAAGGGGGCAACCCGGATGTGACGGCGAAACAGAATCCGGCAAAGAGCGGTGACCACCAAACTCTTGCCGGCATCCGATGTGGTCCCTTGAATCATCAGGGCGGTGCCCATAGGGGGGAGATCCTTCTAATCAGGGGGTAAGAGCGAGAATCTCCTGCTCTTTTAGGGTGGCAATGATCTCAAAGAGGTCAGGAGCAGACTCCTGGGGTATCTCAGCCGTTTCGCCGCTTTCTGTCTCGGTTGGGGGGAGTTGGGGCTGTGCCGGATTGAGCAGAGTGTGATAGAGCAGGTTTTGGTTCAGAGCTGAGAATTTTTGAAAATTGGACCTGTCTTGCGTTTTAAACGCCGTCTCCATCAAGGTGTTACCCTCGGAATCAGCCGAGATCATCTGTGCAAACCCCTCTTCGGAGAGGGCTTTAAAGGCAGAAAACGGCGAATGGATAAACAGAAGCTCCACATAGCTGTTACGCTCATTTGCGATACGATCGGTCAAATCCTTGAAACCGACCTCTTCCTCGCTGGTTTGGTCTACCTGAGAAAAATGGCCGTTATTCAGGCCACTCTCAAAGTGACCAAGACCGCCCGAACTGTTGGAGTCCAGGGCATCGATCAACTGAAAAGTTAGGGCTTCCGGTGTGCTATGCAGTAAGGGATTACTGGAAGTGGTGGAATATTTTTGGGCCGGCTGGCGGCTGTTTAAAACGTTGTGGGCAAACGTATTATAGGTGTTGATGATCATAATCTACTCTCCAAAAACACTTAAAAAACAGACGGTATCTGGACGTTGGATGATACCATGTCGATCAATGAAGGCTCCTATTCAGACTTTCGTTTATTGTATCATTTTAATGCAGGTTGGCAACAACCTCTTTATCCTTGGTTGGTTTTGTTGTCTGTTTATAGAGATTTCAAACCAAATTTGTACAATACGATTGCGGATGGGTCTGGGAAGTGCCCAAGATTTTAAGCCTATGACTTTGCTTTTGTTTGTATTTTTAAAAGTGAGGGGGTTTGGGGGCCTGCAAAGCCTCCCAAGGGTGTTGACTTTGCCTTTAACCATTGTCCAAATCTGGTTTTAATTGACTATATCAACCATAACAGTGAGAGCTTGATCGGTATGCGTATCTAAGAAAAGAGAGGGTACAGGGATGAAACAGTTGGGTATCCAACCTCAGGCGGCCAACTCCTTCATTAAACCTGAAAATGGCCGTTGTCGGCACTCACCTGGCCAACGCATTGAATCACCCGGTATGATGGAAGAAAGTAACCGTCGGAAATAGTCTGATACCCATTCGGTTTGGAATCTCGACCATTTTGGTAAGCGTTGGTTACCAGCGAATCAAGGCAGAACCCCAGGTAAAGCCAGCTCCAAAGGCCTCTAGAAGAATAAGTTGGCCTGCTTGGATGCGACCATCACGAACGGCCTCATCCAAGGCCAGAGGCACGCTGGCCGCGGAGGTGTTGCCGTGTTGCTCGACGGTGAGAACAACCTGTTTAATATCCATCTTGAGCCGTTTTGCTGTGCTCTGTATGATGCGAATATTGGCTTGGTGGGGAACCAGCCAGTCGAGTTGTTCACGTTGTAACTGGTTGGCTTCCAAGGTTTTGTCAACAATCTGTCCCAGAGCCTTGACCGCCTGTTTGTACACCTCGTTGCCCCGCATGGAGACAAACCCCAGGCCAGGCCCCTTTTGTCCTTCTGGTGGACCGCTTGAGATACCACCGGTGGTCTGGAGAAGGTCGCAATGGGCGCCGTCACTGTGAATATGAGTGGAGAGAATAGTGGATCCCGAAGCGCTCTTTGCTGCGGCCTCTACAACAACCGCACCAGCACCGTCACCAAACAGAATGCAGGTTCCCCGGTCGCTCCAGTCGATAATACGAGAGTTGGTCTCAGCGCCAATAACCAGAATACGTCGGGCCAGACCAGAGCGAATATAGGCATCCGCCGTGGAGAGAGCAAACATGAAACCACTACAGACCGCCTGGATGTCGAAGGCGGGAATGTTGGTGGCAGAAATACCCAGTTTATGCTGAACAATGGTCGCCGTAGCCGGGTAGAGAAGGTCACCAGTGGTGGTGGCCAGAATAATCAGATCCAACTGGTCGGCCGGCAGATCTGCCGCGTCCAAAGCCCGCTTGGCGGCTTCTACGGCCAGATCAGAGGTTAGCTCGCCAGGGGCCGCAATGCGACGTTCTCGGATGCCGGTCCGGGAAAAAATCCACTCTTCGGTGGTGTCGACCATTTGAGAAAGATCGGCATTGGTCAGACGTTTTTCAGGAAGATAGGAGCCGGTACCGATGATGTGAGAGGTCAGTTGTTCCATTAGGTGAGGTTTCTCTGAATTTTTTCATTAACTTGGCCTGCAACCAGATCGATTGCCGTTTGAGTGGCATGGGCAAAGGCAAAGCCATCGGCACCCCCATGGCTTTTGACGACTACACCGTTGAGTCCCAGCAACATGGCACCGTTGTAGGCTCTTGGGTCAAAACGGTCTCTGAATTTTTTAAGAGAGGGGCGGGCAACCAGATAGCGCAATTTTGAGAGCCAGGACTCGGAGAAAGACTCTTTTAAAAAGTGGATCAACATTTTAGCGACCCCCTCCGTGGTTTTCAGGCTGACATTGCCGACAAAACCGTCACAGACAACCACATCGACACCGCCCTGAAAAATATCGGTCGCCTCCACGTTGCCAATAAACCATTTACTACCCTCTTTTTTCAGCCGTTCACCCGCCTCTTTGACCACTTCATTCCCCTTCACATCCTCTTCACCAATATTGAGCAGTCCAACACGAGGATTTTTCAGCCCTTCCACCGAGGAGGCATAGACCTCACCCATCACGGCAAACTGACAGAGGTTCTCTGCACTGCAGTCGACATTGGCTCCCAGATCCAACATCAAGGTCTGGCCGGTAATGGAGGGGACGTTGGAGGCCATGGCAGGACGGTCGATGCCGGGTAACATTTTCAAGACATACCGAGCCGTCGCCATCAATGCTCCGGAGTTGCCGGCTGAAACCAAGGCATCCACCTCACCAGATTTGACCAGATTACAGCCAACCCGCATGGAGGAGTCCTTTTTTTTTCGTAGAGCAATGGCCGGTTTTTCTCCCATGCCGACCACCTGGGTAGCCGGATGGATTGAGAGTTGATCTCCCTTGTAGGCCAAACGGTCCAACTCCCGTTGAAGCTTCTCTTCTTGGCCAACCAGGATAAACCTGACCTTGGGATTTTGCTTGCAGGCCATGAGTGCGCCTTCAACGACGGAGGCCGGGGCGTTATCCCCTCCCATGGCATCTAGGGCAATTCGAATGGTCACAAAAAAGGAGATCCTCTACTTAGATAGAGCAAAAAAGGGGAAGGGGTTTAGTCCTCAACCTCAACAACTTCACGGCCATCGTACCAGCCACACTTGGGGCAGACATGGTGGGGCATGACAGACTCCTGGCAGTTGGAGCAGGTGGAGAGAGCCGCTGATTTTAGAGCATCGTGGGACCGGCGAGAACCACGGCGAGATGAGGAAATTTTTTTCTTTGGTACAGCCATCTTACTTCTCCTAAAAAAACAAAAAAAGTTGAACAGTTCAGGTAGTTGATTTGGGTTTGCCGATTGCGCAACAAAAAACCAAAAAAGTGGATTAACTTAATTTTATCGTGCCCAATACCGAAAAAGGGTTCTCTTTCTCCACCGTCGGGCAGCCACACGGCTCTTGATTGATATCGACGCCGCAACGTTGACAGAGACCAAGACAGTTTTGCTTGCAGAGGGGAGTCATGGGAAGAAGCAAAATAAACTCCTCTTCTGCAAAGCGACGTATTACAAAAGTGCCACTCTCCAGATAGACAATATCCTCTTCCATCTCCGACTGCCCAAAAGATTCGGCTGGATCTTGCCCTACCGAGAAAAAGCGGTCAACGGCTAGTGTCAGGGTAAGGCTAAAAGGGGCCAGACATCGGGAGCAGCAAAGAGAGAGCCCAACCTCCAGATCACCCACAACCCGCCAGAGAGTTTTCTCTTTTGTTATGACAATATCAACCTGGGCCGGAGTGACAACCAAAGCCTCTTGATTCAGTTCGGTAAGGTTCTCAGGAGGGAGAACGCCAATAATTGACCAGCTATCTCTCCCTCCTGAGCCTAACTCTATTCTGGCTCCGCTCAGATCCCGGTGCAGGTCGGTTTTCTCCAAAAATTCGGCAACCATCAGGAGCGAACCAGATAAATCGTCAGCAGTCCGAAAAGCATGAGAATCAATCCTGTTTTTCTCAAGGTGGCATCCGGGAGTCTGGCAACCTGCAAAACCCACACCCGCATGCGACCCGGTGCGATGAAGTAGGGCATGCCTTCAAAAATCAGGACCAGCCCCATCGCCGTCAAAAAATCATTCACCTCAGTCGGTCAGATCGGGGTTCTGAAGAAACTTGAAAAAGCCTTTTGGCTCTAACACGACCGTTGTGTCCTCCGCAAAAACTTTTCCATAGGCCTCCAAGGTTCTTTTGAATTTATAGAACTTGGTGTCTTGGGTAACGGCCTCCGCATAGATGCGAGTTGACTCTGCGTCGCCATTACCTCTCAACTCTTGCGCTGTTCTATAGGCTTCGGCCAAGGTGACCTCTCTCTCCCGGTCAGCTCTGGCACGAATTTTAACAGCCTCCTCTTGTCCTTCCGCCCGATACTGTTTGGCCTGACGCTCCCGCTCGGTCTGCATCCGACGGAACACCGCTTTAGAGTTTTCTGGTGGAAGGTCGGTACGTTTAATGCGGACATCGACAATCTCGATACCATATTTGGAGGCCTGCAGGCTGGCTTTGCTGCGAATACGCTCCCGGAGCTCCATCCGGGTTCCTGCGACAATTTCCATCATGGTGGATTGGCCCAGTACCTCACGAATGTTAGAGTAAATGATATCGTTCAGACGGGCACTGGCTCCCGCTTCGTTACGAACGGTTTGATAAAATTTGAGGGGATCAACAATACGCCAGCGGGCGTAGTTATCCACTTTCAGGTTCTTTTTGTCCGATGAGAGGATCTCTTGCGGGTCTTGGTCAAAGACCAGAAGCCGCTTGTCAAACTTGTGAACTTCTTGGATGAGAGGCAGCTTGAAATGCAGGCCTGGTTCCGTGCTGGAGCCAACAAGCTGACCCAACTGAATGACAATGGCCTGTTCAATTTGGTGGACGGTATAGACCGACTGGGAAAGAATCACCAATCCCGCTACAATGAGGACCATTAGTCCCGAACTCATTCCCTTTTTCATTGTCCCGTACCTCCTTGATCAATCTTCGGCATGCTACGTCCGCTCAATGGCAGATAGGGGAGAACACCGTTGGTTGCTTTTGGGTCGACCAACACTTTGTTGACCCGTGGCAGTACCTCTTCCATGGTCTCCAGATAGAGGCGGGTTTTGGTCGCCTCTTTAGCCTTGTTATACTCTTTCAAGACAGCCAAAAAACGGTGGACATCACCCTCGGCCCGTGAAACCTTGGCGGTTTTATAGGCTTCGGCCTCTTGAACCTGCCGAGCCGCTTCACCCTTGGCCTTGGGGAGAATATCGTTGGCATATCCCTCCGCTTCGTTGACCGCTCTTTCCCGGTCCTCCCGTGCGCTGGCCACATCTTTGAAGGCGTGGATAACCTCTTGGGGTGGGGCAACCTGCTGAAGCTGCAGGGCGATAATCTGGACACCACTTTGATAGCTATCCAAAATGGCCTGCATGGTCTGTTTGGTCATAGCCTGAATCTTATCTTTGCCGGTAGTCAGAGCCGTATCGATGGTGTTGCGACCGATCACTTGACGAATGGCAGACTCACCCGCGTTACGCACTGCTTGATGAGGATCTTGGCTTGGGTTGCGAATGTTGAAGAGATAGTTGGCCGCCCCATCCGGCTTGATCTGATATTGAATGGAGATGTCGATATCGATAATATTTTCGTCTCCTGTCAGCATGAGGGATTCAGCCGGAACGTCAATGGTGCTTCGTCCACGGGTACGATAGCCGATTTCGATACGTTGAACCTGGGTCACCTTGGGTCTATAGACCATCTCGATAGGGAAGGGGAGATGGAAGTGAGGTCCGGGTTGGGTTGTCTCTACGTAGCGTCCCCAGCGGACGACCACGCCGTTCTCGTCTGCTCCAACCACATAGATGCCGGTTGCCATCCAGATGATGAAACCTATGCCGAGCAGAATGGGAATAAACTTTTTCCCCGGCATATTCTTGCCAAAACGCTCTTTTGCCAAACGGATGACTTCATCCATATCCGGCGGTTCAGGTGGGGTTGGTCCTTGTCCCCACGGTCCTTGGTTTTTGCCGCCGTTATCGTTCCATGCCATGGCTTGCTCCTCAAAAAATCATATCAGGGTGTTTTGTATGGAGATGAGTCCATCTCTGCAAAACATCTTATACTAATAAAACTATTAATAATCCACTAGGAATCCCCTACTGTAAAGGACCTTTCGTCGGTAAGGGTAGAATAGATGCGACTCTATGGGAAAGAGAGCTGTTCTCGGATGATCTTCCAGCCTGTTGTTAAACAATGAACAGAGGTGATTTTGGCATGCCAAACCGCCTGTTCTCCTTGATGATAATGCTAGGACAGAGTACAGAACGGTTGGTTCCCTGTTTTAGTCTCAATCTGAAGTACAGCCGGTTAAAACAAAGAATAAAAAGGGTCACCCCTTTTTATTCTCCGGGCTTGGTAGGACCAGGTCGGGGGCTTTGCCAAATTCAAAAATTTTGGTCAGGGAGAGTATCTGACCAAAATTGCGCAGAACATTCCAGAGAATGATGGGCCGTTTGAGCATGACCAGAAGGGTGCGCAAACGAAAGGCCGCTTTTTGGTTGGCTATGCGGATGCTGGCGTGAATATCCTCTTCGCTGAGCTCAGGATGTTTAAACAGAAGCTTGCTGCCAAACAGGCTGAATTCACGGAATGTTTTGATGTCTAACAGCCCTTTTTCATGCAGATAACCGTAGGCTGGAGAGCCGGGTACAGGCACAAAATTGGTAAATTGGAAAAAATCGGCATTCAGCTCTTTAACCGCCTCGATATTGCGTTTAAGGCTCTCTTTATTATCCCAATACTGCCCCATGATAAAATAGGCGGTACAGATGATGTTGTGTTTTCGAAACAGTTTGACGGCTTGGATGGTCGCCTCTTTTTTCAGGCGTTTGTCCATCTTTTCGGCAACGGTGGTGTCCCAGGATTCCACACCGATATTGGCACCGATACAGCCTGCTTGATGCATGAGTTTGGCTAATTCGTCATCGATCAGGTCAGCTCGCATACCGTTGGGAAGGGTGAAGATAATATCCAGGTTGGCAGCGATGATATGCTGGCAAATACGCTTGGCCTGTTTGATATTGGCGTTAAAACAGTCGTCGATGAAGGAGAATTTTCGATAACCGTATCTCTCCTTGAGTTGGCGGATTTCATCGACAATATTCTCTGCCGAACGCAAGCGCATTCTTTTGTTGACGTCATCTCGGTAGCAAAAATCGCAACGAAAGGGACAGCCTCGACTGGTCATGATGATGCCATCCCGGGTGGAGGGCGGAACCAGGGTCATATTATAGCTGCCATAGCGCTCCAGTTTAAAGATTTCGATGGCTGGGAAGGGGTAGTCGTCCAGAGGGGTGCTGAAGGGGCGTAGAGGGTTTGAGCGGTAGTGACCGTCTTGCAGATAGCCTACCCCCTGGATCTCTTTGCCGGGTATTCCCTCGGCAAAGTCCACCATCACCTCTTCGCCCTCACTGACACAGACAAAATCGGCGTGAGAGTCTCGAAGAGATGGCTCCGGCAGGGCGGTGACGTGGGGGCCGCCCAGTATGATTTTTCCTTTAAACCCTTTCTCTCGCAACTCAGCGACCAGATCGACAGCCTGTTCAAAGTAGTTGGTTAAAATGGAGATGCCGACCATATCCACGCCATCGAGATTGTCAAAGACATCGGACCGTTTTTGTACCTGCAGATCAACCCCTCGGACCCCATGTCCGCGTCTCTTGAGAAAAGCCGCCATATAGCCGATCCCCAGGGGTGGGGTGTGGACTTTAATCTGACTGATGTTAGTCTCTTCGTAGGAGAAGACAAATAAAAAGTTCATCGTTCGTCGCTCTATCATGATGGGGAGCCAAGGACCAAGGAAGAGGGGGGCGGATGGTTCCCATTTTAGCTGAAAACAGGCAGCCAATCTATCACATTTCACACGGAAAGACACCGACAATACCACCCTTGTCTAACTCTGCGCCAAATTTTGAAGAGCGGTCGAAGAAAGAGTCTCTCTTGCTCGGTTGGGCGTGGAGTGGTATGAATCGGGAGGGGTGTTTGTATGGATGGATTGAGAATGAGTTGATGCCATATGAGAAGTGAAGCGGTAAAAAAGCGGATGTTGTGGAGTGGGGTGCCGGATCGGGTTTTGATTCTGGATATCGAGGCCTCGGGGCTGTATGCCGGCTCTTTTCCCATAGAGATCGCCTACGCTGACCCCTTGAAGAGCTGGGTTGATGCCTCCCTGATTTGCCCTGACCCAAGCTGGGAAGGGCATCCATGGGATCAGCAGATTGAAGCCTTGACCGGTATTACCCGTGAGATGCTGGCATCGGCACCGCCAGCCTCAGAGGTGGCCAAAAAGGTGGCGGAAGATCTCTCCCAGGCCGATCTGATCCTCTCCGATGCGCCGGTCTGGGATCTTCGATGGCTGGAAAGATTGTTGAGCTTAAACGATACCCCGGTAAAGCTCATTATCAAAGATTTTCAATCCAGTCTCGACCGGTTCAACCCCTTGCGGCGCTATTTAAGCACCCATCGGTGTCTGAATATCTATGATAAATCCGAACATCGGGCCGGGGGGGATGTGATCCGTCTGTTGCGGGTCTATCGTCGGGCGCTGCCAATCCCTTTATGGGAGGAGCAGTATTGTCCCATCAAAAAACGGGGGTTTGGTCAGGGGGAGTCGGTTCTCTTTGTGCCGGGTCTGCCCGAATAGTCTGGCTGGTCCTCACACGCTTTTCTCTCTTTGCTGCCAAAGGCCAGGGTTTCGCTGAGTATCCCCCTCAGAATGGCCACCTCCCGTTGATCCAGGTCGGCTCGGTGGTAGAGAGCCTTCAGGCTGCCCATCATATGTTTTTTCTGTCGGGCTTTGATAAAATCGATTTTGATAAGGGTCTCTTCCATGTGAGTGAAGAGCTGCTCCAACGCCTGGGCGGAAGCTCGGGGAGAGGCTCTTTTAGGGTTGTTTTCCAGATGGATGGCCCCCTTCTCCATGCCCATCATCAGTTCGTAGGTGACAATCAATACCGCCTGGGCCAAATTGAGAGAGCCGAGACTGCCTGCAGTGGGAATGTTGCAGAGGATGTCAGCTCGTGCCACATCGACACTCTCCAGTCCGGTTCGTTCGGTGCCAAAGAGAATACCAATTCGGGTCTCCTGCCGCTCTTGAGCTGAACTCAGTTGCGCTCCCAGGTCGCGAGGTGAGACCATCTGCTGCCTCTGCCCCCGGTTGCGATTGGTGGTGGCGACGATATAGTTCAGGTCGGCCAGGGCAGAGGAGAGATCTGGAAAGAGGGTGGCTTTCTCCAATACCTTGACACCTCCTGCGGCAAAATTAATCGCTTCCGGGTGGGGAAATTGACGGGGATTGACCAGTCGAAGTTGGTCGAATCCGGTATTGGCCATGGCTCTGGCGACCGCGCCGACATTGCCGGCGTGGGCCGGACGGTCGAGGATGATGACGGGTTGTTGAAGTGGGGGTAACTGTGTTGTCATGGGTTTCGGTTATCTTTAGTTTGGTTGAGCCTTGAGGTTGCACCATCTTGGTGCATTCAACGGCCAAATCTAGGGTGACAGCATCATGGAAGATGGCGGCCCATTGTGCAAGCGTGAGGTTTGAGTCCGGCACCTCGACGAGGGTGCCACTGTTCAGGCTGTTTTTTTTGGGCGTCTGTTTGCGCCCAGGCCACCCATGGATAGCCTTCTTGGTTGCAGGCTCTCTTGATAAAGAGTTTTGAATATGTTGACAAACCCTTCCCCATACCGATAATCAACCTTGAGGATGTGTTCATGAAAATAGGAAACATAGCCTATTTTAAAAGGTCTTTTTCAAGAAAAACCTTGTCACCTGATTCAGGATGGAGAGGTTTAATGAGAGTAAGAACAATATGTTAAAAAGAGGCGACAGAAAATCGGGTACGGTTCCCATGGCTCGAGTCAAACCCAAGGGAGGGGAAAGAGCCTCTCTGGCCTCTCGTCTGTTTGGAGGTTCGGAACTGAAAAAAAATATTCTGATCGGGGTGATCTTTTTTGGTGCCATGGGGGCGGGGTGGGGCATCATGTCCCTGATGCAGACGCCAGAAAGCCAGGTAACCTGGGGCTCCTGCTTGGTTGAACGACCTGACGGCACCCTCTACCCAGCCATGGAAAAAATTCCTGCCGGTCTCTATCAGCTGCCTTCCTCCCTGATTGGTCAACGTGGGGAGGAGACCATTACCTCCAAAATCGACAGCCCTTTTCTGATCCAGAACGAAGAGGTCTCTTTGCAAGAGTTTAAAAAATATGTTCGGTATGTCGAGAACCTTCCCCCAGGTGTTGAGCAGGAGCGGTTGCGGCTTCGCTTGGGTGTGCAGTGGAACAAAGGGGGGAATGATGGTCTCTCTGTGAGTGCGGTCTCTTGGGAGGGGGCGCGGGATTATGCCCACTGGTTGGGGCGTAAAACCGGCTGTGCCTACGAAATTCCCTCACAGGCGGAGTGGATTGCCACGGTCAGCTATCTTCAGAAGAGGGATCAGATTCGCATTGACGGCACCATACCACCAACCGGCCCGTTGAAAAATCTGCTGTGGGGGGTGCGTGAGTGGTCCCGTACATCGTGCCCGTCCGGCTACTTTTTGCTGGGACGAGATGATCTAACCGCCAATAATGGGGATGGTCAGGCAGTCTGTATGCCCCCCATGTTCTCCATCGCCGGATTCAGAGTTGTCATGAACCCTGTTTCCACACAGAGTGTTATCTTGGGTGGAAAAGTGGAATAGTTTTTGCTTGTCTAGGGGTGAATCGAACTGTATTCAGTCGGCTGAAGCCCGAATTCTATCAGACAGCGAAGAAGCTATGCCATGGGAAAGAATAATACTATGACAAACAGTAAAAGGATGGGGAAAAAACCCATAAAAACCCAAATGGATAAAAGAGTGGTTTCCCTTGGAAGCCTTATTTTTCTCCTTTTTGCCACCTTCTCAATGGAGGCGGGCGCAACCAGTTATGGCCATTGTGGTGCTTACGATTTTACCCGTTTTTATCAAGGGGGTAAGTTACAGTGGGCGGGTTTGGCTCGTGTGCTTCGTCAGGATGCCTCTCTTTTCGCTGAAAAATCGGGTCAGAAGAGAATTGGATTTCTGATTTTCAATCAGGAGGCCGAGGTGCTGGACGAGGAGGGGGATTGGGTTCGCGTCCATGCCTTCCGTTACAAGGGCCATAAGGAGATTACCGGTTGGGCCAAGAAAGCGGATCTGCTCTGCCGGGATCAGCCGGTCAAGGGAGAGTCGGGCCTGGAGATGAAATTCTTCATTAAAACCAATATGGTTGCCCGAGGAAAAGATGATCATCCGCCCACGGTTCAGGTCTATCAAGACCCGGAGTTGAAAGATTGCGTCGGTGGCCAGGGTAACTGTCGGGAGGGGGCCTCTCGTTTTCATATGTATTTTGTCTTCGACCAGAATGAGGAGGCCTATCTCCTGGCCGACCGGTTCCGACTGGAAGAGGATGATACGGTGTTGGGTTGGGTCTCTAAAAAGGATGGTTTTCTGTGGAATAACGCCTTTAGTATCCGCCCCAAGGAGGACCTGCTCTCTCCAGATGGCAAAGAGGAGGGGACCATCTGTACGTATGAGAAGTTGAGTGACGCTGTCTCTCGTAATCAGAAGGCCTGTAGCCCGGTTCAGGGGGGTAAGAAGTGGTTTAAGTCGGCGCTGCGAATTCCTGTTCTGGATATGGTTAACAGCCAGAACCAGCATATCTCTCCAACCGGTTTGGGTGGTCAGCATGGTCAGCGCCGCTTCTTCAAGGTGGCTTTGGCCCGTCCTGGTCTGGTAGGGCGTCGGGTTAGTGACGATAAAATCGCCATTTCAACCGGCTTGGCCTCTCAGATCATCCCAGGATTTAAAGAGTATGACTCCCTCTCATCCAAGAAAAATGTCGATATCTTCTTCTTGCTGGATGCAACCGCCAGTATGGATCAGGTGTTTGATGCGGTTCGGGGAACCGATAAAAAACGGGGTGTGATTCAAGAGATTATCCAGGACTTGAAAAATGTACAGGGTTTCAAAGAGACCCAGTTCCGTTTCGGATTTCGGGTCTATCGTGATCCCTATGCCGACAAGCTTTTTCCAGGTGGAAAGGGAGATGGTGTGGGTGAAGGGCATCCTTTGCCTCCATCGTGTAGCCTGAATGCCGGTCAACAGTCGGCAGCTTACAACGCTTTTCAACAAGCCATTGCCAGCGTCAAGGTCTCTGAGAGTGATGAAGCTGACGATTATGAGGAGAATATCTATGGCGGTCTGGCTCAGGTTCTGCGCCAAGACATTGTCTCCTGCCCGGACCATTTGAAAATCTTGTTTGTCATTGGTGATAACGGTTACAAGTCCCGATTCAGCCGTAATCGGGCTAAATATAGGAACCCGGTCAACAGGGATACCTTGGTTGAGCTGCTCAAGGGAGGAGAAAAGGGGAATAATATCATTCCATTCTTCATCCAGACCCCTTCACGTGCCGAGAGTGTTAAACATCCCAAGGCTTACAGTACGGCCTATAATCAGTTTACCAGCCAGACAAAATATCTGTTGCAAAAAAGTCTGCCTGGAAACACCTTTTTTGGTGAGCACGCCTTGCGAATGGATGAGGATCGCATGGTGGACCGTCTGGTATCCACGGTGGAAAAACTGGGTAGCAGTGAGTTGATTGATGAGATCATCCTGGATGTTCGGGGTGGGGCTGCGTTGAGTGCCGTTATTGAGCGGTTGCGGCGGGAGCGCATTGATATTCCGGGTGTCTACTGGCATATCCTCAAGAAGGGTGCCTGTGGAGAGTTGGGTGACCAGTGTGAAAATCGGGTGTTTGATACCACCCGGATCGGCTACATAGAAGCGGACGATAAAATTGTTGAGGAGCTGTGGGTCAGCAGTAGCGCCCTCTCCTCTTGGATTCGTATTCTTCGTGGATTTGAAGGCTATTTTGATCTTCCAGAGTCTCAACTTCGCCGGGCACTGATCAGTGCCATGATTTTGGGTCTGCAGCAGGAGATTCGCAGGCCACCCATTGATGTTTCCGGTGAGACACCGGCAGAATACGCCCAACGAAGAGGAGGTTTGCCGGTTCGTAGCCATAGCCCCTTGCTGAGCTATAATGTAAACTCCCTCTCTGCTGAGCGAATGGAGAGGAACAAGGATGGACGTCTTATTGTTCTGGACCATAACAAAAAACCGTTGTTAGATAGAAAAGGCCGTCAAATTTCTGCGGTTCCAGCCTGCGAGTTGCGTCGTTTGGCGCTCTGGGCGATCAAATCCAAGGAGATGTTGGAAATTGTTGAGCGTGATTATATGAGACCTGAATTTGAAGTGACCCGTTATGAATCTCGCCGCTGCCCGGATGCCACCCAAAATGGCCGGGCTTTGATGAAGATTAAAGGTTCTATCCAGCGTGTTCCCTTGGGGCCGGACAAGTCGTACCGTTTTGCCCATACTTTCGGTGGTCGGAGAGGGTATTGGATCCCACAGGATTATCTTCCATGAAGTGGGGGGTGCAGGTTCGGGCCTCCAACGTGGGGTGGGGAAGTACCTTTGATCTCCATGTTGGTGGTTTGAAACTGGAAGCGGGGGAGATCTCTGGTCGTCTTCCTGTTTTAGGCCGGAGTGGTAGCGGTAAGAGTACACTGCTCTATCTGCTGACCTTCCTGAAAAAACCCACCGATGGTTGGGTGCGTTGGGTTTTTCCCGATGGTAATCGGGCTGCTTGGGGGCCGCGGGGATTGGATGCCAAGGCTTCCACCCTCTCTTTGACTCAAATTCGACGGCGCTGCTTTGGCTTTGCCTATCAAAACAGCACTTTGACACCCTATCTTCGGGTAAGGGAAAATTTACGCTACCCGCTGGAACTGCTGGGAGGCATGAGTAAGGATGAGATGGAACGGCGGGTGTATGCTGCCATGGATCGGGTTTTGTTGAGGGATAAAAATGGTACCCGGATCGAGGAGACTACCGCCGAAGAGTTTTTAAACCGTTATCCCAACGAACTCTCCGGTGGACAGTTTCAGCGGGTGGCATTGGCTCAGGCGATGATTCACGATCCCCACGTACTGTTTGCCGATGAGCCGACGGGTAACCTGGACTCGGAAACTCGGCGAGAGGTGATGGGGTTGGTGGATCGTTGGTTGGCCAAAGGGGATCGCTTGGTTATCTGGGTGACACACCACCAATCGGATGCTCTGGACCCCAAGGTGAGCCATTGGTTGATGGTCTCCAACAACCGCTGCCATCTGCGTTTGAAGGGGGGAAAGAAAAAAGTGGAAGGAACCATACGTTAATGTCAGACAAGTCTCGGGCAGTATCGAGTAGTGGGGGTGGAAAAAAGTGGCTCCCGGTTTGGTTGTCTCTTGGCTCTCGCGCTTATTGGCGTTCTTTTACCTGTGGTCGCTTTGGCTGTGCGGGTGGTGGACGGGATTTTGCCTGGCTTTCGCTGTTGTTGGCTTTGGTTCTCAGTATGGCGCTGCTGTTGGTGGGCACCCGAGCCGGCCTGTTGGAGCGCTTTACGGATGCCCTTTTGGGCACCCTTCGCCCCCACGGTGTACCGGTTTGGGCCAAGGCCCACTGGCAAAATCATGACGGTATCCAGAGCGAACTTCTCGAACAGCTGAAAAAACTGGAGAAAGGGCTGCCTGGAGAGCAATTCGGTGTCTCTGTACACCCCTATCGCCGTCTCTCCAGTCGCACCCCGCGGGTCTCCCTTCCCAGTGAGGATATCTGGGATTCGGGTGTTCCCTGGTTGGGGTGGGCTGTCTATCCCAAAGACCCTCTCTGGCAGTTGGAATTGTCCAGTAATGGTCGACCGGATGAGCTGTCGGCAGAGAGCAGCTGGATAGGGCTGCCCCTTTCCGTCGTCCTCAGTGAAGCCCTTTTTGAGACTCAGTTTGACTACAACGCCTACCGGGCCATGGTTCAGCCCATCCTCAGAGATAAAAAGCTGCGCCGTCTTCCCGATAAGCCTCCCAATGGTTCCATACGCTCGGTTCTGGATACCCTGTGGTTGAAGGTGCAGATTGGTGACCGGGAGGAGTTGTTGCCGTTCAAAACCCGCTGGGTTCACCATATTCCCTCTATGGAAAAGGTCTCCTATCTTTTTCCGTTAAGCACCTATAATGCATTGCTGGCTAACTATCATTTTCCCGAAATCCGTTATAATCCGACCAATCTGGGACGGGGTGACGGGGCCAGTTCCCGACGGCTTATCTCTGGTCTCTATCCAACCAAGGCGATAGCCGACTATGCTCTCTGTATTCAACGTGAGGTGGCCAGAAGTGGCTTGACAAGCCTGCCCCAGGTTGAGTCCAGTCGCTGTCCCAAGCCTATGCTGCCTGTTGAGATGGGGCAGATTGTCGGCAAGCGTGGCAAGGAGAGCTGGGATACCCTGAACCACGATGATCAGAATCAACTCTGGCTTCCCTGCCACCGACTGCCGCAAGATAATGCCTTGCGTCACGCCCTCTGTTCCAACTGGCGAGAAAATTCCGATGGTTCGGCTATTTATGTCCCATGGGATGTCACCGGTTATGGGACCGCTTTTGAGGCGGTTCATGTTTATGTTCCCGACCCAACCAAGCTGACCAAGGGGATTAAAGCCCTGCTGGCACTGCGGACCTCGGACCTGGGGCAGGCGCTGAACATTCATCCCATGTATCAGGATGCCCTCAATCGCTTCAATCTTTTGAGCGACCTTCTTACCACCATGGTACCGGCCTATGCGCTGACCTTTGGGGTTTTTCTTGGTGCGTTGCTGTTGGCTCAAATTGGTGCCTTGATCGGTCATCGGCGGCACCATTATGGGATACTTTTAAGCCGCGGCGTGACCGGGCTGGGTATCTATGCCAAGCTTTTCTGGCAGATGGCCCTGGCCACCTTGACGGCTGGCTCCCTGGCGGTTTTTGCCATTATTCCCGGATTGCGCTATCTGTTAGAGGATGGTTTTAACGGGATTATCGTCCAATATAAGGATCTGTTGCCGCCAGATTATAACTTCGAGGTACTTCCGCTGCTTTGGCAGCCGGTACTGATCACCATTGGTGAGGTGTTTGCCGTTATCATTCTGGTGACCATGATTCTTCTCTTCCGGTTGCCGCTACGGGGTAACACGGCCCCCTCAGACCTGCTCCATGGCGACGGTCGAGTGCCCACCAATAACCGCTCCAAAGGGCCGTAAGCTGCTCTTGCTAAGTTTGACTCTCTTGAAAAAGCTGGAAATTCCACTGAATTTCCAGCTTTTTTGGTTTTGATAAGGGGGAGGGGAGTCGGGTTGTGGGGAAAGCAATTGGGTGGAAGGGGATTGTTTGCTTTCTGGTGTCTTGGCGGTGTATAGTTACCCTGATCGAATAGCGCACACCGTCGGGTCCCGGGGCAGTACGTCTCTGGAGGATTTTTGGTTTGCCTGGTCCTGTTACTTTTCGATACGATCAGGCCTCGGTTGCGGTGTTGGTGTGAATGACCGGTTGTCTCTTGCCGGGGTTGGTAGGTTCTATGGTTTGAGCCTTTGTTTTATCATTGTTTAGGGGAGGTTCTATGGGAGGTTCAGAAAAGTTGACCGTTGTGGTGGACAAAGAGTTGGAAGATATTGTCCCAGGTTATTTGAGCAATCGTCAAAAAGATCTGGTTCGCATACCCCAGGCATTGGCAGATGAAGATTTTAATATTATTCGGACTTTGGGCCACCGAATGAAAGGGTCGGGTGCGGGGTACGGTTTCCCCCCCATTACAGAAATAGGTAAACAGATTGAAGAGGCGGCAAAGGGGAGTGATTCGGAGCAGATTACTCAATTGGTCGCAGAGTTGAGCGGCTATCTGGAGAAGATTGATGTCGTTTATGAAGTGACCTCCTGATATGAACCGTTTAAAGTTAGATTTGGATTGAACATGACGACACCAGACCATATACTTATTGTAGATGACGATATTGATATCTGTAATCTGGTCAGTGAGTTCTTGGAAAAGAACGGCTTTAAAGTCAGTATTGCGACCGATGGAAAAGGGCTGCAGTTGGTCATGGACCGTGAGATGATAGATCTCATTGTCCTTGATCTGATGTTGCCGGATGAAGATGGGCTGGTTTTATGCCGAAATCTTCGCTCTCGCTCTAACATTCCGGTGGTGATTCTAAGCGCAAGAGGGGGAGAGATGGACCGGATTATCGGTCTGGAGATGGGGGCTGATGACTATCTTCCCAAACCGTTTCATCCTCGAGAGCTTCTGGCTCGGGTTAAGAGTGTGTTACGGCGTTCTCGCAGTTTGCCGGATGATGTCTCGGAGTCGGATCAGAACGCCTGTTACCGTTTTTCCGGTTGGACCTTGGATGTCCCTACTCGTCAACTATACTCCCCCAACGATGAAAAAATATTTCTCAGTGGCGGTGAGTTTGCCCTGCTTCGGGTTTTTCTCAACCACCCTAATCGGGTTCTGCCCAGAGATCAACTGCTGGTTTTTTCCCATGGTCGGGAGATTGAACCCTTTGATCGCACCATCGATATGCAGGTGAGTCGATTGAGGCGTCGACTGCTGGATGACCCAAAAAGCCCCAACCTGATTAAAACCGTTCGTAGTGTCGGTTATGTTTTTGCAGCCCGCGTCGAACGAGGTGCGCCCTCTACCTGATCTTCTTCTTTATGGTTCAACCTGGAAATGGCCTGGAGGGTACCCCTTGCTCAATCAGGGGGCGTTGACCGTGAAACCGTTCAGGTGAGGATGAGAACTGCATGGCCCATATACTGGTAATTGATGACGATGATTCGGTACGACTATTGGTTCGAACCCTGTTGTTGTTGGATGGGCACCACTTTACCGGGGCTTCTGGGGGGGGTGAGGGGTTGCGGCTTTTCTCGGCTCAGCCGGACGGTTTCGATCTGGTCATCACCGACCTCTCCATGCCCGATATCCACGGCCAACAGGTTGTCGCCACGCTGCTGGATGAAAAGCCCGATTTGACGATTCTGGTTTTTTCCGGGAGCGGTTTCGACTCGGATTGGGATAAGGGGTTGAAGGGGATCCAGAGCCGTTTTCCCACTGTCAATGTGATGACCAAGCCTTTTACTGCCAAGGAGTTTCGACAGGTTCTATCTCAAATACTCTCCAGCCGCTCTTCTTCCGATGAGGCGACTGCTTCATGAAGGCCCTGATTCAGCGTGTGACCAAGGCCTCTGTTTGGGTTGAGGGGGAGGAGGTAGGGCGGATTGACCGGGGTATCCTGCTGTTTCTGGCTGTGGTGGCTGGAGATGGGGAGGATGAGTGTCGCAAAATGGTTCGTAAAGTGGCGGGGTTGAGGATCTTCCCCGACGAGCAGGACCGCATGAACCGGTCGGTTGCAGATATTGATGGCGAGCTGTTGGTTGTTTCACAGTTTACGTTGGCGGCAGACCTGAAAAAGGGCTATCGTCCCTCCTTTGGCAGAGCAGAACAGCCCCAAGCCGCAGAGGCAATGTGTCACAGCTTTTGTCAGCAGTTGGCCGCGTTGGGACTACCCGTCGCCCAGGGTCGGTTTGGTGCCGATATGCAGGTTAGCTTGATCAACGATGGACCTGTAACCTTCTGGCTTGATTTTCCACCGCAATCCTGATCTCTTGCCTTGGTGATTCTTTATCACAGTTTGTTACCAATTTCTCTAGGCTATTCCCCCTATTTCAATTGAAAATTTTAGCTGAATAGTGCATCCTTATGGAGCGTAGTATCTCCAGTTTTTTTATTCCAAGCGAGGATTTTTCCCGTGGCCAAACGAATCGACTATTTTACACCTGCCCCCCTGTCTCCCTTCGAGATGCACACCTATACCGTGGATTCCGCTGGTGCAGATTCGGTCATCATACCGGAAGGGCACCTTCTCCTCAGAGCAGAGTTTGCCCGTGCCGGAGAGAATCTGATTCTACGTGGTACAGGGGATCATATCGGCCAGTCTATTTTGGTTAAGGACTATTTTGCGGGGGGAAGCCCCTCAACCGAGTTGCGAACAGTAGAAGGGGCGAGGATTACCCCCGATCTGGCCAGACAACTGGCCGGCCCGGAACATCCGGGTATGGTTGCCGAAGTGGAAGGTATCAAGCCGGGGGGGATCGGCCTTATCGAGAACGCTACCGGCGAAGTTACCATTATACGGGCCGGCGTAAAGATTGCCGCCTCCACCGGAATGACCCTCCATGAGGGAGATGTGATTGAGACCGGCGCGGATGGAAGTGTGGGCTTTATCTATGCCGATGAGACAACCATCTCTCTGGGGGATGGGGGGCGGATGGTCATTGAGTCCATGGCCTACGACCCTGATGCCGGAACAGGAAGCTCTTCAACCAGTGTGGTTCAAGGAACCTTCTCTTTTGTGAGTGGTAAGGTTGCCAAGTTGAGCAATGATGCCATGATATTCAAAACACCGGTAGCTACCATCGGTGTACGAGGTACAAACGTAGCGGGTGAGGCTGGAGCTGAGGGAACTGAAAACACCTTTACCCTGCTGCAAGATGCCGATGGGGGGGTCGGTAGTATTGAGGTGAGTAATGCTGGGGGTAGACAGGTTCTGACTAAAGTTAATGAGACCACCTCTGCCAGCAGTTTCAATTCGTCACCGACTCAATCCTTTGTGATGTCAGCGGCTCAGGTTTCACAAAAATATGGTCGGGCCATCAGCGCCCGCCCAGCCCCAGGCAGACAGAAAAAGGCTGATGACAAAAAAGAGGATGATGCTCAGCAGGGAGGGGAAGAGGCCAAGCCTGAAGAGGCGGCGGCAGAAGGTGAAGGAGAGGGTGAAGGTGAAGGTGAAGGTGAAGCTGCTGCCGAAGGCGAAGGCGAAGCTGTTTTGGAAGGAGAGGGAGAAGCTCTGACAGAAGGGGAGGGCGAAGGGGAAGCCGCTGCCGAAGGCGAAGGGGAAGCCGCTGCCGAAGGCGAAGGCGAAGGGGAAGCCGCTGCCGAAGGTGAAGGGGAAGCCGCTGCCGAAGGCGAAGGGGAAGCCGCTGCCGAAGGCGAAGATGCCGGCGGTGATGGTGATGCCGGCGGCGATGGTGATGCCGGCGGCGATGGTGATGCCGGCGGTGATGGTGATGCCGGCGGTGATGGTGATGCCGGCGGTGATGGTGATGCCGGCGGTGATGGTGATGCCGGCGGTGATACAGGTCCTGGCCCGGGCGGAGATGCTGGTCCTGGCCCGGGCGGAGATGCCGGCGGTGGATTGGGTGGTGGTGGTGATGCTGGTGGCCCAGGCGGAGACGGTGGTGAAGGCCCTGGAGGAGGGCCCGGAGCGGGTGGTGGTCAGCTTGGTGGTTCGTCCAACCCCTTTGTGAGCAACCTTTTTTCCGCGGCTGAGATTGGCAAAACCAAATTTGGCGGGAATGCTCTGGGTATTGGGAAAAACGATAACTTCAAAGATGCGCTGGATAAAGTGAAAGATGCGCTCAAAGATCCGGTAAGTGGCGCCCAGGGAGAAGAGATAGATATCTTTTTTGGTGAAGGAGATGGGCCTCTGGAACAAGGTGCATTAGAGGGTCTGGAAGATTCGTTTTTTCTTGGTGATTTTTTGGGCGAGGGAGAAGGTCTGGGCGAGGGAGAGGGGCTGGACGATGGGGATGGAGATAGTGGCTATGTCGACAGTGGCTATGTCGACAGTGGCTATGTCGACAGTGGTTCCTCCCATAAGGATACCTCAACCTCTCCTATCAATGTAACAACGACAAACGATCCAGCCTCATTGGTCTCCGATCTGACCGGGAACTTTGTTTCCATAGATGTTATCGATAGCTCCTACAATGGCGGGTCGGATTCGAGCGCTGGCTATAACTCGCTCTCGTTCGGCACTCATGATATGACGGACTTTACGACCTCAGACAGTGGTACCGGTATTATCATGACAACCGGTGTGGGTGATCCCAACAACTCCAATTTATCAAAAAGCTTTGGAGCTGTTGCCTCTGGTTCTGGCAATCAAAAGCTGGATGATTTAGGTTATACCACCCTAGACAGCTCTGCCTTGACTTTTACCTTTACTGTTCCCGACAGTCTTATTAACTCGGTTGTTTTTAAATGGATGTATGCTACTGAAGAGTATCCTAATTTTGACGGCTATGATGTGGTGGCTGTGATTGTGGACGGCGAAAACTATCTGGAATTCCCCGATGGTTCTGCGGTAACCAGTTATGACTCTGGGTTTGCCAATGGTCTTTTTCTGGATAATAGCGACTCCGACCTGGCTATTGAGTATAACGGGATAACAGCGCCCAGTTTGGTAGCCGGCCTTCTGTCCAATGTGGTGGCCGATACCAGTGAGCATACGGTGACCATTGCCATTGCTGATACGCATGATCAGGGATTTGACAGCGCCCTGTTTATCTCCTCCATCGGCTTTGGTACCGATCCATCCAGCGCCACATCAGGTGATGATATTCTGGTGGCAACCTCTTCTGGTACCATCTCAGGAGGTTCTGGTAATGATATTCTCTATGGAAGTAGTGGTGATGATTCGTTAGATGGTGGAGTTGGTGATGATTTTCTTTTTGGTGGACAGGGGCAGGATACCTTCAAGATGGCGGATTCAATGGGAGGTATCGATCATATTTTTGATTTTTATGCTCTGGAAGATACCCTCTACCTCCCTTCCGCCGCATCTGACTTTACCTATGATCCCGATGTGGGATTGATAGATTTTGCCGGTTTTCTTTCCGGCAGCAATCAATATGGCTTTAGCTTCAACTTGGGCACCGGTCCCGATGCCCAGGCTTTCAATGTCACCTTGAATGACAGCAGTATGATTAAATCTCTCATTACGGCCGGTGGAACCCTCGACGGTACCACCAATGGCGATTTGCTGATTTTAGCCAGCGAGGCGGATGGTTCAACGGTAGATGGTGGGGATGGAAATGATCGTATTATCGATCTGAGTCATCATGCCAATACCCTCATCGGTGGGACTGGTGATGATTATCTCTATCCAGGAGAGTCTGGATCTGGGATCGATGTGGTGAGTGGTGGCGTTGGCAGTGATACGTTTATTCTGGGGGGCAGCGGGTGGTTTACCAAAGTACAGGACTTTGACCCAACCACCGACCTTATCTATACCCAGGAGGCACCATCTGACTATTTTTGGAATGTTACCGATAACTCTTTAATGTTGAGGAGTCAGTATGTCCTGCCAGGGGATACCCTCTCTGCTCCAGGCTATATTCTTTTTTGGGATGACACGGATAGCGATTTTGGCGGTATGGATAATACGAGTTGGGGGGCGGTTGATAATCAAAATACCGATGACTCTGCCACGGGTCAATTTATCTCCTATGTAACCGGATCATCGGCTACAGGTAGTGTAGGAGATGATCTGATCGTTCTTTCCGGCAGCTTTGACGGTTCGGTATCTGGAGGAGTAGGGGATGATCTGATTCAGGATCTGTCCACCAATGGAAATACCTTGTATGGTGGTACTGCCGCTGGTACAGACACCGGTGATGACGATATTTATGCCGGGGCCGGAGCGGATGCCCTCTATGGTGGTGCTGGTTGGGACTATCTGCTGGGTGAAGAGGGCGATGACACCCTCTATGGTCAGGATGATCACGATATTCTTATTGGTGGGGCGGGTGCCGATACCCTTTCGGGTGATGATGTGATTCAGGGCAATGACGCCTTCGTCTATTACGACCCGACGGATGGGGGCGCTGTATCCACGGAGTGGGATACCATTGTCGATTTTGATCCTACCCGAGATATTTTTAAAATTCGAGATGCAACCTTCGATAATGTTTTCTCCAACAATGACAATAAGCTGACCGAGGGGGTCAACTATTTTGAGATTACCCTGACGGGTGATCTGGACACGGTACTTAGCGGGACCGATATTAGTGATCAGATTGATTCTGACTATTCAACCTCTTTGGGCTCTGCTGGTGTTTTTGCCTTTCTTACTCACAGCATGGGCGCAAAGCAAGCTGTTCTCTACGGAAATGACCCCAGTTCGGACAGTTGGACGGTTCTTGCCGATTTTTCCAACAATGGCCAAGGCTATTTGACCCAGGCTCAGGTCAACGCCTTTGGTGTCGAAAACATTAAGCTTCAGGCTGAGACCTGGGGGATTGAGTACGGAACCTCTTTTATCGGTAGTCGGAGTGGTTTGACCACCTATGCTGAAAATACCGACTTTTTTTTCTCCGACTATGAGTCTCATGATGATATTCAGACCATCTCCATCTTCGATAATGGGGACTCATCAACCAGTGGACGAGATCGGCTGATTTTTGAGAACATGGAAAATATGGTAGCCAAGATTTCCACCGATCCGATCAATACCCTTGGTGTCGATACCCTGCGTATTCAGGTCGATGTCGATGGTTTGGGCACTTTTGATGGGGATATAGTTGATCAGGACTATCTGATCTTGGTTGAAAATACCATCGAAGAGATAGTCTTCGATGCGGGTGAGTTCAAACACGATGTCAGGGCTGGGACCTTTGTTCTGGATAGTAGTGATTTGAATGATATTTTTTCTGGCGGGGAGGGGTTTCTTTTTGCCGGGACAACAGGTGATGACAGTTTTGATGCTTCCTATCTCAGTAACCTTGTCTCCGATACCACAGAAGGGGCTTTATTCTTTGGTCGTGGCGGGGCAGATACCATCGACATGAGTGCAAACAATAGCACCATTGAAGTTAATATCTATGGTGGAAAGGGTAATGATACCATCAAACTGGGTGCTGGTGGTGGATGGCTGCTTGGTGGTGATGGCGATGATACCCTGGTTGGTGGTACGGGGGCTGACATGTTGATCGGTGGCGCGGGGGTGGATACCCTGACGGACAATAATGATAACGTTGCCGATATCTTTGGCTTTACCTCCCAGAACCATGGCACCCAAACCTTGGCTGATGTCGACGTTATTACCGGCTTCCAGACGGGGAAAGATGGCCTGGGTTTTGCTGATAGCGGTTTTAACTACCTCTTTTCGGACAATGATGGCCTCTTTGAGTCCAATGTCAACCTGTTCAATGTGACCGTGGCGTCTGGTGCTGTGGACGATATTACCAATTTGGAAGCGGCTGTCGATACATCATCAAGCTCAGCCATGACTACTGTGGCTCCTAGTTACTTGGCTATAGCCAACTTTTCCAACTCGGATGCAGCCAACTCCTATCTTTTCTTCGACCCGGATAGTTCCCAGTCAGGGGATGCGGTTATTCTGGCTAAACTGGTCGGGGTGGGGACGGCGGCGGATGTGGTGGCTGCCGAGTTTTTGGCGTTGGCCGACTCCCCCATCTAGTAGCGGAGAGACTTTTTTTGCCGTGGAAAAGATCTGCACTTAAGAAGGTTGTTAGCCAAACCGCTCCAACTATGGTAAACAGTTGGTCGGTTGTGGCTTGGTTGTTTGTTGAATGATGCTAAGTTGCGCCGGGGAGTCTTGGACTTCCCGGCCTTTTTATTGGGCCTTTTGGCTGGTGGAAGAAAAATTGACACACAGTCTGCCTATAGAGATCAAATCCAGCTTGTAACACCCCTTTGTTTGGAAAAAACAAGGCTTTATTCTTTTTATGACAGTGTGAAAGTTATTCACAGTTTGAAGTTTTTCAGCTTTTGTACAAGGATCAGTTTTTCACCCTTTTGGTGTGTGGAAAATATACGAGGGATGTTTTTGTAAAGCATTGATTTTAAATGAAAATGATCGGCATTGTTGGGATTCTGCCCAATCGCTTTTTTTAGAGGAAACCCAAGGGGTTTCCTCCTTTGTCCAAATTTTATCCACAGATTTATCCACAGGTAGACGAGGAGAACAACATGGCAGTAGAACGTACTTTTTCCATAGTAAAGCCCGATGCGGTTGCCAAAAATGTCATTGGTCAAATTTATGCCCGATTTGAAGCGGCTGGCCTGCGTATTGTCGCATCCCGCATGGTTCATCTAACCAAGGCCCAGGCCGGTGAGTTTTATGCTGTTCATAAAGAGAGACCTTTTTATAACGACCTGACCGACTATATGAGTTCCGGCCCCATCATGGTGCAGATCTTGGAAGGAGAGAACGCCATCCAGACAAACCGGGAGACCATGGGTGCCACCAACCCCAAAGAGGCCAAAGCAGGCACCATTCGTGCTGACTTTGCCGAGAGTATCGAAGCCAATGCTGTACATGGCTCCGATGCCCCAGAGACAGCGGCTGTTGAAATGGCCTATTTTTTCAGCGGCTCTGAGATCTGCTCACGTCCCTGATGGTGGCTTTCAAGAGGATTGATGAACGATAAAGCCATTCGACTGACCGGCCTGAGCCGGGAAGAGATAACCCAACTGTTGGCTCAATGGGATGAAAAACCGTTCCGGGCCAAGCAGCTCTGGTCGTGGCTCTATGTCAAGCTGGCTGGAGAGGTCGGTGAGATGACCGACCTCTCCAAGCTGTTTCGTGCCAAGTTGGAGGCCTGTTGTCAACCGCTACGCCCAACGGTTCAATCCCAACAGCTCTCCTCAGATGGCACCATTAAATGGTTGCTCTCCTTTACCGATAACCAGCAGGTCGAGACTGTTTATATTCCCGAGGAAGAGCGGGGGACGCTCTGTATCTCCTCTCAGGTGGGGTGCAGCCTCTCCTGTCCGTTTTGTCACACCGGTACCCAGAAGTTGGCCCGCAATCTGACCACATCAGAAATCGTCGAACAGGTGACCTTTGCCCGGGCACAGGTAGAGGCTGGAGGGCAGAGGCTGACCAACATTGTTTTGATGGGTATGGGTGAGCCACTCTATAACTATGATGCGGTGGTTAAAGCGGTCCGTATTATACTCGATGGTTCCGGTCTGGCTATCGGAACCCGAAAAATCACTCTGTCCACCTCTGGCATTGTTCCCAAGATGGTTCAAGCTGGTTATGATCTGGGTATCAATCTGGCCATCTCTCTGCATAGTGTGCGGGATGAGGTGCGGGATGTGTTGGTGCCCATCAATAAAAAATACAACCTGTCCGCCCTTCGCCAAGGGGCCTTGGCCTACCCACTCAAGAGCAACCGCAGTATCACCTGGGAGTATGTCATGCTGGAGGGGGTCAATGATAGCTTGGAGGATGCTCAGGGGTTGGTTCGGTACCTTTCCGGCATCCCCTCCAAAGTCAACCTGATCCCTTTCAACCCCTGGCCGGGAACCCCCTATCGACCCTCATCAGCCCAAACCATCAAACAGTTTCAAGATTGGGTGGGGAAAACCGGCTTGGTAACGGTGATCCGAGAGCGTCGTGGTGAGGATATCCAGGCCGCTTGTGGACAGTTAAAGGGTAGTCGCCTTTAACTTTTTTGCCAAAGGGCACAATTTGCCCGGTTTGAATGCGGCAAAAATTGCCCCTCTTATTGTGCATTCCTTAACTATCTTATTGAAAACAAAAAAGATACTAGAATTGGCACCTCCTTTGCGGTTATAGAGTTTGTAATAACTCATTTAACGTTAGCAAAAGGTTGAAGCCATGATTTCTGCCAATATCGTAGCCCAGGTAATGACTGTATCCCAGGTGACGTATCGTTCTCAGGTCGGGAGTGAGCACGCATCTGCTGTGGATGGTGGGTGTCCTTGTGATAAGAAGAATGATTTTATGGCTATTTTGGATGAGATGGCCGCCCGCCAACCCGATGGACTCTCCGCCAACTCACCTTTTTTTCCCGGCATGGGGCAAGGAGGCTCCTTTTTAGATCGCTCCTCGGAGGAGAATATCCATCTTTTTGCCAGTATGCTTAGCGGCGATAAGAAGGTCGGCTCCCAGGACCCTTTTAATTTCATTCAATCCCTCAACTCCAGCCAAAAATCAACCTTCCAATCCATTGAATACGGTCTGGCATCCAGTGCTGGCAGCCAGATGATCTTTGAAGAGGCCAAGGCTCTGTTCCAGCAAGTTTCCGACTCCTTTTTTAATCGCGATAACGGATTGGGAAGCAACACCCAACCCAACCAGTGGGACTTTCCCCCAGCCGGTGCACCAGAAAAGGTGATGAAGGCATGGGATCAGGCCAGTTCTGAAGCCTCTGAAATGGACAAAATGTTGGTATCTGGGCTGTTTTTCGGATCGTTGATGGCAGAAGGGCAGCCATCTGATCAGAAGGGAGAGGAGGGAACTTCCCAAGCACTATATTCCCTGACTCTCGACCAATATTGGCAACAGGTGGAGACCCTGATGGCTCTGATTGACCGATCAGTCCAACGGGAACCGCAACGGGAGTCAGACACCAACGGAGCCAAAGACCTGCTAGGCCGCTTCTTGGAAGAGCTTGAAAAGGTTTCAGGAACAGAAGAGGCCTGAGTCAAGATGAGAGGCGGGTCGGCGGTCATGGTGGTTGAGTTGTTCAGGGAGCACACTTTTTCCTGAACAGCTTTTTAATATATTGGTTTCTCTCAGCTTGTGTTGTGACATCCTCCGCTTTGGCCGTTGAAATTTCATCCAACAGGTCGACCATGCTCTGGGCATGGTCGCAATCGGGATAGGTGCATTTTTTGCATTTTACATCAACAAGCTTGATGTTTTTAAAGTCAGGCAGGTTGTCAAACAGATCAAAAATTTTTGCCGCCTGCTTTCTCCTCTCTTTTCCCCCCAGTTTCTTGACTTTCTCCAGCAGCTTAACCTTGATTTTAATAATGGAGTCCTGCTCATTGGCGCAGACAGATTTCATAATGGCAACCTTGATCCAATCATTGTTTCTGTGAAAGCAAACGGTAAGTAATGTGTTGTTCCGTTGTGAACGAGTAGCAGAAAAGGGTTGGAACGCTAAAGGCTCGGCCCGCCATCTGCACCAGCAGTCCACAAGCCTCTTTACCCCCGCCTCCCTCGACCTTATCATCCAGATGGATGCGTACTAGTTCTGCAGGCTCCAGGGCATCCAGGAAGCCGGACCATTTGTAGGATAGTCACCCATACCCAGGTTAGGTTGAAAATCTTCTTCATAGTAAGGGAAAGGGTCTCCACCATAATAGCCTTGGTCAGGATAGTAGCCATATGGCGGTGGTGGGTAGTAGCCTGGGCCGCCATTGGGATAGTAACCAGGTCCATAACCTGGAGGGTAGCCCCCCGAATAATAATCGCCATGATTCGGATAGTAGCCATTATTGAATGGCCCATTGAAAGGACCACCCCACCAGGCCTCTGCAGAATGGGGGAGGGTAAGGGTGAAAGATCCCATAAGAAAAGCGAAAGAGAGGGCGGCAACTGACTTTTTCATTTTTGCTACTCCAAAATTAAAAAGCAGAATCATAAATAGGTTGGAAAGTGCTGACAACCATTCTAGCAAAATAGGATTCACCATAAAAAGGTCCTTTTTCTTAATCTAACCAAAATAAGGTAGGTTCGAATCAGGATGGAAGGCGTTAGAATGCCAGATAAAGCTTAGATGAAAAGGGACCTTTCACCACGTATTGCTGAAATCAAAAGGCAAAAAAATCGCAAAAAGCCATTACACGAGAATCAAATGTCGCCCTTTTTGATGTTTTGTTTTTAAAACCCTGCCAGGGCAGCAAGCCCCAAGCACCACATCACGAGGAATAATCAACAGAAAGCAACCATATTATCTTATTGAAAATATTAGTATATTAAAAAAAGTTAGTTTTGATTGATTTTTTTACTTGCAAGGATAGGGCTAAACGAGTAGTTTCTGTCGTCCCGGTACACGGGACTGCAGCAAGACTGTAGCAGCGGAACTTCATTGAAGGCTTAGGCCGAAGGGAAGGGAAGCTTTTGATCTTTTAGACAATC
>PEAM01000019.1 GCA_002753565.1 Magnetococcales bacterium | reverse complement strand
GCGACATCATAGAAACAGGTAATGAGAGCTGGAGGATGAAACAAAGAGGGTAGTTTTTCTGCACCTTTCGGGGGTCAAAATTCGACGCCGACAGGGGGTCAACTTTCAATGCTGATTGACAATAGTCAATTAAAACCAGATTTGGACAACGATTTAAGGCAAAGTCAACACCTTGGGAGGCCTTGCAGGCCCCCAAACCCCCACGCTTTTAAAAATAAAGAAAAGCAAAGTCAAATACTTAGAACCTTGGGCGCTGCCCAAACCCGCTGGGAAGGCATGAATGCCTTCCCAGACCCATCCACAATCGTTGTTGTGCAAAGTTGGTTTGAAATCTCTATAACCCTAAAATCTCTCAAACTCGTCATCAGAACGACCACCGCCCCTATCCAAATCTGCCCCTCTGGAGGGTTTATGTTCAATAACTTGTCGAGGTTGGGGTGGTGGAGCCGGTTGGCGAGCCTTTGGTTTGGCTTGTTGGCGACCTCGATCAGCTATTTGACTTTGCTCACCAATATTGAAGAATGAAACGGAGGTCTCTAGTAGATCTGCTTGGGCAGAGAGCTCCTCTGATGTGGCGGCCATCTCTTCTGCTGCTCCGGCATTTCTTTGGATCACTTGATCCAGTTGCTGAATCGCTTGATTGATTTGATCTGCTCCTTGGTTTTGCTCCCTGCTACCGGCAGCAATCTCCTGAACCAACTCGGCAGTTTTTTGGATATCAGGAACCAACTGAGCCAGCATGGTGCCTGCTTTTTCAGCCACATCAACGCTGGAGGAGGAGAGACCACCTATCTCTCCGGCTGCGGTCTGGCTTCTCTCTGCCAGTTTGCGAACCTCGGCGGCGACGACAGCAAACCCCTTACCATGTTCACCAGCACGCGCTGCCTCGATGGCGGCGTTGAGGGCGAGCAGGTTGGTCTGTCGTGCAATCTCCTCAATAACACTAATTCTCGAGGCAATCTCCTTTAATGCGCTAATGGCTTCATTCACGGCAACCCCTGTCTCTTCCGCATCCTTGGCGGCCCTCTGGGAGATCTGTTCTGTTGTGGATGCGTTGTCTGCATTTTGCTGAATATTTGATCTCATCTCCTCCATGGCAGAGGATGTCTCTTCGATAGAGGCCGCTTGCTCAGTAGCTCCCTGAGACATGTTGTTGGCAGCATCTGACAGTTCATTACTTCCACCCGCCACCTGTTCGGCAGCCCCTTTAATATCGCCAATAATGGACTTCAATCTATCAACAGACTGACCAAGGCGTCTCGCCATGGTACCGATTTCATCTTTGCTGTCCAAATCAACGGTTGTGGTTAAATCCCCCTTGGCAAAATGCTCGATAAACCCATTCATGGTGGCAACCGGGCTGCTGATGGATTTTCCAATAACCCACGCAAAGAAAGCGCCGATGACCAGGATCAACCCACTGATCGTCATGGCTGTTGTTGAATCTTTTTCCACTTTTAAAACGGTGGCAACACTGACTTCAGCCACATTGGACTCACCATCTCCAACAAGATCGGCAATCATCGGCTCTAGGCTATGAACGGCATCGGACATCTGGGCGGTGAGACGTTTGATGTTGACATCTTCGTTGACAAGGTCATGGAAGGCACTTCTGTAGCTCTTCAAGTAGCCGTGAATAATTGACTTGGAAGAGTCTGGAATATTGGAGGCTTCTACATTGGCGAGAATTTTATCCACTGTTTCATCAAGTTTACCAACATATTTTCTATCGCCCCGCATGATGTAATCTTTTTCGTGCTTACGGGTCTCCAAATAATCTCTCCAGATACCGGGAACAAAATTGGCATCCAGAGGATCTTCAATACCGTGAGCAGCCTTGCTCAAAGCAGAGGCAGACCCTTTACTCGCTGCTCCATCCGCCTTTTGCTCTTCGACAACTTGGGCAAAGGCTTGTTCGTAAGGCAGGAGGGCGTTAAGCAACTCACTCTGCAGGGAACGGCTCAGGCTGCTCTCTTTGAGTTGTCTCTTGAATGTTGTGATGAGACCTTGAACTTTGTCGATATATTTTGACTTACCCCTGAGTCTGTAATCTTTTTCAGAACGGCGCATTTGCAGGGCTGTAATCTTTAAGTTGGCCGTATCAAAATCATTCAGCCGAGTCTGAAGAGCGTGGGCAGCCTTGCGAAATTCTCCCTGCAAACCAGATTTGGCATCCAACCCTTTTTTTTCCCACGAACTGGCAACCCCTTGAAAGGCAGCCAGATACGCGCTCATCGCACGCTTAACCGTATTTTCATCACCGACGAGCATGTCACCAAATTCTCCACCCATGGCTTTGCCTATAGCACCGATGGAGGCCATCTCTGCATGAACTTTTTCAGTGAGATCTGCAACCTTGGCGACATACTTCCTATTTTTTCTTGCCAGAAAATCCTTTTCAGATCGACGAGCTTGCAGCATAAAACTGTCTAGTTTTCTGGCGTGGTCTTTAATGGCCACCCCTTGATCCAAGAGACCCTGGTAGTTATCCCGAGTTTCCCAGAGTGTGTTTTGGTACTGGAAGACAACAATAAGGAATAAGATGCCTATTAGTCCAAAACTGCTAGCAATCTTGACTCCAACATTCATATTCTTGAAAGCAGTCAACATGGTACTTCCCCTTTTATCTCATGTTCATAGTGGTTTCAGACCAGGCTTAACCATTCACTCACGGGTCGGACTGCGCTTCCCAAACCTGGCGCTCCCCGGGCCCCTTCACCCTTTTTTTTAGTCAGTGTATTTCAGGAAACCATGCCCTAACATCTCTTTAATCAACAACTGAAATTTCCAAGCATTTTTTCCAGATATCCGACAAAAAAAACGCTCTTTCGATTGGAAACATTCGCATAATCTAACACAGTTCACCTTTAATAACGCAGACAATCTATTGTTTAGGGCTGAAAATCTTCTTCTCCACCACCCTTTTTTTTAGTAAAATACTATTTAAAACACACAAATAATGCGTCTTATCATGCCGTCCATCAGATTCTGTTTTTTTTCAAGGTCTCCTCAATATGCTGATATCTGAACCCAATACCAGCCTTAACCCATATATTGCCTTTCTGTCGGCACAACGGCCGCACTGTACAACCCATCACATTGGGGGCTTCAACTGGCGATACCAGCTCTCTGATCTGGATTGACCAGACCGTCAATGCCATGCCCGCCCATTCCTTGGGGGTTGCCTTGATGGACGGGAAGGGGAATTGTGTTGAGTTCAATTCAGGCTTCACGAAAATCTGCAGCTACTCTCTGGAGAAGCTTAAAAAGCTCGACTACGGAGCCGGGCACTCCTTTTATCCAGGCCGATGCGACGACAACCCGCAAACATGGCGGTACCGGCCTGGGGCTGACTATCTGCCAGCGGCTGGTCGATTTGATGGGTGAAACTCTAACACTGGAGAGTAACGTGGGTGCAGGGGGCAGGTTTGCCTTCACCCTGCCGTTGCCAGAAAGAGAAACAACCGAAGGAACGGTCACTTCAGGAAAAGCATGACTCTTACCAAGAAATGGTATACTTTGGGGGGAATCAAACTGTCTGCATGAGGGATGAAAAGTGACACACTATTTCCTGGAAAAAAAATGGTTTTACCTGGCTATGGCACTTGGGGGTTTTCTGCTTTTTCTTCCGGTCCCAGAGGGGTTGACTCAGCAAGGCATGATTGTCTTGATCACCACCATTGTGGCGACCATTCTTTTTATTGCTGAGCCGGTGCCCCTGCCGACAGTGGCGCTACTCATCATCTCCAGCCAGATCCTCCTAATGGGCATCCCCTCCTCTCAGGTAGCTCGAAGCCTGATGAACGACTCGGTTCTTTTTATCATGGGCTCTCTGATGCTGGCGGTGGCGGTGGTCAAACAGAAACTGGACAAACGCATTGCCCTCCTGATTATCTCAGTCACCGGCACCAAAACCATCCGGATCTCCTTTGGTATTGTGGTGGTCTCTGGCCTGTTGGCCTCCTTTATTGGCGAACATACCGTAGCCGCCATGATGCTCCCGGTGGGTATTACCCTGATCTCCTTGGCATCGGATGACCCCAACAAAGTCAAAAACCTCGCCGCCATTCTTCTCTTCTCCATTGCCTACGGATGTTCTGTAGCAGGCATTGGCACGCCATCCGGTGGCGCTCGCAACGCCATCATGATCGGCTATTGGAGTGAGTTTTCCGGCATCACCTTCGATTATATCAAGTGGATGGCCTATGCCTATCCCCTGTTTTTAATCCAACTCCCCTTTGTCACCCTGGTTCTCTACCTCTCTTTTCGCCCAGAGATAACTGACCTATCCGAGGCGGTAGAAAAGCTGAGGGAACAAGTGGCGACGCAAGGGGGTCTGAAAGGGAAAGATTGGATAGCCATTATCCTCTTCTTCCTGATCCTCTTGGCCTGGGTCTTTCTCTCCGGCAACCTGGGCATGGGAACCATTGCCATCTTGGGAGCGGCGGCTTTTTTGGTGGCGGGACTGGTCAACTGGGAAGATCTCAACAGTGGCGTCAACTGGGGGGTGGTCCTCCTCTATGCGGCGGCCATCTCCCTGGGTGTGCAGATGAAAGATACCGGAGCGGCTCAATGGGTGGCGGAGAGCTTTTTAGCCCTTCTCAAACCCTTGGGAGCCGATCACGGTGCGGGATTGATGCTCTCCCTCTCCCTGCTGACAACCGGGGTGACCAACACCATGTCCAATGGGGCGGCGGTGGCGGTTCTTGGCCCCATTGTGCTACCCATGGCTGAGATGGCGGGAGAGAGTCAAATTATCGTCGGGTTTATTACCGCTGTCTCATCGGCCTTTGCCTATTTAACCGTTGTTGGTACACCGGCCTGTACCATTGTTTATGCTTCAGGCTACTTGAAAACAACCGACTTTTTAAAGGTCGGATGGAAAATGGTCATCATCTCAACCACACTGTTGATAGGGTTCTCTACCCTAATTTGGCCACTGATGAATTAAGCGGGATGGGAGGGTGTCATGAATAGCGAAAATAGTGCAGAAAAAAAGTTTGGAATCCTGGTTTGTGTGGATGGCTCCGATGAGTCTTACAAGGGGTTAACCTATGCTGTCAGAATGAGCCAGGGTCTGAAGACTGACATCACCCTCCTCTATGTGCGTGCCTTTGATCGGGGCAAAAGCAGCGAGGGGATACAGGTGGATGTTGCCCGCGAGAACATGTTGGCCTGGGGGCTGGATCTACCTGGGGTACGGTATTTGCAAAAAGGTCGTGAGCTGCTGATCGAACAGGGACACATGGCCATGGATTGGCAGACCCGAACCACGCATCAAACCGTTGTCGGCGATCCGGTTGGTGACCAGGTCTTGGAGTACAGCAACGATATCGGCAGCCGGATTCGCTTACGATTAAAGTTGGCTAAAAATATCGAGACCGGTATTCTGGATGTACAGGAAGAGGAGGGTCAGGAGGTTATTATTGTCGGGGGGTCCGGCAGAAAAAGTACCATGGCAAAATTTTTGGGGATAAACCCTGTTGCCCTCAGAGTCGCCATGTCCGCCCCCTGCTCGGTGATCGTCGCCCGCAAACTGGAGATGGGAAAAGGCCACCTTATCTGTACGACCGGGTCGAAAAACTCTGTGGAGATGGTTCGAAAAGATGCCGTGATGGCTGACCGCTGTGACTGCCCCATCACCCTGCTGTCGGTAGCCCACACCGAAGAGACTCGCGCCCTGGCCCAGCAAGCGGTGGACGATGCCATAGCGGTCCTCACCGAGATGAATATTTCCATCCATGGCAGCAGTGTGGTGGTGGGCAACCCCATCTCCGAAATTATCGAAGCGGGAAAAAGCCACTCTATTATTGTCATGTCTGCCACCAATCTCTCCAGCGCTTCCCGTTTTTTCATCGGCGTCACCTCCCTGAAGGTTTTGGAGCAAGCAGAGACCTCCGTCATGATTGTCCGATAGATAGGAAACTCTGTTAATACAGGGGAGTTCCCCACCTGAACTCCCCTGTATCTCTGCTTGAAAAACAACCCGAAAACAATAGCGCTAATCTCATCATCCTTGGCTGTCGATGAAGTGTATACCTGTGGAGAGTAACGTAATGGCGGAACCCTGAACCTTTTTCCCCCAGATCCCTCTTCATGACGATCAACGACCCTTCATTAGTGAATAAGAAACCATGGAATCTGCACCATTCAGCCATGAAGCCCTGAGAGGTGAGCGCCAATTCAGAAAATATTGGAACCTCATGGTCTTGCTGGGTATCTGTTGGTATGCCATTACGGTTCCTCTTTATATTGCTCTGGATATCAACAGTCGGGGGTGGTCTCTTGTTCTGGACACAGCCTGGACACTCTTTTTCATCGTCGATATCTATCTCAATTTCAACACCCCCTACCTGACGGACGGCGAGTGGATTACCAAAAAATCCACCATTCGCAAACGCTATCTACGCTCTTGGTTTGCTGTGGATGTTGTGGCGACCATCCCCTTCGACCTGGTGTTGATGCTCTTCACCATCAATCAACCCTGGATTTTCAGTGCCACCCGTCTGATTCGTATTTTTCGGGTATTCCGGCTGTTCCGTCTGGCCGATGTGGTGATCAACCTGAGCGCCCACGGTAAAGAGTCTCTGGTGACCGATGTGATTCTGGATGCCAATGCCCAGATGAAGATTACCCTGCTGCTGTTCTGGGTGATGATCGGTCTGAACGGCATCTCCTGCGGCTGGATGATCATCAGTCCCCAATATATGGTTGGCGATCCGTTTTCTGACTATGTCATGGGGCTTTACTGGACGGTGACCACCCTGACAACGGTGGGCTACGGTGATCTGACCCCGGCCGGGGATCTGGCTCGGGTTTATACCATGGTCGTGATGATGGCAGGGGTTCTGATGTATGGCCTGGTGATTGGTAACATATCGACCGTCATGCACAACCATCAAGCCTATAAAATCCGCCAGCGGGAGAAGGTGGTGGAGTTGGCTCACTTTCTGAAAAATTATAAGATTCCCAAATATCTACAAAACGATATTTTCAACTATTACAACCACTATCTGTTTGAAAAAAGTGCCAAAAACTCCGAACTGATCGATGAACTGCCCCTTGAACTGCAACAGGAGATCAATGACTACGTCAACGTCTTCATGCTGCGGGATGTGCCTATTTTTGCCAACGCCTCCCATAAGTGTCTGACCGATATGGTCCACTGTTTAAAGACCAGAACCCTCTCCCCCCATCAGATGATCATCCGTCATGGCGACATTGGCAAAGAGATGTATTTTTTAAGTCATGGTGTGGTTGAGGTTCAGTTGGCAGATGGCTCTCCGGTAGCCAAACTCCGCTCCGGGGCCTTTTTTGGCGAGGTGGCACTCATCAATGAGGTAACCCGCACCGCGACGGTCAAGGCAATCACCTTCAGCGATCTCTTTGTGCTGAGTAAAAAGGATTTCCTCCGGGTGATGGAGACCTATCCTGAGTTTAAGGAGGAGGTTGACCGGATTGTGGCCGAGCGTCAGGAAGAGCTGTTTAACAATAAAACCATCTGACCGGGAGGGTAAAGAGCCGGTTTTTTTTACCCAGCATCAAGGCTCCTCCCCCTGACGAACCGGTTTGTTGGCCCGGCTCCACTGATGCATGGAACCATCAAACAGACGAGCCTCCTGGTTATTCAATCGTTCATGAAGAACAAACCAGGCCAGGCCGGCATAGTTGCCGGTATCGCAGTAGAGGATGGTCGGGCGGGTCAGATCGACATCCATCATATCTGCCATTTCAACCATGTCATCAGGGTGTTGAAACCAGACGGCACCATCCACCCGGTCTAACAGGAGTTGAATGGGCAGGTTGAGCGCTCCGGGAATATGGCCCACACCCTGCGGGGGAACAACCGCCTCATAGCGCTGATCACCGGTATAAAATTTTAAGGCCCGTACATCCACTAGCTGAACCTCCGATGTCAAAGCAGCCTTCTCAACCTCCACCATGCCAACCACCAGATTGGTAGAGGGTTGGCTGCTCTTATAGCGGGTTCTCAGGGGTGTTCTGCTCTGGTCAGAAACCCCCCTTTGTTCCACCTGCCAGCGGGCATTCCCCCCCTCCAGAATGGCCACAGCCTGATGTCCATGCTGTTTCATCGACCAGTAGAGGCGCACCACCCGTGCCAAATCCAGCCACTGCTCACCCAGACCGGTAATCACGACAAGGTCATCTGTTGATACACCGGACTCTGAAAGAAGCTTCTCCCAGGTGGGGCGATCCGGCACCATCAACCGAAGGGAGAGACCCTCGACGGTTCTGGTTTGGGTCAGCCGTTCAAAGGGGACAAAGACCGCACCGGGAATAAAACCGCCTCGGCTGAAGCTCTGCTGTTTTCTGACATCCAACACCGTAACCTGATCGGAATGGTCCGCAAGCCACTGGGTGGTAACAACCGGACCGGGAAGGGAGAGGGCCGCCTTGCTCTGGTTTGGTATCAGGAGGCCCAGAATAAGAGCCCCTGCCAGCAAGCTGACCAAGGGGGGCGACAGTCGCCTTTTCATCTGCACTTTATCTCTCTTCACCTAACAGCGACCGCCATCCAGGGGGCCGGATTGATGTTGCAATTTTTCGAACTGACGAACATCTTGGAGCTTGCGGGCAAAGTCCCACGGTTTTCCATCGAGAACCTTGGCCTCGACCTCGTCGATCATCTGCTGCAAAAGAGGCACCAGGGACTCAAAGTTATACTCATTTCCCGTCAAATGGGCCAGGGTCTGTCGATAGAGGTGGCCGATGTGTTGTTGATGAATTTCGAAACAGAGCTCATACCAGGGGGAGGATGAGTCGCCACAGGCCGCCGAAAGCCTGCGTAGACAGCGCAGGCTGGCATGGGAGAACAGATAGAGCTGATACTGGGCCTGGGTTGCCTCCTCTAAAGAGAGATCTGGATGGCGATGCCCCAGTAACAGCGCCACCTCTTCATCGGTCAACCCCTCACGCAAAAAAGGTTGGGTGATGGTACAGTTTTCTATCAGGGTCAGGCTCTCCTTACGGATGGCTATTATCTGCTCTTGAGCGTCTTGTGCTTCGGCAAGATGGTAAATAATCTCCCGATGTTCCTTCTCCCATGTGTCCATCCACTGTAGACTCTCCTTAAATTGATGGGCCACAAGGTCGAAAGAGCTGTCGGGTGTCTGCAAAATCGCCTGTATCTGCTCTTGCGAAAGAAGGTGCATGGCTTGGGCTGAAAGAGGCTGCTGCCCCATCTGTATAGAATTGGTCATAGCTTGGTAACCTGACTCCCGTTAGTAATAAGATCATCTTGATGCCTGATGCGACAACCTACCATAAGTGCAAATCGGCAATCAATTTTGATAAAACCCATCCGAAAGGTACTCTCGGCTTGACAGCGGCGCCTGGGTGGTAGGATAGTACCCCAACTGCCGCATTCACCGGTTAGATTGTTGAAAGTTGAGCTTGTGCAACCAGCCCACATATTGGTCATCACCCTTCGCGAAATCGGCGATGTTCTCTGCTCTACACCGGTCTTCTCTGCCCTTCGCGCCCATTTTCCGGCGGCAACCCTGACGGCTGCCGTCACTCGGAGTGCGGTGGACCTTTTGACGGAAAACCCTGATCTGGACCAGGTGATTGCCGTCGATACCGGGAGCCGGGGCAAAAGGTTGATGGAAAAAATCAGCCAGGGCGTCGCCCCCCTACGGCAGTTGACAAGCAGACCCGATCTGGTAGTAGACCTGACCGCCAACGACCACTCCACCCTGTTGGCCTTGGGGTCACGGGGGAGGCTGCGTATCGGCCGGTTGCGTAACAAAGGGTTTTGGGGGCGTAACCGCTGCTACCATCGAACCTTCCAGCCCAACCCCAAAATCCCCATGGTGGCCCAACTACTCGAAATTTTATCGGCCATCGATCTCCACCCCCAACCGGAGCAGTTTCCCCTGCGCCTGAACCCCTCTGCGGCGGCCCAGGCCTCTCTCTCAGCCCTGTTAAAGCCGACTGAGGCCCCCCTGATCCACTTCAGCCCGGTCTCCCGACTGCTGAAAAAATGTTGGCGCAGCGAGCGCATGGCCCAGCTGATTGATCATGTCGCCAGCCGAGGCGGGGTGCCGGTTGTCACATCAGCCCCCAACCCTCAAGAGAGGCAGTTGGCCCAAGCGGTTCTAGAGCAGGTAACCACAGCCACAGTCATCGACCTGACAGGTCAACTCTCGGTAGGGCAACTGATCGCTCTCATCCATCGCAGCCACGGCTCGGTTAGCGTCGATTCGGCGCCCATGCATATGGCGGCCGCCTTGGGCAAGCCGGTTTTGGCTATTTTTGGCCCCACCAACGAAGCGCTCTGGGCCCCCTGGCAGGCGACACACCGCATTGTCACCAACCCCCTCCCCTGCCGCCGCCCCTGCCAACACAAACGCACCTGCACCACCTACGAATGCGTGCAAGATATTACCGTTGAACAGGCAACCCAAGCCTTTGACGACCTGATGCCAACCCTGACATCGAAAGAGATACCGTGAGCCGACATCCACGCCGAACCCTCTACATCCTTCTGGATTCCGGCACCGGTATTCGCAACGTGTTACGCACCGATATCTTTGCCAGGCTCAAACAGGACCCCCGGCTGCAAATCGTCATCTTCAGCCCGGTCTGCGATGCCGAGTTCCGCTCAGAATTCTCTGGAGAACGGATCCATATCGAGCCGCAAATCATCGGCACAACCAATCCCCAACAAAAAATCCTCCGCACCTTCAGGCGAGATCTCTGGGCGACCCTCTCTGGCGGCACCACCTATCTGAATAAACGGGCCAGAAAACCTCTGTTTCGCTTTCGGGTTGCGCTAATGCGTGGGGTTGCCAAACTCTTTTTTTCTGGAGAGAGCCAAAAACTGCTGCAGTGGCTCACCCAAACCGAAACCGATCTGGCCCCCAACCCCACCATTCCCATTCTGGACCAGCTACCTCCAGACCTGATCTTCTGCATCACCCTCTACGCCAGCCATCCAGGCCTGGAGTTGGTGGCTGCCAAGCGGGGGATTCCCATCCTTACTCTGGTCCATAGCTGGGACAATCTCACCACCAAGGGCCCCTTTCTTTTCGAGCCGGACCGCTTTATCGTCTGGAATAGAGTGCTGCAAAAGGAGTTGCAACGGCTGCACACTATTGCTGAAGATCGGGTTGTCATCTCCGGCATTCCCCAGACGGACATCTATTGGCAGCGAGATCAGTTCCGCAGTCGAAAGAAATTTTTCGCCGATCTGGGGCTGGATAGAAAGAAAAGCCTGATCGCCTACACCACCGGACCACCGGGATTGGTCTCCATGGAGCCGGCTGTAGTGGAGCTGGTCTATCAGGCATTAAGCCAAGGGGGCCACGGTATGTCGTGGCAACTGTTGGTGCGCCTGCACCCCAAAGATAACCTGGCCCGCTTTGCCGCTTTACAAGGCAAGCCGGGGTTGATCTTTCAAAAGCCAGGACGAATGGGAGCGATCAATGATGGCTGGAACCCTACCCCTGATGATATGTTTCTGCTGGCAGAGACACTCTGTTATAGCGATGTGGTGATCAATATCGCCTCCACCACCACCATTGATGCCGTAGCCTTCGATACCCCAGTGATCAACATCGCTTTTGATGGAAAAACCAACCTTCCCATGGCCCAATCCTGCCGTCGGTTCTACCAATTTGACCACTACCGGCCTATTGTTGAGAGTGGCGGGGTTGCCTTGGTGAAAGATAGCCAGGAGCTGATCACCGCCCTTGCCGCCTACCTTAAAAAGCCCCATCTGGACCAAAAGGGACGAGAGAAAATTCGCCAGGAACAGTATGCTATGCCCGATGGCAAAGCCGGCAAGCGTATTGCGGAACACATTCTGGCACAGCTTTTTAGCTCCAAAAAAAATACCAAGAAGTAGCCCCGCCCATCCACTTCACACTCTATGGGCTTGTTTCAGCCAGAAATTCCGTCACAAACCCGGCAATCCTCTTGGCAGATTGACCATCGGTAAAGTGAGCCTGCTGCTTGCGAATGGTCTGACGCCCCTCGGCATGACGTTGGGGCTGCTCCAGATCAAGGATAATCTCCTTGAGCAGCTCCTCATGACTATAAGCCACAGAGACCGCCCCGGTGTTGACAATATTAAGATAGTGCTCATAATCATAATAGCGACGGCAGGAGTTGAGATAGACTTTCTCCTCGGGGCCATCATAGGCAACATTGATAACCGGCGTATCGAACATGGCGGCATCCAGGGTGATGGTGGAGGCCACGTTGATGTTGACATCGGTATAGAGCATCAACTCCGCCAGCCCATACATCTCCTCCCGCGTGGGGTTCCAGGAGTCGACAATGTGGGTTGAGGGGCGTCCCGGACGGGCCAGAATCAGATGGGGGCGACCCTGCAGATGCTGATAAAGGGCCATATCATCTTTGGGGTGAAGCCTGACCAAAAGCTGGACCGGATAGGGAAAGTCGTCGCTGACCAGATCCCGATGCAATCGGTCCACCAGATCCGCCTCGAAGGGGGCGCCGCCGGTGGAGGCGGTGGTGTAGGTAATCAACTTTCGCTCCAGATCCAAGCCGTGCTGCTGAAAAAAACGGTCCCGAGGGGTGAAAGAGGCCCGGTCGGCGTAGATATCGAACTGGGGAACACCGGAGATGCGGATATCCTCGCGAGGAATACCCTGGTGGGTCATCACCTCCTGCTCCAGAATGGCATTCCAGACAATCACCCGGTCGGGCCGAAAAGGAAACGGACCTTTGGTGGTGGGGTTATCCCAGCTATGGATCAGGCAGAGGGTGGGGATACCCTGTTTATGGGCGGATATCTCTACCGAGCAGTCCATGGAGTAGAGGGTGGTAAAAAAAACCATATCCGGCTTATAACGGGCAAAGAGTTCCGGCTCTAAAAGGGGGGTGAAAAACATCTCCAGCCGATAGAGAAGCTGTTGAGCAGCATCGGCATCGCCCTTGAAAAACAGCTTGTTTAAAAAGGGGATGAGATATTTCCGCAGCACCCGGTTTTTACGCTTTTCCCGACGGTGACGAAAAGAAAAAATATCCGACTTTTGCGCCCAGATATCCCGTTTGATAGAACGCACCGTCTTAACCAACGGGTTGGCCCGCCATTTGGGAATGCGCTCACAAATCACATTTTCCCCACCAAACTCCTCAGTCATCTCAACCGGGTCCAGTGGCGTAAAGATAACCAGACGCAAATCTGGCTGGCTTCGGAGGGTTTCGAAGAGTTCAGATCGCAGCACATTGCGAATGGCCGATCCGGTATCCATCAGCATAAAGAGGGTTTTCATGGTTGTTGACTCTGTTTGAGCAGAAATTCAGCATAGGCGATATCATCCCGGCCATCCACATCCAGGCTATGGTGACGCGCCACCTCAATCCCCAAAGAGTGGGCACCAAAGGGGTCTCCTCCGTCTAGAAGAGCGCGGGAACGGGAGGTGACCAGATTGCCAAACTGAAAAAAAGCCGGTTTACGCTGTTTGTTATAGGCCAGCTTACGCTCTTTGGCAAAATGGAAGGCCACCTGACCATCCAGAAAAGTACGCTGGTTATAGGCGTGGGTATTGTGTAAAACCGGAACCACCGTCTGGACCGAATCGGCCTGAGGGTTGGCACGCATTTTTTCGATTGAAGCGGTAATATGGTCGGCAAGCAACAGGGGAGAGGTGGGCTGAAGCAGAGCCAGAATACCGGGAACATACCCCTTTTCCTCACCAATCCACGCCAAGGCATGGCGCATGACGTCCGCCACCGGACTATCATCCCCCCCCAACGCCTCGGGACGGGGAATGACCGTCACCTGGCGGGAGCGGCAATAATCGGCAATTCCGTCATGATCGGTCGAACAATATACCCCCTCCAAGGTGGTGCAGTTCAGGCCTGCGGCTATCACATAGTGGATCAGCGGTTGACCGTTCAGGGAGATCAAATTTTTTAAGGGGATGCTTTTTGATCCGCCACGAGCAGGTATTAAAGCGACAGCGGAATCTTCACGAATGGGGGGTGTCATAGAGGTTTCCCCTTTAAAAAGGCCTCGACCATATCCAAGGTGTGCCCCTCGGTCAAGCGCCAGGCATCGATGGTGGAGCCACCAATATGCGGAGTAAACAGGAGGTTATCATGGGTCCGGGCATACTCCAGCACCGGATGATTGGGAAAACCGGCCTGAAAACCCGGCTCAAACTCCCCCTGGAACACATCCAGAGCCGCCCCCGCCAACCGACCACTCTGCAAGCCATCCAGGAGTGCCGACCAATCCAACAGCTCGCCTCGGGCGGTATTGATAAACCAGGAGCCCGGTTTAAAACGGGCCAGCAGATCCCGGCTGATCATCCCTTCATTCTCTGGCTCATGGGGGGCGTGAAGCGTGACAATATCACATCCATCCACCAACGCCGCCAACGAGTCAACCCGCCTGACACCAGCCAACGGTGGCTTTTCGGCGATATCATAATATCGAACATCCTGCATACCAAAAGCCTTGGCATAACGGGCCACCATACCACCCAATCGCCCCAGGCCGATAATGCCAAGGCTCAGGGAGGAGAGCATGGCTGGTGCACCGAAAGGTCGTCGATCCCACTTGCCCTCCAGAACCGACCGCTGTGCCGGCCCCAAATGACGGGTCAGGGCGATGATCAACCCCCAGGTTAGCTCAGCTGTGGGGGTGATGGTGTCGAGAAAACCCTGGGCAAACTTCAAACAGGCGACGTCAATTCCACGGCTTTGGGCATAGGCCACATCGATATGGGGGTGTCCGGTGGTGTTGGAGGCGATCACCTTGAGATGGGGCGTGGCATCGATCTTGGCCCGGTCCACCTGATAACCCAGAGGGGCAAACAGCACCTCTACCCGCGCCAACAGTTGGGGGCTGTCTTCGGCTGGGGTGGGCAGCACCTCCAGTTCAAAAAGCTCGGACAACCGGGCCAGATTTTCCGGCTGGTACTGCATCATGCTGTAGTAGAGAGCAACCGGTTTGGACATGATGACCCTCTTTAGTAGGTTATCTGTTTTTGGGTGGTAAACTCAAATGTCGCCAAGACATCGATAATATTTTTCCAGGAGGAGCCAGAGCCGTAGACGGCATCTTGGGGATAACGTCCATGGGCCATGTGTTGACGAACCGCCGCCATGATCTCCTGGCGGTCATACCCCACATCGATCACATTCAACCCCCGCTCCCGACCCGATTGGCGGGTGCCAATATTAACAGCAGGGGTGCCCAGATAGGCCGACTCCCTCAGGCCACTGGAGGAGTTGCCCAAAATACAGCAGGCATTTTTCAGCAGAGGGGCATACAGCTCAATATTGAGACTCTTGAAATAGACCAGATGGCTGGGCCGATATTTTTCCCGATAGATACGCAACCCCTTGGAGACCGCATTGGAACCGGCATCCATATTGGGCCAGATCCAGACCCCCGGCATGCCCAGCTCATGGACCGCATGGATGGTCTCATTGATATGGTCCAGATTATCCGCATATTCGGTGGTAACCGGATGTTGGATGATCACCAGATAGTTGCCGGGTTGAAGATCTTGAGGCGGACCCAGACCGCTGACATGCTGCGCATCGATGACCGGCTGCAGATCGTTCAGATCCAGCTCTTCGAACACATCCAGACTGGTGGCGCCAACCTGAAAAATGGTCTCTTTTCTCTCACCCATCCGTTCAATACGACGGGCGGCATCCAAAGAGGCGGGAAAGTGCAGATGGGAGAGCTTGGTTATGGCATGGCGAATACTCTCATCAATGGAGCCGGAGACCTCTCCCCCCTCCACATGGGCTACGGGAATATTCATATAGCTGGCAGCCATGGTCATGGAGAGACACTCAAAACGGTCTGCAATCACAATCACCACATCCGGCTTGAGGTTTTCAAAGGCGGTGCTAAACTCCATCACGGCAATACCGGCCGATTTGGCCATGGTAACCAGGGTCTCCCCTTCCACCAAAAAGGGGATCATCCGATCTGGCTTAAACCCCTCGGCATGGGTGCTGTCCATAACCCGACCATATTTTTCCAACAGAACCCCACCCCCCAAAATCAACTGCAACTCCAGGCCAGGGTGGTTTTGAATCCCCTTCATAACCGACTTCATTTTGGCATAGTTGCCACGGGTGGTAATGATGACGCAAATTTTACGTTTCTTCACGGATATCCTCCCAATGGATCACGCTATCTTCGGCAATGTCTTTGACGGCAACCCGACCGATCACCTGATCAATTTTAGCCGGAGAGATGCCGGTTCCAGGCCGTTTTGAGGTAAGCCGTCCCGGTGTAAAGCGCTCCCCTTGAGCAATGGCTCTCACGGCAACCAGGCTCTTTCCCGCCCAGGCTCTGTTGTCCATCTCCTCGGCGGAGCGTTGGCTTTGCGGACGAAGCCCCTGCTCCAGCTCTCGCACCTGACTCACAAAGGTAGCCAGATCATGGGGCCCACAGGAGACCTTCCAATCTTGGGCATCGGGCAGGTTAAAATCCAGGGAGATGTGTTTTTCAATCACCTGAGCGCCCAACGCCACCGCTGCCAGGGGAAAATGAAATCCGGCGGTATGGTCCGAAAAACCGACAACCCCATCAAACTGCTGGCGCAGGGCCGCCATGGCAGGCAGGTTGACCGCGGCAGGGGGGGTAGGATATTGGGTAATACAGTGCAACACACCAATATCGGGATTCCCCGTCGATGCCATTACCGACAACGCCTCGCTGATCTGTTCGGGGGAGTACATGCCGGTACTGAAAATAACCGGCTTGCCCAGCTGGGCAATGCGCCGTAAAAAAGGCCAGTTTTCCACCTCGCCAGAACCAATTTTATAGGCGGGAACCTCCAGCCCGGTTAAAAACGCCAGACTGGGCTCATCGTGGGCAGTGGCAAAAAAGGTGATCTTGCGATGGCGACAGTGGGCCTGGATTTTTTCGAAATCGGCATAAGGGAGACAGCGACTGCCCAAACGGACACGCCACGGGGCCGAGTCGGCGCTGATCATGGCGTTGATGTCGAAGATCTGAAACTTAACCGCATCAGCCCCCGCCTCCGCCGCCAGATCCACCAAGGCAAACGCCTTCTCCAGGCTGCCAAAGTGGGCAACGCCCGCCTCGGCGATCAGATAGACATCGGCCCCTTCACCCACCAGGCGACCATCAATTGAAAAACAGCGATTAAAAGTAGGTTTCATTTCCACTGGGTTTTTGGCTGGATAAAGGCTGGCTGAATGGCGTCCCGATAGCGTTGGGCCTGGGTTAACATGCCGGCGATGACCTCATCGGTAAGCAGGTTGGGGGTCAGCCCCAGGTCGGTCAACGCCTTATGGACCGGATTGTAGTAGTGCTCCTCCAACTCCTTACGGGGATTGGGAAGAGATTTAATCTGTACATCCAGCCCCATGGCACCACCAACCCGCTGTACCTTCTCGGCCAGTTGGTTGACGCTGAACGTCTCGGTAAACTGGTTGAAAATCTGCATCTCTCCCGGAGCCGCCCCCTTTTCCACGGCCAAGCGGACACACTGCAACACATCCATCAAATTAAGATAGCCTCGAGTCTGCCCCCCCTTGCCATAAACCGTCAGGGGAATGCCAGCCACCGCCTGCACCATAAAACGGTTGAGTACAGTACCAAACTGCTCGTCATAGTTAAAAAAGGTGAACAGCTTGGGGTCGTCCCCCATCTCTGGTGTCATCAGGCCATAAACCGGCCCCTGCATCAGGTCGGTGACCCGCAACCCCCAAACCCGCACATAAAAATAGAGCAGGTCGGTATCTTGAATTTTGGTGGTGTGATAGAGAGAGCCAGCTTGACGGGGAAAAAGCAGCCGATCGGAACGGCCCTTGTGTTCCAGGTCGATAAAGCCCTCTTCGATGTCGATGTTGGGGGTGCCATACTCCCCCATGGTACCCAGCTTGATAATATGACAGGCCGGGTTGGTCTCCCGCACGGCGTAGGCAACATTGAGGGTACTGATCAGGTTATTGCTGACGGTGAGACGGGCCTCTCGATAGCCCATCATGGAGTAAGGCGCCGAAGGCTGCTCGGCATAGTGAATCACCACCTCTGGCTCAAATCGCTGAAAAATCCCCAGCAAAAAGGGGTAGTCGGTCACATCCCCTACTGCAAACTCAATCCTGCTGCCGTGGCTCTTTAGCCACTGTTGACAACGCTGATGAAGGTCCGGAACGGCAATCAGGGGGGTCAAACCCTGCTCCAGGCAGATCTGCCGACGCAGATAGTTGTCCACTACCATCACCTGATGCCCTTGGCCGGCCAGATACATGGATGTAGGCCAGCCCAGATAGCCATCTCCACCCAGAATCAATATCCGCATCTTACACCTCCATGTAGGCTTCCAACACCTTCTGCTCCAGTAAAAATTGCTTCACCTCCTCCTCGGTCATCAGGGTCTCATGATCCGATCGATAAGAGCGGTCTACCTTCTCGCCGGTCTGCTGGCTATAGCTGAAGTCCATGGTGTCGTAGAGGTTCTGGAAGGCCGGAAGCACCACAAAATGGTCATCCAGATCGACAGTCCGTCGCACCTCCTCGTCGGCCAGAAGCTCTTCAAAAATTTTCTCGCCCGGTTTGCTGCCAATAGTGGTGATCTCAATCTGGGCCGGGGCATAACCATGAATCGGCGCCAAGATTTGGATCATGGCACGGGCCAGATCCAGAATACGCAACACCGGCATTTTGGTCACAAACACCTCACCCCCCTGCCCCAAAACCGCCGCCCGCATCACCAGGTTGACCGCCTGACGGTCGGTCATGATAAAACGGGTCATGCCGGGATCGGTGAGCGTAACCGGCCCACCCTGGCGGATCTGCTCAGCAAAGACCGGCAACACCGACCCCTGAGACCCCAAGACGTTGCCAAAACGGCTGGTCATCAACAGAGTCTGTTGGCGATTACGCAGATTCATGGCAGCGGTCATGATTCTCTCCCCCATCAACTTGGAGGTTCCCATGACGTTGGTGGGGTTGACGGCCTTGTCAGAGCTCATGAAAAGCACCCGCTCCACCTGATTATCCAGGGCAGCATTGACAATATTCTCGACCCCAAGAATGTTACTCTGTACGGCATCAAAAGGCGAACGCTCACAGACAACAACATTTTTCAGGGCGGCCCCATGAAATACAATGTCGATACCGGACATGCACCGTTGCAGCTTGGTCAGATCCCGCACATCACCAACAAAGGCCTCAAAGCGGAGATCATCCTTATAACGCTCCCCCAGGAAGAAGATCTCCGATTCGTTGTTGTCAAAGGCCAGAACATAGGCGACATCCAACGCCAAAAGGGCCTCCACCAACATGGCGCCGATGGTACCGCAAGCTCCGGTAACCATAACGCTTTTTCCTTGGTAGTTCGGGGAGATGTCACTCATGGCAGGCGGGGGTGGCGACGGGGTTATCTAACATGGTATGGCTCTACTCTTTTTAGGGTGGTTCCGGGTTGGTTACAGCTGAAATGGAGGTCTTGATCCGACCTGTTTCCAAGTCTCAATAACAGATTTTGCCTGTCAAGCTAAAGGAATCCCCAGAGCGTGTCAAGCCCACCCCAACACTCTTCTCCCCCCCTTTTACCCCGCTCTCTTCTCTCGAAGAAGGGATTCGTAGAGTTTGGCATATTTGGTAAAGGTGGTAAAACAGTGGCAGACCGTATGGACCAGCCCCGGAAGGCCATCTAAAAAGGCCCGTTTGATCACATACCCCTTGATAAAACAGACCAGGGGATTCACCACCATTTTCAGTCGCAACCAGCGGGGTGGATGGGCCATCAACATCTGTGCCTGGAGGGTGGTATAGCGGTTGTGCTTCTCCAGATATTGCTGAAAATTTTCGGCAGAAAAGTGCAGCAGATCCCCATCCAACCTACCCACCGGGCCCGTCACCTGAATGTACTCATGGACCGATGGCTCGGTCCAGCGACCACGGTGACGGTTCATTAAGCGGATATTGATGTCAGGGTAACCAAAACCGTGTTTCAGCCCCCGACCCAAAAAATGGTTGCGGCGGGCGATCTGATAGCCGTTGAATGGGGGGTTGGGATGAGAGAGTGCCGTCTCGATACTTGCTCTTAAAAGGGGATCAACCCGCTCGTCGGCATCCAGACACAACACCCAATCATGGCGCGCCTGATCGACAGCAAAATTTTTCTGCTGACCATAGCCCAGCCACGGCTGAGAGAAAACCCGTGCCCCCATACTCTGGGCTATCTGCAGCGTATCATCGGTACTGCCCGAATCCACCACGACAAGATCCTCCGCAAAGGCGACACTCTCCAGACAGGCCGGCAGGGCGTCCGACTCGTTCAGGGTGATGATGGTGACGCTAAGAGGCAGCTTTTTACTGTTGGCATCCATCGCTACTCGGGGGTTGCAGGGTGGGTAAAGATAAAGTTATTCACATACGCCCGACTGCCGGGGTTGGCCTGCATCTCGGCACGAAAAGCTGAGATGGGGTAAGATTCGCCTCGATCATAAAAGCGCCCCTGATAGCCCAACTCGACCAAAAATTGAAAAACATCCGCCACGGTATGTCCCGACTGGTGCCGGGATTCGCACTCAAACAGTATCAGGGGGCGGTCTCTCTTCAGCAGCTTGATGCCACTTTTAAAAACCGCCAACTCATGACCTTCCACATCACATTTGATCAGGTGGACCCGGCCTCTGTTGGCAAAATAACCATCCAGGGTCTCCAGCTTCACCTGAGAAACCGTGGTCTGGGGTCCGGTTATGGATTGACCCACCAGACTGGCCCCCGGGGAAGGGCTGCCATCGCCGGGAATATGGAGCTCCCCCATGGCCGCCTGGTCCGACAGCCCCATCTGTTCGATGGTCACATGACTAATAGCCATTTTTTTCATCAACCCCGTCAACCGCTGAGCCAACAGCGGTTGGGGTTCAAACGCCACCACCGATCCCTCACGGCCCACAGCCCGCTGCATCCAGTAGGTATAGGCCCCTTTATGGGCACCGATATCCACCGCACACTGCCCCGGCTTCAGGTGGTTGAGCAGGGTTGAAATCTCCTGTTTATCCCGACCAAGCCGATAACGCCACGCTCGGTGAACAAGGCGAACCACCTGCCAATAACCGGTTTTTTGATCTGAACCATCACGCATCTGTCATTCCCACTACTGGATACCTTAACCCATAAAAAACCGCTATCATCCCTGAATCCCTAACTTACGTCAATTTTTATATGAGAGAAACAGCAGGGTAACCTTTCTCTTGATGTCATCCCCTCTCATACAGGTAATCTTTTCTCTTGGTGCCACCTCTTGATAGGATGGTCAACCAAGCTGCCGAATCCACTCCATATCCCAGATAACGGCTACCAGGAGCATGAAAAGTGCCACAACTTGATCTACACCACCCTGAAAAACTACCGCACCCGTTTCAACTCTGGTAGCCTGGAGTAGAGAGAGGCCATCGACCACCGAATTGTCTCCCTCTGTTAGGAGACCTGGTTGAAGGGGTACATCAAGAAGGACAACCAGAAATACCGCCCCTACCTCAACCCCTGATGAGGAGGGAGGAGAGCCAAAGTGGAGAGGATAACAAGCATGAACCAGACCCCAAAAAAACCAACGGCCCTGATCGTAGATGACGATCCCCTCATTCTCGAAGCGTTATCCCTCATCCTGGCAGAGCTGGACTTTGATATCATTGCCCGGGGGGAGGATGGGCAGGAGGCGGTCACCCTGTTCAGGCAACACCAACCCGACCTGACCATCCTCGATATTGAGATGCCCTACATGGACGGGATTGACGCCTTGAAGATCATTCGACAAGAGTCCCCCAACTCCCGCATCGCCATGTTAACAGCCACCGACCCCAAACAGACCTTGGACTTCTCTTTCGATGCCGGCGCCATCGATTTTATCCGAAAGGGCCAGGATACACCCCGTTTGATCGCTGAAATTGAAGAGATCAAACAGAAAAACTTCGGTCGATAGAGTCTCCCCCATGGCTCCCCCCAAAAAAAGGGCGTCCGGCCTGTTTGACCAGGAGGAGCGCATCATCCATCGGGCGGCCGCTCTGCTGCAACAAGAGGCGACCCCTCTACCCGAGCTGCGTTCCGCCTTTTCGGAGCTGGTCAACGCCTACAAAAAACTCCACCGCCAATCTGTCCGCCTCAACCGAATCAGCGATCGCAATCAGCTTGCCCTGCGTAACTCCGAACAGCTGCTGACCAACACCCTGGCCCATCTGCGCCGCCATCAAGACAAGCTCTCCATGGATCAGGAACTGGTCGAGGAGATTCTCACCAAGATGCACTCCAACACCCGGTTTGATGGGGAGGGCATCCACCATCTGCTGCAGCCGGTAGATAAAGCCTCAGGAGACATTCTCTTCTCCTCCCGAAGGCCGGACAGAGTCCGTCACATTCTGTTGGGTGATATCACCGGCCACGGTCTTCCAGCCGCCATTGTCGGACCGGAAGTTTCCGATGTCTTCCACGCCATGACCCATAAAGGGTTCGCCCCGCTGGTGATTCTGGCCGAGATCAACCATCGCTTGCGAGAGAGACTCCCTACCGGGATCTATCTGGCGGCCACCATGTTGGAGTTGGACGAATCTTCCTGGCAGCTTTCCATCTGGAACGGTGGCATACCGGATGGGATGCTGTTTCGAAACAACCATCTTCACAGTCTGATCCCCTCCAACAGTTTTCCACTGGGGCTGACAGAGAACAAGAGTCAACACTGGCAAAGGACCGTTATCCATCTGGAACCGGGGGACCATATCTTCTTTTTTACCGATGGCATCATCGAGCCGAGAAACCAAAAGGAGGAGATGTTTGGTATCGAACGGCTTGGGGATCTGCTGGCTGACTATCTGGCAACGGAAACACCCCTTGAACAGATCGTCACCTCCCTCAACCGCTTTATCGGAAAGGGGGCCGAAATCGATGATGATCTCACCATTGTCGAACTGTTCAGGGACTCCTGACAAGGGCGTTGTCTCCTCACACTATTTTTAGAGGTGAAGATAACCAGAAAAACAGGTAGAATGGTAGGTTATTGGTGTGTGGATACGCTCCGATGAAGATGTCCCGTCCATCCCTCGTGTTTTCAACACCCATCAACCACTGCGCAACAACTGAAGGTTTAAGTGCTTAAGCTCTTTCACACCAAATACTGGGTTCTCTCTCTCTGGCTGTTGGTCACCTTCTCTTTTTCCTCCACCCTTCACGCCACCCCGACAACCGCTCCCCTCTCCGTGGTCTTTTGTCAAGACTGCACCCCCTTTCAATATCAGAATGAAAAGGGCAAGCCCGAGGGGCTGATCATAGACCATTGGCGATTGTGGGAAGAGAAAACCGCCCAAAAGGTACGCTATATTCCAGCCCCTTGGCATCAAACCCTGTCCATGGTCCGTGAGGGGAAAGCGGATGCCCATGCCGGTCTTCATGTGAGCCAGGAAAGAGAACAGTACCTCGATTTCGGTATCGATCTTCATCAGTCCGACAGTCTGTTCTTCTATCACAAAGATCTGCCAAAACCGTCTTCTCAAATAGATTTCAAAGCCTACCGAATCGGTGTCATTACCGGGGGCTTCCTAGAGGGGTATCTCAAACAACAACAGCCAACAGCCGCCATCATCTCCTATCCATCTTTTCAGCAACTGATGGAGGCTCTCAAACAGAAAGATCTGTTGGTTTTTGCCAGTGACGCCCATTCCGCCCTCTACCACATGAAAAAGAGCGGCCTTGACAGCCACTTTGTCGCTGACAAAGGCCATCCCATCAAAAGCAATCGATGGCATGTGGCCACCCAAAAGGGTAACCAGCCCCTCCTCGAACAGATCAACCGGGGGATGGCTCAACTCTCCGAGCAGGAAAAAAAGCAGATCAACAAACGGTGGGAGACCTATCAAAAGCAACGGATCATCCCCCTGACTCTGGAGGAGGATCGTTGGGTACGGGAACATGTGATACGCATCGGTGTGGAGGAGTGGACCCCCTACATTTTTTCCGACAAGCCGGGCCATGCCAGTGGTGTGGGGGGAGATTTTCTCAACAAGGTGCTGGAGAAGACCGGACTTAAAGGTGAAATTGTCAGCGATGCCTGGAGCACTCTGCTCAATGGGCTGAAACAAAAAAGCATCGATCTTCTGCCCCTCACCTACTACACCGAAGAACGGGCAACCTACGGGCTCTACTCCAAACCCTTTTTTTACGGTCGAGAGTTCCTCTATGTCAAAGAGGAGAACCGGTCCCTGCACAGCCTGGAAGATCTGGCCCAGGGACGGATTGCGGTTGTGAAGGGATATGGCACCATTCCCAAGTTGAAAAAACGCTACCCCAAGGCCACCATCATCGAAACCCCCAGCTTGATCGACTCCATCAATGCGGTGTTGAACGGCGAGGCGGACGCCTTGATGGAGGCACAGATGGCGGCGGAAAAGGTGATTTTAGACAACGCCATCATCGGCCTCAGAGGTATCAGCCAGACCGTTTTCAAAGCCTCCCCCATGCATTTTTTCTCTCGGATTGATGAACCCATTCTGGCGTCTATCTTACAAAAAGGGCTGGATGCCATCACTGACGATGAGCGTAATGAGATTTTCCAAAAATGGTTCACCCTCTCAACAACCGATAAAAACAGGGTAAGACTGACCCCCAATGAGCGGCTGTGGATTGCAACCCATCCTGAACTGCGTATGGGCGTGGATAGGGCGTGGCCCCCTTTTGAGTTTTTGGAAGAGGGGCTTCATAAAGGGATCAGCTCCGGGTACACCGACTGGATATCCAGCCAGCTGGGTATTCGACTGGAGCCGGCCACCCAGCTAAGCTGGCAAGAGGTGATACAACAGGTTAAGGAGGGTGGCCTGGATATCCTCCCGGCGGTCATGCACTCTCCGGACCGGGAGAAGTTTTTAAACTTTACCAAACCCTACATCCGCTTTCCCATGGTCGTCGCCGCACACAAACAGGGCAACCATGGCAGCACCCTCAACGCATTGAAAAAAAAGAGGGTAGGCGTGGTTGCAGGCTATGTTACCGAAGAGATCCTGCGCCGGGACCATCCCCACATCATCCGGGTTCCCTACCCCACGCTTCAAGAGGCTCTCCAAGCCCTCTCTGACGCCCAGATCCACGCTGTTTTCGACAACCTGGGGGCCATCACCTATCAGATGGACCAGTTGAAAACAGACACCATCAAGATAGCCGATGCCACCAACTATAACTTCGAGCTTGCCATCGGTGTCCGAAAAGATTGGCCGGAGTTGGTGGCCATTTTGGATAAAACCCTGGCGTTCATGACCAAGGAGCAGCATGCCGCCATCCGAAACAGTTGGCTGGCTGTCGAGGTGAACTTTGGCACCAACCTCAGCACCATTCTCTACTGGGCCATTCCCCTTGTTCTGCTCACGGCCATCATCCTCTTTTTTATTCTCAGCTGGAATCGCCGACTGGGCCAGGAGGTCCATGAGCGGCGCAGAGCGGAGCTGGAACTGGCGCAGAAAAGCAACCTTCTAGAGGCTATTTTAGCTAATCTGCAGCAGGGTTTGATCGCCTATGATCAAGATTTCCGCCTGATCGTCTGCAACGACCAGATGCGCGCTATCCGTAAAATGCCCGAAGCCCTTTCCAAACCGGGCTCCACCTTTGAGGCGTGGGTTCGTCACGACGCCCAGATGGGGGAGTTTGGCCCTGGTGATGTTGAGGAGATCGTACAAAACCTCCTTAAAAAAGCCATGAACGAGGCTTCGCACCATCTGGAGCGCTCTCGACCGGATGGCAGTATCATTGAGATCCAGGGTGGCGCGCTGCCAGGGGGTGGGTTTGTCAGTACCTTTACCGACATTACCCAACGCAAAGAGTCAGAAGCCAACCTTAAAAAACTCTCCATCGCTGTTGAAGAGAGCCCGGTCTCGGTTATTATTACCGATCAGAATGGGGTGATCGAATATGTGAACAAAAAGTTTTCCCAAACCACCGGTTACTCCCCCCTGGAGGCTCTAGGGAAGAAAACCTCTCTCTTAAGTTCCGGCAAAACCGACCCGACCATCTATCAGCAGATGTGGTCCACCCTCTCCACCGGCAAACTTTGGCGTGGGGTCCTGCTCAACCAACGAAAAAATGGAGCCCTCTATTGGAAACAGATCTCCATTGCCCCCATTCGAGATGAGGCGGGCAAGATCACCCATTTTGTCAGCGTGGGAGAGGATATCACCAAACAGAAAAAAATGGCCGAAGAGCGTGACCAGGCCATGAACCTCATCGCCAGCAGCATCCAGTATGCCAGCCGTATTCAGCGCTCCATTCTGCCCACCGAAACCGTACTCCAAGAGAGCTTTGCCGACTATTTTGTCCTCTGGAAACCTCGGGATACGGTTGGCGGGGATATTTACTGGCACCGCTCTTGGGGCAACGGCTCCCTGATCATGCTGGGGGATTGTACCGGACATGGGGTGCCGGGGGCTTTTATCACCCTGATTGCCAACGGTGCGCTGGATGAGGCCTATCTGGAGACCCCCCCCGGAGACCCGGCGGCACTGTTGCAGCGCATGCACCAATTGATTCAATCCTCTCTTGGCCAGGGGGAGAACGGCAGCGGAACATCCGATGACGGTATTGAAATCGGTGCCTGTTTCCTGAGCGACACCCAGGGCTGTCTCATCTTTGCCGGGGCCCGCTTCGACCTGTTCATCCTCCAGGATAACCAGGTTGAGATCATCAAGGGGACCAAGTCCGGGTTGGGTTATCGGGGTATTGCCACCGATATCCAGTTTACCAACCACGCCATCGATACCATTCCCCAACAGACCTTCTATATGACCTCCGACGGACTGATTGATCAGATTGGTGGGGAGAAGCGACGCAGCTTCGGCAAAAAACGGTTCATGTCCCTGATTGCAACCCATGGAGACAAACCCCTTTCCAAACAGAAAGAGCTGTTTCTCCAGGCCTTGGAACAGTTCCAGGGTAAGCAGAAACGGCGAGATGACCTTTCTGTCATCGGCTTTAAATGTTTACCCCCCACTGGCCTTATCACCAACGCCAACCTGATCGAAATGGACCATTCGCTTTTGGTGGGTTTCAAGCCCATAGACGATGACCACCAACGGCTTTTCAGCATGATAAACAAGCTTAACAATGCCATTATTCAGGGCCATGACCGTGAGGCGATTTTGGCGATTCTCTCCGAGCTGATCGACTATACCGCCTGGCATTTCCGCCATGAAGACCGTCTGATGCAGGTGAACGACTACCCGGAGCAGGAAAAACATCGAGACAATCATAAGATGCTGGTGGATGAGGTGCTGAAGATTGAACAGGATATCCGGGAGAACAATCGGGACGTCTCCACCGATCTTATGCTCTTTCTACTGGAGTGGCTCAACGGACATATCCATCAAGTGGATAAAAAGTTGGCAGATTTTCTGAACACCCTTGATACGGTACAGGTTGCCGACAAGGGAGAGCAGGGAGAGCAGGAGCCGTTTTTTGTGCTGGATGCATCGCTCATGGTGGGGTTTGCTGCCATTGATGACGACCATCAAAAGCTGGTCGACCTGATCAATCAACTCCACTTTGCCCTGGATAAAAATCTAGGCTACGGAGAGATTTTTGATAGTTTGAATCAGTTGGTCGACTACACCTCCTGGCACTTTCGACATGAAGAGCGGTTGATGCAGTCCAACGATTATCCCAACATGATCGACCATAAAACCGAACATGAGGCGCTGATTAGCAAGGTCAATCAGATTCGCAACCAATTCATGGCCGACGACAAAGCGGCCCCCAATGAACTCAATTTTTTAATAAAAAACTGGCTAATCAACCATATCCATGAGGTAGACCATAAGTTGGCCACCTTCTTGAGTCGCCGAAAGAGGGTACTGTTATAGCAAAAAATGCCATGGCTTTTTTCTCAGCCGAATCCGGGTTGGGGGTTTACATCCTTAAGGAAAAAAGGGCATTATGGAGTTTGATAAATAGGTGTTTACGTTAGGGTGCTAGGGGATAATAATGATTGCAAAGGAAATGTATTCTTTCCGGGAAGCGTTAGCCAAGCAGGGGGTAATTTTTTGCTACAGTGGCTATATGACGGAAGAGGTTCTTGCGGGGATAGGCAAAACACTCCGGTCCAAACTGGACATGGAGAAAACAGACAGGAAGGTAGCTCGCGGCATTTTTTCTCTTTTTGTCGAGCAGGTGCAAAATGTCATCCGCTACTCAGCCGAAAAAGAGCCAGACACCGATGATCCCGATTATGACGGCAAGGAGATGCGCTACGGCCTGCTGACGGTTGGGCAGAATGACGACCGCCATTTTGTCGCCTGCGCCAACCTGGTACCCAAATGGGATGTTGACCGGCTGCGGGAGAATCTGACCAAGATCCAAAATCTGGATAAAGAAGAGCTTAAAGCACTCTATAAACAAATCTTAAAGGGAGATGTTCCGGTTGGCAGCAAAGGAGCCGGGGTCGGTTTTGTGGATATTGCCCGGCGCGCCACCCACGGCTTTGATTTCGACTTTATCGAAATTGATGCCGAATACTCTTATTTTGCTTTAAAAGCCTACATTTAACATTAGAATCCATGATAGCATGATCGTTTAACGATCGCCATTGCTCAGCAGGATCATTTTTTAGGAGCTCAACAGAAAAATGGACAATATTAAAATAGAAGCGACCGAACGGTCTCCCAAGATCGATTTCAACTTCGCTGCCAACACCTTCTCTCTCTCAGGCGAGTCCTACCCTGAAGACATATCCGAACTCTATGGACCCGTCATGCAGGCGCTCAAGGAGCATCTGGGCAGCCAGGAGGGGGCGAATATCACCTTTGATTTCGAGTTGATCTACTTCAACTCCAGTTCGGCTAAAATTCTCATGGGTCTGTTCGACATACTCGACACGGCGGCAGAAGATAACCAGGTTGTGGTCAACTGGCATTTTGAGTCCGACGACGACAACATGGAAGAGCTGGGCGAAGAGTTTGGTGAAGATCTGGAAAATGCTACCTTCAATATGGTTCCCAAGGATTGATAGATGGATTTTGATACCTTCCAAACAGAGCAGTCGGTCATCGAAGCGGGAGATTTGCTCCTGACCGATAAGGGCGTGAAAGATTTTCAAGGCCCTTTTAAAACCTTGTTAAAGGATTATAAAAAGCTCTTCAAGGTATCTCGACGTCTGGTCCGCATGAGTGACCGTAGCGAAGAGGGGCTTAAAAAAGCCAACGACAAAATCCAGGCTCAACAACTCGAGTTGGAAAAGGCCCATCAAAAGCTGGGGCAGCACGCCGAAACCCTGGAGGAGAAGGTCCAGGCCCGTACCCAAGAGCTGGTAGCAACCCAGGGTAAGCTGGAGCGACTGGTTGATCTTGGTATTGCCCTCTCCCAAGAGCGTAATCAGGCCCGTTTCATGGAGATGATCCTCCAAGGGGCCAAAGAGCTGACCCATGCCGATGGCGGTATTCTTTTCATCCGCGATGAAAAAGATTTTCTTCACCATGAGATCATCTCCATCGACACTCTGGAGAGGCATCAGGGGGGGACGACCGGGCAGGATATCAACACCCCCCCTATTCCCATGCGCAGTGCCAAGAGCGGCAAGCCGGACTATTTCAATCTGGCAGCCCACACTGCATTTACCGAACGGACGGTTAACATCACCAACAGTTATGACAACAACGATTTTGACTTCTCCGATCTCCACAATCTCAACCCAGAAGGTGACTACCGCTCCACCTCTCTGCTTGCCGTTCCCCTCAAACCCCGCCAGGGAGATGTGAGCGGTGTCTTACTGCTGATCAACGCCCGCAAACCGGGTACGGGGCGGGTGTTACCTTTCTCCTCCGATATGACCAAATTTGTTGAAGCACTGACGGCTCAGGCGGCGGTTGCTCTGGATAACAAAAATTTGGTTGAGGCCCAGGTTAATCTGCTCAACTCCATCATCAAACTAACCGCCTCCGCCATCGACGCCAAATCCCCTTATACCGGCGGGCACTGCGAGCGGGTTCCCGAGATCGGCACCTTGCTGGCTCAGGCGGCCTGCGATGAAGATGACGGTATCTTTGGTAGTTTTGACATGAACCAGTCTGAGTGGGATGAGTTCCGTCTGGCGGCTTGGCTCCATGACTGTGGCAAGGTAACAACGCCGGAATATGTGGTCGATAAGGCCACCAAACTGGAGACCATCTATAACCGCATCCATGAGGTTCGAACCCGCTTCGAAGTACTGCGCCGAGACTGTGTCATTAACTACCAGAAGGCTTTGATCGAAGGATTAGATGATCCGGATCTTTTAAAAAAGGATCTGGAGGCAGCCATTGCCCGCCTGGAAGAGGAGTACGCCTTTATTGCCGAGTGTAATGTGGGCGGCGAATTTATGGCTGAGGAGAAAATCAAGCGACTGGAGCAGATTGGCGCCCAAACCTGGGAGCGGTACTTTGATGACAGACTGGGGCTATCCTACGGGGAGTTGACCCGGCTTGAGCGGATCCCCAAACGTCGACTTCCGGCCAAGGAGGCTCTGCTTACCGATAAAAAGGATCATATCTTCCGCCATCCCAAGGGGGAAGATACCAGCTATCTGGAAACCTTCAACATCAAGCTCAAGCCACCTCGCTATCTCTACAACGCCGGAGAGCTCTATAATCTGCGCATTGCCCGAGGCACCCTCACCGAAGAGGAGCGCTTTAAAATTATGGAGCACTCCATCCAGACCATCATTATGCTGGAGCAACTCCCCTTTCCCAAACATCTCTCCCACGTACCCGAGTTTGCCGGTGGGCACCATGAAACCATGATTGGTACCGGTTATCCGAGAAAGTTAAAAAAGGAGGATATGTCGGTTCAGGCTCGCATATTGGCAATTGCCGACATTTTTGAGGCCCTTACTGCGGCTGATCGTCCCTATAAAAAACCCAAGACCATTAATGAGGCTTTGCGGATTCTCAGTTTCATGCGTAACGATCAACACATTGATGCGGATCTGTTCGATCTATTTCTCACCAGTGGCGTCTACCAAACCTATGCAGAGATCTATCTAGGCCCCGACCAGATTGACGAAGTTGACATCAAACAGTTTCTCAGCAAAAAAGTAGGCGCCGAAGAGGTTTAGTCACCGGGATGGGTCTGGGAAGTCATGAATGCCTTCCCAGCGGGTTTGGGCAGCCCCCAAGGTCCTAAGTCTTTGACTTTGCCTTTAACCATTGTGCAAATTTGGTTTTAACTGACACGATTCCTGGGTTTGAACAGAGCGGCAAGAGGGGTTGGAAAATCTCGAAAATTTAACAAGATACCGGTTTTTTCTGAGGGTGGGTTGCCGATTGGATAAAAGTGGGATGCTCGCTAGACATGGGCGGTATTGTTTGGCACTATTTCACCATGCGTCACACTGCTCATTTTGCTCTTCCCGTCGCTCTTTGGAGCCTGATTGCTGCTGGTTCTCTGGCCTGGAACCTCCATACCACCGAGAAAAATCTGGAACAGATCGTTCGAGGGGTGGGAAAGGCTTTTTTTGCGGAGGTTGAGACCACCCAATTATGGAATGGCTGCCATGGGGGTGTCCATGTTCCTGCTTCACCGGAGGCCCTTCCCAATAATGCTGCTCCCCCTCACGTGCCTCCCAACAGGGATGTTCTCACTCTGAGGGGATTGCCGTTGACCAAAGTCGATCCGGCCTTTCTGGGCGATAAACGTTCTGAAATAGTCGCCTCTACCCGTAAAATCTCTTATCACATCACCAGTTTGAACCCCGTTCGTGAAGCCAATCAAGCCGATGCGTGGGAGAGCCGTGCCTTGCAGGCTTTTGCAGCCGACCAGGGCAAGTCGGCTCTCAGCTTTTTTCCAGAGCAGCAAATCTACCGTTACATGCAGCCTCTGTTTGTTCGGGAAACCTGCTTGAAATGCCACCTCAAGCAGGGTGATCAACTGGGGAGTATTCGTGGTGGAATCAGCATGACCATCCCGGCGCATGACTATATTGCAGCGGCTGAAAAATCGATCAAAGGGCTGAAAATAACCCATCTGATCGCTTGGTTGCTGGGCTTGTGGGCGCTGTGGTTGTTTAAAAAATATCGAGAGGACAAACTCGACTATATGCAGGGGGAAAACCGGGCACTGCTCAAGGAAAAAATGGCGGCAGAGGATTCCAATCGAGAAAAAAATCAACTGTTGCGCCAACTGATGCAGCAGTCGGAAACCTTGGAAAAACAGAACCGGGAGTTTGAACGATTAAGCCAAACCCGAGCGGTGACCAATCGACTGCTGTTTGACGCCTTGGACCCGCTCCCCCTGATGGACCATCTGGAAGAGGCGATGTTTCTCATCACCTCGACCCCCTGGTTTGCCATTCAACCCATTGGGGCGATTTTTCTGTGGGATGAAGAGAGCCAGGAGTTGGTTCTTGCTGTTCATCATGAACTCTCCGAGCCTCTTCTTACTCTCTGTGCTCGGGTGCCCTTGGGTCGCTGTCTTTGTGGCTTGACGGCCCAGCAGCAGCAAATTGTCTTCTCCGACCACCTGGATGAACATCACACCCATACCTTTGAGGGCATTCAGGAGCATGGACACTACTGTCTGCCCATCATGACGGGGAAGCGACTGCTGGGGGTGTTGAACCTTTATGTGGAGAGAGGCCATGTCAGAACCGAGGAGGAGGAGAGTTTTCTGCGGGCGATTACCAGCACCCTGGCAGGGATTATTGTCCGTTGTCAGCAGGATGAGTTGCTGACGGAGGCCAAAAAAGTGGCCGAACATGCCACCCAGGCCAAGAGCGCCTTTTTGGCCAATATGAGCCATGAGATTCGCACCCCCATGAACGCCATTATCGGCCTGGGCCATCTGCTCTCCAAAACCGAGCTTTCCAGCAAACAGCACGACTATCTGCGTAAGATTCGCTACGCTTCCCAATCTCTGCTGCGACTGATTAACGATATACTGGATTTTTCCAAGATAGAGGCCGGCAAGCTCTCGTTGGAGTCGGTCACCTTTCAGTTGGATGAGGTGCTGCAACATGTTGCCAGCTTGGCGGAACATGCAGCCCAAGAGAAAAATATTGCCATTATTTTCTCCTACGCCGAGACCCTTCCCCGCACCCTGAAAGGGGACCCCCTCCGTTTGGGGCAGGTGTTGACCAATCTGGTCAATAATGCCGTCAAGTTTACCGAGTCCGGGCAGATAACCCTCTCCATTCGGGCCATTTTTTTTGCCGAAAATTTTCTGGTTTATCGCTTTGCGGTGCAAGATACCGGTATTGGCATCGGTTTGGCGCAGCAGAGCAAGCTTTTCAAGGCGTTTAATCAGGCGGACGCTACCACCACACGACAATTTGGCGGAACCGGTCTGGGACTGGCGATCAGCAAACAGTTGGTCGAGATGATGGGGGGAGAGATTGGGGTGGAGAGTGAGCCGGGTGTCGGATCGCTCTTCTCTTTCACCACCCAGTTCAGGCGGCAGGGGGCGTGGCAGGAGACAACCGGAACCTCTTTTGATACCGCAGGGAAGCGGCGCCTCTTGGCAGTGGGAGAGGGGTTGCTTGATGCGGCTGTGGAGAGATCGGTTCAGGCAGGCCTGTTAGATATGATGGTTTGTCAGACAGTGACTGAGGCCTCGCAGAGGCTCTCTTCCGGCTCTGCCAACGGGGGGGAATTCGATCTGGTTTTGCTGGATGACGGGCTGATTGATTCAGAGCCTTTGGAGCAGATGAAAGCGATCCGAGAGGCCCATCTGCCTGCTCAAACCCTCAAGCTCTTTCTTTTGGTGGATACACAGAGCAAGGTGTCGCCAGAAGAGGCTTTTGGCAGGGGGTACGATGCCCTTCTCAAGAAACCGTTGACCCTGACCCTTTTCCAACAGGCCAACAAGGCTCTTTGGGGGGAGGCTACGGAGAAAACATCAGCAGAGATTATGGCTGTGTCTGGGGAAGAGGCAGCGGTTGGTTTGAGTCTGGAGTCGATCTGGGGGGCGCGTGTTTTGTTGGTTGAGGATAACGAAATCAACCAACAGGTAGCGCGGGAAATATTGGAACGGGAGCGGTTATGGGTCGAGATCGCCTCTCATGGTCAGGAGGCGGTCGAGGCGGTACGCAGCAGCCAATCTCCCTTTGACATCGTCCTGATGGATGTTCAAATGCCGGTGATGGATGGTTATCAAGCCACAGGGGCCATCCGCCACCTTTCTTCCGGTGCCACACTGCCCATTGTCGCCATGACCGCCAACGCCATGACCGGAGATAGAGAGAAGAGTCTGGCAGCGGGTATGAACGACCATATCAACAAACCCATCGATGTGCCGGAGCTGTTTAGCTCTCTGTTACAGTGGATTCCACCAGGAGAGAGGCCCCTTCCTCCCCCCCTTGCCGGACACTTTGCTGACCAGGGGGCGACAGATTCTCTCTTGCCTGCAGAGCTGCCAGGTATCGATCTGGTTGAGGGGTTGAAGAGAGTCGGTGGGAACCAGACCCTGTTTGCCAAACTGTTGATCGATTTTTGTACAATCAACAGAACCCTGGCTCCAACCCTGCGGCAGGCTATCTCCAGAGGTGAGAGCCAGGAGGCTCGTCGTATCCTCCATGGGTTGAGCGGCACGGCCGGCAATCTTTCTGCGCGGGCACTTTTTTCAACCATTGCAGAGCTTCACAATGGTATAAAACAGAGAAGAGAGGAGGCGGTGCCGACTTTATTGGCACAGTTTGAAAAAGAGTTGGAGCAGGTTTTTGCCTCGGGTGCAATGGTTGAAAAAATGTGCCAACAGCCCGATCAAACCCAAGCTACTCTCCCGTCTCAGGAGGATAGCCCTCTGGATAGGGAGGCCATTACCTCGCTTCTGGTCCATCTGTTTTCCTGTGTTCGCTCCAACAATTTACAGGCTAAAAGAGAGATTCCCCATCTGAAAAGTCTGCTTGGCGGAGCACCTTACCAGGCAGAAATACAGCAGTTGGAGCGCTCTCTGGATCGGCTGGACTACGCAGCAGCTCAGATTCCACTCAAGGCTCTGGCACAACGGCTTGAACTTTCCCTTTAAGCTGTTTTTAGAATTAAAGAGGGTTACATCCCATGAAAAGAGAGAAAGAGACGATTCTGATTGTTGATGATGAGCCGAGTAATATTGAGGTATTGGATGAGATTCTTCACCATAGCTACACCGTTATTTTTGCGACCAGTGGCTCGATGGCCCTGGAGGTGGCCCGGTCAAGTGCCCCCCATCTGATTCTTCTCGATGTCATGATGCCGGCTATGGATGGCTATGAGGTTTGCCGTCAACTCAAGCAAGAGGAGGGGTGCAAGGCGATTCCTGTGATCTTTGTCACCACCAAGGCGGAGAAAGAGGATATTGCCAGGGGGCTGCAGTTGGGAGCCTACTACTATTTAACCAAACCGGTTGACCGCAGCGCAATTTTGGCGGTTGTGGAGACCGCTTTGCATGAATATGGTGTCCATCTGGCCCTCCAGAACGAGGTGAACAAGGCGGTCAACTCGTTTCGTTTGATGGAGTCTGGCCTGTTCCGGTTTCGGACGTTGGAGGAGGTGCAGGATCTGGTGGTGCTATTGGCTAAAGCCTGCCCCAATCCAGAGAAGAGCCTGTTGGGGTTGACGGAGTTGATGATCAATGCGGTGGAGCATGGCAACCTGGGTATTGGCTATCGCCAGAAGAGCCAACTCAACCGTAAGGGCGGGTGGTCTCAGGAGGTCGAACGACGCCTCTCCCTGCCCGAATATGCCCATCGTAGCGCAACCATTCAGTTTAGCCGTGATCAAAAAAGCGTCACTTTTGTGATTCAAGATCAGGGGGAGGGGTTTGATTGGCAGAACTATCTGCAGATTGACCCTGCACGGGCGTTCGACTCTCACGGTCGGGGCATTGCCATGGCCAACTTACTCAGCTTTGATGCTATTCATTACCAAGGGAGGGGTAATGAGGTGGTTGCGACCATCAATCTTCCAGAGTCTGAGCATCCTGAATAGGCCAAAATCCATTGCTGATCGGCTCTCCCAGGTCCGAGGCGATCAGCCGGCGGCACACCTCAAACAGTTTGGCTAACAGAGCCGGTTCGGCGGCGTTATAGGCTTCGGTATCGGGAATCCGTTTGACGACGATACCCAATAGTTCGGTGATGGCGTTACCAACGGAGTTCTGGCTGATGGTGACAATCAGACGCCCTTTGCAATCGCGATACATAAGCTGCTTATAGGCCGGATGCCAGCGCATCTCGTTGGCAAACTGGGGGTCGTCGATCACCTTCAGTCTTACCTCTCTGGCCACCCGATAAAAATCGTTGTTAAACAGCAGCACATTTTCCACCTGATCGGGAAAATAGCTCTCTTTGGGGATGCTGGCCTTTTGGGTGGCCACCAGTCCGAAAAAGGTGCGGTAGAAGTCGAGAAACCCTTTGAGGATTAAATCGTACTCTTGCCAAAAACGAGGATTTTTCAGGCTATCGGCACCCCCGGTCACCTCCCAGCTTGGCAGGCCTTGGGGGTATCCGGTAAGGGCCAGTTGAGATTTGTCAGAGGAGATGGGCTGCAGGATGGTGAGGTTGAGAATTTCAAAAAAACGTTGATACACCTCCCCCAAATGTTTAAGAAACAGTCCATGATGACCACCATCCGTCAGGTTGGGGTGGTTGCTGTCGGCGATTTTAGCTTGGCGAAGCTGCTCTTGGGGGTAGACGATAAAGTGGTTGTGAATCATGCGAATGCTGGGAACCCCCGGTTTGTTGATGGGCCAGGTTGGATCCAGGCTGGCCTCTCCACAAAAAACCAGATGTTTTTCTGGGTCGGGGTACTGCTCCAGCATATAGTCGACAATGGTCTGGGACATACGGCTCCAGATCCGGCTCTCCTTCTTGGAGAGTTGGTCTCGACGGACAGGCCGCCCCAGGGGGTCGAGAATGGTCTGTGAGGTATCGAAGATGATGGAGGTATCAAACTCCAGACTGTGGCCGATGGCTTTTCGGTAGAGAAGAAAGTTTTCCCGAGTTCGTAACAGGCCGTTCTCTTCGGTGAGATTTTTCAGGTTGTTACTACTGTTGAAAAACTCATTTTTCCCCATCCCCTCGGGGATGGTCAGAGGGAGGGGGCGAAAGGGGGTTATAACCTCACGTGGGGTACTCTTCATGGTCGCTATCTCCCTCCTTTTTTATGAACCAAAATAGCATCTTATATAATTGGAAGGCAGGATTCAATGAAGATTGTACCGCAAAGAGCCACCAGCAGCCCAAGCTCTATACAAAATTGAAAATAGATTGAAATTGGGCGATTTCAAAGAGTTTCTTTAATTCTGGAGAGCAACCGACAATGGTGATATCGGCATCTTTTCCTCCGGCATGTTCCCGAAAGATCATCAACATGCCCAGGGCGGAACTGTCGACAGTTTGAGTTTTTCTGAAATCCAGTTCAAAAGAGAGGTCGGCGGGTTGATTTTTATAGGCCTCCACAAAACTGATGCGTGAATGAAAATTGAAGGCTTTAGAGAATGAAAGGGTCAGTTTGTTTCCTTCTCGCTCGGCGGTTACTTGCATGTTTTCTCTCCCCAAAAAAGTTTGAACAGCTTGTGCCTGAACCCAAGGGTATTGTTTTCTGGTGTGGGGCTAATGTCAATATTTAATAAGCCCGGAAACAGCAGATAGACGCTTTCCCTCCTGCTCACTTAACGAAAAGGGTTGTCGATAAGGATACTATCAGGAAAAGGTTTAGAGCAACATCTGAGGAAGGGTTTGCCATTCAAATCGTTTGATCTGTGAGGGTAGCTTTTCACCGTTGGGTATGTGTCAAATGGTAATGCTTGGGCAGGTTTGTAAGTAGTGTTGGACAGGGGAGATGATTTCTACTAGTATTTATTCCTGATAGGTGACAGGTTGTTGGATTGAACATAGAAACAAAAGAGGTTCATAACGTATTGTTTGTCATAAAAAAAGCTTGGGTTAAAGGTTGAATCCTGGCTATCAAAAGGGCGCTGGAATGAAGCTCCAAACGCGACTGTTTTTAACCATTGGTCTGGTTTTGACCTTGGCATTTGTCGGCCTGGAAGCTCTCACTTACCAACGAGCCAAGGAGGAGTCGGTCCGGGAGGTTAAAAACCTGGCCGAGCAGTTGCACAGCGTTCTCATGGCTACCCGGCGTGTCTATCATCACCAGTTCCTCGACAGTGGTATCCCCCTGACACCCAAAAACCTCGGTTTTCTGCCAGCCCACGCCCTCTCCCGAATTTCCAACGATTTTTCCAACTGGAGTGAGACCGGTCTTAGCTTTAAGAATGTCTCTGACCGACCGCGTAATTCAAAAAATTTGGCGGATAAGGTGGAGATGGAGGCTATCCGGTTTTTTCAAGAAAACCGTCAGGAACAGATCCGGTTTGTCACCTTCAAAACAGATGGCGGAGAGCCCTTCTTCCACTATTCTCGGCCCATCTGGGTGGAGGAGTACTGTATGAAGTGCCACGGCAAGCGAGCGGATGCTCCCCCTACCATTCGGGATACGTACAGCGCCTCTTACGATTACAAGCTGGGTGAACTGCGGGGTATCATGAGTTTCAAGATTCCTGCCACCGATATCAACCAGCGGATTATCGGTAACTTTCTAGAGGATACTGTCATCCATCTGGCCAGCTTTCTTCTCATTTTTTTCCTGCTAGGCTTAATGGTTCGCCGGTTTGTCTCGACACCCCTTATCAAACTCAAAGAGGGGATGGTGGCTATTGCAGCCGGGAAGTTTGACCAGAAGTTGGAAGGGTTGAAGGGTGATTTTGCCCAGATTGGCCGGGTATTCAATACCATGGGTACCGATATCGTCCGTCAGCAGAACGCTCTCAAAGAGAGTGAAGAGCGGTTTAAGGCCATTCTCGATTATGCCCCGGTGATGATTGATGCCTTCGATGATCAGGGACGGTGTCTGTTGTGGAATCGGGAGTGTGAACGGGTTTTTGGCTGGAGCCGGGAGGAGATCAATCGTACGGACGACCCTTTGCGGCTGATCTATCCTGACCCGGCTGTTCGGGATGAGGTTTTACGGTGGATTAAACGGCATGATGGTATTTTTCGGGAGTATCAATCTTTCACCAAATCGGGAGATGCCCGCATACAACTATGGGCCAACTTCAGGCTTCCCAATGGGGACCACTTCAGTTTGGGTCATGATGTCACCGAAAGAAAGTTGGCCAAACAGGAGTTGATCCAGGCTAAAGAGTCCGCCGAGTTGGCCAATCGGGCCAAGAGCGAGTTTTTGGCGATTATGAGTCATGAAATTCGTACCCCCCTCAATGCCATTCTCGGTATGGCAGAGGTTATTCAAGAGACCTCTCTGACCTCCAGGCAGCGGGGCTTTATTGAGATCATGGGGCGGGCGGGAAATAATCTCCTCACCTTGATTGAAGATATTCTCGACCTCTCTCATATTGAATCTGGATATCTTACCTTAGAGAAAAAAACCATTAACCTGGAAAAGTTGACCCATGAGGCGATAGAGATCCATGGCCAAAAGGCGGATCAAAAAGGGGTGGTGATACGCTGTCACATTGAGGCGGGAACACCAGGCTTTTTTGTGGGTGATCCCAAGAGAATACGCCAGGTATTGTTGAACTTATTGGGGAATGGCATCAAATTTACCGATCAGGGCCGGGTAGAGTTGCAGGTCTCTTGTCCCGATCGGCACACCCTTGTTTTTTCCATCTCCGATACGGGTATCGGTATTCCCTTAGAGAAGCAGTCATTGGTTTTTGAGCCGTTTTCCCAGGCTGACAGCTCTTCGACCCGGCGACATGGTGGTGTTGGGTTGGGTCTCTCTTTATGCCGGCGACTGATGGATTCCATGGATGGAAAGATCTGGCTGGAGAGCGCGCCTGGAGAGGGCAGCACCTTCCATTTTTCCATCCCGCTCCCCGATACGCCCTGGCGTGAGGAGGAGCTTGGTGTCCAAGCCCATCGACCGGCTGGTAACAAGGGGGGAGGAACGGATGAAAAGAGGCTGGAAAACCGGTCGATTTTATTGGTGGAAGATGATGGTGATAACGCCATGCTCATCAAGGTTTTTCTTAAAAAGAGCAACCACCGGGTAGATTGGGTGGAGGATGGTCTGCAGGCAGTGGAGAATATTGGTTCTGGGAAGCGCTATGATCTGGTGTTGATGGATATCCAGATGCCTGTAATGGATGGATTAAAAGCAACACGGCAGATTCGGGCTTGGGAAAAAGAGCAGGGTCTTGCTCCGACCCCCATTTTGGCTTTAACGGCCCATGCCATGATGGGAGATAAAGAAAAATCTTTGGCGGCTGGTTGTAATGATCATATTACCAAGCCCATTACCAAGATCAAGCTGCTGGCGTTGATTACCCGATATTGCAAGCCGGAGAGTACCAGCTAGTATAGTCACATATTGTAATAGACAAGACTTTATCTGACATATTTGGTTTGGAGTCTCTATAAAGGCCGGCAAACCAAGCCGCCCTTCAACCAATGGGACCCCATAGTGCCCCACTTTTCAACACTAACAAACCCGATAGCCAGGGTAAGCTATCGGGTCTGTCAAACAAAGAGAGGTCTACCTTTAGGGCTTCTCTTCCGTTTTGGCGCGGAAGGTGCTGCGAAGGTGAAGCTCTCTGAGTTGGATCTGGTCAACCTTTGACGGGGCCTGGGTCAACACACAACCCGCTTTTTGGGTTTTGGGAAAGGCAATGACGTCACGAATGGAGTCGGTTTTCAGCATCAGTGCCACCAGTCGATCCATGCCCAAAGCCAAACCACCATGCGGGGGGGCGCCAAATTCCAGCGCACGAAGCAAGAAACCAAACTTGTCCTCTGCCTCCTCCGGACCGATCTCAAGCAACGCCAACATTTTTCGTTGCATTTTGGGGTCGTGGATACGGATGGAACCTCCGCCAATCTCGGTGCCGTTTAAAACCAGATCGTACGCCCGAGAGCGGATGCGGTGGAGGGGTGGAACTCCCTCTTCATCCACCTCATCCAGCAGGTAGAGATCCTCCGGCATGGGTGCGGTAAAGGGGTGGTGTACAGCATTAAACCGTTTGCTCTCATCATCCCACTGCAGCAGCGGAAATTCGGTAACCCAAACCAGACCAAAGGCCTCTGGGTCCACCAGTTTCAGATCGTTACCAACCACAACCCTCAACCGCCCCAACGCCTCATTGACCACAGAAAGTTTGTCGGCACCAAAAAAGATGATATCCCCGGTTTCGGCCTGGGTTGCGGCCACAATGGCCTCCTTCTCGACATCGGAGAAGAATTTAACAATGGGGGATTGCCACCCCTCTTCCTGCCAGGGACCATTTATTTTAATATAGGCCAGACCCTTGGCGCCATAGATTTCCACAAACTTGGTGTAGTTGTCGATCTGTTTTCGGGTCAGTTTGGCACCACCTGGCACCCGCAGAGCTTTGACCGCACCCCGCAGACCCCCTGGCCCCTTCAGTCTGGACTGGGCAGAAAAAACCTTGAAACCGGTATTTTTCATCTGTTCGGTAAGATCGGTCAGAACAAGAGGGTTGCGTACATCTGGAGCATCCAGACCATACTGCTCCATGGCTTGTGCGTAGGTGATTTTGGGGATGGGGGTGGAGATTGTCACATCCAGAGCTTTTTTGAAGCTTTCATGGATCACCTCCTCGGTGACCGCCATCACATCCTCTTCCTCCACAAAGGCCATCTCCAGGTCCACCTGGGTAAATTCAGGTTGGCGGTCGGCTCGCAGATCTTCATCTCGGAAGCAGCGGGTGATCTGAAAATAGCGATCGTAGCCAGAGATCATCAGCAGCTGTTTGAATAGCTGCGGCGATTGCGGCAGAGCATAGAACTGACCGGGGTTGACCCGAGAAGGAACCAGATAGTCCCGCGCCCCTTCAGGGGTGCTGCGTGTCAGCATGGGCGTTTCGATATCGAGAAATCCCGCCCCATCCAAAACCGTGCGGATGGTGTGGTTGACCCGGTGGCGGAAAGAGAGATTATGCTGCATTTGTGGTCGACGCAGATCGAGAAAACGGTAGGTGAGGCGGGTGTTTTCGCCCAGATCTTCGTCATCCAACAAAAAAGGCAGGGTTTGAGAGGCGTTGAGGATGGTAAAGGAGTCCACATCAACCTCAATCAGCCCGGTTGGCATCTTGGGATTTTCGGTCTCCTTGGGGCGAGGCGCCACGGTTCCCTCGATCTGAAGAACATACTCGTTACGCAGTACATGGGCCTGTTGGTGAACCTCGGCATTGCGTTCCGGGCTGAAAACCACCTGAACCAACCCGGTTCGATCTCGAAGATCGACAAAAATCACCCCGCCATGGTCACGGCGTCGGTTTACCCAGCCAAACAGGGTAATCCGATCTCCAATCTGCTCTTTTCTGACATCGTTACAAAAATGGCTTCGCTTCATAATGAGTTATCCTAGTTTTCCTCTTGTGCCGCTTCTTCTTCGTTCAAAGGCTGGCGATTTTTGACCAACGTCAGAGACTCTCCAACCAAGGAGGTCATGTAGGCTTTCTCCTCCTCACGGAAATTTTCACTCAACTCCTGAGCCCGGGTGTAGGCCTGCTCTGCCTCTTCCCAGTTTTCGACAGAGTGAAGAAGCAGCCCTTTCAGGTAGTGGTTGAAGGGGTTTTCACTGTTCCCTTCCAGAGCGGTATCAACCCAGGTTTCGGCATTTTCCGTATCCCCTTGGTCGATATAATAGGCCGCCAGCTTTTGGGCCACCTGCCACGCCTGTACCTGACGCGGGGTATCATATTCATCCATCAGGAACTGCTCCCCTTCTGAGGCCTTGTCAGCCTCCACCAACCACTCGGCATAACGGGCGATCCAGTAGTCCCAAAGGATGTGAGGGTCCTCCCGGTCGCCGTCCAGCACTTTTTTGATGATATCCAGGGCCTCTTGGAGCCGTTCGGCAGCATGATAGGCGGTGGCCATCTCGGTCAGAGCGATATCAGAGGCCTTGTCTTGAGGCACCTGATCCAGTACTTCTACTGGGGATACTTGGATAATCCGGGAGACAGCCATGGCACGAATGGCAGGCGTGGGAGAGCCCAGCTTCCAGCCCACCGACTCCTCTTGATTGATATGGCACTGTTTAAACTTTTTGCCGGATTGACAGGGACAGGGATCGTTACGGCCAATTTTTGGGGCTGGGATCGATCGCTTGGGATGGGACTGAAAGCCCATTTCCGGGGAAGGGGCCATATCGATGAGACGGTCTGCAAAATAGGCGTACCAGTTCCAGAAGGGGTGTTCCGTCACCTTATCGTCTTCGGCCAGCCAGGCAGCGAGTTTTTCCCTGTCCTTCATCAGTGTGGCATGGACAAGTGCCTCGGCAAAAACCTCCGGTTGGTTGAGATCTTTAGTAGAACCCACAGTTACGGCTCCTTAATACTATTTGAATGAGAATGATTAGTTTGATGTTTACAAAATCCCTCTATACTAAATCAACCACAATCTATACGCTAGTGCGGAAAGTGATGGAAACTCGATTAAAAGTGTGATAAGCCAGTTTTTTTGGAATAAATGTGTCAGATAATGTGTGAATGGACTAGAAAAAATATGACTTTGCGTACCCGTTTTGCCCCATCCCCTACCGGATTTTTACATATTGGCGGGGCGAGAACCGCCCTTTTTTGCCATCTTCATGCTCGACGCTACGGCGGAAAAACTATTTTGAGGGTTGAAGATACGGACCGGGAACGGTCCAAACAAGAGGCTGTCGATGCGATTTTGGCCGGCATGCACTGGATGGGGTTGGACCCGGATGAGGGGCCATTCTACCAGTCGGATAATGTTGAAAAACACCTGGATATTGCCGAACAGCTTTTAGTGGGAGAGCGGGCCTACCGCTGTTACTGCACCAAGGAAGAGCTGGACGAGATGCGGGAAAAACAGCGGGCGGAGGGGCTTAAGCCCCGCTACGATGGACGTTGCCGGCATCGTACGGCCGCTCCTGCCGAAGAGACCCCCCATGTCATCCGCTTTTTGCGGCCCAAGGGAGGCGAGGTGGTCTGGCAGGATAAGATCCAAGGGGAGATTCGGGTCAGAAATGATGAGCTGGATGATCTGATTCTGGTTCGCTCCGATGGCTCTCCCACCTATAACCTGGCGGTGGTGGTGGATGATCATCAGATGGGAATCAACCTGGTCATACGGGGCGAAGATCACATCAGCAATACCCCTCGGCAGATTCAGCTTTTTGAAGCCCTGGCCTGGGAGGTGCCGGAGTATGCCCATATGCCCCTGCTGCACGGGGCCGATGGTGGAAAGCTCTCCAAGCGCCACGGGGCTGTTTCGGTTCTCTCCTATCGGGATGAGGGGTTTTTACCCTCTGCGCTTAACAACTATCTGGTCCGGCTGGGTTGGTCCCATGGGGACCAGGAGATTTTTTCCCGAGAAGAGATGGAACAGCTTTTTGATGTCTGTGAAGTCGGTCGCTCGGCCGCTATTTTCAACCATGAAAAACTGACCTGGATCAACGGGAACCATATCCGTGACGCCGAACCCAAAGAGCTGTTGGAGGAGTTGAACTATCATCTGGTCAAGCTCGGTATCGAAGGGGTTGACCAGAAAAAACTACTCTCTGTCATTCCAGAGTTCCAGGAGCGATCCAAAACCATGGTCGAGATGGCGACCAAGGTCTCCTTTTTATTTGTCGACACCTTGTCGGGCTATGATCCGGCTGCGGCTAAAAAACATCTGAAGATCAGCTCCAAAAAACCGTTGGCCCAACTGGCCCGCCGTCTGGAGAGTCTGCCGGAGTGGAGTCTGGAGGGTATTGAAAAGGTTTTTGTGTCGGTGATGGATCAATTTGACATCAAGATGGGCAAACTGGCCCAGCCGGTCCGAGTCTCCCTGACCGGAACCGGAACCTCTCCGGGTATTTACGAAACCTTACAGATGCTGGGACGGGAAAAAACCCTCTCGCGCTTGCAGGCTGGGGTGGCCTACCTGGAAGAAAAAGAGCAGGAGCTATCCTGAAAACGGCTCTATGGCGCTTGACAGATGGCCCAAGACCTCGTAAAAGATCCTTCTATTGGCGGATCGTCTAACGGTAGGACAAAGGACTCTGACTCCTTCAGCCTAGGTTCGAATCCTAGTCCGCCAGCCATTGACCATAAGGGGTTAGCGTAGGATACGTTAACCCCTTTGTGGTTCTGGGGGAGATCCGACCAGATTGTTTTGCCGTTTACAGAAGATGGTTCATGGCCGACAACATGCGCACCCGGATAAAGGCAACCGCCCCCCCACCCATCATCCAAAGATGACTGTTTCTGAGTCCGTCAGCACCAAGGCCACGATTGATCGCATAGCCAAGAAACCCACCAGCAACCACTCCTATCAGCGTGACAACAAGTTGAATTTTGGTTTGTCTTTTCATTTTAGTCTCGATCGTTTGTCCATGGGGGTGAGGTAGTCCAACGCCCATCTACCGTTTCCAGGATTATAGCAGAAACCGCCGCCAAGGGTTCCAAGAAACGCTCGGAGCAAGCCTCTGCTTCTACTCAACATCATCAGAGAAGATAAATAGGGCTGATTTATCATACTCCCTTTTGTCGGGTTGTTTGATTGGATGAAATCTTGTTATATTCCCAGGTTAATGTGACTGTTTGTAAGAGGAGGCTGTTCTCTTCTTTTGGTCGTTTTGTTATTAGGGTGAGAGAAAATGAAAGAAAAACAGAAAAAAAGGGGCAAGGTGTTTCATGCCCCTTGGGAGAAAGCTTTTGATAGGATCCTAGAACCGTTTGAGGAGTTTATTCATCGACAAACCACCTCAAGCCTGCTCCTTATGGCCTCTGCACTTCTTGCCTTGGTTTGGGCTAATAGCAGCTATTCGGAATCCTACCAGCACCTGATCCATACACCGATGGGGGTAACAATCGGTACGTGGGGGTTGGAGAAGTCTCTGCAGCACTGGGTCAATGATGCGCTGATGACCCTCTTCTTCTTTCTGGTTGGCTTGGAGCTTAAACGGGAGGTGTTGGTCGGGGAGTTGTCCGATTTTCGTCAAGCTCTGCTACCCGTTGTGGCGGCGGTGGGGGGGATGGTCTTTCCTGCTCTGTTTTATGCCATGGTTGTCCCTGATGGTGATATGGCCCGTGGCTGGGGAATCCCCATGGCGACCGATATCGCGTTTGCCATTGGTGCCTTGGCGCTGTTGGGATCTCGAGTACCCAAAGCGTTGATCACCTTTTTGGTCGCCCTGGCCATCATTGACGACCTGGGGGCGGTGATTGTCATTGCTGTAGCCTATACGGAAGAGATTGTTCTTCAGGCTTTGTTGGCGTCTGCTGTGGTGCTGTCTCTTCTTATTGCCATGAACAGGGCAGGAGTCAGGCACCCCCTCCCCTATTTTCTCTTGGGCACAGTTCTCTGGTTTGCTCTGTTAAAGTCAGGTGTGCATGCTACGTTGGCGGGGGTTTTGACCGCCTTTACCATTCCTGCTGGCTCCAAATATGATCCTGTCCTTTTCAGAAAGCGGCTGAAAGAGCTGCTCAACCGGTTTGATGCGAGTTATCAGCCGGGTGACAACATTTTGGTCAACGAACGTTTGCAGAGAGTCGTCCAAAATCTGGAGACAGGCATCTATCGGGTAGAGCCACCTCTGCAGCGCTTGGAGCATGCGCTGCACATGCCTGTAGCTTTTGTGGTTATTCCTATCTTTGCCTTAATCAACGCTGGCGTTCCCATGGATTTTTCTTCCTTAGGAAAAATGGTGGAACACCCGGTTACACTGGCCGTTATTGTGGGGTTGGTTGGTGGTAAATTTTTGGGTATTGCCGGCTCTTGCTGGCTGGCGCTAAAATTGGGCATCGGTCAACTGCCTCACCAAACCCGCTTTACCCATATAGCCGGCTTGGGGCTGTTGAGTGGAATCGGTTTTACCATGTCCATCTTTATTGCAGAGTTGGCCTTTCTTCATCAACCCAACCTTCTGCTATCGGCCAAGAGCGGTATTTTGATCGCCTCTCTGATTGCGGGATTGGGGGGGTATCTCTGGTTGTATCTGGCCGGAAACACCCCTCATCTACCTGAAGATACCCCTTCTGAGGGGAGCGATTAAGGGAATGGGTTGAACGGGGTAGTGTGAGGCTCTTCTACAGGCCAAACAGAGGGGTTTTCTCAACGACAGAATGAATGTACCCATCCGAGGAGTCTTGAGAGATTGGATGATCTCAAGACTCCTCGGGTTTTTTTTTAAGTTTTTTTCCGAGCAAGGAGAATGTTAAACCAAAAAGGGGCAGAGAAAATAAGAAGTATCACCAGCACAACCCCGATTCCAATCAAGGTATGTTGAACCCTTCGCACCGCCTCTTGCAGGGGTTTTAAGTCGGAAATGATTTCAAAGGCCCCCCGCTGTTCACCCAGAGACCACCGCTCCATTTTAATGCCCAGGGGATCATAGCCTTTCCCCTGGGGGTAGTCCTTTTCGGTGCCGTGACAGAGCAGACACTCTTTTTTCATGATGATGGCCCGCATGTAGCGCAGGGCGTTCTTTTCCTGATCGATTTGCCAATGTTCGGGCAGGTTTTTCTCGGCCATTTTTTCGAGCATCTTTTTTTCTATAGGGGTCGCTTCGCTATTGGGGTTTCTTGCGCCAACACGGACAACCCGAAATTGGTAGTGGGCATCGGTGGACCTTGTCTGGGCAATTTTCAGGCTGGAGACGATGGGGATGGTTTGGTAGAAGCGGGTCAATCGCGCTACCTTGATGATCTCATCTTTGCTTTTGGCCCCTTTACGCTGAATATATTTTTGTGCCTCCGTCAACAATCCCGGATCAAACACCCCTTCGGCCACCATCCCGGAGACGGTATGACGTACCTGTTCCAATTGTACGGTCAGAGCACGAGACTTTTGAATCATGTTCAGCATGGACTCTTGCTCAATAACACCTCGGATCAGATAGAAAATGACCGAATAGCTCAAAAGAAGCATGACAATGGAGACTGTGACCACCTTGATAACGACTTTTTTCTCCGGTGATGGATTGGACATGGGTTAGGGTTCCTTATCGGGCAAAAAGGGCTTGGCAGGAAGGATCTTTTCCATGCTGGCCTGGTCTGCAGAATGTTGGCAGTGGGGAGCATAACATACCTCCATGTTAAAATGGAGATTATTGTCACCCTCTTTTTTGAAGGGGAAGAGAGGATAAAATCTGGATGAAACCTTTTGGCACTGCAGTTGCAGACCTGAAAAGGGTACAGCACTTATTCCATCTATGGGATTCTCATCCCGCAAAGGAGGCGTACCATGAATAGCCAGAAGGATGATCTTTATCAGGGGTTTTTTAATAATATTTTGGAGCATACTGTCGATAGAGCGTCGCGAACTATTCCCGACTTTTTCTATGGCTCCGGCTCGGCTGGATGTGTCGAAGAGCAACAGGTTACCGAAAGTCAGAGGACTCCCCACCCTGCAGTGGACTGATTGTATAGAGATCATCCTGAAAACGGCAGTTAGAAGGGCATGAATGGTCCAAGATATTGGGAGGCCTTGCAGGCCCCAAAACCCCCACGCTTTTAAAATTAAAAAAAAGCAAAGTCAAAGACTTAGGACCTTGGGCGCTGTCCAAAACCGCTGGGGAGGCATCCGTGCCTTCCCAGATCCATCCACCACTATTGTGGCACCCATTGGTTTGGAATCTCTAGAGCTCCGCCATGGCCTGATTGGCCGCCTCTTCATGGTTCTCTATCTCCAGAGAGAGGGCTTCCCACTCGGTCATGCCAGACGCCAGAAAAGCATGAAGCTTTCCACTTTGGCTAACAAGTGATTTTAGCTCATTTTTATCGGGATTCGCATGGATCTCGGGATGGGCCAGCCTCTCCTCTACCAACTGTAAATCCTTTTCGGCCTTCTGGATCTCCTTTTCCAGTTGAGCGATTCTCTTTTTGGCTGTCCGGGTGGCCTGCTGAAACTGCTGTCGAATACGGGCAGTCTCTTGGCGCATCTCCTTGTTGCCCCGTTTGACAGGGGTGCTGCTCTCCCCCCCTTCTGTTACCGATTTGGCGACATTATCCTCCCCCTCCTGAAGGGTGACCTGCTCCAGATAGTGGGAGAGATCCGACTCCCACAGAGTCACCTTCTGATTGCCGACAATCCAAAACTGGTCACAAACCTGCTCCATCAGATCTCGATCATGGGTGATGATGATGAGGGTACCTTTATAAGACTCCAAAGCTTTTTGCAGTGCCGCCCTGGCCCCCATATCCAGATGGTTGGTTGGCTCATCCAACAGCAGAAAGTTGGCGCCAGAGAGCAGCAGACGGGCCAGGGCCAGACGGGCTTTTTCACCACCGGAAAGCACCGAAACCGATTTGAAAACAGCATCACCCGAGAAAAGAAATCCCCCGAGAACAGTCCGCAGTTGGCCCTCTTTAAAACCTGAGGGCGCTGAAGTTTCAGCCGACTCCAAAAGGGTGTGCTCTGGATTGAGTGATGCCAGGGTGTGCTGGGCAAAATGGGCAACCTTCACCCGATCCCCCGGTATGACCTCTCCGGCATCCGCACTCAACTCACCGGTAATGATCTTTAAAAGAGAGCTTTTTCCTACACCGTTGGGACCAAGCAGCCCCACTTTTTTGCCTTTTTCCAGTTTGAGGTGCAGGTTATCGAAGAGAATGTTGTCATCAAACCTTTTGCTGATTCCCTTCAGGGCAAGCACCTCCTGGGCGCAGGGGGGGGGAGTGGGCAGTCGGATGACCGGTGTGGCTGGCTCGGCTGGCGGACGTTTGACCCGGACAATTTTTTCCAGATGTTTCACCCGGCTCTGAACCTGCTTGGCTTTGGTGGCCTGGGCGCGGAATCGATTGATAAACTGCTCTATCTGTTCAATCTCCTGATCCTGCTTTTCGGCACTTTTGACCAGCAGCCGTCTTCTCTCTTCTCGCTGTTTTTCGTAGCTGTCATAGGAACCGACATAGCGGATCAGCTCACGATTTTCCAAGGCGACGGTCAGGCGGGTTACCCGGTTGAGAAATCCTCGGTCGTGGGAGATGACGATGAGCGTGCCGGCCATCCGGGTCAGATGTTTTTCCAGCCAGGCTACCGACTCCAGATCCAGATGGTTGGTTGGCTCATCCATCAGCATCAGATCGGCCCGAGAAAAGAGCAGTTGGGCCAGCGCAACCCGCATTCGCCACCCGCCGGAAAAAGCTGAGAGAGGTCGGGCTAAATCCTCTTTGGAAAAACCCAGCCCCAGTAAAATAGAGCCGGCTCGGCTTTCGGCACTGAAGGCGTCAATCTCTTCGAGTCGGTGGTCCACCTCTCCAAGTCGATCGGTCACCGAGGTGGGAGGCGTTCCCTCTGTCTGCTCCAAGGTGTGTTGAAGCGTGGCTCGCTCTCGGCGTAGTTGCGAGAGCTCCGGATCTCCCTCCAGAGTCTCCAGCAGCAGGGGGCGATGAGACTCCTCCAACTCTTGTCGAAGCAGGCCGATTCGGCAGTTGCCAATCAGGGTTATCTCCCCGCTATCGATCTCCTGTTTACCTTCAATGAGGCGGAAAAGAGTGGTTTTTCCCGAACCGTTCGCGCCGACCAGCCCCACTTTTTCACCAGGATGCACAACCAGTGAGGCCTCATGAAAAAGGCAGTGATGTCCAAAATATTTATCGATTTTATCAACAGTTAACATAAAGAGATGGCCTGGTATCCTTGGCAGATGGTAGAGATTGTTTTAAAAAAAAGTCGATTATTATTACATTCTTGGTATGAATGTGAAAGACTGCTCGCTGGAATAACTGTCATTATAACCGAAAAGCTCCCAACAATAAGGGAGAATACGGGGGAGGAATAATGATGCGTATAGATTATCTGGTCAAAGACTCTTTTCCACAGCTTGGTTCCATTCAGGAGGTTTCACACCTTTTGGGAGACCCTTTTGGGGAGGGGTATGTGGTGGTGGTTGAAGAGGGGGTTTTTGCTGGTATCCACTCTTTTCCACACGGAAAAAAAGCTGAGCCTCTACCGTTAACAGCTCGCATTCAGTTAGGGGAAGAGGTGGATGCGGTCTCGTTGCGGATGGAGAAGGGGGGCTATCCGGCTCTGCCGGTTTTTGACCAGCAGCAGTTTATCGGTATTGTCACCCGCTCTATTCTCAAGCAGTTCAAGGCCGATTTACATCACGCTCTGAGCCAGGACAAAATCAACGCCAAGGTGTTGGCGTTGAGCGATGAGAACATTACCCTGCAAGCGGAGCTGCGGGATTTAAGATCCTGGACAGAACGGGCCAACCACTCTCGTATGGTCAGTTGCGCCTTGATGCGAACCTCCCTGGAGCCTCTCTCTCTCTCCGAACAGCTTGGCGTCGCCCTGGATCTGATTTTTTCGGTTCCCTGGCTGTCGGTTCAGGCCCGAGGCACCCTCTTTCTGGCCGAGGAGGATGGCACACTCCATCTGGCTGTGCATCGAGGGATGTCCGAAACACTCCTGACAACCTGCAAGCAGGTAGCGCCGGGCTTCTGTCTGTGTGGTCGGGCTGCAGCAACCCGCAAGCCGGTTTTTTCGGGCACCATAGACCACCGCCATGAGGTAACCTATGAAGGAATGCAGCCCCACGGCCACTACTGCTATCCCATCTTATCCAATGACCGGCTGTTGGGGGTAATCAACCTCTATCTGGCCGAGGACCATGTCCGTGACCCGGAAGAGGAAGATTTTCTGCTCTCCATCACCAACATTCTGGCCGGCCTTATCGAGCGCAAGCAGGTGGAAGATGCCTTGATCAAGGCCAAGGTGGAGGCGGAAAACGCCAGCCTGGCCAAAACCTCCTTTTTAGCCAACGTCAGCCACGAAATCCGTACCCCCCTCAACGCCATCGTCGGCTTCTCCCGCATCCTGTTGAAGCACCGCAGCCAGATCTCCCCCCGTTTTTTGCAATACCTGGAAAATATTCGTGTCAGCGGAGTGAGCCTGACAGAGATTATCAACAATGTACTGGATCTGGCCAAAATTGAAGCGGGCAAGGTGGAGACCGAGGTGGAGGATGTGGATATTCGCCTTCTGGTACAGAGCCTCTACCAGATCAGCAAAGATCGAGCCGCCGAAAAAGGGGTGCGTGTCCATTATGATATCGACCCGGATCTACCCAGAAAGGTCCAAACCGATCGGACCCGCTTAAACCAGATTTTAATCAACCTGGTTGACAATGCCATTAAATTTACCGGCAAGGGAAAAGAGGTCACCCTGCGGGTGCTTCTGGAGGGGCAGGAGATGCTCTTTCAGATAGAAGATCAGGGGGTTGGTATTCCACCTGATCGGCTGCAGGCGGTTTTTCAGCCCTTTGAGCAGGCCGACAGCTCCACCACTCGCCAGCATGGCGGCACTGGTTTGGGACTGGCCATCGTGAAAAGTCTGGTTGAAATTCTTGGCGGCTCGGTCTCCGCTCTGAGTGAGGTGGATGTCGGCTCCATCTTTACGGTTCGCCTGCCACTGCATGCAGTGGCAGGACAGGAGAAGGTGGTGGAGGAGACCAACTGGCTCTCTTACACCTTCAGACCGGGTGTAAAAATTCTTCTGGTTGAGGATAACCCCATGAACCAGGAGATGTTGATGGCGGTGCTGGAGGAGGCAGGATTGACGGCAAAAATTGCCGAAAATGGTCAGGTCGGGGTGGCGCTGGCTCTCTCTTGGCGACCGGACCTGATTTTTATGGATCTACATATGCCGGTGATGGATGGGATGGATGCCAGCCGGGCCATTCGCCAACATCCTGAACTCCTCGACCTGCCGATTATCGGCCTCTCTGCCGATGCGTTTGTCGGGCTGGAAGGGCAGGCACGGGAGGCAGGGATCTCTCACTTTTTGACCAAGCCGGTGGATCTGGATCGCCTGATGCCGTTGATGCATCAATATTTGGGCACTTCTGCCGGGGATGGGGAGAGTCAGGGTGAAAGAAAAACAGCCATACCCGATGAAATTGCCCAAAAGAGGGCGGAAGGGTTGCGGCAGATTGCCGCCCTTCCCCCCTTTGAGTCAGGAAAGATTGTGGCGTTGTGCGACACCTTAATTGAACAGTGTTCCAACTATGAGGCCGCTCAGGCTGAGGTGTTTGAACAGATTCGGGAGGCGGTCTATTCTCGCAACTCTAAACGGATTCCCGGTTTGGTTCAACAGGCCCTGAAGGGTTAGAGCCTTCCCTTTCATAGCTCCAGGTCTGCCCCACTCTCTATCAGCAAGCTGATGATTTTGCGGTGATTGTTGTTAGCTGCATAAAAAAAGGCTGTTCTTCCCCACCAATCCGTTGCATTCACATCTGCTCCGGCTCGTATCAGTCGAGAGGCCATGGCGGTTTCGCCATTCATCGCCGCCCACATCAGAGCTGTTTGCCCTTGAAGGTCCATGCTATCCAACCGGTTGCCCTGATCAAGCAGGGTAATGCTGGCATCGGGGTTTTGGGTGATGGGATCTTCGGTCGAGTAATGAACGGACTCCTGGTTTGAAAGGTCGATCTCCTTTGTGGGTGTTTCGATGTAGCTAGAGAGCATTAAGCCGGGGACCAACTGTTCTAATCCAGGAATTTTCATTCGCGACCTCCACATTGATTATTTATATATTGACTCCCCCCCTCGCAACCAACCCCAAGGTGTTTGGGGTAACATGACAGGTGGGGTACCAGACAGCTGTTCGCAAGAGTTCTGCCAAAAAATCATCATAAATTTCATATGTAAATACAGTTGCTTACAATTGTTCAGAATATAGCTTACATTATTAACCACCAGGACTGGAAAGGATTGCCGGGTAGGATGAAGCAGAATTTTCCTGCCGGAAAATTTGTCTATCTCCTGTCATCAACTTGGTCGTCATACTGGAAATATTAGAATATGGTAATTTTCCGATTGAACGTGTCAGCAGAGTAAGGTTAGTATGTCGGCGTTTGAGTGGTATCGCTCTAATTTTGGTTTCCAGCAGGTTTCAATCCCAGAAAAAACAGCACGCTTACTGCCGGTACTTGGGAGCTCGGATCGATCATGTTTTTTTGACATTTTTTATCAGGAGTGACGTACATTATGGGTAACAATGCGAAGAGAATGGCAATGAGAACGCCAATGTTGGATGAATTGGAGTCGGGTCCTTGGCCCAGTTTTATTTCAGACTTGAAAAAATATTCTGAAAAAAGACCGGTTATCACTCAGCTTCTCAATCAATTGAACGACTCTTACGAAACCAAGTGGAACTATTGGCAAGGTAAGATCCTCAACTGTTCTGGCTATGGTGGCGGTATTATTGCTCGGGTTTCGGATAAGTCCGATCAATACCCCGACCTGGCCAACTTCCACACGGTCAGGGTCATCGAGCCACCAGGGTGGGTATACAACACGAAAGCCCTGCGAAATCTTGCCGATATTTCCGAAAAAAACGGTGCCGGCATCATTCAGTTCCATGGCATGTCCGGTGATATTCTTCTTCTGGGTTTTGACGATGAAGGCTCTCTGCAGTGTTGTGAAGATCTGATGAATGACGGTTGGGATATCGGTGGCTCTGGTGCGGCCATGCGGACCCTGCAATGCTGTGTCGGTGAGGCCCGCTGCGAGATGGCCTGCTATGACACCATGAAGGCCACCAAACATATTACCGATACCTTTATCGAATATCTTCATCGCCCGGAGTTTGTCTATAAATGTAAATTCAAGCTTTCTGGTTGCGGCAATGACTGTGCCAATGCCATCGTCCGTTCCGACATCCCAATCATTGGAACCTGGCGGGGTCCCATGCAGATTGACCAGGCCAAAGTAGCCGCCTTTATCGATGAAAAAGGGTTGGATTACACCATCGACAACGTCATTACCCGCTGCCCAACCAACTGCATCTCCTTAAAGACCGCCACCAAAGAGATTGAAGTAGATGACGCCAACTGTGTTCACTGCATGCACTGTCTCAACGTGATGCATAAGGCTCTGAAGCCGGGTAAAGATCGGGGGGTCACCATCTTGGTTGGTGGTCATCGTACCCTGAAAATCGGTGATACCATGAGTTCGGTTCTGGTGCCCTTCATGAAGTTGGAGACCGACGAGGATCTGGTCAAACTAACCGATTTTATCGATGAGGTTTGGGAGTTCTGGAACGACAACGGTATGGATCATGAGCGGATTGGTGAGTTTATTCACAGAATCGGCATGGGTAACTTCCTCAAAGGTATCGGTATCGAACCGGACCCACGAATGATCAAACAGCCACGAACCACCGGCTATATCAAGTTTGAAGAGCTGGCACCCAGCCGGATGGAAGGGGAGCGCAAGCAGGACCCCCCGGTCTGGAATCGAGAGCCGGAATCCAGCGAAACTCTTTAGCTGGACCCCTTTCCTATCTTGATATCAAACCGCCGCATTCGATAATAACTGAGGAGAATACCAGCTATGCGTGAGACAAAATTAGCTCCCCGTGACCAAGGCGCTCCCGATTATACCCAATACCTCCACCCCCTGATGGCCAAAAATTATGGCAAATGGGACTACCACGAACGGATCAAGCCCGGTCTGTTGGTGCATGTTGCCGATAGTGGCGACAAACTGTTTACCATTCGGGCCGGCTCTCCCCGCACCATGAGTGCGGATACGGTGCGTAAGATTTCCGATATTGCCGACCAATATTGTGAGGGATTTGTGCGCTTTACAACCCGTAGCAATATTGAATTTCTAACCGGAGATGAGGCCATTCTGGATCAACTCATCGACGCCATCGAAAATGATCTGGGCTGGCCTTTGGGGGGGACCGGTCCATCGGTTTCCAACATTGCCCACACCCAGGGGTGGCTCCACTGCAACCTCCCAGGCTCGGATGCTGCCGGTTCAACCAAAGCGTTGATGGACGATTTGATCAACGATTTCAAAACCGAAAACCTCCCCAACCGGGTCCACATCTCCTCCTCCTGCTGTCAGATCAACTGTGCCAGCCATGGCGACATATCCATTATCGTTCAGCACCACCACGCCCCTCGCATCGACCATGACAACATGCAAATCTGTGAGCTACCCAAAGTGGTGGCCATCTGTCCAGCGGCGGCCATTCGGCCCAAACTGGTCAACGGCAAGGAGTCTGTCGAGATTGTTGAAGAGAAGTGCATGTATTGTGGTGCCTGCCATGGTCAGTGTCCCAGCATGGAAATTCGTGACTCCGAGACCGACACCCTCTCCATCTGGGTTGGCGGTAAAATGTCCAATGCCCGGAGTGCGCCCACCTTCATGAAACTGGCTGTCTGGGGCATCCCCAACACCCCTCCTCGTTGGCCGGAGGTCTCGGAGGCTGTCCAGAAAATTTTGACCGCCTACAAAGAGACCGGCAAACCTTGGGAGCGGGTGGGTGAGTGGATTGACCGGATTGGTTGGGCCAAATTTTTCGAGCTGACCGGATTCCCTTTCACCCGTTATCACATTGATGATGGCCCGGAAGCCCTGTCGAATCTGAATCGCTCTGCCATGGTTCGGCTCTGATCGGATCAAGGGGAGTTTTGTAGGTTATTTTTCCGATCAGGGGGTCGAAACTATGCTCGAAACAACTATTCTAAAACAAAAAACCAGAGAGGAAGTAGAAGCCTCTCTAGACGCTGGAGACCGGGAGGCGTTTGTTGTTCGCAACGGCGCCAGTTGGAAATGTCCCACCTATGTACAGAGGCTCCCCCCTTGTCGGGACGCCTGCCCTGCCAATGAGGATATTCGGGGCTATCTCACCACCATCGCCCAGGCCAAATTGCTGAAGAAGAACCAGGAGCAGGTGATGGACGAGGCTTGGGCCAATCTGGTCGACTCCAACCCCATGCCGGCTATTCATGGGCGGATCTGCCCTCATCCTTGCGAAACCGGTTGCAACAGAAAAGAGAAAGAGGATGGCGCTGTCTCCATCAACAACATGGAGCGGTTTATTGGGGATCACGGTTTAAGAAACAATCTGCCCCTCAAACGGTTGACCGACGAAAAATCCGGTAAAAAAATAGCGGTCATCGGTTCAGGGCCGGCGGGGATGTCTTGTGCCTATCAACTTATCCGCCGGGGCCATGGGGTGACGGTGTTTGAGGCTTTTGAGAAGACCGGGGGCATGCTCCGTTACGGCATCCCCTCCTATCGCCTGAACGATGCGGTGCTGGATGGAGAGTATCAAAAAATTATCGATATGGGGGTTGAGGTTAAAACCAACACCCGTGTAGGACGAGACATCTCCTATGCAGATCTGCGCAGCCAATTCGATGCCATCTTTGTCGCCATCGGCGCCCATAAAGGCAGTGAAATGAAGCTGGAAGGGGAGAACTCGGCCAATGTTTTTACGGCGGCCAGTTTTCTCAACCGGGTCAACTCCGGTGCCAAGGTGGATATCGGCTCTCGGGTGGTGGTGGTTGGTGGGGGCGATAGTGCCATGGATGCCGCTCGCGTCTCGTTGCGACTCCAAGAGAGGCTGGATGAAGCCGAAGAGTCTGGCGACCGGGAGGCCTACGAACAGGCTCGTGAGGCTCTGGATGCCAAAGATCAACGTGATGAGCAGGTTATCTCTACCGAAAAAACCTCCATCGACTCTGCCCGTTCCGTCCGTCGCATTACCGAGGGGGCGCAGGTTACGGTTCTCTATCGTCGCACCAAAGACGAGATGCCGGCTATTGCCAAAGATGTGGTGGAGGCCGAACAGGAGGGTATCAAGTTTGAGCTGCTCACCACCCCGGTGGCCATCCTGACGGAAGGGGGGCGAGCAACCGGCGTGAGAGTTCAGCGCATGGCGCTGGGTGAGCCGGACGGTTCCGGTCGTCGCCGTCCGGTCCCTATTGAGGGTTCGGAATTTATGGTTGAGTGCGATACCATTATTATGGGTATCGGTCAGGTACCAGAGCTAGAAGAGGGAATGGGTGACCTTGCCAACTCATGGGGCTGGGTGGATGCCGACAAGACCCATGCGACCAAAACGGCCGGTGTGTTTGCCGGTGGTGATGTGTTGGGGCTGGGCATCTCCACCCGATCTGTGGGTCATGGTCGCAAGGCGGCTCGTGCCATCCATGCTTTTCTAAACGGCACTGTCTATAAGCCACCAGGGCGGACCAAATCGATTAAAACCAATGAGATGCGCATGGATTATTATCCAGCCGCACCTCGAGCAGAGGAGAAGCAGACCCCGGTTGAAGAGGCGATCAAGGGGTTTGGCGAGACCACCACCACCATCAGCTTTGATGAAGCGGTTGCCGAGGCGGCTCGCTGCATGAGTTGCGGTCTCTGTTTTGGGTGTGACCAGTGCCGGATTTTCTGTCCTCGTGAGGCCATTGAGCGGGACTATAAGAGACCCAAGGGGAAATTCATGCATACGGACTATACCCGCTGTAACGGCTGCCATGTTTGCCATGAGGCCTGCCCATGTGGTTATATCCAGATGGGCATGGGCCTGTGAGAGCCGACCCGCCTCTGGTCGATAGGGCTTCTGGCCGGGTTGGTTGATTAGTCTACGCGCCTGTTCTTTTCATATCCTGATCGGGCTGGGGATCTCTCTGATCCCTAGCCTTTTTTTGTCTTAATGTATTCTATTACGAGGTGTCAGAATGCCGAACCGTTCTATTTTTACCTTAGATAATGAGCAGGCCTACCAAACATGGCGAGAAAAGAAGCTGGCTGGCTATCCCCAGACGTTGTCTGATCTCATTGTTGAGGTTCAAAACCCCTTTGAGCTGAGCGACCAGGAGCGAACCGCTTTGCTGGCGATTTGTGCCAAGACCAATATGGTGATTTATGCGGTCAAACAGCCGGAGTTGATTACCGAAAATCCTCTGCCGGCGCTGCTGAGGCAGTTGGGTGTAACGGAAATTGATCGCAATTTAGGGGCAGATACCGGGGGGCTCTCCAAGCTCTCTCCGGGTGGAGCTGCCCAGGCAACCTTTGCCGACTATATTCCCTATCGTCAGGCTCAAATTGGTTGGCACACGGATGGGTATTATAACACCGCAAACAATCAGGTTCAGACTCTGGCTCTCTACTGCGAGCGTTCGGCGCACGAGGGAGGAGAGAACGCGTTGATTGACCATGAGATCGCCTATATTCACCTGCGGGATCAAAACCCCGATTTTATCCGTGCACTCATGGACCCGGAGGTGATGACCATTCCGGCTCGAATGGAGGGGGAGCGGGTTGCTCGGCCAGACCGGACCGGGCCGGTTTTTTCCGTTGACCCTGATCATGGCCATCTACACATGCGTTATACGGCCAGAACCATCAGCATCCGCTGGAAAGATTCCGACCTGGTCAGGGAGGCATTGGCGGCCTTGACCCACTTTTTGAACCACCCCTCTCCCTATCTTTTTGAAGGGCGGCTGGAGGCTGGATTAGGGTTGATCAGCAATAATGTGCTGCACACCCGTGGGGCATTTAAGGATCTGGATGGGGGGCCTAAGCGGGTTCTCTATCGGCTTCGTTGCCATGACCGGGTTGGTGTTAAAATCTAACAGCGGGAAGGTTGGTTAAATCGTGAAATAAAAAGCGACACGATTGGGGCTCCAGAGAGCAGAGTCCCAATCGTGACCGTTTTAGTTTGACGCAACGGCTACTCTGTCGATAGCAGTTGCAGCAACACCTTGGGCTGCAGGTTGGCCTGAGCCATAACCGCAACACCGGCCTGCTGTAGAATGGCGTTTCGGGTCATCGCCGCCGACTCTTCCGCCACATCCGTATCGAGAAGAGTCGACTTGGCTGCTGAAAGGGCTGTAGTTGTTGCATCTATCTGGTTAAGAATAGAACTGAAACGAGCCTGCGCTCCCCCTAGTTGTCCGCGAATATTGGCAATGCGTTCCAAGGCCGTATCGATGTTGGCCACTGTGACACTGGCGGCACTGGCCGTTGTCACCCCAATACCGCTGTTGGTATCCAATCCCAAAGCCGAATAGCTGGCACCAGAGATGGTAATATCCAAGGTGTTGTTATTCTCGGCCCCAATCATAAACTGCATGGCATCAAAAGAGCCGGCCAAGAGGCGGAGGTTGCTAAACTCGGTCTGAGTGGCAATACGGCTGATCTCTGACAACATGGCGTTGACCTCCGTCTGCAAGGTCTGCCGGTCGGCGCTGGAGGAGGTACTGGTCTGGGCCTCCAGAGCATACTCTCGAATACTCTGCAGCGCGTTGGTGGTCTCCGTCAAAGCCGCCTCTGCCACCTGGGTGAGAGAGACGCCGTCGTTGGTATTCCTCTTGGCAACCGCCAATCCCCGAATCTGGGTGGTCAAGGCATCGGCCATCCGCAAGTCCGTTGCGCCGTCAGCCGCCGAATTGACTCGGACCCCCGACGAGAGTCGCTGAAGATTTTTTGAAAGGGCTTTGGTTGAATTGGCAACATTCCGTCCAAGCAGTGTGGTTAGAAAGCTTGAGGAGAATGAAATGCTCATGGTCTGGCAACCTCCTATAATCCAATCGACTGTCCTGGCCCTAACACGCAACACCGCGTTGAGAGGTAGCCAGATCGCTGTTTTTACCTAAACAATTGAGAAGATGCCGACAAGTTTGGGCTTGGCTGCAACTCTATATAGCAGCTATTTCAAGCTGATTGTCAAGCAAAAATCAACTATACCCAACAAAAAACAACCATAACTCTTGTATCCATCAACCAACAGCAGTAAGAGAGAGTTGATTTATTCCACACACCCTCACCAAGCTGGTTTATTTCTACTTCATTCTAGTTGATTTATTCTTACAAAACACCACAATCATTCCTTTTTTTCTATTTTATATCAATAAATTGCAACCAAATAAGGGATAATGATCTGTTTATTCATTTTTTTCTAATGAACTGCAACCATGCAACCGATACGGTAACCAGGATCAGGAGTGCACGACATGTTTTGGGCTTGTCTGCCACACTCCAACTTTCGGGAAGCCTGCTGCTGCCAGACTCGTGGGCAACAGGCAAAAAAAAGCCGTTCAGATCTCTCTTCAATCTGAACGGCTATCGCTGTTTTTTTTGCAAATGTCAGAGGTCTGCTATTTGATCTCCAGCAACTCCACCTCAAAGATCAGCGTGCTTTCCGGCCCGATCAAACCACCCGCACCCTTTTTGCCATAGGCTAACTTGGGGGGGATGAAAAATTGGTATTTAGAGCCAACATTCATCAACTGCACCCCTTCTGTCCAGCCGGGAATCACGCCACTCAAAGGGATGGTCATGGGTTTATCCCGCTTGTAGGAGCTGTCAAAAACAGTTCCGTCCAGACGGGTCCCCGTATAGTGAACCGTGACCTGGTCCATGGCGCTGGGTCTGGCCCCTTTACCTTTTTTCAAGATTTTATACTGCAGTCCGCTCGAGGTAGCTTTCACCCCTTTTTCCTTGAGATTTTTTTTCAGAAAGGCCTCCCCCTCTTTCTGGTTTTTGTCGGAATCGGCCTTGACCTTGGCGATGCGCTGCTCCTGAAGCTGTTTAGCCAACTTGGCCCGTACTTCGATGGCCTCATCTCGCGAAAGAAGCAGATCCCCCCCAGCCAACACATCTTTAATGGCCCGGTCAATCACCGAATGGTCAACCTTAAAGGTGGCCCCCCGCAATGCTGACCCAAACTCCAGACCCATGTAGTAACTATATTTTTGATCGTCTGTTACCAACTTACCATTGAACGGTTCTGCGATAGCCTGCTGGGAAACAACTGCAGCAGAAACAAACAGGGTCAAGCCCGCCAATAAACATCTACTCTTCATCCGTACTCTCCTCTTTGGGTTGGGGAAGGGCCGAACAGACCGGCTATCTATAAAAAACCGTATCCGCTCGCCAATCATTCACACGATCCGCCTCTAGGGTACCTGGGCAAACAAAAGGCGAATCATACAGAAATCTCACCTTGAAAAACAGTGATTTAAAAATACATCTCCACTTTTGCCTTTTTTGGGGCAGAGATGGCGTTAAACCATTTTTTTCCTATCCCCAAAAAAAGAAAAAAATGACAGGCTGAATGGTTGCCCCGATCCAAGAGTGGCAATTTTTGCCTGACATAAAGAGAACAAAAGCTCCATGAGGTTTCATTAAACCTTTAAAATAAAAATATTTTTTTCTTTTGATCCGCTGCAAATGATTTGCGGCACGCAACATGCAGTCTTTCACCCTATGGAGAACCAACTGTGTCGGTTTAATCGTTCAGAATCCTATTTCAACTCAACAGGCAAAGGGGGTTGGCGGTGTGGAAACCTCTCCTGCACAAGGGGAGATCCATCCAGCCAACTTGAATAGAAATGATCAAAGAAATCAACAACCTTATGAATAAAATCCAGAAAATGGGTCATACCGAGTTGGAGTATACCCAGGTCTTTCAACTGCTCAACGACTCGGAGCTGGCTCTGCTGGAAAAGATGGACATGCTCCACCGCCTGCAAGAGACTGAGTTGAACATGATTCACGCCTTGGTCAACAAGATTGTCGGCATGCTCAACCGGAAATTTCCCAAGCCCGGTTTTTCACAACTACTGACAGCTTAACAACCAGGGAAGGCAGTGTAAAACCATGGCGGATAAACTGACCAGGCTATACCATTCCGGCCTCAATGCCAGCAGCTATTTCACACACTATATCGACTATCTGCACCGGCAACTCCAACAGATGGACAGCTTGGCTCTGGATAGCCTGGTTCAGGCTTTTTTATCGGCAAGAGAGGCGGGGAAAACCATTTTTTTTGTCGGCAATGGTGGCAGTGCCGCCACCGCCTCCCATTTTGCTCAAGATCTGGCTACCGTCGGACGTAAAGCCGGAGTGGAGGGGTTTCGCGCCATCAGCCTGTCCGACAACACCTCCTATATTACCGCTCTGGGTAACGACATCGGCTACCATCAGGTTTTTTCTGAACAGATGCGCCAGCTTTTTCAACCTGGAGATCTTCTGGTAGCCATTTCAGCCAGCGGCAACAGCCCCAATATTCTGGAAGCAGCCAAACTGGCCAAAGAACGTCAAGGTGTTTTACTGGCTCTCACCGGCTTTGACGGGGGAGAGCTGGCCAGGCTGGCCGATCACACCCTGCTGGTCAAAACCCCCAAAGGGGAGTATGGCCCGGTAGAAGATGGCCATATGATCATCGATCATGTGGTGACCGGTTATCTGATAGAAAAACTCAAACAGGAAAAAACCCAAGCCGACTATAGCCAAGAGGTTTAACTATTTTGACCAACCGTGAAATATTCCACCGTTTTCTTCGGTATGTCTGGCCCTTCCGATGGTATCTGCTGTTTGCTTTCATCGGCATGATTCTTCTGGCAGCCACCAACGGCGCCATCGCCTATTCGGTCAAGCCGATCCTGGATGATATTTTCATCAAACAGGATAAATCCATGCTCTACTATATGCCCTTCATCATTTTGGCTATTTTCGGTATTCGGGGTGTGGCCTACTTTGTCCAATCCTACGCCATGGCGGTTGTCGGAGAGCGGGTCGTACGCATTTTGCAGGTCGAACTCTACAGCCACATGTTGGAGCTGGATGTTAACCTCTATGCATCCAAAGCACCGGGCAGCTTTATCTCCCGGGTCACCTACGACACCAACCTGCTCCGAAGCACCGCTTCCAGCACCATCTCCAACCTTTTCCGAGAGGGGTTTACCATCCTTTTCCTGATTGGGGTACTCTTCTATCAAAACCTGAACCTGGCTTTAATGTCCCTGGTTGGCCTGCCTCTGTCAGGTTTTTTGATTGTTTTTTTTGGCAAAAAAGTTCGCCGTTTAAGCAAGACCCGGCAGGAGCTGATGGAGGTGGTTACTTCCCATTTGGAAGAGAGCTTTGCCGGTATTCGCATTGTCAAAGCCTTTGGTATGGAGGGGCGGGAGCGCAGCCTGTTTCGAGCTATCACCAAAAAAGTGTTAAAAAACAACATGCGCACCGCCAAGGTCAAGGCGATTACAAACCCCTCCATGGATCTGGTTGCCGGTGTCGCCATTTGTGCCGTAGTCTATTATGGGGGAAAAAGCGTTATCTCTGAACAGCTCACCACCGGAGAGTTTTTCTCTTTTGTTACCGCCCTGTTGATGGCCTACACCCCCATCAAACGGTTTTCCGGTCTGAACAACGCTCTGCAGGTAGGGATGGCGGCGGCACGGCGTATCTTCGAGATGATGGACTCTCTGCCTGAAATCCGTGACCCTGACGAGCCACAGAGCCTCTCTCCCATCCAAAAAAACATCACGTTTCGAGATGTCACCTTCTCTTACGACTCTTCCGAAAGCCCGGTGTTAAATACCATCAACCTGGAGGTCAGCGCCGGAGAGACCGTCGCCCTGGTCGGGTCGAGCGGATCGGGGAAAACCACCCTGGTCCATCTGCTGCCCCGTTTTTATGATGTCAGCTCCGGCTCTGTCGAGGTGGACGGTGTGGATATTCGCACGGTCTCATTACGGAGCCTTCGCGCTCAGATTGCCATGGTGACCCAGGAGATTATCCTCTTCAACGATACCATCCGCAACAACATCAGCTATGGAGAGAATAACCGCTCCTTTGAGGAGATCAAGGCGGCGGCGGACGGGGCGAACGCCTTAGCGTTCATCGAAGCCTTTCCCGAGGGGTTTGATACCCAGATTGGCTCCCGAGGGGTTAAGCTCTCCGGCGGACAACGGCAGAGAATCTCCATTGCCCGCTCCATCTTGAAAAACGCCCCCATTTTGATCTTGGATGAGGCCACCAGCGCCTTGGATAACGAGAGTGAGCGGGCGGTGCAGGTAGCGCTGGAACGGCTGATGAGCAACCGAACCACTCTGGTTATCGCCCATCGCCTCTCCACCATTCGCAACGCCAATCGCATCATCGTGCTGTCCGAGGGCAGAATAGTGGAAGAGGGGACCCATGAGGCCCTCCTTGAGGCCGACGGAGAGTATGCCCGTTTTCACGCCCTCCAGTTCGAGAACGACACCACACCATAGCAGGGGAAAGTCCTCCCTGAAGATGGAGGGCAACCTATTGACTTTCTGGTTTTTTTCATCCATAGTCACGGTGGGTAACATCTAAAAAAAAGTGAGCGGAATCATGATGAAAAAAGCCTTTATCACAGGGATAACCGGTCAAGACGGCTCCTATCTGGCCGAACTGCTGCTGGAGAAAGGCTATAAGGTCTACGGTTTTGTCCGCCGGGTGGCCATGGAAGATCCCCACCACCGTCTCAACCGGATTCTCCCCATTCTGGACGATATCGAATTAATTCCCGGCTCTTTAGAGAACTACCCCTCCATTTTTAAAGCCATCTCTGCCGTCAGGCCGGACGAAATCTATCATCTCGCCGCTCAGAGTTTTGTCTCCTACAGTTTTGACGACGAATTTTCCACTCTGCAATCCAACACCAACGGGGTCCACTATCTTCTCTCAGCCGTTAAGGACCATGTACCCAATGCCCGTTTTTATTTTGCCTCCTCCAGCGAAATGTTTGGCAAGGTTCGTGAGGTGCCACAAAACGAACTGACCCCCTACCACCCCCGCTCCGCCTACGGCATATCCAAAGTCGCCGGTCACTTTCTTACCCAGAACTATCGAGAGGCCTACAACCTGTTTGGCTGTTGCGGCATCCTCTACAACCATGAATCCCCCCGGCGGGGTTTTGAGTTTGTCACCCGAAAAATCACCTATAACGCCGCCCGAATCAAGCTGGGATTGGCAGACCGGTTGGAGTTGGGCAACCTGGAGGCCAAGCGGGACTGGGGGCATGCAAAAGATTATGTACGGGCCATGTGGTTGATGCTGCAAAAAGATAAGCCAGGAGATTATGTCATCAGCTCTGGTACCGCCTATTCGGTTCGGGACTTTTGCCAGAAGGCCTTTGATCTTCTCGATCTCAACTATAAAGATTATGTGGTCACCAACCCGAAGTTTTTCCGCCCTGCCGAAATTGATATTCTGTTGGGAGACAACAGCAAAGCCAGACGAGAGCTGGAGTGGGAGCCAACCGTCACCCTGGATGAGTTGATTCAGGAGATGGTGGAACACGACCTGCAACGACTATCCAATCCACCAAGCATCGCCTGAACTCTCCTCAGGAAGATCGGTTTGTCGGCGTAAAGCGATGAAAAAAGGCGGTAACCGGATCGGGTGGTGGAGGCTGGGAAGGGACCGACACCGCTGGCGATAGCGCTTTTAACTTCCGCTCCAGCAGCAGCATGCCGGCAATTTTAAAATCCAGTTCCGTATCGATATCCACCGAACGTTCCGGTGGCATCAGATGGGCGTAGGTTCCACCATTCATAAAACAGCCGTGGCGACGCAGCCAGTCTGTTTGGGTGACGTAGACTGCGCCGTTGAGTGTATAGGCACACGGCAGCTCCTGCCGCTGACGGCTGGAGAGATCCTGAGACATAATAGGCTCCAGGGCGCCACTCTCCTTGATGGAGTACATCCAATAGGGGCTTTTGCCCGCATCCACCACAGAGACAGCGGAAGGGGCCCCTTTTTCGACACAAATTTGAATGGCGGCATCGATATCCTCCCCCAAACGCAGAGGGGTGGTCGGCTGCAGCCAGACGATATAGTCGTAGGGCTGTTGAACCGAATCCAAGGCATGAATGGCCACATCCACCGAGGTGGATTGATCTCCCGCCAGGGAGGGCGGGCGTACAAAAGGGACCTCGCACCCCCACTGTTTGGCAATCTGGATGATATCCTCATCATCCGATGAGAGAATCAGGCGATCGATGAGGGTCGAACTCTTGGCCGCCTCAATGGTCCAGGCAATCAGCGGTTTGCCGGCCAGATCGAGAATATTCTTTCTCGGCAAACCCTTGGAACCCCCTCGGGCTGGAATGACAGCCAGTACAGAGGCCTCGCCAATCATTGAAAAATCTCCGTATAGTCCTGACAAGCCTGATGAAAATCTCCCCGCTGACCAATATCCAGCCAGTAGTCCAAAAAGGGAAAGGCCGCTGTTTCGTGACCCTGCTCGATCACCAGACGGAACAGGTCCGGCATGTCACAGCTGTTGGCTCCGGAGAGAAGGTTAAGCACGACAGGATCGAGCAGATAGATACCGGCATTGACAAAATAGGAGTGGACCGGCTTCTCTTCGATGGCGAGAAGCTGGTGACGGTCGGTCTGGACCACCCCATAAGGGATGGTCTGCTCCATCTTGCGCACACAGAGGGTTGCTTTGGCTTGGTGTTCCTGGTGAAACTGTAGAATATCGTTGAAGTTGATGCGGGTTAGCAGATCGCCGTTCATCACAAAGAAGGGTTCCGTCGGGGTCTCCGGCAGCAGCGCCAGGGAGCCTGCCGTACCAAGCCTCCCCTCCTCCTCCAGATAGCGGATGGTCACCCCCCAGTCGGAGCCATCCCCAAAATGGTCTTGGATCATCTCTTTTTTATAGTTGACCGAAAGATAAAAACGGTGATAGCCGTGGGCGATATAGCTCTCTAAAATCAGCTCTAAAATAGGTTTGGAACCCACCTTCAAAAGGGGTTTGGGACACTCCTTGGTCAAGGGCCCCAAACGGGAACCCAACCCCCCTGCCATCAAAACCACCCAATTATCCCGGGTTGCGGGTCGGGCCAACTCTCGCAGGGTTTTAAGGCCAACCAAAATACCCCCATCATTGACAATGGGGATGTGTTCGATGGTTTTGGCGTTCATTAAAGAGAAGATTTTCTCTTGAGAGTCGGCCAAATGGGCAACAAAGGGGCGGTTGCACATCACCTTGGCGACCGATTCGGTCAGCTCGATACGGTTGATCAAGGCTCGGCGAATATCACCATCGGTAATCACCCCCAACAGTCGATAGCTCTCATCGACAACCAAGGCCACCCTGAGCGCACCCTGGTCTATGACCGCCATGGCATCCATTATGGTTGCCGTCGGTTGCATCACCACCAATCGCCAATTTTCTACCGAGGTCACAAGCTTGCTCCAGGTTGAAGGTTACCAGTTAAAAGCCATTCAACCTTAGTGGATTGCAAAGTTGATGCCACACAACACCAGATCACCTAACCCTATACGGTTCAACCTGTTTTAATCATTTAAAAACAAAAAGGAGAGCCAGACTCCTCAGCTTTTTACGGTAATTACTGCCGCTGGCACCCCCACCGCCGTGACCCCCGCCGGCAGATCATCCACCACCACTGCCCCCGCCCCCACCGTCACCCCTGCTCCGATGGTGATCCCCTGGATCACCGTCGCACCACAACCGATGTGGCTCCCCGCCCCCACGGTCACCCCACCCGAGAGAACCGCACCCGGTGCAATATGGACATGGGGTCCAATCCGGCCATCATGATCAACCATGGCGCCAGTATTGATCAGGCTGTTTTCACCCAGTTGGCAACCGGTCTGAAGGATGGCCCCAGCCATGACCTGACACCCCTCCCCCAAGCGGACCTCCCCCCCTATTACTGCCCTGGGGTGGAGGATGGTGGCAAAGCCATAGCCCTCTCGCTGATAGTTTTCGTATAGAGTCCGCCGTCCCCCCCCCCGACCTATCGACCCCAAGCCATTAATCAGCGTGGTTGTCTCAGCCGGAAACCGGCTCACCAACCCCTCTTCATCCCCCAAAACAGGGACCAGATAGCCGGCTGAATCCAGATTTTTGGCCTGAGGATCAAGAAGCCCAACCACCCGGTGAAGCTGGTTGGCTGCCTTCAGGGTGTCCAGCAGCACCCGTGCCTGCCCACCGCCACCCAGAAGCAGATAGTTGCCGTCCCTATTCAATGGCTTCATCCTGCACAAAAGCACGGCTAGACCGTCTGCCCAACCACGACCAATAGTGGCGAGGAGCAATCCCGGTACCGGGCCGTTTAACCCCCAGATTATCCGAAGTAAACAGCTCCCCCTGAGCAATATCCTGCAAGGCGGTGAGGCTGGTACGAACCACCGATCGGTTCTCCCGCTCACTGGCCATCAGCCGCTTGAATCCATCCCCCAAAGCAGCCTCCACCTCTCGAATCCCCCCCACCATGGCTTTCAGCTGTTCTGGCTCCAGCGAGGCTTTATGGTCTGGCCCCGGCAGGGTGGTGTCGAGGGTAAAATGTTTTTCGATGACGCTGGCACCACGGGCCACCGCCGCCAGAGGTATGGAGATTCCGGCGGTATGGTCGGAATAGCCTACCGGCAGACCAAAAGCGTTGTGCAGCGTATCCATAGCCCGCAAATTCACCGCTTCGACCGGGGTTGGATATTGGGTCGTGCAGTGAAGAAGAGTAACCTTTTCCAATAGAGCCTCTCGCCCATCGGGGCGACAGTAGGCCTGTTCAAAAGCTGCGGTTCCGGGAGGATTGTTGGGCGGGGTCAGGCCATACGCCAACACCATCAAAGCCTGCTCTACCTCACCCAGATTGCAGAGTCCGGTAGAGAGAATAATCTTGGCCCCGCTCTGAGCCGCCGCCAACAGCAACGGCCCATGGGTCACCGCCCCCGAGGAGAGTTTAAGGGTGGTCAGCCCCAACTGTTTGACCAAAAAATTCAGGGAGATCTCGTCAAACGGGGTAGAGAGAAAGGTGATACCCTGCTGCCGACAGTGATCGAGCAGATGGTGGTGGTCGGCCTCGGAGAGAGCCAATTTTTCCAGCATCCGCCTCTGACTCTCCCCTGCCCCACCGCTGCCCTTTTGATAGTTGGCCTTGGGGGCATGGTGGGCCACCAGTTGCTGGGGGTTAAAGCTCTGAAACTTAACCGCATCCACTCCCGCCTCCACCGCTTTATCGATCAAACGGCGGGCCAGGTCCAGATCACCGTTATGGTTGACCCCTGCCTCGGCCAAGATAAAAACCGCAGAGCCGCTCATGATGGCTCCAGATCATAAAACCGTTTGGGAATCAGGCTGGTCAGATCGGTGTTTCGTAGAATCTCCATCATTTTTTCTGCGCTCCTACCCTGACCATAAGGGGATTGGGGCTTTTTATCCCCTGCCAAGGATTGGCTATCCAACGCTCTCTGCATGGTCTGGGCGATCTCCTCTACCGTCTCCGCACAATCCAGCACCGAATCGGCCTTGAGGCGACCATCTTGACGGGGGCCGATATTGACAGTCGGCACGCCAAAAAAGGGCGCCTCAATCAAGCCACTTGAGGAGTTCCCCACCACCAGATCCACCTGACGCATCAACCCCAGATAGAGTCGTGAACCCAGGTTGTCAAACAGAACCGTCTCCCCCGGTCGACCAGAGACAAACTCGGCAATCATTTTATTGATACGCCGCCCACCCGCATCGGCATTGGCTTTGGTAAACACCACCCGTGCCTGGGGAAAACGGGTCAAAGCCTGCAGCAACGCCTCCAGCCCCCCCGCCGATTGATCCCCCAAAGTGGGAGGGTGATAGGTGACCAGAAAGTTGGTTTTGGCCAGCGTAAAACCGGTCTCCACCTCCCAGGCCATCCGATCCGGGAAACGCCCCAACGCCAGATGGTCCAGCCCCGGCGCACCCACATTGAACACCCGTTGGGGGGACTCTCCCAGTTGAATCACCCGTTGTCGGTAGGGTTCGGCAGCTACAAAATGGAGGTGAGACATTTTGGTAATCCCGTGACGAATCGCCTCATCCACCGCCCCTTCCGACAGTTCGCCACCATGAATATGGGCCACGGGAATACGTGCCGGCAGGGCCGCCTGTACCGGAGCCAGCATCTCGAATCGATCCCCCAACACCACCAACAGATCTGGCTTCAACCGGGCCAAAACATCTGCAAACCCCACAATCCCCAGACCGATGGATTTAGCCGTACCAACCGGGGTATCGCTCGAGAGCAGCATCTCTACCTTGGCCTCAACCAAAAAGCCATCCACCTCAATTTCCAGCCCGGTCAGGCCAAACTCTGGCGACAGATGCATGCCGGTGACAATCAGTTGCAGTTGAAAAGCCTCATCTTTCTGCAAAGCCCGCAGCAACCAATAGAGCAGGCCGTACTCTGCTCGGGTGCCGGTGACGACCGCTATCTTTTTTTTCCCCATGATGCTGGCTCACACTCTGTTGTTATTCTATGTTTTAACCCAAAAAACTGTTCTACCTGCACCATCCGGCTAATGCGAGAGTGCCTGCAGAACCCCGTTAATGGTCCTCTTCTGCTCCTTGGCACTCAACCCCACCGAACAGGGCAATACCACTACTCTGAACCAGAGAGATTCACACACAGGCAGCCTTTTCTTGGGTGCTTTAAGATAGGGTTTTTGAAGATGGATCGGCTTCCAGAAGGGACGAGCCTCAATACCTGCCTGATGCAGATGGTCCAACACCCCCCACACCCGCTCCTGATCTGCCGACGCCATCAACACCCCAGAGAACCAACAACCACTCAGACTCCCCTCTCCCCCCGGATCAACCTCAGTCCGGCCAGGAAAAGGGGTCAGACCGGGAATATCGGCAAAGGCACGGTTATAATCAGCACGAATCCGCTGTTTAGCGGCCACCAACGCCGACAAGCGCTCCAACTGGGCACAGCCTATGGCGGCCTGAACATTGGTCATGCGATAGTTAAAACCAACCCGATCATGGTCATACCCGGCACCACACCGGGCCGTTGTGGTCAGATGTTTGACCAAACCCATCAAGGCGGGGTCGTCACCAACAACCACCCCTCCTCCGCCACAGGTGAGGGTCTTATTACCATTAAAAGAGAAAACAGTCAGGTCAGCTCCCAGCGCCCCCACCGGACGGTTTTTATCCATGGCCCCCAGAGCCGCCGCCCCATCGGCAACAATCGGCAGGTTATACTCTCGGGCCAGAGGGACGATACGATCCATATCCGCCGGCATGCCCAGGGTGTGGACCGGCATGATGGCGGCAATCCGTCTGCCGGTGGGCTGATGAATCAACCCCCCCTTACTCTGCTCTGTTTCACGAGACAAAGCCTGAGCCAACTGCCTGGGGTCCAGATTCCAACTGTCACGATCCACATCCAACAACCAAGGGTCAGCCCCGCAATAGCGAATGGCGTTGGCGCTGGCAATGAAAGTAAGAGAAGGGAGTATGACCAGATCACCCATCCCCACCCCCACAGCAACCAGGGCGGCATGCAGTCCTGCCGTCCCAGAACTGGTCGCCACACCACTCAAATTACCGGATGCCAAGGCCACATCTGCCTCAAAACGGCTGACAAAAGGGCCAACGGAAGAGACAAAGTTGCTGGAGATGCACGCCTGCAAATAACGGTTTTCATTACCGGTCAGGTCTGGAACAGCCAGTGGAATCATTGTATTATCCTCTACATTTTCTGATCAAGGTTTCGATCCAATAGCCGATGTTCCAACTCAGGAACCGCTATCCGAATAGCATCCGCCATATCCTCTACCCGCCACAGGTCAGAGTGGCGGATCTCTTCCAGTCTGGCCAAGGTTTCTGCCAGGGCGCTGTTATTCTCGGGCAGGGTTCCGGCGATCACACCCAACGTATCAAAGCGATCAAAGTCCGCCCGCTCCCCCTCCCCGACAAACTCTTCAAAAGGTTTTTCCCCACTGGTATCGCTCCCACTAAAATGGCAGGGCCAAGAGCGATCATCCGCCGACCGGCTTATGGCTGCCGCTCTTGCAGCCCTATCGGAGTCATACCTCTTGGCTTCAAACCCCTTGGCCTGCAAAAACAGCTCGGCAATTTCAGCAAAGCTCTTCAGATCAGTCGAGGGGTCCATGCGGGGAATAAATACCTCTCGATTTTCCCCCAGAAAACAGGCCAGTAGACAGAGCTGTCCCGACTCTTCATAGGAGATAAAATAGCGTCGCACATCCGTAGGGGCTGACAGGGGCTGGCCTTTTTCAAAACGGCGACAAAAGCCGTGCAACAGGCTGCCATCCGAAAAGGCGACATTGGCAAATCGGGCGGTTGAATAGGGGGTTCTGTCGGAAAAAGAGGTAAGAAGCCGCTCCATCAAAGCCTTGCCCGCCCCCATCAGGTTGGCCGGGTTGACCGCCTTATCCGACGAAACCGAAAAAACCTTGGTCTGCGGCGAGTGGGCCAGACGACGCAGAAGCGACTCCAGCGCAAAAAGATTAACCGTCAACATGCGCATCAGGCTATAGGGATCACGCTCCACCCGGACATGTTTAAGCGCTGAAAAATTAACCACATAATCATACTCAGGCTCCGAGGATAAAAAACACGAAAACTCTCGAGAACCCATGGGGATGGAGAGGGTTTTAAAGTGGTCGGGAATCAAGGCAGAAGAGGAGCGCAGGTCTCGAACCAGCTCCACCAGGTTGTTTTCTGCCGGGTCCACCAGATGCAGTGTCTTAGGATGAAACGGGACCAACTGCTTAACAAACGAACTACCAATAGAGCCAGCCGCTCCCACCACCAAAACACGACTACCAGCAATTTTTTCTTGCAAGAGAGGCTGAGACCGTAGCCAATCTGGCATGAAAAGAGAGTGGCTACGGCCCAAAAACTGTTCCAACAGCGGCTGCATCATGCTCTTCTCCATTATGAGGCGTATTGTTGCATATAGAGTTGAGCCGCTTTGTTGTCGGGATCGCTCTCTAAAATGGCGGTAAAGATCTTTTTGGCCTGCTCCAGCTCGCCCCGATCCCCATGGAGTTTCCCCAGTTTTTGCTCGGTTACCGTATCCCCCTTCACCCTTTTCAAATACCGTTGGTAGACGATGATGGCCTCCTCCTGATCTCCGGTCAACCGCAACAGGTCGGCATAATAGGGGGTTAAGGCCAACGATTTTTCCGAAAGCTCCCTGGCAACCACCAGCGCCCCTTCCAGATCACTCCTACTCAAGTGGACCGAAAGAGCCTGTTTAAGCGCATCCCCTTTTAAAAGCTCAGACGCCACCCGTCCATACCACTTAAGAGCCTGGTCAAACTGTTCACCCTTTTGGGCGAGGAACCCCTCCATCAGTGCCACAAAATCCTCTCGCTCCTCCAGGTTGCTGCTTTTAATGCCAGAGAGAAAGTTTGTGAGCTTTTCGATTTCACCCTTGGCAAAAAAGTTTTTCGCCTTGCCCAAAATGGCCATGGGGGAGGCCAGAATATTCTGACAATGAGCCTTGTAGTCGGTCTCGGTTTCATCCATCAAATCTTGAAAAGATTGGGCCATCTCTTGGAGTGCCTTGGCCTGCTTGGGGGGAAAGTCGGCCAGCGTTAGACCGGTCTGATCCAAAAAACGGGCCAGTCGGCCCGGCTGGTTATCTTTGCTCCACTGGGCAATCAAACTCTTAACCTGAGGTCGGGGCTTCTCCTCCTCCATCCGTACCCGAACTCTCTGTCTGGCATCATCCAGAGTCTTTAAAAAATCTTTATTGCTATCCCGATAGATCTCATAATAACGACGGCCCGTCTCCTCAACCTCGGCATCGGTCCACTCCCGCTCTTTGTTGGGGCGACTCAGCTTAAGCAGATCACCCACACTCCACCTTTTAACCAGACGAGAGGCCTCACCAAAATCGTTGTCCAGGGAGGCTTCAATCTCATCCATTCTCTTTTTATACTTGAAGTTGGGCTTGTGGCCCTTGCGACCAAACAGCTTATCGTTGCAAGTGATGGCCTCCTCCGAGAGCTTTTTGATCTTCAGCAACTGACCACGCATCTCATTCAGCTCGCCATCAACCATCCGATAATGGTCCAGTCTGCTGATCGTCGCTTTCTCTCTCAGCAACCGCTGAATTACCTCCCAGGCAGGCTGTTGAAGCGGCTCTATCGGTATGGCCTCCCAAGGCAGATGGTCGACATTGTCTATTTTGGCCGAAGCCTGAGAAGGGTTGATTACCCGACAAGGCCGATCCTCTGGCTTGCGCCCCTGCCCAGCCAGAAGGCTCAGTGCCGGTATGGAGCTGTAAAAATCGGTGCTGGTCTCCGCCTTCCAACCGCCGTTGGTCTCCACCCAAAGTTGCGACCGCTTGGCGTACGGTCCCGCCAAGGTCTCCGCACTCCCTTTGGCATGAGTAAAGCCCTCCTTGCTAAAGCAGAGATCGAAGCCTGAAAGAATAATGGTTGAAAAACCAAACTGTAACGCCGCACCCAACGCCTGATGGGAGACGGTAATACCTGGAAAAGCCAGGTTGGGCGGGTTGTTTTTGGTTGCCCAGGGAAAGCGAGACCCCATAAAAAGACTCTCCCCCCGCCACTGTCCCACCAACTGAGGGTTGAGGTGATACATGTTGATGAGAACGGTCTTTTCATAAAAACTGAGCATCTCCTTGCTTTGGTGGAAAATAATGCCGTGGGGATCGATGGCAAACACCATATCCGGGACAATTCCCTCCCGTTTAAGTTGTGCCGCAATCCGGGTAACCGCCAAAACAACCAAATTGTTCCGGTTGACCCTAACCCACTCAAAAGACTCATCCAACGAAGGCCCGCCCGCCATCAATATGGCACTCTTACCGGCAAAACTTCCCTCTAAAATCGAGATGGGTGTTTGATTTTCTGCCAGGTTTTCCAACCCCTTGGTAACAAAAATCCGTGAGCCAATCTCCTGGTTTACCTGGATTTGAAATTTGCCCAGATCCTCTTCAAAGCGGTTACCCAACTCGACATAGGCATCATGATAGCCATCAACGACAGCCAAAGATTGGATTTTAGAGAGCTTGGAAACGTAATAGTAGTCCCGCAGAGAAAGCTCATTGGCCTTCTCAAGCCATTGATCATACGGACAAATAACAACATTTTCCGGCAACTCATCAGGAATCATGCCCTCTTTATGGAGCCTGTCCAACACCGCCGGCACATCAAAAAACAGATAGCGTGAGTCCTTGGCCGGTTTTTTCTTGATCAACCAGTCGAGCAGCAACCCCCCATCCAAGCCAATAATAAGATAAAGACGATCATCCAGCTGGAGAGAGTTGCCAAAATGACGCTGATAGAAACTATCGGACCCCACAAGAGAAAAGGTCTCTCCAACAATGGATGCCAAATATTTTTCACCAAATTTATTCTCAAGAATGGGCCCATAAAGCTCTTGACTGCTATCCATGATTTTATATCATCTCTCACTATTAGGTTTGGGTTGTTTTGTGAAGGGTGGTACCCTATCTTCATCTTCAAGATGGTTCGCCTATCAACCCCACTTCAGGATCATGAAAAGAACACTATGCCCAGCTCCGCAGCAGACAGACTGCAAGAACAGCTAAAAGAGGTGATTGACCTGCAAAAAACAGGTCACGACAAGCAGGCGGTCGCCCAGCTTCAGGCCATGATCAAACAGTTTTCAGGCACGCAATTTTCAGGCCATTCACGACTCAACTTTCTCCTTGGTCTCTCCCTCTACAACCTGGAAAATTATAACAATGCCGCCGACCATATCAGCCGAGCCATCACCATTGAGCCAACCAAAGCGGAGTATCACACTTTTCTAGGTGTTATTTTAAATCAACTCGGGAAAAATACTCTGGCTGCGATTCGCTGGAAAGAGGCCATCCGACTCAATCCCAGCGACCCTGAACCCTATTTTCACCTGGGAGATCAACTCATTGATGAGGGACGACCTCAAGAGGCTATTGAGTGGTTGACCAAAGCAGCGCAACAGGAGCCTGATTTTCTCGAAGCCTGGAACAATCTCGGCCTCTGCCACAAAGCCCTTAAACAACTAGAGCCAGCCAGGGAGTGCTTTCAAAAAGCCATCCAACTGGACCCTGACCACACCGACCCCCACATTAACCTCTCCATGACTCTGCTCATCATGGGGGACTATTTTCACGGCTGGCAGGAGTATGATTGGCGCTTTAAACGACCAGATTCTCCCCTCTACCGCCCCCCCCCTCCAGGGGTTCCTCTTTGGCAAGGGGAGCCTCTCAAGGGCAAGCGCCTGCTGATACTCTCCGAGCAGGGGTTTGGCGATACCGTACAGTTTATCCGCTACCTTTCTGTTCTTAAAAAACAAGGAGCCATCCTCTCTCTGCTTACCCCCCGACCATTAGCTCCCCTGCTGCAAGAGATGGATGCCCTGGATCAGGTCGATACCCAGTCACGCCCTGAGGAGGCATACGATTACTATTGTCCCCTGCTGACACTCCCCAAACTGTTAAAAACCACCCTGCCATCCATCCCTCAAACAGTCCCTTATCTTCAGGCAGAGGCCAGTCGAATACAACAGTGGCAAAAGAGGCTTCCACCAGCCGCCCTTCGGGTCGGCTTGATATGGGAGGGCAAACCTCTTTTTAAAAATGACCCTCTCCGGCGTCGCTCCACAACCCTTAAAGCCTTGGCCCCTCTAGCCCAAAGCAGAACCGACACTCTTTTCGTCAGCCTGCAAAAAGGAGATCCCGCCGGTCAGGCCGACGATCCACCCCAAGGGATGAGAGTGTTGAACCCAGACTCAGAGATCAACGACTTTGCCGATACCGCTGCCATTATGGCAAACCTCGACCTCATCATCTCCATCGATACGGCAACCGCGCATTTAGCAGGGGCTTTAGGCTGTCATACCTGGGTCCTGCTCCCTTTTTCTCCCGACTGGCGGTGGGGCTTGGATCAAGACAATACCCCCTGGTATCCCCAAGCGCGATTATTCCGCCAATCACAGCCCAACCAGTGGAAAGAACCCATTGCGCAGATGGCTGAACAGCTCAGGAAATGGCCCGTTAAATGACTCAGACCCAAACCAACGAACAGCTTATTGTGCAAGCCAATTCCCATTTTAGCGATGGAAACTATCTGGCTGCCGGAAAATTGGCCAGTACGGTTTTTACACGAGAACCCAACCATCCCGATGCTCTGTTTATTCTTGGTATGGTGGCTCACAAGTCCAACAACACCCCCTTGGCTATTCAACTTATTGAAAAATCTCTCAATGAAAAACCCCAACAGCCCCATGTTCTCTTTCACCTTTCAACGGTGCTGCAAAGTTGTGGGCGTATAAAGGATGCAGAAATCCGTTTGGCCCAGGTGCTTAAAATAGATCCCACCATGGCCATGGCCCACATCAATCTGGGCAATATCTGCTATGGTAAAGGCGAACCAAGCCAGGCTTTAACCCATTATGTCGAAGCGCTGGAACGTGAACCAGACAATCCCACAGCCCACTATAATGTCGGTGTCATCGCCCAAAATTATGGAGACCATACAATGGCCCTCAACCATCTGGAAAAAGCCATTGAAGGTAATCCAAACTCCGCAACAGCCCACATGGCCAGAGCCTTCTCTCTACTCATGACCGAGCAGTTTGAAGAGGGATGGAAAGAGTATGAATGGCGATGGAAGCTTCCTGATCATAGCCCAAGAATATGCCCTGCCCCTCGATGGCAAGGGGAGGAGATGGAGGGGGGGAAGCGTCTTTATCTCTATACAGAGCAGGGGTTTGGTGATGCCATCATGTGTGCTCGATACATCCCCTGGGTACGAGAGAGTGGCGCTTATGTGATTTTGGAGTGCAAGCCAGAGTTAGCACAACTCTTCAAGGATTCAAATATTGCCGATCGAGTTGTCATTCGTGAAGAGGGAGATGAGACAGCCCCCAACTTTACCTACGAGTATCATCTACCCCTCATGAGCCTGCCGGGTCTCTTTACAACCTCTTTGGCAACCATCCCGCAAAATGTCCCCTATTTAAAGCCCAAACCTAGCTTGGCTACCGAATGGAGACTACGGTTAGATCGTGAAAAAGGGCCCGAACTCAAAGTGGGGATCTGTTGGTCTGGCAACCCCAATGCGACAGCCAACAAGGGCAGAGCCTGTACGTTTAAAGATTTTCTACCCATCACCCAAGTACCCGGTGTCAGATTTTTCAGTATTCAGAAAGGAAAGCCAGCAGGAGAGCTTTATCACACCCAACATGAACAGGTTGTTGTCGACCTGGACCCTGTACTCACCGATTTCGCCCAAACCACCGCCTGCCTCTGTAACCTGGATCTTCTCATCTCCACCGATACGGCTGTCGTTCACCTGGCCGGAGCCATCCAAACTCCTTGTTGGGTCATACTCCACACCGCTTCTGAGTGGCGATGGCTGCAAAAAAGAACCGACAGCCCCTGGTACCCATCCACCACCCTCTTTCGCCAACAAAAACAGGATAACTGGTCAAGTGTCGTCGAGCAGGTCAAGCAGGCTTTAATCGAACGTGTCTCAAAAGCCTCCTCCTAAATCAGGCTTCAAATCTAAAAGATTCAAGAACAGCTATGGAGATTCCAAACCAAATTTGTACAAACTATGGTGGATGGGTCTGGGAAGGCATGAATACCTTCCCAGCGGGTTTGGGCAGCACCCAAGGAGCTAAGCCTTTGACTTTGA